>PQXC01000030.1 GCA_003194435.1 Candidatus Methanophagaceae archaeon | reverse complement strand
TTGCGAGTATCACGACTTTCAGCATCGTTATAGCTTCACTTAGCGGCTTTACTCCATGTTTAGACACTATTTTCCTCATCTTTCTTTTCTCGAATATCCTTAGCACGTTTCTCACAAAATCCCATTTGGGGTCCCCTTCTTCCGGTATCAACGGTGTCCTCATTTAAATCACCTTAATAAGTTATTAGAAACTTCAGCTTTTAAATTTTTCGGTTTTTATCTGTTGACTTTCAATTATACGCAATTAAAAATTGTCGTTTTAAGTGGCGGTGGTAAAAAATGGTGTTTTGATAGATTGGAGAGTGATATGATGATCTTTTGTGAATGGTTGGTGGAGGGGGTTAAAGTATTTGAGAGAACTGAAAGAAGGTATCTACTCTGGCCCAAAGAAGAATTATGACTGAAGTGGAAATTTTAGCAGGACATTGTAGTTAAATATTTTACTCATGGGATATAGATATATATAAGCATTTCCGCATGTACAGTAGTTCCGAACACACCTACTTCCGAACAAGGGAATTTTATAAACCGAAGCTTCAGACAGCCCTAAATGGCTTTTTACCGCTTAACCTCCGATATTTTGGTTGAACTTGCTGTATTGTATTTTTGCTTGGTTGTCTAAAATAGCCATTTTTATATGTTTTTCGTGTGATGTTCCTCATTCGGAACTACTGATTATTTATCAGACTCACCCTTGAGAATCTGCTCCACCTTCGTCTTCAATAGCCTGTTTATCTCTTTACCATCCACCTTACCACGATACTTAGCCATGACAATGCCCATCAACGGTCCCACCGCTCTCTCTCCCTTTTCAAGTATAAAATCGCGTTTCAATGCCACTGTATCCTCAATGAACCGCTCTACATCTCTTATACTCACTTTCAGTCCAATTTCCTCTATTGCACGTTCGACACTCAGTTCCGGCTTACTCGCTATGAACCTCATAATATCAGGTATTGCCTCCTTCGCAAATGCGTGTTCAGCAAGCAGCCTGAAGATATCTATGAAGTGCTGCTCGGTCAGATTCTCCAGCTCCACTCCCTCCCGCATCAACTCTACCATCGTATCTGTAAGTGTCCTTGCGACCAGTGTTGGTGATACACCTTTACCTCCGTAGCGTTCCACTATCAACTCAAAGAGATTGAAGTTGCTGCTGCGTGATACCTTCGTGGCGAGTTCGTTATTCAATCCGAACTGCTGCTTGTAGCGCGTTACTCGATGCTCAAATGTCTCAGGTAATCTACTGCTTATAGCCTTCAGCCTCTGCACATCTATCTCAACTGGTGGCACATCTGTCTCTGGATACATTCTCGCGGCACCTGGTAGAGGGCGCATATAGGCACTACTCCCGTTTGGCAATGCTCTACGTGTCTCTTCCGGTATCCCTCGCATCGCAGCCTCCGCCCTGTTCAATACCGCTCTCAGCGCTTTCTCGCCTTGCGCTCGCTCCGCAACAGCTACTATCACCACGCAATCAGACTCTGATGCATTAAATACGCTCCTCATACGCGCTATCTCTGCCTCACCAATGCCATAAGCAGGTAGTTCATCGGTATGAATCAAGCCAGTACCGGTACCGTACTTAGCGGCGAAATCGGCTAACTCTGTTCCGAATCGCCTGCCAGGCTGTAGTTCAGTGCCGAGAATGCCCGCGAACCCACGCAGACATGCCCCAAATACTTTACCGCCTGCTCTGTTTATCACCTTTGAATCGGTATCCTTAAATATAAATGACAGGTCTTCAATACGATGCTCAACTCTGGCACCTCTATTATTCAGTTCATCCTTCAACTCTATGAGCTTTCGCTGCCTTAATATCTCGTTCTTCACTATCTCACTTATCAATCTCAGGTTCTGAACGCCCTTTATCTCCACACGAGCGCCACCTTCTATTGATATGTTTATATCCTGCCTGATGGTCCCCAATCCCCTCTTCACCTTACCTGTGGAACGTAATATCATCCCAATTTGCTCCGCCACCTTACGTGCCTGTTCCGGTGTGCGAATATCAGGTGCAGTACTTATCTCCACTAGCGGTATGCCCAACCGATCTAATGAATAAACCACCATATTGCCTGTGCCTGTTGTCTCTATCTTCTGGGCTGCATCCTCCTCGAGACATAGCGAATCTATGCGGACGCGCCCCTCTTCTGTTGCGAGCCAGCCATCAGTCGCCACCAGTGCGGTTCTCTGAAACCCGCAGGTATTTGAGCCGTCTATCACTATCTTCCGCATTGTATGTATCTCATCCACGACCTTCATATTCAGCATCAGAGCGATCTCAAGTGCGATATCAATTGCTTCGGGGTTCAATTCACCCGGCGGCTCCTCGTCATTCTCCACTAGACAGGTGGAATCATAGGCTTTGTATAGAAATGTGCGACTGTAGCTCTCCTCTTCTCGTGCCGCTCTGTCCACTTCCCCCATCTCGCTCTTAGAAGCCCTTAAATACCGTATAAACGAGTATGTGGAATCCTTATTGTCCCTGAGCGTGGTGGGGCATTTACAGAATAGTTTCGTTCTTGTATCCAGTTGCTGGTGTATCTCCAGCCCGGCTTTCAAACCCACCTTATCATAATCTATTCCTATTCCCGTTCTCATTTCCATTTCCGTTTTATACTATTCCATACTAACTAACCTAAGTTTCAGTGTATAATTTAATTACCTAAGTTTCAGACTTTATATACTAACAGGGGTGCACCCCAATCCCCAGCGCATCCATAATTTGCCTTTGTACCCGTGAGGGGATGGACAACTTCGCCGTTGAGATGTCCCCCTTTGGATTAGTGACTACACATTCAATAGATATGAGAGGTAGCATATAAATATGTGGGCTTTAACCCTTCCATCCAACCAATGGCGTATCGGTCTGAGCCCAATCGGCTTATCTGGGGTGCACCTCCAATCTCTAAGCCCCCAAGATGAGAATATTCAAAGACTTTTTTCATCTTAAAAACACCTCAACCTACTTAAACACCAAGTAAGATTCTTCAGATACATACCTCGCCAGAATGAGGTTAAGAATTGTCCCCAGACCCTTAGTGGTCCATCTCATCCACTTATGTTTTGTCCTTTTTGATATCTCTCCCATTAACCTCTCTATGATATTTGAATTCCATGGCACCTTTCTTCCCTTGAACGCCAGTACTGCAAAGGTTACAATAGTATTAGAATAATCCCGGATAAAGGAAGCAGCCTTAGAACAGCCGAGTTTCAGGAGTTCATTCGCCAGC
>PQXC01000029.1 GCA_003194435.1 Candidatus Methanophagaceae archaeon | reverse complement strand
CCGCGGCGACAGCCCGGTCTTACACTCCGCAAGCTCCGCCATCTTACCGCCGAGCTCTGCATTACGCTCTATTAAATACACCTTGTAACCCGAATCCGCGAGGTCAAGAGCCGCCGTTATGCCCGCTACTCCTCCCCCTATCACTGCTATCCCCATCTTCACACCACCTTCCCTATTATATCCTTCGTATCCACTATGTTCTTATTCAATCCCAGCTTGCCCGAGTCTATTCCCAGTGCAAGACCCAGCAACTGCGTTATGTATAGCACGGGCATGCCTATCTCTATACCAAACGCCTCTTCTATATCCGGCTGCTTCGCATCCAGCATCATACCACACAACGGACATGCCAGTGCGATACAGTCCGCACCAGCGTTCTTCGCACCCTCCAGCACCTTTCGCGCCATCTCAAATGCTATATCCTGGCGCGTCATCATTAAAGGACCACCGCAACACTTTGTCTTCGTATAATTATATGGAACCACCTCCGCACCCACCAGTTCTACCAGCCTGTCCATCAAGCCCGGCGCATCGGGGTCATCAAAGGCAGTCTCCGGCGGTCTGCCTATATAACATCCATAATAGGGCGCCACTTTCGCTTCTACTTTCTTCTCCACCTTCTGCTTGAGTGCTTCTATTCCTATATCATTCACAAGCACATCCAGCACGTGCTTCACCTCCACACCGCCATTATATGCCAGTGAATCATCTATACTGCGCACCCTTGCACGCAGTTCCTCATTGCCCTTCAGCGCCTTGTTCGACCTCGAGAGGTTGTAATAGCATATACTGCACGGCGTCACTATATTCAACCCCTGCTTCTCCGCAATTGCGAGATTACGTGCATTTAACGCATACACAATCTCCGGGTCCTCTACCTCCGAAGCACCACAGCAGTTCCAGTCCTCTACCTCTTCCAGTTCTATACCCAGCTTCTCAAATACCGCCTTCATTGACATGTCCTGCTCCATCGCCGTCGTGCCCGATGGGCAGCCCGGATAATACGCATACTTACGCTCACTCATTTCTTTCCCGCCCCCATCTGCTCAAATATCTTCTTCATCACTTCTCTATCCTTCACCTTCTCCGGGAAGAGTGCTTTCGGTCCCATCTTACCCTTCTTGAACAGTCGCATCCCGAACGCCTTGTAATCCTTCGACATCGCCATCATACCCTTGAAGAACGACCCTTCTCGTCCCGTATAATACTCCTTCGCCAGTCCGAAATCATACAAACGCCCATATTTCTCTAACTGATGCATGAAAGCCTTATCAAATCTCGGTCGAACGCTATCTATCTTGAGCTTACCCGCTTCCTCCTCGCGCTCCGCTATCCGCCTTATCGCACCCAGCAAATCCGCTATCCGCACATCTTGGGGACATCGCGCCGTGCACGTCTGACATATCAGACACACCCATAAATCAGGATTTGATAAAACCTCATTTCGCATCCCCAGCAAACTCATCTGGATTATCTTACGTGGATTATAACCCGGCACGATCTCCGTCAATGGGCAACCCAATGTGCACGTGCTGCACTGGAAACACGATGTTAAATGCTCACCCCCCGGCTCCTTCATTATCTCGTATTTGAAGTTCGGTTCTAATTCCCATGTCTTTATCATTTTTTCTTATCTTATCTCAGCTTGTCCTCAAGCTCCTCCTCCTCATACACAACGAAAGGCAATGGCTCCTCTACGTCCTTACCCGGCTCATATTCGAAGATCTCCTGCACCTTCCGCGCTATCACAGGGTAATATCTCGTCAATGGTATATCCTTCGGGCATGCATCCGCACAGGCTCCGCAACCCACACACGTCGTGCTCACATGGTACACCCGCGTCAGGTGATAGAACAACTGATTCGCAGGTACCCCTATCGCACCTCTCAGTTCAGCGAGGTTCAGCAGGTCTCCACTCGCCGGGTTACCCAGTGGCTGGTCAAAGAAACATTCTTTACAATAGCATACCGGGCATACATCGCGGCAGTTCTTGCATACTATGCAATCCTGTAAGAACGCTTCAAGTTCCTCAATGCTGCTTATCTTCGGTAACGCCTCTTCATTCTTCTTCGCCTCCTCTGCTATCCGCGCCTTCTCATCCTTTCGCTCTATCTCCTTATCTTCTAACGCCAGTTCCAGTGCTGTCAGTGCTGCTTCTCCCATATTCGTCAGTCCCGTAACCACAACCTTATCCCCGTTCAGCCTCACTATTCCTATATCACCGACATCTGCTAATCTGCTATCACATATTGTGCATGCCTCTCTCAGCTCTATCCCTTTGCCCTTCAATTCTTCTATCTTCCCGCTATCCAGCCACTCCCCTATCTCATCACTGTGGTCTGCATAAACCTGGTTCTCAAATGCACCTGCGCAATCAACAGAGATGAGCAGTAAACTATCCTTATCCATCTGATTCAGCTTCACCAGTTCTATCGCCGCCCTTATCTCGCACGGCTTCGCCACCAGTCCCACCTTATTCGCTACCGTCCATCCTTTAACTATACCCGCTGCATTCACACTGAACGAAGGTGCGAAGATGGCTTTCCCCGGCGATGACTCTATCCTCTTTGGATCCGTTACCATCATATATGCGATATTTTTACCTGCGACGTGTGGCATTACCAGACAATCCACAACTTCCTTCTCCAGCAAGCCCCTAAAAAAACCTTCTAAATCCTCTATCCCCAACTCTGCACCTTTCATAATATCTTACCTCTCATTGGATTCGGACCCAGCTTCTTCAAGTCCTCCGCCATCTCCGTCATCACCCTTGCAAACTTATCCCCCTCCGATGCACTTATCCACTCTGATCTGACCCTGTTGTCCAGCCCAAGCTGCTTCAGAATCGTCCTTATCGCCGCTATTCTCCGCCTGGCATAGAAATTCCCTTTTATATAGTGGCATTCCCCGGGATGACAGCCCCCTATAAACACTCCATCTGCACCATTCAGCAACGCTTTGAGCACAAACATCGGATCCAGCCTCCCTGAGCACATAAGCCTTATTATCCGTGCATTCGGCGGGTATTTCTTCCTCGACGTCCCTGCAAGGTCTGCTGATGCGTATGTACACCAATTACAGGTAAATCCGATTATCTTCGGCTCAAACTCACCCTCTTTCTTCTCTTCTCCCATCTCTCCTTTCCACTCCTTTTTCTTATTGCTCCTCTCTCAATATGCCTGTTTTTCTCTTTCTCAATATATAAATTTTTCGATATTTTCTGCTTCTGCTTCTTTTTGTATCTTTGCACTATCTTTTTCTAAAAGCAGTTCAACAACGTCACGTGTATATTTTGGCGGCTGTGCCACTGGTAGGTATATTATAATTCCTCGTGCCTCCCGTTCGGGTTAAGGGTAGGGGAACGGGTGTTTCAGTGCGGATATAATTCACTGAAGTTTTTTTTAACCTCTTCGTGTACCTCTTCATGCCCCCAATCCACCAACCACGCTTTCACCATGTCTCCTTTCTCTTCATAAATCCACCATGGTGCACCGGGTTGCCAGTACTGAGTAACGTTCTGGCTTGTACACGGACGTCGTAATGATACTTTAAAACATTTTACACTATTTCCGTCTTTTTTCGTGAACGTATCAACCGAAACGCTCTGCTGAATTCTCCCGTAAGTACGGGTTACATTCTTTTCAAGCGGAAAAGCCGGGAAATCAAAGGGGGCTAATATATTGCCACTTATAATTGGAGATGCATTTTCTTTTTTGAAATATAAGAACTCATTTCCTACTCTTACAACGTAACAGTCTTTACCATCTATATTCGCGATGTCCACAACCTCGAATTTATAATTCTCTCCGATCCAAGAAGGGATTGGAACAGCTTGTGCATCTGCACGGTATGTAAACCGCACAGTCCACCAATCGCCCACTTTCCAGTCAGGCTGTTCCAGTACAGCGAGCTCAGGTTCGGGCTGG
>PQXC01000028.1 GCA_003194435.1 Candidatus Methanophagaceae archaeon | reverse complement strand
TTATCTGCTTTTGGTATAGAGAGACCTTTTCACTTAGAGGATCTCTCTGATCTCGGCTTTGCTATTTTAACTGGTAGAAGCAGTGTTTTAAGCCGAACAACCCTCTTCAGATGGGTAAAGAAGTGTCGTAAGTCATTCATTCTCAGATTTTACGATTTGACGAGACCTCTAAGCGATTTTATCGGAGGGAAGCTCAGAATCAGCATTGACGAGCACGTGGTCGCAAGGTGGACGCGTAAAGTAAAAATCCCCGGGACAAAACACCCAACGAGGGGAAAGGCGATGAGGGCAGACAAGCTCTTCTACGTATTTGAACTCGTGAGAAAACGCCTGATTGGCTTCAAACCGCGACCAGGGACTGCAACTCTCGCAAATACCGCCCTCAAGCAGGTAAAAGAGCTTATAAGCGAGGTGAAGCCGGAATCAGTGAGGATGATCCTGGATGCGGGTGGCTGCAAAGGCTCAGTCATCGCGCGATTAAGTAAAATAAAGCATCTTACGTTCCTGGTAAGGGGAAAGAGGCAGCGTAATCTGGTAAAACAGTGGGAGAAGGTTCCTAAAAGTGAATACAGGGCATATACCGACCCCGGAGACCCGAAGAAGAAAATCCTCGTCGCTGACACGAGAACGAAAATAAGAGGATGCAAAGAGCCTGTTCGCACTATATTGGTCCTGAACGAGCTCGAGAAAGGAAAAGACAGGTTCTATCCCATATACACGAACGATGAACTCACTTCGGTATACGACCTCCTGGTCGAGTATCGCAGCAGACAGAACCATGAGTTATGCTATCGTGTATTGACGCACGATTTGAACCTTGATGCACTTCCAAAGAGCTATCCCCTGAATCCCAGGGCGGAAAAGGTTCAATTCCGGGATAAGCATGTTATGCTGGTCGGGTGGGTAAAAGCACTCGCATTTAACATCATCGGAGAGTTCAAGGAGTGCCTGGACGAGAAATATCACAAAATGACCGCGGGCACGATCGTAAGGAAGTTCCTCGACAGACCAGCAACGATAACAACGACTGCAGATGAGATTGTCGTTAAATTTGACTATTTCAGGGAGTGTAACGCACTTAAGGAGTATTGCGATAAGATAAATCAGTCAAACCTGGAAATACCATGGCTCAAGGATAAGGTCCTGCGGTTTGAATTCGAGAGCGAAGATGAGTTCAAAAAGCGGAAATCTTTTTTGTCCGCTGGATAAATAGATCTCGCATTCCGCACTTTAAAACTTTAAGGATAATATTTTAAGAATTACATACAGATAAGAACCTGCTGAAAGAAGTTCTTTATACGTGGGTATGTTCATATCTGCACGTCATCGCGATTTTATTCTTTTCACCCCCTATTTCAACACGATTTTGCAAGGGAGAAGAGAAGGAATGGATTAACCGGCGTCTTCCGCTTCGCTTTGCATTGCTCTCTTCCTTGAACTGGGCAAAGGCGTATCTAACCGTAACCGGCGCAATACATCCACTCATACTCATGACCGAGCAAAGAAAGGACTTTATAGTGTATCGGCTTCATATTCAAGACCGCCACCATCTTTGATCCTCTGTAAAGGACGGTAATACCCTCAAACACCTGGAAGACACGCCGTATCGTTGGTTTCTGTGTTGGCTTGCCCCTCTGATCCGGTAATGTCTCATCTGCCTTCTCCAGTGCCTCACGCAACTTGCGCTCTGCAATACTGTAAACCATGAGTGCGAGCCCCATTATCATCACCATCGCAACTATCCTGCCTTCGTTCTTCAGGAACATACTATGGGCAAAGAACATAGGGTCTTTTAGGAAGCGAAAACCTCTCTCCGCATGCTGCTGCCCCTTGTAAGCCTTGAGCACTTCTTCATCACTCAGTTTCTCGCTGTCCAACTCGTTTGTAGCGACGATGAACTTCCCCTTTTTCAGCATTTCCTTCTCTATTACGGATTTATCCTCCGCAAACTCCACTTTTACGCAGTAGACCGTCTGTGTAGGCTCGTCTTTTCTTGGTCTCCCCCGTCCCCCGTTTTCTCTCTTCCTCTTCGTCTCCATCGCAGTTGCGCTTATCTCGTGATACTTCCACCGCTTTTCCCTCTCCCGTGCAGCCTTCAGTGCGTCTTCCTCGTTGTAAAACTCCTGATTGGAGAGATGCCATACCTCTTTCTCCACCTGTTCTTTCTCCTTCTTTATCTTCTTCTCCAGCGTTTTCGTCTCTCTCATAAACGCTTTCTTCGAGAATACCACCACCCAGCGCTGCTTCACGCCGCCGTATTCCACCTCGATGCTGAAGAGGCGGTAACCATTGAGAGAAGTGCTTTTCATCTTTTCCGTGTCCGCATTTTCCAGCACTTCTTTCGCTTCGGATAACGTTTCTGGAACCCTCATTATCCACTTGTAGCTCTCAGAAATTTCTCGCAGATTCTTCTCCGAATATCCCGCACTGTCCCAGACCCATATCTTGTCTTCGCCCTACTTCTCCTGCAATGACCGCCCATATTCTTTCACAATCTCTCTGAAATGGTTCTTGTCCGAGGTATTGCACTTCAAGGCCTGTATAAAAACCGGCAAGTTGTCTTCCCTTATCAATATCTCCACAGGCTTTGTTACCATGAACTCAGGGAATAGATACAGTGGGCGGTCCACAAATCCAAGAGTGTTCAGAACCATAGCAACAACAGCCTTGCCACAGGTCACTTTCTGGCGTGGATCCACATCAACGATCCTATCGAGAATAGATTCACTGGTGCTTATTTAAAATTATGGATAGAGCATTATAAAATAAAACTTTGAGGTAATTTATATCAAGATGCGCGGAATATAGGTATAGGTTTTATATTATAGTAAGCAAGAGAAACTCAGAGGAGCAATCAGAGGAGGATAAATAAGATGGGGCGAATAAGTAATATAAATATAAAGAGCATAGAAAAAGCATCTTTGATCTACGGTGCCATATTAGCATTCATATTTTGTTTATCGCTTTATATCAGAGCCGTTTTACCCTATAATAGCGTTTTCGGTGGTCCATTTGTAAGATTCGGTGGTAACGACCCGTGGTATAACATGCGGCTGGTGGAGAACACATTGCATAACTTCCCACATCGCATCTTCTTCGATGCCTTTACCTATTATCCACATGGCACAACCGTGCCTTTTGCGCCTCTATTCGATTATCTGCTTGCGGTCATCATCTGGATACTGGGGCTTGGACACCCCTATGCCTCGCTCGGTCAGCATGGGATAGAAGTGATAGGGGCGTGGTATCCAGCGGTATTGGGCGCTTTTACCGTTATACCCGTGTATTTCATCGGCAAAGAGCTATGGAACCGGAACGCAGGACTACTATCCGCAGCACTGATTGCAGTGCTACCCGGTCAGTTCTTATCCCGCTCTCTATTGGGGTTCACCGATCACCACGTCGCGGAGACACTGTTCAGCACGATAGCAATGCTCTTCGTTATTATCGCGATAAAGAAGGTGAAGGCGGAAGGGATAACATTTCATTCGTTCATGGAACGTGATTGGGCACCGTTAAAGGCGTCTGCGATTTATCTCTTCCTGGCTGGGTTCTCACTCGGGCTTTATTACCTCGCATGGAAAGGTGCACCCCTGTTTGTCTTTGTCCTGCTCATCTATGCTGTTGTGCAATATACAATTGACCACATGCGGGGGGAAAGCACGGATTACCTATGCATAATTGCAATACCGCTATTTATTATCCCGCTTATTATGTTAGCCCCGGTACCGGTCTTTAACTCACCCACCGGGATTCAAGTCCTCTCCCTTATTCTCGGACTGTCAGTATTAGTTGTTTTGGGTATCATCTCTTTCATGATGAATTACAGGGGAATAAAACCCTATGGGTATCCGATCGCGATATTTATACTGGCTGTAGTCTCATTTGCGCTCCTGAATGCCCTCGCTCATCCATTGTACTCCATGTTGATAGGGCAACTCCGCGTATTCACACCTTCTGAGTCTGCACTCACAGTGGCTGAGATACATCCAATGCATGTCTTTTCACCCTACACAGGGCGGATAACACAGGGTGAGGCATATCAATACTTCACCACCTGCTTCTTCGTTGCATTTGCCGGTTTCGCATGGCTTGGTTATAATATAGCAAGGCGATTTCGAGCGGAGGAGGTTCTAT
>PQXC01000003.1:42600-147660 GCA_003194435.1 Candidatus Methanophagaceae archaeon | reverse complement strand
TACACAGGGCGGATAACACAGGGTGAGGCATATCAATACTTCACCACCTGCTTCTTCGTTGCATTTGCCGGTTTCGCATGGCTTGGTTATAATATAGCAAGGCGATTTCGAGCGGAGGAGGTTCTATTCATGGTCTGGAGCGCGGTAATGCTCTTTGCATGCTTTGGGCAGAACAGGTTCGCCTACTATTATGCGGTGAATGTCGCACTCCTTTGCGGACTCGTCTCATGGGCGTTGATTGAGCTCGTGGCATTGGGGTTCAAGGTTGAGCCGGTATCGGAGAAAGCGAAAACGAAGAGGAAGGTGGTCAAGAAGGGTGGTGCGGGCGTAGTTGCACAGCAGAAGGCGAAGACGAGGGCAACTAATAAAGCCAAGGAGCCTCAGGCTCGGAATAAGCATAAGAAGATCACAGAATACCTGCGCACTGATGTTATAATCACCTCGTTTATAATTGGTTTGATTCTGTTTTATCCACCGTTAAGTGCTTCTTTAGCAAGTGCGAAGTACCCCGGGGGTCCACCTTATGACTGGTACGAATCACTTACATGGATGCGTAAGAATACACCAGAGCCAGGTATATCCTATTATGAATTATACCAGATGCCGGAGATGAATAAAACAACGGGCAGGATAGAAGATTATAATTATCCTCCGGAGGCGTATGGTGTAATAAGCTGGTGGGATTATGGACACTGGATAACAAGAATAGCGCATCGCATTCCCGTTGCTAATCCGTTCCAGCAGGGTATTGGGGGTCCCCATCAGGGTGATAAACCCGGAGCATGCGTATTCTTCGTCACAACAGATGAAGCGCGCGCGAATGAAGTCGCAGATGCACTCGGCGTGCGATACGCGGTAAGCGATTTTATGATGGCAGATGCATGGAGCTCGTATTACAACAAATACACTGCGATGACCGTATGGGCTGGAGACCCTCAACGCTTCGGCGCTCTCTCATATTATTACCATACATTAGAAGCCCGTTTACATATCTTCGATGGTACGAGTGTGGATGTGGATGGTGAGAACATATCAGCATTGAGTCATTACCGGCTGGTGCATGAATCACCGACCTTCTATCTACCTCTGGTTATCATGAATGCAACAACCGGAGGGGGGTACTGGCGGTCAATCTCAGGCAGTTACAATGGCACAGCGACACAGGCGCGAACTCTTCACGGGCAATTGTTCAGTATGCCTGCGGGAATGGGGATAGAGGAGACACTGGATAATGGCACCATACCCGCAATACTGAAGAACAGTTTAAATACCACGCCCCTCGCACTATCAGTAGGTAGCACGGTTACGAAGAGGGGAAAGAATTGGGTGATAAGGGACAATATAAAGAAGAATATATTCATCATCAAAAGGAAATCGGGACAGCTGAATGTTTATCTTTACGGTGTCAACACCGGACAGCCGGGCATAAAAGCATGGACACCAGAATACATAAACCCTGTGAGTTTCGTTAAGGTCTTTGAATACGTAAAAGGAGCGAAAATAGAAGGAACTGCACCTGAGGGCAGTATTGTCGAAGTCGCAACCAATGTAACCACAAATCAGGGCAGGAGATTCGTATACTTCAACCGAACGATAGCGAACTCAAACGGCAGTTATTCGTTCATAGTGCCATATTCAACCGAAGGCCCGATAGAAAATGGCACTAACTTCGATGTGCTCGCATCCACATATAAATTGAGAGCGGGTCATATAGTGAATGGTGCTCCTGTATGGGACGTGGAGAAGGAGGTGCACGTACCGGAAGAAGCAGTGATGAACGGCAAAACGATAAATGTGGACCTGAGCTGATATATAATAGTCATTCCAGTAATAAATGCACTTAAAACCACGAGATTTCAAGATTAAAAGATGGATGGAGGAAGAAAAGTGCAAGAACCTGGACTAAAGAAAGTCCTATAAGTAAAAAGTAAAAGTGAGATATGCGAACAATAACGAACAATAAAGTGGATATGAAACCCGTTTATAGGGCTGTGATAGCTATTAAATAAAATAATAAATAATAAAATAAAAGAGGTTGGCTGGTACGCTGCCCGTACCTCTTTCATATTCGCCTCTTTACCGGATGCGGGGGTAGCACAGCAAGCAGCACCCGGTATTCTCCTATATACGCGCCCTTATACATACTCAATGTACCTTCGCCTATCCTCGTGCCCTCATAGCGCATAACTGTGATACTGATATGCCCCGCCCTCTCCCGTGTCAACCCTGAGACATTCATGAGGTCTGCACTGACAGTCCTATTCCCGGCTGTGATATTATCAAGTCTGTAGAGTTCCTCACCAACACGTAAACGACCGCGATATCGGGGTCTTTCTTTCGCTATCGCTGCCTTCAGCTCCTTTAGGCTCATATTCGCGCCTATATATCCCATGATTTCTCTCGGCTTTGGCTCTCTCACTTTGATCACCTGTACCCTGAGCACATGGAATTCATCACCGTTCAGAACAAATCCATGCCCTGAATAAACGACCGCCACCGGTACTTTGGACCTGGGCATCGCTGTAACAGATACCGTTATTATTCCGCTGACGATACTCAAAACTACCACTGCCGCGATAGACATCCCCACCAACTTTTTTATGTATCCCATTTTTCTTTACTTCACCTCCGATTTTATCTCCTTCTGAACGATATAAAAAGCCATAACAGTACCAATAGTTCAAATAACTGTTCATAACGTTCATTTCTTGCCCTTACCCCCTAAAAACCACTTTGATAGTTCTATTACGTTCGTCCTGCCCCATTCTTTCTTGTTTATTATGTTCCTTCTCTCAAGGTTACGGAGGATACCCGTCAGTGAGGATTTTGGTATCCCGGTCTCGTATCTCAGGTCTGCCTGGGTCATCTCCCCGTTATGCTTCAACAGCGCATTCACTATCCCTCGCTCCCTCTCTGTTAGTGTCTCCATTATTCGCATCATATCGCTGCTAATCTCGATTCCTGCCCCTTTCCTGCCCTCCCTGTCCGCCTTATACTCTTCCGCACCCCCTATCGCACTTCGCTTCTTCGTGAAGTAAAAGTAGAAATATAGCACCAATAACGCAGTTAGAACAGCGATAGGCACGATGATAAGCAGTAGCAGTGGTTGCATAATGGTAATGTTAGTGGTAGTATCACCCCTACCGGGCTGTTCAGGCTGCTCTAGCTGTTCCTGATATTCTATCTCAGTCATCGGGCTTTCAACATCGTAACCCTGGACATCAATAACAAAAGAGCCATTTGATACTGTTACGAAGTACTGCATTGTAGGCGAGCAATTTATCCTGCCCAATCGTATGACATCGGGCAAATAGAAGACCGTGTGATAATCAGTATAATAGGCACATGAGGAGAATCTCAACGTCCAGTCAGCGCCTGATTTGTCCGTTAATTCGTCTGTGAGAGCATATAACTGTTTTGTATCGTTATCGTAGATATATTCTGAGTTATTTAAGAAAGAGAGACTCGCAACTGCATCTGGCTCTATATAGCCTGTCACAAGTGCTTTACCCGATTCATCCACATATATCTCCAGTATGAGCTGCTTGAAATACCCCTCATCTGCTACTACCGCTGCTGCCTCATTACCGTCTTCAATACCCAACCCACACACCACACACACTATACCTGAGACAGAGATGAGAACAAGAACAAGAAGGCAAAGTATCATCCTTAACCTTGGCTCATCCATAATAGTAAGTTTCTCAGGTTTGCCCTCCACAACACTACATCTTTGTGCCATTTTAGGGTAGTCCTGGCAGTCTTTCTGGGGTCTTTCTTTATAGATCAGTTATCAGTTAAGTTAAGAAATAAGATGAAATGAAAAAATAAAAGAGAGGTGGTCATTTATTTGCCACCACCCTCATTCCAGCTCAACATGCTATATATGCCCCTGTGCCATTCAGTCTTGCTGAACCAGTGCCTTTCGCGGTCAGTGCTCCATTCTGGGCATGGAGTTCCACGAGTATATCACTCCCTGTTATGACTATGCTGCCCGTACCCCTGTAGAGCCATCTGTGCTCACCCAATTCCTTCCTGTATCCAAAGCCAGTAGCTGTTATCTCTATATCACCGTAATTATCCGTTACTACAAGCACGCCTCGTTTGCACATCATGTCTACAGTCCCATTCAGGGTGATTGAGACATTGCCGTATCCCCTGGCTAACAGTTTCCCAGTTCCATCCAGTGTGACTTCTCCGGTTCCATGCCCACTGTACGCATTTACCGTGGATGCCATCGCCAGTAAGAAGACTGCTATCGCCACCATCGTACCGACCTTCTTCGCCGACATGCCCAACAACCTTTTTATGCGTCTCATTTCTCTTTACCTCCGGTTTTATCTTCTTTTGAACGATATAAAAAGCCATAGCAGTACTAATAGTTCAAATAACTGTTCAAAACGTTCGTATGCTGCACTCACCCGTTAAAAACCCCTTTGATAGTTCTATTACGTTCGTCCTGCGTGCAGGCGCTCTATGTGATGTGAAAAAGGTATATCAGCTATTTCAGCTATTACCGCACTTCCACTCCCTCTGTATCTGACTTCCTCGCGCCGGGCAGCCGCTTCAGCTCCTCTGGTACCTTCACCCTGAGCACATTCGTGGAGCGAACGTGATAAACCGGGTCCCCGGTCATCGGGTCATATTCCTCTGTACGAACTATACTGCTAACTATTGTCTTGAATTTCAATA
Organism: Candidatus Methanophagaceae archaeon; assembly: GCA_003194435.1. Classification (GTDB taxonomy): domain Archaea; phylum Halobacteriota; class Syntropharchaeia; order Alkanophagales; family Methanospirareceae; genus G60ANME1. Next base: position 142,968 of record PQXC01000003.1, on the reverse strand, counting down.
TCGTCCCGTCCTCCAGCTTATATTCATTCCAATCCTCTTTCACCGTCTCGAAATCAACATCCATCGCTTCTATCTCCCTACCATCAGGCAACCGTACCTTCAATTTCTTCACCTTCTACCTCTTACCTGGATTCAATAATATATAACATAAACTAAACAACAAAAACCTTTTAATTTTATATTATATAGTTCATTTCTCCAGTACAGCTATGTATCGTATCAAACTTCTATGAACCCTGTATTCATGCCGCTCGGCGATATTGAACCCAAAAACCGGGAACAAGGAGTAAAGAGTAGGGGAATTGAAGACGATAACTGCCTTTCTTCCTCGCTTCAGTACCCTGTATACTTCCCCCATTGCCTCTTCATACAGGCGTTCCATGAATGATGCGCGGGATTTGGCATTGATACCTCCTGAGATCAGAGACACGCGCCCGTAGGGCAGGTCGGTCACAACTGCATCCACGCTATTCGCCCTCAGGGGTATGCCGGTGGCGTCAGCAGTGATCAAATGCCCCTTCAGGTGATAAAAAAGCAGATTCTGGCTCGCACCCCGAACCATCTTCGCCTGTATATCCATACCTATGGGAGTAGCACCTACCATGCCCGCTTCTATCAATATCCCACCAGTGCCACAGAACGGGTCAAGAAGGATATCTTCTGCTTTCACTACGCTCAAATTCACTAAAACCCGTGCTAACTTCGGCATTATCACACCGGGAGAGAAGAAAGGTCTCAGATGCGGTTTTCGCTGTTCGTATCGCTTTTTTTCTATACTGTGGAGCAGCAAAGCAAGAAAGCACTTATGGCGTGTGAAGAGCAGTACAAGGGTCTTCTTCGGTTTCTCCAGGTCCACTTTGTAGCCCATTCGCTTTATCATCGCTCCCACTTCTCGCTCCAGCTCCTTATGCTGAGACCCACCCTGCACTTGCACCTGCATCTGCACTTGCGCTATCGCACTCTTACCTTTCATCATCACCCGAACTGCGAATGTATCGCCCGGTTCCATAACTCTGTCCACGGCATCCTTTATAAGTGCCTCCATCGCGCGCTCATCTCTGTATCTGTATCGGCTGCTCACGCCTAATATGGCATAGATACGATGTGTCATCCCCAATCGTTCAGCGATTTCCGCCATAGGAGTAGGAGCTGCCGAAGTGCTCGCTTCCGCTTCGATCACAAGTATCCCATCTGTGTGCTCTTTCTCCTCATATCTTATATTATGAGCACGGAGGCAAGCCAGCACCTCCGCTTTTGGTAATGTCTCATGCTCCCCGGAGAGTTCAAAAGCAATCAGCATTCTGCATTCTCTCGCTGTAAATAAGAGATAAGTGATAAGTATTAAGTAAACGAGCTATAAGGATAGCGATAAAATAATATTTAAAGAGATATAGAATAAAGCAACAAGCAACCTATGCGACTGGAGAAGAAGTACAACCACGAGATAGTGGAGCGGAAGTGGTTAGAGGCGTGGGATGAAGCGATGTACTACTTCAATCCCTCCTCTGATAAAAGACCTTATATCATAGATACGCCACCACCATATCCTACCGGTGATTTTCATATCGGCAATGCGCTTAACTGGTGCTACATAGATTTCCTGGCACGATACAAGCGAATGAGGGGCTACGAGGTGATGTTCCCTCAGGGTTGGGATTGCCACGGGCTGCCGACGGAAGTGAAAGTGGAGGAAGAACATGGCATATCAAAGCATCAGATAGACAAGCAGGAGTTTCGTGCGCTCTGTAAGGGGCTCACCGCGCGTAACATAGAGCAGATGAAGGTGATGATGAAGCGACTGGGCATCTCCATCGATTGGAGCAGGGAGTATATCACGATGGATGACACTTACAGGCGATATACGCAGCAGTCATTCCTGAAGATGTATCGAGATGGGCTGATATATCAGGCAGAGCATCCTGTTAACTGGTGCCCGCGTTGTGAGACAGCAATAGCCTTCGCTGAGGTGGAGTATGAGGATAGGGACGCATATCTGAACTATCTGCTATTCCGGAGGGTGGATAATAATGGATATGTGGAGATTGCAACTACGAGACCAGAACTACTGGCGAGTTGCGTCGCTGTTGCCGTGCATCCAGATGACGAGCGATATAAGGACATTACGGGAAAAGAGCTGGAAGTGCCCATATTCAAGCAGCATGTGAAGGTGTATAAAGACGAGGCAGTGGACCCTGAATTTGGAACCGGAGTGGTGATGATATGCACTTTTGGTGACCGGCAGGATGTGAGATGGTGGAAGAAGCATAATCTACCACTGAGAGTATCAATAGACGAGCGGGGCAGAATGACTGCGATAGCGGGTGTGTATGAAGGAATGGATACCGTGGAGTGCAGGAGCAGGATAATATCAGACCTGGCTGATAAAGGACTGCTTAAGAAACGAGAGCGAATAAAACAGAATGTTGGCGTCTGCTGGCGCTGTAAAACGCCCATTGAGATCATTTCCACACGACAATGGTTCGTGCGTGTGAATAAAGCCGAGATATTGGATGCCGCAAAAGAAATAAGATGGTATCCCGCTCATTTCCGGTCGCGACTGGAGAATTGGGTACAATCTATGGATTGGGACTGGTGTATCTCGCGTCAGCGTATATTCAGCGTGCCCATTCCCGTCTGGTATTGCAAGCGATGTGGAGCAGTGAAAGTTGCTTCAGAGGCGGAACTGCCGATTGACCCCGTAATGAGGAGTCCGGATTCACCGTGTTCCAGTTGCGGGGGCACGGAATTTGAAGCCGAGGAAGATGTACTGGATACCTGGATGGACTCATCTCTGACCGCGCTCTGGATTGCTGGCTGGCGCTTCGATACCGACACATCTGAATTTGAGTTCCCGGTTGATTTAAGACCACAGGGGCATGACATAATAAGGACATGGGCTTTCTATTCTATCCTGCGTTCCTTAGCCCTTACACACAGGATACCATGGCGCACCGTCCTCATTAATGGTATGGTACTGGGCGAAGATGGCTACAAGATGAGCAAATCGAGGAACAATACTGTATCGCCCGACGAGGTGATACAGAAGTATGGCGCAGATGTATTCAGGCAGTGGGCGGCAATTGGGGGTGCCACGGGCTCTGACGTCCAATTCCGGTGGAAGGACATAATAGCAGCGAGTAAATTCATGCAGAAACTCTGGAGTATACTCAGGTTCTCATTGCCGCATCTCGCCGAATATGATACCAATGCCAATGCTAAAGAGCCTGAATTTGAATTGGAGGTTGTTGACCGCTGGGTGCTCTCTAAACTGAGCAGACTTGTTAGCGCCGTGACAGACTCGATGGAGAACTTCCAGTTTGATGAGGCGATGAAGAGTATCAGGTCGTTTGCATGGTATATACTCGCAGATAATTACATTGAGCTGGTAAAATCACGATTATATGGACATGGACGTTCTTCCTCTATTACCGGTAAAGAATCTGCCAGATATGCGTTGTACCAGACACTGAAGACCCTCTCTCTTATGCTCGCGCCTTTTATCCCTTTTTTTGCAGAGGAAATGTATTCATATCTTAATTATAATTCTGGTGTGAGTATGAGTGCAAGTGCAAGTGTGCACAGGGCTAAATGGCCAACGCCGGGTAAGATAGATACAGATGCTGAAGCAGAAGGGGATTTAATCGCGGCAATTGTCCAGGCGGTCAGGCGATACAAATCAGAGCGGGGCATAGCGCTAAATGCACCCCTGAATGAGATAATCATATTCACAGAGGATAAGATTGACATCGGGGATATAGAGAATGCAACAGCGACGAAGGTGGAATTGCGCAGTGATGCTGATACACTCAAAGATAAAGATAGAGATAAAGATAGAGATAAAGATGAGAATAAAGGGACGATAGTAGATATAAATGTAAAAGGAATGAGAATAATGATAATAAATTAATTAACAATAGTGATGAAAGATGGTAAAGGTAAGGGGCAAAGGTACGAAGAAGAAGACGAAGAAAGAGGAGAGGAGGCGTGGCAGGAGTGAAGAGCGAGGGCTCATGTCCTCCGCGGGCTTGATGCGATATTATGATGTGGAGGAATCAGCCGTAAAAGTCTCGCCAAAGGCTATTCTGCTGGCTGGCATTCTCCTGGGTGCCGTTGTACTGGGTCTTGAGATATACTTCGGGGTCTGGCCAAGCTGACACTGAGAGCGAGGAATACGATACGCACATGCAACGCATGGTGGATATAAGTGATAAGGGGGAGACGGTGCGGATAGCAGTAGCATCAGGCAGGATAAGATTAAAAGAGGATACAGTTGCAAAGCTGAAGAATAAAGAAATAAAGAAAGGAGATGCACTCGCCTGTGCAGAGGTGGCAGCGATTCTTGCAGTGAAGAATACGCCGGATGTGATCCCCATGTGTCATCCTGTGAGTATAGATGCGGTAGAGGTTGAACCATCAATAGAAGAAGGAGGGGTAAGAGTAGCGGTAACGGTGAAGTCGGTTGGCAAGACGGGAGTGGAGATGGATGCACTATATGGGCTATCGGTAGCTCTGCTTACTATCTGGGATATGGTGAAATCAGAGGAGAAGGACGAGACCGGTAATTATCCCCATACCTGTATAGAAGAGATAATGGTGGAGAAGAAAGAGAAGCAATTACTGATGACTGAGACTGACATCCACCCATAAATCCAAAGCCAAATGGTAATGTAAGGCTCTCATTTCGGTGCACCGGTCTTAGAAACGAGCTCCTGCAACCGCGCCTGTAATTTCTGTGCTTCCTGCTCTATCCTCTGCAGTACTGCCGCCATTTGACGCTGTGAATCTTCCAATCCCCTCTTCTTCTCTTCAAGGAACTGTATAGAAGAATCAGGGTCTTTTTCCGCACTCACTCCTCCCCCTATCCGCACTATTATCCTGTCGGTAGTGCTAAGAGTGACATAGATAGATGAGCTGGCACCTATCGGTACTATCAGTTCATCGCCCGGTTTCAAACCCTTCAAATACTTTATCGTCTCTATCGCTTTATCATGCTCGGCTATCGCCTGCTGAACCATAGCCAGCTCCTGAGAGGTCGTCTCCGCCTGCGCCTGGTACTGCCGTAATCTCAATACCAGAGACTGCACTTCCGATTCTCTCTCTCTCTCTTTCTCTTCCTCCTTATCCCTACCCTCGCTTACTCTCTCTTCCATTCTTATCACTCTTAATATCTTATTCTATACCTTATAAAAGCTCATATTTATGTAGGTTCAGCTGGAATGAGGAAGGAGAGGATAAAAGGCAGGAGTGTATCAAAAGGGATAGCCCAGGGACGAGCTCTGATCTCCCGGCAGCGAATCTCGTTCCTTGGTGCCGTGGATCCTGTAACGGGTATCTTCGTTGATAGATCACTGGATGTATATGGGCAGGAGATATCAAATCGCGTGCTGATATTTCCGGGAGGTAAGGGCTCAACTGTGGGCTCATACGTGATATATCAGTTGAAAATGCATGCAAAGAGTCCTCTGGCTATGATCGTCACCCATCGTGCGGATACGATAGTGGCGGTAGGTGCGATTATAGCAGAGATACCAACCGTTGATTCTCCTGAGAGCGATCTCACGAAGCTGATAAAAGATGATGAGGAGGTTCTGGTGAATGGGACGGAGGGATACATCGAGATTGAACTATGATGAAGCGCCGATGAGGAGATTGGAGCGGCAGGGTTACCACTTCGTTGGTGCACACAGGCATAGTGCAGTAAAGACCTGCCTCTGGCTACGTAAATCGCTGAGAGGCGAGGGTAACTGCTATAAAGGTAAGTTCTATGGCATCAGTGCACATAGATGTGTTCAGATGACCCCCTCGATCTTCTGTAATCAACGCTGCGTCCATTGCTGGCGTCCCCTTGAAGCGTTCAACCTGAAGGGTAAAGAGAAGGAGGAAGCGGTCATCTGGGACTCCCCAGATGAGATTGTAGATGAGTGTATAAGAGAGCAAAGGAGGCTGATATCGGGGTTCAAAGGCTCGCCCAGGACGGATCCGGGTGTTTTTGCTGAGGCTAACCAGCCAAGACACGCTGCTATATCGCTCATTGGCGAGCCTACACTGTATCCTTATCTGGAGGAGCTCATAGAAGAGTTCCATGCGCGTGGGATGACAACCTTTGTGGTGACCAATGGCACGAACCCCGAGGTGATACGAGCGATAAGACCCACGCAATTGTATATCTCACTGAATGCCCCGGAAGAGAGCATTTACAAAAAAATCGCTCATGCTGATTACTGGGATTATATAATACAGTCACTGGAAGAGCTGCGCAACAAGAGAGAGCGAACAGTGGTAAGAATCACATGTATAGAGGGTTTAAATATGGAGAATCCGGAAGGTTATGCAGCTCTACTTCAACTGGCGAAGCCTGACTTCATCGAGGTGAAGGCGTACATGCATATAGGATATTCAAGGATGCGTTTGCCACGGACTGCAATGCCCACTGCATCGCGTGTGCGAGATTTTGCAACTGAGATTACAGCGTATTTAGTAGAGTCAGGGTACCGGATAGTGGATGAATCGGAGATAAGCCGCGTGGTGCTCATCTCGTGCAGGGATAACAGAAGGATAATATGATAGAGATTATAGGATACGGGTTCATGCGAAATGCAATAATAGCGGCGCTGTTAGCCAGTATTGCCTGTGGGATCGTGGGTGTGTATGTAGTAGTGAAGAGGATAGTGTTCATAAGCGGGGGGATAGCGCATGCGGCATTTGGCGGCATCGGTCTGGGCTATTTCCTGGGTTTGAACCCCGTTCTGGGTGTTATACCCTTCAGCATCGCTTCTGCACTGAGCATGGGCATTGTGAGCAGGAGGACAAAGATACCGGAAGATACCGCAATAGGTATCCTGTGGGCTACTGGAATGGCATTGGGCATTATCCTCGTCGCATTAACCCCTGGTTATGCACCCGACCTCTTTGGGTATCTATTTGGTAGTATCTTAACCGTATCCAGGTCTGACATTATGCTCATGCTGCTCCTGGATGCGGTCATCATCGGCGTGGTGGCTCTGTATCACCATGAATTTGAGGCTATATGCTTTGATGAGGAGTATGCAACGGCGATTGGACTCCGCACAGAGCGGTTATACCTCCTGTTATTATGTCTTATTGCACTGACCGTGGTGGCATTGATAAGAGTGGTGGGTGTTATACTGGTTATTGCCCTGCTGACTATGCCCGCGGCGATCAGCAGACGATTCTCAGCCCGCATGCATGGTATGATTGTGCGCTCTGTTGCGCTTTCCGCGATATTAACCTTCTGCGGGTTATTGCTCGCTTATTTATTCAATCTCCCATCGGGTGCAACCATCGTTCTGGTCTCAGCGTGTGTGTTCATACTTTCGTGTATCTTCTTCGGTGTTTGATTCTTAATTCTTATCTTATATTGAACTATTTCTTCATTATCATAGTCAAGCCCAGGTTTTTCTCTATTATCTTCTCGTATTTGCCTCTTATATGTGGTTTTATCCTATCTAATTCCCATATCCCCGATAATATCTCCGCTACCAGCTCACCATTGTCAAATATCCTCACAACGCCGTCACTCTCCGAGACAACAACCGCAACGGCATCTGTATCCTTAGATATTGATGCTGCTGCCATGTGTCTGCTACCAAACCCCATAGGGAGGTCAATATCCCGATAGCTCGCTTCTATGTACCTCGCTGCGGAAAGAACATACCCATCTGCACTGACAATGAAAGCGCCGTCAAGCTTTGCAAGCTCTTTTATCGTGCTCTGGACATTTGCGTTCCTTATATCCTTTACCTCTTTCGGATGACACGCCAGAGGGTCCAGGATGAGCGGTGTTGACTTCTTTAATACTCTATCTTCATCACCAACCACAAACAGGGCGCCCATTCGCCTGTGCTCTATACTCTGCCTCGCTATGCCGACCGCTATCTCCACAACCGTCTCCAGCACCTCGGGCGCGCAATTGCCCTTAGCTTTACATATCCGACCCGCCATCTTCTCTCAATAAAAAATAATAGCTGCTAAGTTATAAATCCGTAGCGTAGAGTGGATATGCGTGCCAGGACCACCGCAGGGGCAAGGGCAGGGGTTAAAGCTTATTCGCCATCGCACATAACCGGTATCTTTGCTATCTGTGATGATAGGAATCCGCTGTATAAAGGCTCTATTGGCTGTGGTATCGTACTGGAGGCGGGTTGTGTAACAGAAGTATCGGTGGATGATATGAGACCGGGGATAGGAATAGAGATAGAAGGAATGGAGGAGGGAGAAGCAAGCACCACCGAGTATGTCTGCCGGCGTATGGCTGGTGAACACGAATACCCCGTTCGGGTGTCAAGCAGGTTTGAAGTTCCAATTGGAGCGGGATTTGGAGCGAGTGGTGCCGGGGCACTCAGTACTGCACTTGCATTAAATGCGCTCCTCTCGCTCGGGATGACATTGAATGAGGTTGCACAGATAGCGCACCTCGCGGAAGTGGAGAACAATACGGGGCTGGGCGACGTAATTGCGGAGACCTATGGCGGCGTTGTGATAAGAAAGAAGCCAGGACCGCCCGGTATTGGCATGGTTGATAATATTATATTGCCACCAGAGGAGCTGAAGATAAGTTACGTCACATTTGGAGTGAAGGCAACAAGGGAGATACTGCGGGATGCATCCATCGTACGGAGTGTGAACGAAGCGGGTAGAGCAGCCCTGAAGGAGCTACTGAAGAAGCCTGACCTGGATACGTTCATGCGTGCAGCACGTGATTTCTCGTTACAAACCGGGCTGATGAGTGAGCGATGCCGTGATGCAATTGAAGCAGTTGCAGCGGAAGGCAAAGTCGCAAGCGTTGCTATGCTCGGTGAGACAGTATTCGTGCCGGGCGATAGTGAAGCACTGCGAGAATTCGGCGAAGTGAGACAGAGTAGAATATCATATTCGGGTGCGAGAATCATCCATAGTTATAAGTGAGCGACAAAGTAAAACTAATAAATAACCCAAAAATGGCTATCCACGCTCCTGGTCTAAAAGAGGTCGTTGCGAGCTATATGGAAAAGGTTCCAGAGGTGAGGGAGTATTGCGATCGCTGCTTGAGAACCGAACGCTGGGATGGAAGCGTGGTTCTGATGATCGTTGATGCATCCTTTACATCCCTCGGCTTGAATTACTTCCAGGCAATTGTGCCGAAAGTGGCAGAATTTAAGCGGCGATTCATTGATACCGGGCTGATAAAAACCGTTGAGGATTTAGCAACAGCAGATATCGAGAATCTAAGGTCTGTCTGGCGAAATAAGAGGTCATGGGCAGTGGCGAAGGCGGTTGCAGCGTATCTCGCTACGATTAAAAATGAGATCAAATCAGATGACCGTACGGCATTCATTTACTGGGCAAAGAGCGCTAAACTTGAGAATTGGGAAGAAGACCCGATTGGTAAGATCAAAGGTGTGGGAATAAATACCTTCCAGTATCTGAGAATGATGGCGGGGGTTGATACCGTGATGCCGGACAAGATAGTTAAAAGGGTTATAGGGGAGATATTTAAGAAGGCTGGTTTGACTATGCCACGTAGTGACCTTGAATTTATAAAAGAGGTCGAACATGTTGCCCTGGAAACCGGTTATAAAGCAATAGAGCTCTGCTGGATGACCTGGCTCATACAATCAGAGGCGGGTTCAATCAGGATCAAGAGATATGCACATCTCCTGCCTAAGATATAATATAACATAGCATAAAGTAGGATAGGATGAAATGTAAGATAAAGATGAAAGTACCGATATTTTGTCTATGATAGATTAGATCTGAAAGCATACTTATTATACTATACTTCTTCCTCTTTAATAAACCCTTCCCTCTTCAGCCATAGCATTGCACGGAAGAACGCATCCGCTCTTTTACCATCGTTGATAAAATCGTACAGTTCCTCCAGTCTTGAGATAGGAATAGAATCGAGAATTCGGATAGCTCGCTCAATGGCTTCAATCCCCGCTTCTCCTGCCATCTCCCAGTAACCCTCTACCCAGAATAGCCCGATTCGTCGAAATAGTAATTCCTCCAGGTCATTAGCCGTTAATTCACGAACAGCATCACGTATCTCACGTGCGAGATTCTTATACCTCTTCGGTTCCCACCTGACGAGCTTCGCTCTACCGGGAGAGGGGCTGTGGTCTTCACCGAGCAGAAGCAGGATATTTCCTCTCTCTTTCTCCGCAATCTCATCCAGTTGCTTACTAATTTCCGCATCTCTCAGTTCTATCTCATCCATCTGTAATTCCATCGCTTCTCGATACTTCTCTCCGGCTTCTGCATACTTCCTATCGAGAAACAGATCAGTATACTCTCGCAGCGCCTCACGGTGTCGCTCATAAATCTCTCCCGCTATTGCAGGCATTCTCTCTAAGAACACTTTCTTACCCGTATTATAGATAAATTCCTCAACCGTTGTCCATGAGAGTATCGGCTTTAAAAAATCGTCGGGATGGAAGTGTGGCGGAATCGTACCCTGCGCTAACTCGTTGAAGTAGTTCTCCGTTCGTTCTCGCTCACCATTCTCCATGACTGTTGTAAATTCCAAAAAAATTAGCTCCACCTCTGGCAAGAACCGCTCTATCTCAGGTAGCCATTCCCTCCATATCTCTTCCTGGTGCGGGATAGCTATATGATAGACCGTTACTTGTGTCTGATCTGCGTTTTTCATCTTTTTTCGGGTTTCATGCTTCGTGTTCCGTCTGTAAGTCAAGAATCCTGTGTCTATGTCTATGTTTATATCTATATATACCTCATACTGACATATTTTATAGGGGTAGGGGTGAAACCGAAATGCTAAAAGTAAAGCCACTGGCATTTGATAGCTTTGGTGTGCGGTCCATGGCTACATTTGTAGAGACCGGAGATGTGGCAGTTCTGATAGACCCTGGAGTCTCACTGGCGCCCAGCAGGTATCATCTCCCCCCGCATCCAAAAGAGCAACAGAGGATGCATGAGTCCTGGACGCTTATAAAGGAATACGCAGCCCGGAGTGATATTATGATAGTCACGCATTACCACTACGACCACCATAACCCACACGAACCGGAAATATATCAGGACAAGATAGTCTATCTGAAGCATCCATCAGAGAGGATAAACAAGAGCCAGGCAGAGCGTGCATCTTTTTTCATGGATAAACTCAAAGGCATACCGAAGTCCATAAATATCGCTGATGGCAGGGAGTTCAAGCATGGCTCCACCACCATCACCTTCTCCAAGCCCGTTTACCACGGTACGAACCCCAGATTGGGATACGTGGTGGAGGTGAGTATAGCAAGTGGCGGTGATAAGATGGTCTTCACAAGCGACGTTGAAGGACCCGCAGTTGATGCGCAGGTGGAATTCATCATTCGCGAGAATCCTGAGCTTGTTATCCTTGATGGTCCCATGACCTATATGCTCGGCTTCCGATATTCAAAGCAGAGTCTGGCACTTTCGGTAGAGAACATGTGCAAATTGATACACGGGAGCTCAGGCTCACTGAAGGAGCTCATTGTTGACCATCATTTCATGCGCGACCTGAAGTACCGTGAGCGAATAGCGGGAGTGTATGAATGCGCCAGTGAGTCCAATACAGAGGTGATAACCGCGGCTGAGTATATAGGGCGCGAGATCGAGATGCTGGAAGCGATGCGGAAAGAGCTTTATCATGGTGAGGAAGGGTGAATTAGCGAGGGATAGATTTTATATAAAGGCGAAGGAAGAAGGGTTCAGGTCACGGTCAGCATACAAATTGAAGGAGATGGTGGCGAAGTTCAAGATAATGAAGCGCGGTGATACAGTTATAGACCTTGGTGCCGCACCCGGTGGCTGGTCTCAGGTGGCGAGCGATGTGGTTGGTGCTCATGGCGTGGTGATAAGTATGGATTTACAGCATATCGCACCGATAGAGGGTGTGGTTACCCTGAGGGGAGATATAACAGACCGGGAAGCAACTATAAAACTGCTCAGGAAGGCTCTTATGCTGCATGGCTGTGGGAACGACTCTGTGGCAGCGGCAGCAACGGTTGTGCTCTCAGATGCAGCGCCGAAGCTGTCAGGTAACCGTGTTTATGACCACTACCGCTCGTTCGAACTGAGCAAAGCGGCTTTGGGTATTGCAACTGCACTATTGAAGCCGGGCGGGAACTTCGTTGCTAAAATATTTCAGGGAGAATACTATAGTATATTCTACAAGTCTGTGAAGGATATGTTTCGGGATGCAAGAGCATATACGCCAAAAGCATCACATAAAAGAAGTGCAGAGGTATTCGTGATAGGGAAAGGTTTTAAATTTAAAGCTTTAAAGCTTTAAAATGAAGTGATTTCCATCGTCCCAATCACCATCCCCGTACCTGCAGCTTCGAGGATTCCGTGAGCGTACTCACTTCTATACCCTTCATCGGCATGCCCAAGTCTTTTGAGATCTCCGCCAGCCTCTTCGGGTCATCGTAGCAGTTAACAGCCTCAACAATTGCAGAAGCCATCCGTGGCGGGTTCTCTGACTTGAATATCCCAGAGCCGACAAATACACCGTCTGCACCGAGCTGCATCATCAGTGCGGCATCGGCAGGCGTTGCTACTCCACCCGCTGCAAAGTTGACCACGGGTAACCGCTGCAATTCCGCTGTCTCGCGCACGAGTTCGGGTGATACCTTCAGCTCTTTCGCTACATCCTTCAATTCCTCTGCGTTCTTGCCCCGCAGCGACCTTATCTCGCCCATAATCAATTTCATGTGCCGAACCGCTTCTTTTACATCGCCCGTGCCCGCTTCTCCTTTCGTCCTTATCATCGCTGCACCTTCCTCTATGCGCCGTAGTGCCTCGCCCAAATCGCGGGCACCGCAGACAAACGGCACGGTAAACTTCTTCTTATCTATATGGTGCGTGTCTACCGGTGTTAGAACCTCCGATTCATCCACCATGTCCACACCTAACGCTTCCAATATCTGCGCCTCCACAAAGTGCCCTATTCGACATTTCGCCATCACAGGTATTGTAACTGCATCCATGATCTCGGTGATAACTGCGGGGTCTGCCATTCTCGCTACACCACCTGCCTTCCTTATGTCTGCAGGCACGGCATGCAGCGCCATAACCGCAATGGCACCTGCATCCTCCGCTATCCTCGCCTGCTCTGGATTTGTAACATCCATAATGACGCCGCCTTTCTGCAATGATGCGAATCCGCGCTTCAACAGCTCCGTTCCATGCCTGAGATCACCAACCACTATTTTTTCCATCTCTATATTCTTCACCCTCCTATCTTTTAATTGGAGTTCATGATATATTAACATTAAAATATTCAAATATTCAAAGGTGCATGCGTTATCCTCTTTGAATTCGCTTTATAGCTATTTTTCCCAACGCTTTTGCCGCGTATTGTCTCACCTGTGGCTTCTCATCGTCAAGCAATCTTATAAGGGATGGAACTGCCTCATATATCCGGGGTTTGAAGATTGAGAGCTTTCCGAGAGCCGAGGCAACAATATCCTGAGAGGCACCTAATCAAGTCCCAAATCGTATGCCAATCGCTTCACATTCACATAAACCAAACCGCTCCCACCACCGCCGCCATCCACACAGTTCATCAAAGAATCAAGCACTGCTTTTATTTGTTTACGAGTGGGTGTATTATGTCGAATCAATCTCCTCAGTTTTGTCTCGTTAATCTCAGAATAGAGCAATATGCAGTTGGAGATATTTCCATCCCTGCCTGCACGACCACCTCTTGATAGTAGTCCTCTATGGATTTCGGTAAATTGAAATGGACTATACCTCTTATGTCCTCTTTATCTATACCCATCCCGAAAGCACTCGTTGCGACGACAATCCTTGTTTCACCGCTCATGAAATCATTTTGTACCCTCTTCCTCTCCTCCTTCTCCATCTGACCGTGATAAAACGAAGCACTTAAGCCCTCGCTTGATAAATAGCCCGCCAGTTCCTCCGCCGTCTTCGTGAAATTCACATATACGATGATAGAGCCCTTTAGCTTTTCTAAGATACCTTTGAGAAAATCCTCCTTTCTTATGTTGCTTTTCAACGTGAGCACGGAAAACAGTAGATTCTTTCTGTCAAAGCTATCCTTGAAGACATCGCATTTGACGCCCAGTTGAGCCTGTATGTCCTCTTCAACAGTTTTTGTGGCTGTTGCAGTCAATCCTAAGATTGGGGGGCTGTTCAATTCTCTAATTACGCGCCTCAGCCGTAAATAATCGGGTCTGAAGTTATGACCCCAGATAGAAATGCAATGCACTTCGTCAATCGCTATCAGGCTGATGTTGTGCTGCTCTTCAATACACGCATCAATTTGTCATCCACGAACGTTTCAGGGGCGAGATGCAGCATCTTCAATTTTGAGTCCCTCAATGATTGCCACGAGCAAACCAAGAATCGCGTATACGTATTCGACATGGCTTACCCTCCTCAGTATGATTCAGTATGATTAAATCGGGGATAATAAAAATATAATAAAGTGCGAGATATAGGTATATAGACGAAAGCATGAGATTCAACCCGGAAGAGATAAGAGAAGCTACAAATAGAGATTTTGAAGCTGCATGGCTCGCTGGTAGGCGATACGCATCAGAGCGTGCTATAAATGAGAGCTATCCGAGGTCGCATTTATGCCCCGGTAAGCCACATCCAGTTTTTGAGACCATCCAGCGATTGCGGGAGGCGTATCTCCGGCTGGGATTCCACGAGGTTATGAATCCAGTGATAATAGAAGAGGAAGAGGTGAAGAAGCAATTTGGTAAAGAAGCCCTCGCAGTTCTCGACCGCTGCTACTATCTCGCAGGGTTACCTCGCCCTGATATTGGCATCTCAGCGGCAAGAGTGAAGCAGATGAGTGCATTATTCGGTAAGCAATTCAGCAGTGATGAGATAGAAGCACTCCAGGACACTTTGCACCGTTATAAGAAGGGAGAAATAGATGGTGATGACCTGGTATATGAAATTTCGGCCTGTATAGGCGTGCCAGACATGGAAGTGACGAAGCTGCTCGATGTAGTTCTACCTGAGTTGAAGGACCTTACACCTGTCCCTTCACGAAGCACACTCCGCTCTCACATGACCTCCGGGTGGTTCATCACGCTCGCTTCGCTATGGGATAAGAAGAAGTTCCCGATAAAACTGTTCTCGGTTGATAGATGCTTCAGACGCGAGCAGCGGGAGGGAGAAACAAGGCTCAGGAATTATCATTCCGCATCATGCGTCCTGTGTAACGAGGATGTGAGCATAGATGATGGGAAAGAAATCGCCACAGGACTGCTATCTCAGTTTGGATTCGAGCGTATGAGATTCCGTGAAGATGAGAAGCGTTCGAAGTATTATATGCCAGGTACGCAGATAGAAGTCTTCAGCCTTCATCCACGCATAGGCTGGGTGGAGGTGGCTACTTTCGGCATTTATTCACCTACTGCGCTGGCACAGTATGATATACCATACGCAGTGGTGAATCTCGGGCTGGGTGTGGAGCGGCTGGCGATGATACTGCACAATGCGGAGGATGTACGGGCATTAACATACCCGCAGTTCTATGCCAGATGGGAGCTGAGCGATATGGAACTGGCGAGTATGGTCTCTCTGGCGCATACACCGGGCACAGTGGAGGGTAACGAGATAGCAAGAGCCATCGTTCGTGTATGTGAAGCTAAGGGCGATGAGAAGTCACCCTGTGAGTTCCTCGCATATCGTGGCACTGTATCGGGTACCTCTACTGATATAGAGGTATGGGTTACTGAGCCTGAGGCGGACACACTCCTGTGTGGTCCCGCATATTTGAATGAGATAGTGGTGCATGAGGGCTCCATACTGGCTATACCAAGGACAGCGAGATGGGAATCGGTATTTGAAACGTGTGTATCAACGAACATAAGATTCGTGGATGCTTTCGCGGCACTCGCGGCTTATGAGATAGAGAACTGGGTACGAGCGGGTCACGGAACCGATGATAGTATGAAGGTGAGGGTGAGGATGGTGAGGAGCGGTGCGGATATAAACATAAAGATAGAGGATTTGGCGGTGCGTTATATCACATCACGTAAGAATAAGATAGATATAAGGGGTCCTGTATTCATTACCGTGGTTGCGAAACGAGCAAGGTAGAAATAGGAATGATGGTAAAGAGAGTGGTTATCTCGCTTGGCGGTTTCTATTTCGATGATGCCGCGCGGATAAAGCGAATTGCTGCGGCTCTTGATGAGCTTGCGGAATCTTCTTCTCGCGGACTCGGACTATATGTGGTTACCGGTGGTGGGGTATTAGCGCGCCAGTGTATAAGTATAGCGCGCGAACTGGGTGCGAACGAGGCTGTATGTGATTATATAGGGATTGCAATCACGCGTGTAAATGCAAGATTGCTCATCTCCGCTTTACGCAATGCGTATCCTGAACCCTTTTACGATTATGATGAGGTTGCTGCTGTCAGGACAGTGGAAGATGGGAAGATAGCGGTGATGGGTGGTGTGACACCGGGCTATACGACCGATGCAGTCTCAGCGCTACTCGCGGAGTATATAAATGCCGACCTCCTGCTGAACGTAACGACAGTGGATGGTGTGTATGAAGCAGACCCGCGTAAATATCCGGGTGCGAGGAAATACGACCGAATTACGCCCGGGGAGCTTGTCAGGCTCACAGCACGTGAGGAGTTAAAAGCGGGTTCAAGAATCATTATAGACCCCTTTGCGGCTAAAATAATCGAACGGAGCAGGATAAGAACTATTGTGCTCGATGGCAGCAATCCGCGCGATATCATTGATGCTGTTGTTCATGGCAGGCATCATGGCACCGAGATCGGGTAGATTGGATAGATCGGGTAAAGATAAAGAGGAGGATAGTGAGAAGTCAGCACCGGCACCTGTATATCTCGAGACCTACGCGCGAGGCGAGCTTGACGCTAAGATAGAACAGCTGGAGGCTATACTGGAAGAGTGTACACTATGCCCGCGTGAATGCGGTGTGAACAGGAACAAAGGTGAGCGCGGATATTGCAACTCGGATAGACAACTGAAGGTCTCAAGTGTGCAGCCGCATTTTGGTGAGGAAGCGGTGCTTGTCGGAACTAAAGGCTCCGGAACTATATTTCTAACTAACTGTAATCTCGGCTGTGTGTATTGTCAGAACTATGATATAAGCCACCTTGGATACGGACGCGTGATGAGTGAAGCGGAACTCGCAGATTGTATGCTGTCATTGCAGAACCGCGGCTGTCATAACATCAACCTCGTCACTCCCACTCATTTCACACCGCAGATAGTGAAAGCATTGAAGATAGCGATAGAGAAGGGGCTTCATATACCGCTGGTCTATAATTGTGGCGGTTACGAATCGAAGCATACAATCGAGCTACTTGATGGCATCGTGGATATCTATATGCCAGACATAAAGTATGGAGAAGAAGCTAATGCGGAACGATACTCAAATGCGGGCGATTATTTTGAGAGGTGTAAGGAAGCGGTGAAGGAGATGCATGCACAGGTCGGTGATTTGAAGCTGGATGATAGGGGGCTTGCATGGCGTGGACTGCTGATACGGCATCTGGTGCTGCCGAATGGACTGGCGGGCTCTGAAGCTGTTATGAAGTTCATTGCTACCGAGATATCAAAGGACTCATACGTGAATATAATGGCACAGTACCGACCTATGTATAAGGCATGCGAGTATAAGTATAAGGAGCTGAGCAGGTGGATAACGATGGCTGAATATCGCGAAGCGATAAGCATCGCGAGACGATATGGTCTGCATAGAGGGTTTCACATCATTTAATAAAGCATGTTTAGTTTAGCAATTAACTAACCACTAACTAAATACTAACCACTAACTATGTTCTGGACAATTCTTGGCTTGATTGCCGGGTTTATGTGCATAACCAGTTTTATCCCGCAGATATTGAAGGGTTACAGAACCAGGAAACTCGATGACCTTTCGTATCTCCTGTTGTCTTTCATGGGTTCCGGTATGTTCCTGTGGATTTTATACGGGATTCATATAGGTTCCATTCCGATTATAATTACGAACATTATGGGGGTTGGCTGTAACATCCAGTTACTCATTATGAAGTTTATTTATTCTAAGCGATAAACATTATTGTTCAGGTCGCCTTTCAGCCATAGTGTGAGATTAAGGGTGTAGGACTCAGAAGCGGGAGCGCGCGGTTATGTTGTAAGTGCCCGGGTAGAGACTGATGAACATATAGCTACCATTGCTATCGGTAACTGTGGACTTTAATGATGTTTATGTTTCATTCCCATTCCCATTTCCCGGCTGCGAGAGCGAGAGGTTAACTGTTGCTCCTGCGAGCCCGGTTTCGTTACATGCATAAGTGACAAACCCGGCGATGCTACTGCTTGCGAGGGGTATGTATGTATGAATACCGAAACCAACCGTAGAAGAATTCCAGTTACCGGCAGTATCGTTTACGTAAACCGTCACAGAATGACTGCCCTCTCCCA
Organism: Candidatus Methanophagaceae archaeon; assembly: GCA_003194435.1. GTDB lineage: Archaea > Halobacteriota > Syntropharchaeia > Alkanophagales > Methanospirareceae > G60ANME1. The sequence continues at coordinate 124,549 of PQXC01000003.1, read as the reverse complement.
ACGCGTAATCTGATTTGATTTGTTCGGCAGACAAACATCTATTCAGGATTCTTAATTAATTCATCTATCTCGCCATTGAAATATGTATCCATATCGGTGGGTGACCACTGCCATGCACCGATATACAAATTATAAGGTGATGAGTGAATAGAATGAGGAGCAACTGCGGTATTCGGGTCTTGCTCTCCATTGATAAATATCCTCATTGTGGTTCCATCGGAAGTTGCTGCTGCGATGTGTGTCCATGTATTGTTATTAACAGTCCCGTTAGAAGTGAGCCATACCGTTCCTGCACCAGTACCATTAGAGCTTAATGCAAAGCTGACATGCCCGTCAGCACTAATATCAAGTTCATAGACCCTCTCGTTTATTGGTATTGTATAATTGTAGAGATACTTGTTAACAATAGACCCTCTTGCTCCGAGAATGGGTTTTACCCATGTCTCTATCGTGATTTCGTTGAAGCCATCTAAAGTAGATGAATCATTTACTACAACATAATCATTGCCATCGCAATAGAGCGCGGAACCGAATTTCCCTGCTACAAAAGACGCTCCTGTTACGGTTCCATGATTACTATTACCTGATGAATCTGCTGCATCGCCATTGAAATGCCACCATGCTGCGGTTCCTGATGTGGGTTCGTATTCTTTGCTAATAACAGATAAATTCTGACAATTTGGTAGGGTCTGATTTGGCGTAGAATCAACAGATAAGAGGCATGTATCTAATGGTTCGTCTGCTGTGACTGTGAAGTTGAGTGGGATTATATTGTTAGATGCACTTTTAAATTAAATGCACTTTGTCGGCATCTGCAAGATAACAATGGCTGGGAAAACACCATAATAAGTCCTGAGGTAATCCTGAGGTTGCTTCATATATGCTCTGTCCACATCTACCCTTAAAATTAAAATTACTGACATAGTGACTCCTTCTGTGTTTAATCTTATGAAATCTCATCCGGGTCGCATCTGGTTAAATTTGGAATGCTATCATAGGCATTATCCATCGAAATGATTACCCTGTCTCGACTAAGAGCAGTTGCTGCATAATGGGAATCGAAAAAAGTGAGTCCATAATTTCTCCTAATAGCAATGCTGGATATTACTATTTCTGGTGTGACTGGAAGGAATTCGATGTTCTCTATCCCTTTTAAAGCTGTAATTACACCAAGTAGCTCATCTTCTCTACTTTCGCTCTTGAATACCAGTTCCATTTCCACTAAACATACAGATGATGCCTCTACCCTTAAGCCGTCCCGAATTTTTTGAAATACCATCTCCGCTTTTTCATGATTCCTATCTCGTTCGTTCATGTAAGCAAAAATGACATCGTTCTCTATAAGCATCCGAATTACCTTGCTACTTCCTCAATCGCCAGTTCTTCCGCTTTCTTTCTCAGCTCTTTGAATGTTTTTTCTGTGTTAAAGCTTCCATGAAGCTTTTCAAATGGGTCCCGCGGGACTGGATAAATGCCTATGTGATCACCTAAGTCCACCAGAAGTATCTTATCCTTTAATCCGAGTTTTTCAACGATTTCTTTTGGCAGAGCTACACGATTTTTCTTATCCATTGTTACTATAACACCACTCATGGTCTTACCTCCCTATCTCTTAACTTTGTGTAATCCTTAGTCACTTCTACACCTCGAAAATAATCGATAAGGATAAGGATGTCTGTATCTAAAATTATTGTCTCTGTCTCCATCTGCTCCATTCTTTCTCTCTCAACTCAGCCACCCATTTAGATGATTTGCCCATTTCCGACCTATCCTTCCACATTCCAAATCCAACAGGCTCAAACTTCTCTCCTTCTGGAAGTTCACTCACACTCATATTCCCGTGTGGTATAATTCCTCCAGCTCTTCCACACTTAATCTCGTCTTGACTATTCCTCTGAGCTTCCTCGCCAGCGATTTTCCTCTTATTACTATTTCATGCCCTCTGACCAGAACGTTCGCTTCGTCAATCTCCAACTCATCAAGCAATTCCCTCGGTATAAATATACCATCTCCTTTCTCCTCTACTTTCATTTTCACCATCTAACCCACCTCTTAATTTTAATCCCCCCTCTTCTTAACATGCACTACCATTTTCCCTTACTTTCCTCCAAATAAAGTTGATTTTCTAAATACTTAAACTTATCGGCGTATGCTTTTTTAAATTTTTCGTGCTCAAACGAAAATCCACAATGCTTACATCAAAAATGCTTCCTCAGCAATTCCAGGTCTTTTTGGATGAAGGAGGACCTTGAAGGGCGAACAAAAGGATTGTTTATTTTTTCTGTTTATTGTAATCCTCCAATTATCTCCTTAATTTTTTCGCCCGCCTTTCCATCACCAAAGACATAAATGTATGCTTCTTTCTGAATGCCACCATTTCACTCACTTTTCTAATTCTTTTAATAACTTCTCAAATAAAGGCTTTAATGGAGGGATTTCTTCATTCGCAGTTTCCCATACCCTCTCAAGCCTTATCCCAAAATAGGAGTGTATCAATTTGTCCCTCATCCCAGCCATATCTTTCCATGGAATTTCTGGATAGCTCCCTCTTACTTCTTCAGGTATATTTTTAACCGCTTCACCAATAATTTCAATAGCTCTTACTACTGCAAAAATAGTCTTATCATCTTGAACAAATTCATCGTAGGACATGCCTTTCACAAATTTCATGAGCTTATCCATTGCCTCAATAATATCCTGAATATAATCTCCAATCTCTCTCCTCATAGATAAATCACTTCCTTCAAAATGTGCCGCCCTATTCTTGGCTTCAGTGCTGACTTCTCCACGAGCTCAACCTTTACCCCCAGCAAATCACTGAGTTGATTCTCCACCTTTATAAACCCTAAAAGCCCCATCTTTGTCCCTTCTTCAAATTCTATGAGCAGATCAAGGTCGCTATCTTCTCTTTCTTCTCCTCTGACATAAGAGCCAAATATCCCTATTTCTTTTATTCCGTATCTCCTTCTTAACTCCTCTTTATGCACTTCGAGAATTTTTTTGATCTCTTCAATTTTTTTCATGCTCACCTCTCCCAATTATCTCCCTAATCCTCTCGCTCGCATCCCCGCTCCCAAAAACATCCCTCTGTTCTCCCTTCAGGCTCAAAACCATTTGCCATTTTTATGATTACGCCATCATTTGCACCTACCAGCACATTCCACCCATCCTCCACAGTCTCAACCCATTCCGTATCCTCTCTTAACGTGATGCATGGCACCTTAAAAATGTATGCTTCTTTCTGAATACCGAGCTCGAACCGCCTATCTTTCCACATTCCGAATTCAACAACCTCAAGCTCCCCCCTTACGAGCAAAGCAGGTTTTTGCACTCTTCTTAATCTTGATCTCATACATCCCGCTTCAACCTGCTCTTTCGATATTCTTCGTAGTCTATTGTTTCTTCATTCTTCAAGACCTCGAAATCCTCCGCGTCTTCATAATCTTCCAGCATCTCCATTAACGCTTCGAACGTTTGAATATCCATAATTACTCCCTTTTTCTCGTTCTTTTGATAGATATACTGCAAATCCTCCTCTTTTATCTTTAGCATCTTTACCCTCTTTACCCTCTTTATCAAAGCTCAATAATTTTATTCTTCAACATCCTATTTAAATCTGCTCACAAAACACCTTTGTGTGTCTCCATCAAGAATTTAAGCAACCTTCTCTTGCCTTGATAATGTGCAACTCCCATGTCAAAATGCCTCCTTAATTATCTTTGCAATCACTTCACCCGCCTTTCCATCACCAAATACCTCCCTCTGCTCTCCTTCAGGCTCAAAATCATTTGCCATCCCCACTATCTTCTCGCTTTCCGCACCTACCAGAACATTCCACCCACCCTCTACAGTCTCAACCCATTCGGTTGTATCTCGTAACGGATCCACAGACGGTGAAAAGCGGTCTACCGTATCTAAAAAATCATCTACGAGTCGTTTTGCTATCTCCAGCTTATCAGAATATCCGTATCCATCAATGAGCTTCTTTATGAGTACATTTCGCAGTGTTCTCCCTTGAAGCGGTCCGTATATTTTTTCGCATATTCTAATTTGACCAGCCCTTTATCAGTCATTGCGCCCCCTCCACCAGCGTTTTTTTAACGGTTCGTTGATCTTAAACGGGTCAAGAAGCTGGTTGAGTCTATCTTTGTATCCTTCGCTCTCTGCACGCTCAATTAAACTTATGTACTCCTTAATCAGCCTTTCTGATAGTTTTGTTATCTTTCTAATGGTCAAGAGCGGATAAGATTCCCTGTGCAGAAATGCAACCACTAAGATCCAGGTATCTGTTCACGCTGGAAGTGAATGCGCCATCTTCCGAACAATCTCGGATAGCGTGTAGTTTTTAAGGTAAAGCTCAACAGCTTTTGTTTTATGCGATACGCCCCTTCCTATGTCCTCCACCATCCCGCGTGTAAGCAATGAGACATCCTTTTTCATGAGATAAGCGTCGTCCCTCTTTATCGTGCTCAGGCTTGTACCGAGAAGGATTGCGAGATCCTCCTGGGTCAGAACCCCTCCTTGATCTATCGCCTCTCTACCTTTTCCACGGGTCTTATCGCAGAAGTGCGTAAACCCAAGAAAGTCGAAGATTGCACAGAAGCGGGCTATGATTCGCAGTAAGCTCGGGTCGGCTATCTGCTGTTTCAGGTATTCCGTCAGGCATTTGTGGTCTACCGTATCAAAGAACTTCGCTATGTCCATGTCCACCAAAGATAGCCTCCAGTATTTTCTTTAACGCCAGCTGGATTATCTTATCCTCAACGGCCGGTATTCCGAGCGGTCTTCGTTCACCGTTTGACTGGCTGTGGTCGGTACTGCTTTGCTTTTAGTCTTGTCACTAAATTCCCGATATTCTCATCTTTAAACTTTTAAAAAGTTTGATCAAAACGTTTCGCAGCCCATCTCCGGGTATGGAGGGTGTGTCCCTGCCGGTTCATCGCGTTCCTGCCAGTCCCTTCCCTCGGCGGGCATTACCCCGCATCACAGGTACTATGAACTGGTCCGACTCCCAGAGTGCCGTCTGTACTATCTTACCGTCTATAGGCTTTATAGGTCATACTCCCAATGGGAGAACACTCTGGGACTCCCGAGTTCCCATAATATCCATTTGATACCGTGCCACGGTCTCAGACCCCGCCGGGCTCGCACCACCTTGCCATGCCCCAGAGCTCCCTGCTATATTCCAAGACTGGAAATTCGGACTATCGGTGATGAGTGTGCTGCCTTCCGTCAAATGAAAAACGTCGCCACCGGGACAACGAATATTTCGAGGCTGTATCCCTTCACTTGCGCTGCAGCCCAATATCCCATCCCATAGCTTCACCACTGCCTGTTACCAGACAGGATGCAAGGTCCAAATCTGAGGTGGCGGCTAACCTTTCCTCAGGTTGGATTTTCACCTACTGGCTATTATGAATTTTGCCCGGCACACTCATCTCTACCACATCATCAATCCAACTGCCAATAGTTTCATGTATCGCCTCTCTACTCGCCTCTTTCGCCTCATTTTTTATTCCAAAGCCTTCAAAGGGCGAAATAGGGATGGATGCTATGGTCATACTTTTTATTTTCCTCCTATTTTTACCCCATAGCTTTCTTATTGGCAAATACATAAATAACCGTTTCTTCCGATGGAGAATTGAAACTGGATTTAGCAAGCGGCTGTTTAAAATCTTTTTATCCTCTCTCTAAAAAATGGGTAATGCACCCGGGAGGCATTACTAAAGAGATTTTTAAGAAGAGACAGGAGATGATGGGGAAAATTGGGAACAGATCATCGTGGAGTTATTCTCTGATGAGCTAAATCGAGAAACGATGGTGTGCCCAAACTGCGGGAGAGTGCTTAATCGGCGAGATATACACGAGAGGACGGTGGAAACGATGATAGGGGAAATAACGTTGAGACGCCCCTATTTCTACTGTGAGAACTGCAAAAAAGGTTTCCACCCTCTCGACGATGCCCTGATCTTATCCGACACCGTAAAGCAGTGGGACATGCAGGAAGCAGGCGCGAGTGTGGCTGCTGAACTCCCATACAATAAGGCACAGGAGATATTCGAGGAGCTGACGGGCTTGTCTATGAGTGACCATGCAATGCACGACATCGTAGGTGATCTCTGTGAGGCTCGTGCCCACACGACCAGACGAGGCGAAGGGGAAAGGTAGAAGGTAAGGGCAAAGAGAGCGAAATGGGAAGGCGAATGAAGAGAAGAAAAGGGATTCAGGTTCTATCTCGTTGACGGTGCCAGAATCGAGCACGTGCTTTGCTGGCACCAGGTCCAGAGCAGTGAAGAGCTGAAAGAGTGTCTGAGAAAGGTGAAGGAGGCGGGGCTGATACCGGAAAGAGATGTACGGCTGTGTGTAGTGGGAGACGGAGCGAGGTGGATATGGAAAGCGATAAAAGAGATTTTTCCAGATGCAATACAAGTTTTGGACTATTATCATGCGAATGAACACATATACAAGGCGGCAGAAGTAATCTACGATAATTCTGAGGAAGCTCAAGAGTGGGCAGAGGCAACAATCACAAGGTTGTTCGTCGGAGAGATAGAAGAAGTGGTAAATGATTTAGGAAAGATGAAAGCACACAATGAAGAGGTACAAAACGAAATAAGACAGTTTATTACACTATTTAAAGGAGAACAAAGACAGAATGAACTATAAACATGTGAAAAAAGGAGGATATCCGATTGGCAGTGGTGGAATCGAATCATCTAATAAAACAGTCTGCCATACTCAGGAGCGTGTGGTACGTGGAAAAGGCAAACCATGTGGGGCTCTGCCCCACGACCCCGCAAGCCCTGTAAGGGCTTAATGCTCGCTTTGAGATGCGCTAAGTATAACGGGACTTTTCAGCGGCTATTCCTCCGGTATATGCAGCGAGTTTTGCAAAAGAAGGACACATAATATTTTAGAAAAGCGCCGGTAAGAGAAGGAATGGGCATTGTTTCGCCAGTGATTAGCGGGAGCTATGTCTTATTTTCAGCCTAAGGAATTCTTGCCTGATCTTATTCCAAATGTCAAGCAAATAACCCTTTCCAGCCCATATATCGAGCGGTGGAACGAGATTTGCATCAATCTTCCTCATATTTGTATTCATCCTTGGATAAATGATCGGAATAACGAAAAATCGATTAATGGAGGTGATATAATTCTTCGTTGAGCTAGAACCCTTATCACAGATGATTACATCGCCCATTCTCATCTTTTTCGCGCTGTGTAGCTTTTCAAGGAGTGGAATAAGTATAATTGCATCATTCGGGCATCCATCGTAGAGTTCATAACCTAATAGCTCGTAATTCTCGGCGTCAATTGCAACGATCAGCTTAAAACCAACATAATACCCTTCAGAGGGGTAATAAGACCATTTGTACGGTTTCCCATCTTTTCCGATCCTTCTCCTGTTTCTCCATGTATTCAGGTCGATTTTGATCGGCGTTGCGTCTATAAGAATGTATCTCCTTCCCTTTTGCCTTCTTCTCTTAGATACTTTGAATATTCCTCTGAAAAACGTTGATATGGCATTTATGTCTAATTTGGAATGTAATTTATAGAGATATTCCAAATCAGGTATTTTTCTTACACCCATAAATGTTTTCAGCTTCTCGTTATCTTTTAATTCCGATATAAAATCGGAATAGCTCCTTTCAAAGAGATCTGCAACCATAGTGATTCTCATTATGTCTATAAACCGCTCTACATCGGGTATTTTCAGCCTGCTTGCGGTTTTCTTTGCTCTTCCAGAACCAATAGCTTCAAGTATGATTTTTGCTATAATCCATTTTGGATTCTCCGAATCCGGTATTAATGGTGATTTCATGTTACTTCCTCATTTAATAGCAATATACGAGGTTATATTTAAATTTTTCGCTTTTTAACGCTTCATTTTTGAAATAGATTGTTTCTATGTCCTCCATTAATGTTTCCATAAATAACATAACTTAAATTCAAAATTGGGTGGTTTCTATAAGTGGGATTGTAGGTGCTTTGGGGAGGGGGTTATTATAATGGGAGGATAGATTTATATTATATCAGCCAGATTGCTTATGATGTACGCCTGCCATGCATCATTCGTATTTTTATTTTGCCCCCTCTTAATTTTATATCCGCTTCTATCCAGGAAATAAGCATTTATGCCTATCGCCCGGGGGTTCAGGAAATCAAATACCCAGTGGTCTCCGATATGAACCACATTCTGCGGTCGCACGTCCAGAATGCGGCATACACGAGTATAGAAACTATTGGACTTCTTCACCTCACCGAAATCAGAGGTAGCGGAGAATATATGAGAGAAGAAGCCCTTTATTGGTGCGATCTGGAAATCAATGAATTCCCTTGCGGCATTTGAACTTATTATCAGTTCATATCCAGCTTCTTTCAATACACTCAGGACGTGCTCAACCTCCTCATATATGTGCACCTCGTTCCTGTATCGCATGAACAACTCCTCTGCGGTTGTCTCCAACCCGAACTTGCGCAGCCAGTAATCTATCTTATACCAGTTGATATTCTCCTCGCCCACCTTCTCATACTCACTCTTCACTATCCTGCGGGCATCATCAAAGCTCAGCCCCTCCTTCTTCGCATACAACTCCGGTATCCCGCGTAGCCACACTGCATCTGTAAATCGCTTGCTCACCAGTGTGCCATCAACATCGAATGAAAAGACCTCTACCTCTATATCAGCTGAGAATCTCATATACCTTCTCCATATCTATATTACTTCGCACCAGTCCTGCAAGTTTATTGTATTCCGTATCCCAATCGATCGTAGGCTTTTTGCTTTTGCTTTTCAAAGTAGTCAGTCCTTTCCTTGCCCTTATATAGTTCAGAAAAGCCTGTCTGAATCCATCATTATCAAATAAGCCATGTATATAAGTCCCGATGACGTTACCGCAGACGGCACCACCGCCTTCATCCCTGGTCTCCTTTCCAGAACGTTCAATTACTGTGAATGCACTTCTTATACCGCCATTATTATCTCCTCTATCATTGGAGAAATAAGTCCTGCCCATATGTATCTCATAGCCTCCGATCTCTCCCTTGTAGAAGTCCAGATTCACAATCGCCCGTACCTGATTCGTTAGCTTATGGTGCTCGAAGACAGTCTTCGCGGGTAGCAATCCAAGTCCAGCAGTCTCTCGCTCGCTCGATTCCACACCCTCAGGGTCTATTATGGTATTGCATAGCATCTGATATCCACCGCAGATACCGAGCACGATACAACCGCCATTCATCGCATACCTCCGTATCTGCGTGGCATATCCGCTCTGTTTAAGATACATCAAGTCGCTGATAGTACTCTTAGAACCCGGGATAATAATCACATCTGGCTCTTCTATCGCATCACCCTTACCCACATAGCGTAACGAGACATCTGTCTCGGCTTCCAGGGCATCAAAATCGGTGAAATTGGATATATGCGGCAGATAAACGACCTCTATCCTTATCCTCTTCCCTCTGGCATCTGCCGCCCTTCTTTTCTCTACTGATAGCGAGTCCTCTTCCTGTATCTTTATATCATTGAAATAGGGGATGACACCAATCACGGGCTTATTGAGCCTGTGCTCAAGGAACTCCAGCCCGGGACGCAGTATCTCCAGGTCGCCACGGAACTTGTTTATCAGTATGCCCTTCACCAGTTCCCGCTCATCCGGCTCGAGTAATTCCAGTGTGCCAAGAATCCATGCAAAGACCCCTCCCTTATCTATATCGCCCACGAGTATCACAGGTGCATTCAGGAGCTTCGCTATACTCATGTTCACGATATCGTTTGCACGGAGGTTCACTTCCGCAGGACTCCCTGCACCCTCTATCACCACGATATCGTTCTCGCGGTCGAGCTTTGCGAAGCACTCCTTTATGAGGTTCATTGCATTGGGCTTGTAATCGTGATACTCTCTTGCTGTCATATTGCCTATTGGCTTACCACGCACGATGACCTGAGCGCCTGTATCGCTTGTAGGCTTCAATAATATCGGGTTCATCTCCACTGACGGCTCTTTACGAGCGGCGAATGCCTGAAATGCCTGCGCTCTGCCTATCTCAAGACCGTCTCGCGTGACATACGAGTTAAGAGCCATATTCTGCGCTTTGAATGGTGCAACACTGAAACCGTCCTGAGTGAATATGCGACAGAGTGCAGCAACAATGACACTCTTGCCCACTCCGGAGCCTGTACCCTGTATCATCACCCTCTTTGCCATCTTGTACCTTTTATCAGAATATACGCGGACTCTTGAAATAGCCACCCTCGGTCTTGGGGGCGTTCCGAAGTGCATCTGCCTGACTGAAAACCTCCTTCGGCTCGTCTTCCCTCACTACATTCCTTATCCCTGTCACATTATACGTGGGTTCCACATCCCGGGTGTCGAGCTCATCGAGCACTGCAAAATAGTCCAGTATAGAACTTAACTGGCTCTCAAATAGTTCCTTCTCTTCTTCCCTCAGTTCTATTCGTGCCAACCACGCTATGTGTTCTATTTCTTCTCTTCTTATCATTCCATAACCATAACCATACCCATACCTTTTAAATATAAATATCCGCCCCATTATTTATGTATTCGTATGGTATGAAGAGATGAAGGCGGTGGTTCTCGCTGGGGGCTATGGTACCAGGCTTCGACCTCTCACGTACAGTACGCCAAAGGCGATGATTCCTCTTGTTAATAAGCCCGTGATTGATTATATACTGGATTATCTTGCGGGATACGGGTTGAAAGATATCGTTATCACAACGAATTATCTAAGAGAGCAGACGATAAATTACTTGAGTAGCCGTAAGGATTTAAAGCTCTCATATCCAGAAGAACCCTCTCCATTGGGAACCGCGGGCTCGGTGAAGAATGCATGCATTGATGATACCGCATTGATCATCCAGGGGGATAACATTACGGATATAAACATAAAAAAGATGATGGAGTTCCACCAGAAACATGGAAGGCTCGTAACCATAGCTCTTCTCGCTGTGCCTGACCCTTCGCTGTACGGCATAGCGGAGATAGAGCAATCGAGTGGCAGGGTGAAGAAATTTAAAGAGAAGCCATCACCTCACGAATGTTTCTCCAATCTCGCGAATACGGGGCTGTATATAATAGAGCCAGAGGCGATGGAGTACGTACCCGAAGGGTGTGCTTTCGACTTCTCCAGGGACCTGTTCCCTATCCTCGTGGCGCAGAATGAGGTCTATGGCTGTGTGGTTGAGGGTTTCTGGGCTGATATTGGCTCTCTTGAGGGGTACATGAAGGCGAGCAGGTGGATACTGGATAAGAAGGGGTTCGAATGCGCGGATACTGCGGAGATAGAAGATAGTGAGATAGAAGGTAACGTTGCCATTGGTGAGCATGCAGTGATAAATGAATCGTTGATACGTGGTCCTGCAGTAATAGGCAACCATGCAGCATTAAGAAAGAGCAAGGTACATAAGTCTGTGGTCTTTCCAGGGGTAGATTTAGGTGAGACGCTACTTCATAATAGCGTGGTTGGTGAGGACACAGTGATAAAGAAGGCGGAGATAAGTGATTCTATACTCGGTGCCAGATGCGAGATAAGAGCATGCTATTGTAGAAGCCCTGCCAGATAGACACCTGATGGATAAGTAAGAATAAGTAAGAGCGAGTAAGAAATAAAATAAGGAAGGAGCCTGCTGGTTGCTGCTGGTTATACCTTGCACTCTCTTATTATCTCCTCGTATACATCAATGGTGCACTTTGCAGTCCTGTCCCATGTGAAATACCGCTCAACTCTTACTCTTCCTCTTTCTCCCATTGCCTTCGCTGCTTCCGGATTCTCCAGCAGTGAATTTATACCCCACGCTATATCAGCAGAATTACTGCCATCTACATGAATGCCCGTCTGGTCGTGACCCGATGGGATTACCTGATCTCTGAATCCACTTATGCCTCTGGCACCCACCACCACCGGTTTCGCCATCGCCATCGCTTCCAGTGCTACAATACCAGAAGGCTCATAGAGAGATGGAAAGACCGCGATATCGCAGGCGCCGTAATGTAATATCCTCTCCTCTTCTGATGCAAAGATGAAATTCGGCTTCACGCTGTCTGCAATGCCCAACCTGCTTATCAAATCCAGTATCGTCTTCTCCAGCTCACCACGTCCCAGTATAACCAGCTTCACCTCCGGGTGTCTGCTGATCACCGTGGGCATTGCCTTTACAAGGTTCACTATACCCTTCACCGGTGTCAATCTGCCCACAAATAGTATCATCTTATCCTCTGTACTTATCCCATAGCCGTTTCTTAGTTCCTGTATCGCACTGTAATCGAGTCTGTTCGGGTCATACAGTTCGGTGGATACCCCATTCCAGCAGACCCTTATCTTCTCTGCTTCGATACCATGCCTTATCAGGTCCTCCTGCATCGGATAACTCACCGTTATTATCCCATCAGCGGCATTAGCTGCAGCTTCTTCTATGTACATCACTGTCTCAGAGTCAGAGCCGCCATCAAGCTTCCTGCCCCACTCAGTCGAGTGAAAATGGAACACAAATGGCAATCCCAGTTCCTTCTTTATCATTAGACCCGCTATCGCGCTCAACCAGTCATGTGCGCAGATGATATCAAATTCGTAGCCCTCCTTCTTTATCAGCTCGTTCACGAACTTCGTTGCACTCAGCACGTTATAAATAAGTACATCATTGAAGAATTTCAGTCCGGTATCCCACTTTCTGAGGTCCTCTGTGATGAATAAAGGCAGTATGTTGCTCCCGTCTATTAGCATCGGTCTATTGACATCAACGCCTCTTATCACTTCTCTCGTCTTTAGCTCGCCATTGTTCATCGTGAATACCGATATGTCATTTCCCATGTCTATCAGTTCACGAGATATATTCTCCGCATATATGCCCAGCTCCCCGCTTATCCCTGGCGGATATTCCCAGACGAAAAAGCCTATTCTCATCGCTCGCTCTCGCTCCTTCCGTATTATAGTTTAAACGAATAGCTTTATCAATGTTTTCATAACTGGAAGATTCATAGTTCATATTTGAAAAAAAGTTAGACGATTGCGAACGTAATAGTGAAAAAATATAAAATTTTTGTATCACATGCTAACGCCACATGTATAACTCACACATGGTATCTGCACATAAACGTTTAAATATTGGAAATGTACATATATATAATTACCCATGAAGAAAGAAGAGCTGGTACATTTGCATTTGTTGCTGGCGCAATTGAAGAAGTATTGTGAGGAAAATGGGTTGGGCTGTAGTTTTGAGAAGTACAACGAGCTGGGTATCTCTCCTTTCCAGGTGCATCGGAGCAAAGAGGAGCACAAGCAGGCAGTTCTCGTGCTTGGAACCGAACTGGCATCGTTAACACTAAGGAACAACAATAATGTCAATCTCTCCCGTAAATAAAACAGATTGAAGAGAACAGCCCTCTGCCCTTTGCTTATTATCTTATTTTGGGTTATGTGCACAGGTTTGTAGCAAAAAAATTATGTTATGGTCTAATATGTATTAACTTTTATTTAAAGGTGTGATTGTATGCCTCTATTATCTCCCTACCCTCTATGAACACACTGCCGTGTCTCTGTGCATAACTCTTTGCATCTTGCTTGGATAACGCATATCCCGTATCGCCGTCCAGCATCTCACAGATTACCATCGCCGGAGGTATGCCTGCGAGCAACGCGAGAGCTACCGAAAGTTCTGTCTGTCCTCTTCTCTCCTTGAGTAAGCTATCAGCGGCTCTCAGTATCGCAACGTGCCCGGGTGTTCTGAAAGAGGATTGGAAATCGAAAGAACCAGAACTACCATTCAATACCTCCGCTACTGCTTCACCTATCTTCTTTATTGTAAGCGCGCGGTCTCTATCAGTTATACCTGTAAATGTATCGCGGTGATTCACCCATAGAGAGAATGAAGAACGTTTATCATATACCAGATCGCCATTCTCCTCCACCATTCTGCTCAGGGGCGAACATCTCAAGATGTCACTGATAAGTGGAAGACCGAATTTCTCAGCGGCAATAGGATGAATAGCAACACAGATAAGCCCCCCTGCTTCTCGCCTGAAATATGCTATGTCCTTTGGTCTCACCATGGTTGCAGGCATTACAAAGTCTGTCTCACCCTCACGGTCCTCTGCATCGTAGATCAAAACGATTCCACCTCTTCTTATACGTTCGATACCCTTCTCTACCGAGTCTGGAATCATATCTTCACCTGTGTCCTTACCACATCCCCATCTTCAAGACCGAGTTCACAGCGCAGGTAAACCGGAGAGATTATCTCCAGAACATCTTCCGGATAATGTGTGCGGTCAGGAATGATGACAGCACTTTTAATCCCTTCTGCTCTGGGGTCTAATATCTTACAGGAGAAACATCTGCCACCCCCGAATGTCCTGTTCTCAGATTCAAAACCCTCTATCTCTACCCCTCTTCTCCAATTCAGCTTTTTACGCACTGCTATGCTATGGGAATCCAGGTGCAGATTCAAGGTGCCAGGGAAAGGAGTGAAACCCAATTTGGTCTCAAATTGCCGCCGGTAGCCCTCAAGTGTGGTGTAATACTTCCCCTCACCCAGACCTGTAATCACCCGCCCGGTGATTTCTACCTCTATATTTGGCGTGGAGAAGATTGCCTGATATTCATAGCACTCCTTCTTCAGTTCCTCCACACCCTTCTCTGTCAGTGTTATCCATTGCCCATCTGCAATTATCCGCCGATGCACCAGACCTCTGCGTTCAAGCTCCTGAAGCCGTCTCGCTGCAGTTTGCACGCTCGATTTTATCGTCTCCGCGAAATGCCCGGAGGATAACTTGATTGGTTGTTCAATGGCACCGAGCAGAGCGAGCTTTCTTAACGAGTATATTATATCACTCATCGTTCCATCATCTCCCCCTCAATTTTGAGATGCATCTCATGTATAATGTAAATAATCCAACATATAAATAATTAACTCAATTCTTTTTGCAACTCCATCCAGCCAGCAATCAGCCCGAACAGGAGTCCAGACAGATGCGCTGTATGCGCAACCCAGTCATGAGCACCGATCATGAAGACATCATATAACGCAAATAGAATCACCATCATCCACATCTCCATCGGAAATATTATAAAATAGACCCTCATCCTCGGCATCAACATCGCGAGTGCGCCGAGAACACCGCATATCGCACCGCTCGCGCCCAGTGCGGGATAAGAAGGGGTCATGATGCAGTAGCCAATACCCCCGAAGATGCCGGATAGGAAGAATATGAGCAGGAATTTTGCACTCCCTACTCGCCTCTCCAGTACGGGTGCGAAGAAGAATAATACGAGCATGTTGATAAGGACGTGGTCAGGCCGCTGGACAGAGTGGAGGAAGATATGCGTTACCAGTGTCCATGGTCTCGCTATCACCAACCCTGGAATCAGCATCAAATGTTGAGTGTAGCCGGGAATGAGCAACTGGAGAAGAAAAGAGAATAGTATGAGGAACAGAATCAGATATGAGTAGTTATGAGAGAATATCCTGAAGGGATTCGTAATTAATGATTTAATCTTTGCATGCGCATAATCCCTATCTCTATCTCTATCCCAATCCATATCTCTATCATATCCTACACACCAGTGCTTATCGGGCGGGAGATGCTCTCTGCAAAGGGTGTCACCACAGTATTTGCATCTGTACGAGGCAGGTTTGCCACATACAGTGCAACGTGAGCGAGTCATGTATAAATATAAGAGGAATAGAGAGTTGTATAAATTAGTTACCATAATTAAATTAAATTTCGGAGATGTTCTCCTTATATGCCTCTATTGTTGTCTCTATATCCTCTTCGGAATGTGCGAGGCTGATAAAATTCGTCTCGAATTGCGATGGTGGTAGGAATACCCCTGAGGATAGCATCTTATGGAAAAGGCGCATATACCTGTTCTTGTCGCACGTGAGCGCATCAGAATAGTTCCTGACGGCATTACCCGAAGGGCTGAAGAATATCTTGAACATAGAACCAACACCAGAGACATAAGCTTCTACTCCTGCACCCGAATCGTGTATTATATCGGTTAATGCAGCACGCATACGGTCGCCAAGTGCGTTTATTCGCGGTATAGCGCTCTCGCGCTCCAGTATCTCTATCGTCTTGATGCCCGCAGTGATAGAGATGGGATTACCACTGAAAGTGCCAGCCTGATATACCTCACCAACAGGTGCTACAAGCTCCATAATCGCTCTACTCGCACCGAAGACGCCTATTGGGAAGCCGCCACCCGCGATCTTACCCAGGATGGTCATGTCCGGTATGACCCCATAATATTCCTGTGCACCGCCGGGTGCGAGTCTGAACCCGGTAATGACCTCATCAAAGATGAGCAAAACATCGTGCTCCCTCGTCAATCTCCTCACTTCATCCAGATAGTTATCCTCAGGCGGTATCGGTCCCACATTGCCCATAACAGGTTCTATTATAACAGCAGCGACCTCTCCTGTGTTCGCTTCCAGAATGTCGCTCAGCGCTGTGGCATCGTTAAAGGGCACCTGAAGTGTGTTCTTGACCAGATCAGGAGGTATGCCTCTGGAATCGGGGATACCGAAAGTGGTGGCACCAGAGCCTGCTTTCACAAGAACACCATCGTGTGCGCCATGAAATCCCCCTTCTATCTTTATTATCTTATCGCGACCTGAGAAGCCTCTCGCAAGTCTTATGCCCGCCATCGTCGCTTCGCTACCACTATTAACGAACCTGACCATCTCAATTGAGGGATACAATGCTATAATCTTCTCTGCAAGCTTTATCTCGCCTTCGTGCGGTGTGCCAAAGAGCCAGCCACGTTCAAGCTGCTCTTTAATCGCTTCCTTCACTTCCTCCGGTGCGTGCCCCAGAATGAGAGGTCCATACGCCAAGCAGTAGTCAATATATTCATTACCATCTACATCGTATATTCGCGAGCCCTTCCCTCTGCCTGTAAAGAATGGATATGGCTTATATGCTCGCACCGGACTGCTAACGCCACCGGGCATACATCTTGTTGCGCGTTCATACAGCTCTACGGATTTCACCATTTCTACATCTTCACCTCTGCGAGTAGAACTTACTGCCGAGCCCATATAAGTTTCTTGGTTTTATAATGACTTTCTTGTCCTTATCCTTCACCGTATAACCAATTTTGTAGGCTTCAACATCATGGCGCATCGCTGTATCAATGACCGCATCAGCATCATGCTCCCCTACAACGACGCAGAATCCTATGCCCATGTTATAGACACTGAACATCTCCGCTTCCGTGATATTACCAAGCCTTTGCAGTATCGAGAATATTGCATGTGGCTCTGGCAAGTAGTCTATCACGAACCCGAAAGGAGAGTGCACCCTACTCAAATTCAATAATCCGCCGCCTGTGATATGCACGAGTGCTTTTATATCAAGACCCTGCGTAAGCATATCCATGACCTCCGGCACATAGATGTGGGTGGGTGTGAGCAATTCCTCACCAAGAGTCTTATCATTATCCAGTCCTTCAAAATGGTGGTTAATTATCTCTGGATGCTGCGCAATCACATGGCGTGCCAAACTGAGCCCGTTGCTGTGTATGCCACTGCTTCTCAGTCCAATAATAATGTCGTGTTCTCTTATATTCTCCCCCAGAATCAGATGGTTGAGGGACACTGCCCCTATCGCGGTGCCCACCAGGTCAAATTCATAGTTCGTCCGCACACCGATTAACATGTCCCGCAGTTGTGCGAGCTCGCCACCCGCGATATTTATTCGTGCGAGTTCGGCACCTTTTAGTAGCCCTTTTCCTATTTCCCCAAGTAAACGCGGATTGGGTGCACGAACCGCGATATAATCGAGCATAGAAAGAGGCTCGGCACCTACACATAGTATATCATTAACGTTCATTGCGACACAATCAATCCCCACAGTGTCGTATTTATTCATCATTTGTGCAACCAGTATCTTGGTACCGACACCGTCAGTTGTGATTGCCACTCCCATATCATGTCCTATATCAACCACATTTGCAAAATAGCCTATATCCAGCTTCTGTGCACCGATACCTCTGCTTCGCCTGAACTCTCTCGTTTTACGCACGTGCGTCAGTAATTGTGCTAAACCAATCTCCTCCTGGGCTGTATCTACGCCCGCCGCGCTATAAGTTGCTGCTTGCATCTCTCTCCTCCACATAAAAGTGTTTTATAGAGCCCTCTTGAGCTTCGCTACAAGTTCCTTCACCGCTTCTGCATGATCCACCACTGTTGCTGGTGGTAACCAGTTCTCGTAGAAGTTCTGATGCAAGGCACCAGCGAGACTAAACAGCCTTAATAGCTCTGGGTCTCCAAGTTCTGTTTTCAGCTTTGCTACGAATTTATAGAGTTCGCGATGAGATTTTATCTCGATGCCCCTCTTCGCAGCTACCACTTTAACCATTTCAGCCGCAGCGCCCCATAGCTTCTCCGAGGCTTGAACGTAATCTTTCTTCTTTATCAGCTCCTCCGCTTCATCGAGGTATTTATTGTTTAATTTGAGGTAGTGTTCCACTTTTTCTTCCGCTTCCGTCCCAATAGCACTGCCCATGCTCATAATTAATTATGGTTAGTAGCCAATGATATAAAACCACAATAAATAGAATAGATATGGAAGTAGAGGTAAAGATAAAACTGAAGCACGGAGTTGCAGACCCGGAAGGAGAGAATACAAAGAAGGCATTAAATCTATTAGGATTCTCGAATGTAGTAGCAGTGAGAACAATTAAGACGTTTGTAATAGATGTAAAAGTAGAAGATGGTGACAGGGAGGGGGCTGAGGAGAGGGTGAGGCACGAGGTAGAAGAGATGTGTAAGAAGCTCCTTGCCAATCCCGTTATTCAGGAGTATGAGATAAACATATTGGGGTAGAGCAAAGCGATGCGAGTAAAAGAGATAGACCCCTGGGGTGTTGCAGATATAAGGGGGAAGGATTACAGGCGATTATTCGATGAATTTGGCATAACCAGGTTTGGACCGCTTCTGGAGCGAATAGAGAAACCGCATCTGTACATGAGAAGAGGTATCATCATGGGGCATAGGGGTTATGAGGACGTGCTAAGAGCGATGGAAACGAAGGACAGGTTCGCAGTGATGAGTGGCTTCATGCCCTCCGGTCGTGTTCACCTCGGTGGTAAGATGGTGATGGACGAGATTATCTGGCACCAGCGGATGGGTGGAGAAGCGTTCGCATGTATTGCGGATATGGAATCGCATTCGGTTCGTGGACTCTCATGGGATAAATGCCGCGAGATAGGTGTGAATGAATATATATTAAGTCTCATAGCACTGGGTTTCGATATAGAGCGTGGTCACATATATTTCCAGTCCGGTAATAAGAGATTGCAGGACCTCGCTTTTGAGTTGGGAAGGGAAGTGAATTTCAGTGAGTTGAGTGCGATATATGGATTTTCAGGTGATGTGAACATCTCGCACATGATAAGCGTGCTGGTACAGAATGCGGACATATTGCAGCCACAGCTGGTTGAGTATGGCGGTCCAAAGCCGGTAGTTATTCCTGTTGGCGTTGATCAGGACCCCCACATAAGATTAACAAGGGATATAGCTGCACGGATGCGCATGTTCCGTGTGGAGAAGCGATATACTGCTAAGGAGCGCAAGCCGTATATAAGCATAAGGGTGAAGCGTACGAAGCCTGGAGCGGTGGAAGAGATAGCAAAGAGGATAGAAGAGAAGTATCCCAGCCTCAATAGGTATGAGATGCACGAGATGCACATGGATGTATATATACACGCTCCTGTCACCCCTGTTACTGAGAGTAACATAGATATAGATGCATACATGCACGGGGTAGAGGAAATAGTGCGAGCAGTGGAGCTGGAATATGGGGGTTATGGCTTCTTCCTGCCTGCTGCTATTTATCACCGGTTCATGCAGGGGCTGACCGGGGGTAAGATGTCATCAAGTGTGCCTGAGAGTTATATAGCGCTAACAGAGCCACCAGAAGATGCTGCTGCTAAAGTTAAGCGAGCGAAGACGGGTGGTCGTGTAACGGTAGAGGAGCAGAAGCGATTGGGTGGGTTGCCTGAGGAATGCACGGTCTATGAGTTATTGATGTTCCATCTGGTGGATGAGGATGCATACATAAGGGAGATATTTGAGGAATGCAAAAATGGCAAACGAACGTGCAAAACATGCAAATCGGAGGCGGCAGAATTGATGTTCGCATTTATTAAGAGCCATCAGGAGGCGAGAGCGCGTGCGAAGGAGGTATTAAAGGAGCATGGGCTTTATAAGCAGTGGCTGTCATAAAGCATGGCTAAGACAAATGATGAGAGTGAAGGGGGATGTTTAAAATAAAATGGGATAAAGAGATTAATGGAATTTTGCTTACCGATAAAACTAATGATGAGATGAAAAATCTTTTCTCTTTTAAGTTTAAAGAGAAAGCATTCCCATTACTTATGACTCTCATGACTACATATAATTCTAACAAACCCTTCTCCATATCTTAAGTACCTTGCTCAAGCACTGGTTCAGCGGGTTACTCAGTCTACCCTCGTATTCAATCCCATTATTCTTTAGTATATCTCGCCTCAGTTCCTCTTCGCTGCGTGTGTCTGCGTTCGCTCGAATGAACGCATTTCCAATCTCCCATCCGAAATGCGCATCACTACCCGCTGTAACTGGCAGCTTATGCCGGCTGGCGAATTCCACCGCACGCTTATTGTAGCTCTGGAATAGACATCTCGAATTGAAGCCCTCTATGCAATCAAAGAACTTAGCATCCTCATCCGAGGGTTGTAAGCCCGGGCGTATTCTATCAAATGGATGTGGCACAACAACGATGCCACCCTGTTCTCTTATCTCCTCGGTCACCACTTCTAATTCCTTTGGTTCCACCTCCTCATTGAGGAAGAGTCCTATTATCTCGCCCCGGTCCGTCATTATCTCCGAACCCACAATCACTTTAAAATCTTCCGTTTCATATCTCTTCGCTTCCAATCCCCCCTTTATCGTGTTGTGGTCCGTCACAGCAACCCCGGCAAGCCCCCTCTTACGCCCACGTTTCACAATCGCTCGTGGCTCGAGCATGCTATCAGGCGAGTATTTCGAGTGTGTGTGCATGTCATATCTCATCTCTCTCTTCTTCTCCTTTCACCATGCAGGATGCAAAGATAGAAGTATATTTAAAGGCAGGTGTAATCTAAATGTATAGCGTGGTGCGTAGTTGAGAAATGGCGGGCAAGAAGCTGAGCGGTGCGGAGATAGTGGTGGAGGAACTGAAGAAGGAAGGTGTGGAGGTAGCCTTTGGTATACCCGGTGGTGCACTGCTGGATTTCTATGAGGCGCTGCAACAGGCAGAGGAGATAAGGCATATATTAATGAGGCATGAGCAATGCGCAGCGCACGCAGCTGATGGCTATGCACGTGTATCTGGACGAACCGGCGTTTGTATCGCCACTTCCGGTCCAGGTGCCACAAACCTCATTACTGGACTGACAAATGCGAACATGGACTCTTCACCTGTCGTTGCACTGACCGGGCAGGTGCCCACATCCGCAATAGGCTCCAATGCCTTTCAGGAGGCGAGTACCTTCACAATCACCATGCCCATCACGAAGCATAACTTCCTGGTGACGCGAGCGGAGGATTTACCACGTGTCATTCATAATGCCTTTTATATCGCCAATACCGGCAGGAAAGGTGTTGTCCTGGTTGACCTGCCGAAGGATGTCCAGGCGAGTAAAGTGGAGGTGGAATTGCATCCAGAAGAGACGTTCCCGGGTTATAAACCAAATATAAACCCGAATAAAGTGCAGACGAAGAAGGCAGCAGAGGTGCTCGCAAATGCCGAACGTCCACTCATTCTCGCAGGTGGCGGTGTTATAAGTGCGGATGCAACGGAAGAATTAAGGACTTTAGCGGAAACACTCGGCGCGGGCGTTGTCACTACACTGATGGGCAAAGGTGCAATACCGGAAAGCCATCCTTTGTGTCTTGGTATGGCTGGTATGCATGGGCGTATCTATGCGAACAGAGCACTGAACGAATGTGATGCCCTGCTCGCACTTGGTACACGATTCAGTGACAGATTGACCGGCTGGCAACTTGACCAGTTTGCTCCTGACGCAACATTGATACAGGTGGATGTGGATGCTGCCGAGATAAATAAGAACATACCGGTGGATATCCCGATTGTAGGAGATGTGAAGCTTGCACTTTCTGATATACTGAAGTGGCTTAAGAAAGAGAGCATACGTGAGGGAAGCGTATGGTTACAACGTGTAAAAGAGATGCATTCAGCCTGTGAGGAGTGCATAAAAGATATACGTAGACCAGGGTCATCAGTATCAGATATTTTAATAAAAGAACTCAATAATCTCCTGGACGATGATACAATCATCACGACCGAGGTGGGACAGTGTCAGATGTTCGCTGCGCATTATTATATGACGAAGAAGCCCCGCACTTTCATATCTTCCGGTGGATTGGGCACGATGGGCTTCGGGTTCCCCGCGGCAATAGGTGCAAAGGTTGCGGCGCCGGATAAGCAGGTGGTGGATATTGCAGGTGACGGTAGTTTCCTGATGACCTGCCATGACCTGGCAACCTGCGTTGAGAATGATATCCCGGTGGTGGTCTGTATCTTCGATAACCGCTATCTGGGTATGGTAAGGCAGTGGCAGGAGCTGTTCTTCGATAAGAGATATTTGCATACGAATCTGGGTATAACGCCTGATTTCATCAAGCTCGGTGAGGCTTTTGGGTGCTATGCGGAGCGAGTGGAGAAGCCTGAGGATTTGAAATCGGCATTGAAGAACGCTTTTGAGTCAGGCAAGCCCGCAGTGCTTGATATGATAGTGGGGAAGGAGGATAAGGTACTCCCCATGATCCCGCCTGGTGGTGGTATAACTGGTATGATAGGAACCGAGAGATGCAGACGCGTGTGATATCGCTGTTGGTGGAAGACAATCCGGGAGTGCTGACGCGGATGTCGGGTATGTTCACAATGCGAGGTATAAATATCTCTTCACTTACGGTATCGCCGTGTGAGAAGCCGGGGTTATCAAGGATGACAGTGACGATAGAAGCCTCTGAGAGCGAATTGGAGAAGGTGAGGAAACAGTTGAGCAATCTGATAGAGGTGATAAAGGTGGTGGATTTGAAGGAGCACGATGCGATTATCCGCGACCTGTGCCTCATGAAGGTGCATACAAAGAATGTGGAGGCACGAACTGAGGTAATGCAGCTGGCGGAATCTTATGGTGCGAAAATAGCTGATGCATCTTTTAATTCTATAATACTGGAGCTTACAGATGAGCCTGAGCGAATAGAGCGATTTATAGAATTGATGAAGCACTTTGGAATAAAACAGCTATTCAGAACCGGAATTACAGCTATTGCCCGCGATTAAAGCTTTTCAGCATACGAAGTGCGAACAGAGCCGCGTTCTCGCCATTATCAATACCTACAACAGCCACGGGCACGCCAGAAGGCATCTGTACCATCGAAAGCAGTGCATCCATTCCCAGCAGCTTGCCACTCACCGGTACTCCAATGACAGGCTTGTCGGTCTTTGCCGCTATTATTCCCGGTAATGCCGCGGACAATCCCGCAATCGCTATTATCACGGCTACCGAATCTTCAATCTCCTTCAGATACCGCTCCAGCGCTTCTGGCTCGCGGTGTGCTGATAGCACACGCGTTTCATAACGCACTTTATGCTCTGCCAGTACCTTTGCCGCCTTCTCTGCCACACCCATATCACTGCTTGAACCCATTATGATAGCGACCGCAACCTCAGCCATCGCCCATCTTCTCCTTTATCACACATGTGAACTCTTCCGGGTCTCTTATCTTCTTCAACTCTTCCTTCTCCATCAATACCGTATGGTCTATCTGCACACGCTTGACATTACCATTAACCACAAATACTGAGTGCGTGTTCGTTACGGTCGAGAGACTGCTGAGGATTCTCGCTCTTTTTATCACCTGCTGGGTATATTTACTTATTCCCGTAAGAATGCGTATACTCTCATTACTCGATTGCGAGAGTGAGACGGCATTGAAGGGTGCATGCGTGGTTGTGAATATCTCAAAGCCTATCTCTTCCATCATGCCCAATATGCTTCGTTCTAAGTCCGAAGTAGCATCATCTATACCTGCTTCTGTTACCTCAGGTGGTAAAGGTTCTTCCAGATCCCGGGCTAAGAACTCCAGTGGCTCTATCAATGCAGTATCCAGAATCTCCTCGAGTTTCAGTGCTATATTTATCGTGGTGCTCACACCGCCACCCTCATATTTACTCACACTGCGTCTGGAAACGCCCAAACGGGATGCTATATCGCCGAGTGAGAGATTCTTCTTCTCCCTCGCTATCCGCATTAATTCACCATTTATATTCACGTATAAGCCTCCAGTTGCTGAGTAGACGTAAGGACGCACCCCTGCAATGAAATAATCATAGAGCGTATTGATGTTTATTGCAGGAATACCATGCCGGCGGTAGACGACATCGTCTTCCAGGAAGAAACTGCCTTTTCTCTCCCCCACAACAACAGGGGAAGCAAGTAAGGAAAATGCCGCACGCTTTATACTCCCCGCTATCTCCTCGCTCAGACCGTCTATGTTGTACAATACCTTCACCAATAAGATTAAGTCTCCCCTACGCGCTGCCAGATCGAAGCTCTTTGCCTTACATCTGCTGGAGACAATGAAACCCGCTTCCTGCAGTATCTCGATTACCCGTGCTATCAGATCGTTCTTCATCGCCTATTCATCTCTCTACTTCGTCTCGTTGCTTCTATCACCGCATCCATCATCGCCGCTCTCACAGCTCGTGACTCCATTGCATACAGCCCCCTTATTGTTGTACCGCCTGGTGACGCAGTCATTGCCTTTATAGTAGCAGGGTCATCACCTGCGAGGATCATTCGAGCCGCACCAAGCGCGGTCCTGGCGGCGATAGTAAGTGCCGAGCCTCTCGGTAACCCCTCATATACGCCCGCATCCGCCATGGCATCTATCACCTCGGCGAAGAATGCGATACCACTGCCACTGAGTCCTGTTATAACATCCATATCGCTCTCATTCATATGATAGACCGAGCCAATAGCACTGAAAATCTCATCAGCGAGCTCCTCATCGTCAGCAACAGCATTCCTGCCTCTGCACAGCACTGATACTGATTCGCCAACTCTCGCGCCTATATTTGGCATGACCCGAATCACTCGCTTCCCTTCACCGAGATATCGCTCTAACTCGGCTGTTGATACACCGGCAGCCACGGATATCAATAGCTTATCTGTCATAAGTGGCGCTATCGGCTCTAAAACCATGCGCACATCCTTTGGTTTAACTGCCAGGATCACTATCTCCGCTTTCTTCGCCAGTTCTTCATTACTCTCACATATCTCTACCCTCGGCTCACCTGCAAAAGCATCGAGACTCTCCCGCCTCAAATCGTTTATCAAAAACCGGGCATCAGCATCATCCACTGTTGCCAGTAATCCGCGGAGAATAGAAGTCCCTATGTTACCAATGCCTATGATTCCTATCTTCTTACCCTTTGCACTCTTCATTCCTTCATGGGGTTTATAAGCACGACATTATTGCCCCTTACCACCACGGAGCCGAGCAGCCGCTTTTTCTCACCATTCTGAAGTTCATTCACCGCACTCAGGTGTAGATTCAGGTAGTCATCCACGCTTCGCAACACTCCTTCCAGTACGCTCTTCTCTCCCTTCATCTCCACATGCACCTTCTTCCCTATCATACCCTGAATCCTCTTATTTGGAAACATACCCCACCATTTCTTTATTCTATTTCCTTTATTTAAAAAGGATGCACATGCACCATGATCTGGTGGTAGAGGGTAAAATAGTGAATCCGGGCTCGGGAGTGGTGCATGATACCGTGCAGATAGGAATAGATGGAGCGTTTATAACCGAGCTGAAGAAACAGGGTTTAATTGGTGAACGGAATATAGAAGTAAGAGGGTGTCTGATTTTCCCTGGCTTTATTGACCTGCATGCTCATCTCAGGGAGGATAGTAGCGAGAAGTGGAGTTATAAAGAGGACTTCAGGTCTGGCTCTGCGGCTGCCATTCATGGCGGTATAACTACCATTGCGGATATGCCAAACACGCCACAGCCAGCAATAAATGCTGCACGATTGAGAGCGAAGAAAGAACTCGCGCAATCGAAATCTGAGGTGGAGATATTCTTCTACGGCGCTGTTACTGAATCCAATACGGAGGAGTTGGCTGGTATGAGCAAAGAAGCGATAGGTTATAAGATATTCCTCGCTGATGGACCCCTGTATATCAGGCAGGAAGTGCTACCTGAAGCGCTAAGAGCAGTTGAGGCAGCCTCGAATTCAAAGCCAAAGCCTATTGTGGTGCATTGTGAGGACCAGGAACTGATAGAGAACCGTAGAGAAGAGTTAGAGAAGAATAAGGATGTGCGAGCTGGCGCTGAACTCCACTCATGGCTGCGACCCGCCCAGGCGGAACTATCGGCTGTCAGAAGCGTTCTGAGCTGCGCTTCTGGTATAAGAAACAGCGTTAATATAGCTCATATATCTGTTTATGACTCCCTGTTACTTATAAGACGCAGTGGCAGAGGCAGAGGCAAAGCCAGGATTTATTGTGAGGTGACACCACACCATCTCTTCTTTAATACCGATGACCTGAACATAAAGAAGGGTCTTTTAAAGACGAACCCACCATTAAGGTCAGAATCAAACAGGCGACAGTTGCTGGATGCGTTCAAGCGGGGCGAGATAGACTTCCTTGTGACCGACCATGCACCACACACGATAGAGGAGAAGACGCTCGGTCTCATGGATGCACCGGCAGGTGTCCCAAATCTCGATACTTTCGGTAGTTTCGTTGCATGGCTTATATATTCCTGTGGGGTTAGTCCAGAGCTAATATCAAGGGTGTGTTCATATAATCCAGCGAAGTTCCTGGGGCTACGGGATAGAGGTATTGTAGAGGTGGGTAAGCGAGCGAACCTGACGATTTTAGAACACAGGAGTGTGAAAGTCAGGTCTGAGCAGTTGAGTACGAAATGTGGCTGGTCACCTTTTGAGGGCTATGAATTCCCTGGCACGGTCAGATATACGATCGTAAATGGAGAGCCATTCATAGCAACTTCAGATGCCCCGTAACCTTATCTATCTCTTCTGCACTTGCGGGTCCTATCCCGAGGGCGGTCACGGTTCCCGGCGGAACTTCAGTCAGTCCTGCATCCTCTACGATAGCGCATGGCAATCCAAGCTTCTCTGCCGCATCTCTCAATTTTTTCAGTTCTTCCAGGCTATACACCTTCAGTACGACCTTCTTCTGCCCCTGCTGCTTCCATCTCTCTCTATCCTCTATCGGAGCAAGTTCATAGCTCAGTATAGAAGCATGAGCAGCCTGTACAGCCGCTTTCCCTTTTGTGAGTTTCAGATCCGCTCTAATAACTATACACTGCTTATAGCTCTTCTCTGTCTCCTGCTGCATTATTGAACAATTCTAACTAACACTAACTAACGATGTCTTATGGTAGATTCCGATAGAACTTCCCATAACCTTCATTTCGCTTTAATAGCTCGATGGCGGCATTTGCTGCTTCATTCAGTAAGCTCTCCGCTTTCTTATAATCTGGTGCAGTGATTCGTATCCGATAACGTGGAGCGCCGATGTAAGAGCATTCGAACCCGTTTTTGGCTACCTTCTTCGCCTCCATCAAAGCGTTTTTTATTATCTCCACCCCGTTAGGCAGGGGGCATTTCAGTTCCACATACCCGGTTACATGCACGGAAGGCGGCTTAACATTGGCGAGTGCGATCTTATATATCTTGTCAGCGAGCGCTTCTTCTATCCCAAGCTCGCTCAATGCACGCTTACCCGACTTATATATCTGCTGGAATGCATCATAGAGGCTACCATAGGCATCCACAAGCTTCGTCTCGAGTTCCTGAAGTTCAGATTCAGACTCTGGAACGGCGAGCGAGAGCCACTTCCTGGCTTTCTTCTCATTCTTCCACGCTTTTATCCGCTCACGCTTCAGACCTTCCTTCACCGCCTTCAATGATAAATCTATATGTCCCCTCCTTTCATCCACAGCCAGCACCTTACAAACTATCTTCTGCCCCGGTCTCACGTAATCCCTGAGGTGTTTTACCCAGCCAGTGGTGACTTCGGAGATATGAATAAAGCCTTCTTTACCATCATACTCCTCCAGACTGACGAATACCCCAAAGGTCTTGAGCTCTCTCACCGTGCATACCACCAGTTCCCCCTTCTCAGGCCATTCTTCCTTAGGCATCCTCGCCCCCCGTCACCTCAATTGAGCAATCAATCATCCGAGAACATCTATTATCTTGCTCTTTATCTCCGCCTTACCACCCCGTGGCTCGACCAGGGTCCTCCCACAGACGTTACATCTGACCGTTGTGGTTGCGTGGTCAAATACAATCTGCTCATTCTCGCAGTCATCGCATCGCAACCTCAGGAACTTGCTCCTCGTCTCTCTCTTCATCCTCATCTTCATCTTCGCATCCCTCCTATGCCATGCCTACGCTATGTTATGTCATGCCATTTATTCAACGAACTCGAGCTTGGAAACCCGGAACCCCTCCCTCTGATGTGACTTCTTACATTCCATGCATTTATACCTGAGAAAGACTTTCTTCGTTGGCTTGTCTCCACCAGGCACTTTGGAGAATTTACCGCTATTCCCTATGCCCGATTTGCGCTTCTTCTGTCTGACGATCCAATTCAGAGAGGAAGGTCTGCCCTTTTTCACCTTCTCTACTTCATGCTCCGTATGACGTCCGCAGAAAGGGCAGAAAATCCTTACCCGCTTCGGCATCTTCATCTTCTCCTCTCACCCCCTTCCTTCTTATACACTCCGGCTTCGAATCGCATTGCAACACCTCGATTACATAATATCTCCGCATTGGTCTTCGGCAACATGATAACATCTTCTTTTCCTACTTTATAAATCCTACCATCTGTACCCATGAAGGTTGGGATATTCTCCAGAACCCTGACTATATCATACTCATACTGGTTACCGTGCTCGTTATTGTTAACGTTATCCTCATTATCATTGTCATTCTCATTATAATGCTCAGTATCAGTAAGAGTATGTTTATCCTCTTGTTTTTGCGGCTCGTTCCTTATTAACGCGGGCTTCCCAAATATATAAGCGAATATCCGCGCTCTGCCCTCCTCCACCTGGCTCTTCACTACTTGAAATATCTCCCGCTCCTCATCCAGCATTCCTTTGGGCGGTGTATCCATGCCCGAGCTGGCAAGTTTTATTATCTTCCCTATCCTCCTCCTTATTATATCCTCAATTTTCATCCTCGCATTTCTCATCTCGTCTTCCAGAAAGCCCTTCCTGGTCTCATCTGCCTTCCTCTTTTCTGTCTCCAGTCTTGCAATATAATCCTTCACATCCTCACAGAATCTCTCAGGTAACTCCTGGAGTGAGGCAGTATTCCGCTCTCTGTAGAGGATCTCCCAGAGCTTTTCTATATCCATAGAATGGTGATAAATTTGTAGTACAGGATTATATTATTTTAGGGAGGAGATGAAACTTTTTCGTACGCTTATACCATTGAGAGAAGCGCAGAGCATAGTTTTGAGCCATGTGAGACGTGTGGGTGTAGAGGAAGTCAGTTTTGATCTCGCTGCTGGCAGGGTTCTTGCGGAAGACATCATCTCTGAGATGGATAGTCCCCCTTTCAACCGCGCTGCTATGGATGGCTACGCAGTGAAAGCTGAGGATACCTTTGGAGCTGCACCGGATAAACCCCGGGTTCTTGTTCTTCACAGGCATGAACCAGGGTCAGGGTCTGGAGAGCTGAACGAAGGTGAGTATATCCCTATACAAACAGGTATGCCAATGCCAAAAGGTAGTAACGCAGTGCTCATGCTGGAGTATGGGAGAGAGTGTGAGAGAGACTCGAAGCTGGAGATATTCAAGCCCGTCACACCGGGAAAAAATGTCTCCTTCAAGGGCGAAGATGTGAGGAGTGGGGATATAGTATTAAATGAGGGGCGGGTACTCCGGGCTACTGACATCGGTATGCTCGCATCTATTGGCAGGAATTGCGTGAAAGTGCGTAAAAAGGGTATTATCGGGATTTTATCAACGGGAGACGAACTGTATGATCCGAAGGGCGGTTCGAAAGGGGCGATCGCGGACGTGAACAGTTATGTACTGGCAGCATTGACGAGCGTGATAGCGAAACCATCCAGAATGGGCATAGTAAGGGACAATTATGAGGCTCTAAAGGCTGCAATTGAATCCTGTATCGCAGACTGCAGTTGCGACGCTATACTGGTGAGCGGCGGTAGTTCAGTAGGCAGCCGTGATTTTATTGGCGATGTAGTGGAGGATTTGGGCGAGATGTTATTTCATGGTGTTGCTATTCGACCAGGAGAGCCAACGGGCTTTGGAATCATAAATGATAAGCCCATCTTCTGCCTGCCCGGGTATCCAGTATCAATGATTGCGGCATTTGAAATGCTTGTTAGACCCTTTTTAGAAGCGATGCACGGGCTAAAAGGTGCAATGATAAGACAGGTCTTCGCAGTTGTGAGCAAGAAGATACCATCGGCGGTGGGCAGAACCGATTTCGTTCGCGTCAGATTATATCATGATGACCATAATGGTGATGGCAAATTTTATGTGGAGCCGGTAAGGGTAAGTGGTTCGGGCATTATATCCAGCGTAACGAGTTCCGACGGGTTTGTCATAGTAGAGGAGAATAAAGAGGGTATAGAGGAGGGTGAACAGATAGGAGTAAACCTGTGGTAAAGATAAGACAAGAGACAAGAGAGAAGAGGAATTAAGAAGCCCGTATCTGCTCTCCTATTATCCGGTCAACAGCGGTTATGAACCTGTCCTCCATACCTTCAGGAATTGATGCTCCTGATGCCACCGGATGTCCACCACCATAGCCACCTACCTCACTCGCTGCCTGCTCCAACGCCTTTGAAAGGTCTATACCCTTCTCTCTGAGCAGTTTCTTGCTGCATCGGGCTGATATCTTTGTATCACCGTGTTCGTTCGCACCGTTCTTCCTGTTCAATACAATCACAGGCTTGCTTGTATTTATGTATTCGGCGATGATACCAGCCAGGACGCCGGTTATGCCTTTCTCCTGTACATATAAATAGTAGACATTCGGGAGCTCCTTCATTCCTCCCTCTTTCGCTGCTTCTATCCTGTTCAACTCAGAAACGAGTTTATTCTGGAACATCATGTACAGTGCCTTCGCTTCTTCTACCAGCTTCTCTTCACGCAAACAGAGTCCTATACCCATGCCTGCTTTTCCAAACCTGCCACATGCATCCACCATACGCATAAAATCCAGTGCATTCTTCTCCACCTCTAAATTCAGCATATAAGTGGTTCCAATCAGTGCTTCTTCTCTCAACTCTGTGTTTGACTCTCGCGCAATTGATAGTAGGGCAGAACTCAATCGCTTCACATCTTCTTCATCCAGTTCATCCAGTCGCTTCTCTCCTTCTATTCCTACCTCACTCAGGAATCCATCCACCCGTTCTGTCTTACCCGCGAGCGGAATATAAGGGTCAGTAGAGTGGAGGATCAAATCACGAACCTTGCCATCACCCAGCTTCAACCCTTTCCTTGGTGTAACAACACCCTCTTTTATCGCTTCATCCAGAATGAGCCTGTTTATTCCTCTGTCCAGTGGCAGTTTATCGCCCAATGTACCTGCAATTGCAAGACCCGCAAGATCCACGTTCCCTCGCGCATCGGAACCCAGCAGTCTCGCAACGAGGTAAGAGAGTCCAGCGGCGCAAAGTTCACCTCCCAATATCTCTCCACTGTTGCGCGAGAGACGATTGGGATTGACGAGGACGGTGGATGAAGAATTTTTAAAAGAAGATGTCGTATGGGTATGGTGGTCCAGGATTACCACATCCTTATCTTTCAGAAACTTCAAGATCAGGTTCATCTGTGCGGTGCCCATATCCGCAATGATGATGAGCTCTTCATTCATCTCCTGGACAAAATACCGGTCTAATTTATTTATTATCGTTGCATGGAACTGTATTCCGCTCCGAATCAGAGCATTGCAGATGATACCCGCAGCTGTTATACCATCCGCATCATAATGCGATACCACACGTGCGTAATCATGCTTCTTTATTACCTCTGCTGCCCTTTCCAATTCCCGCTGCAACGAAGCCATAAGATAAGGTAAATATAAACGAAAACATTATAAGAATAAAAGGATAAAATAAAAGATAAAAAATTCTATTATTCTTATTATACAAATTATACAAATTGGGCGTGTGGCCTAGCTAGGATATGGCGGCAGCCTCCTAACCCTAACTCAGAGTATAGTCTTTTAATAGAATACGTATAAGAGAGAAGAGGGAGAGAGCTGCAAATCACGGGTTCAAATCCCGTCACGCCCGTGCCTTTATCCTCTCACTATCCAGTACTATTACATCCCTCACCGACTTGACCGCATCAAAAGGTATGAGGATATAATCATTCTCCTTCTTAAACCCGCTCGTGTCGAGCTCAGATGCTGGCTTTATTACAAGCTCGGTCAGGATACCCGTCTTTGCATCCGCCACGATATTATGCAAAACTCCCATCTCTCGACCCTCTGAATCCAGAACCTCCTTATAACTCAACTTCTGTGCAAACATTCTCTCTTCTCTCATCTCTTTTATCCCCCCTCACTAAAACTATTTATACCCCTATATATTTATATCTCTTCGTCTTCGCCACTTCGCAACTTGTTCAGTAACCGGGAGAAGTACCTGTCTGGAATCTCTACGAATAAAGCATGCTCCCCTTTTGTTATGCTTATCTTCTCCTCCTTCACCATCTTTCGATAAAACTGCCCATCTATAACCAGTTCCGCATCCTTTGTTCCCAGGAGCTCCAGGCTTATTTCACTCTCTATATCCACAATGGTGGGTCTCGCGGTGAGTTTAAAAGGTGCAATTGGTACTATTATCGTTGCATTTACCCTCGGGTCTACAATGGGTCCCCCTGCACTCATTGCGTATGCTGTGCTGCCCGTAGGTGTTGAGAATACGACACCATCCGCTCTCAGCCGTTCCAACTCCTCGCCATCCACGAATATTACAAAATGAAGCATCTTGCCCGGCTTTGAGGTTATTACCACTGCTTCATTCATTGCGTATGGCATCTCCTCATCCATTACCCGAATGGAGAGCCGCTGCCGCATCTCCACATTAAAACCTTCCAGTATCAGATTCCTCAGGGTGGATACTGCATTCTCAGGCTGTACCCTTGCTAAAAAACCTATCGTTCCTGTATTCACACCCAGAACAGGCGTTGGACGTTTCAAATAGTGTAAAGTCCGGAGGATGGTACCATCACCTCCAACACAGACCAATAAATCCACATCCATATCGCTTATCCTCTGACCCTGCATCTGCATTCCGAGTTTATAAGCCGAATCGGGATCAAGTACAACCTCAAAACCTTCTCCTCCCTCTCTTTCTCTTATACATTCGATTAAAGCCTTCAACACACTTATATCCCTCGATTCACCCCTGCATACGAATCCAATGTGTCTTGGTTGAATCTTCATTCCCCACAGAGTTTGGAGATAGCATCTGCCAGATCCCCGTTTGCCTCTTTCAGTGCTGTTTTCGCATCTGCCTCACTGCAGCCTGCTTTCTCCATCACCAGCTTCACATCCTCATCCGAAATTCTCGTTTGCTCCACCGGTGTTCCTGCTATCTGGTATATCTTCGTACCCGGGGCTTCCACAATTGTAACCTCAGGCTGAGAGAAAACGAGCTCAGCATTCGTTGTCCTTATTACTACTTCTTCAACATCCCTCAGCTCTTCTACGTTTATACCCGTCTGCTTCATCATCTGATTCAATCTCTTGGGGCTGAGGCTGATACCTTTCCTGAATCCACCGCGCATTTTTACCCCCTCTAATTAAGGAACTGATAATGATAAATATATAATATAAGCAAACAATCATTTAAAATAGATTGGGCTTGGAGTTGGAGCTTGGGGCCCGTGGTCTAGGTGGAATGACGTCGCCTTTACGAGGCGAAGGTCATGCGTTCGAATCGCATCGGGCCCATGGCTATTTTTTAAATTTCAAATTAGTTAGTATGAACTTATTCACAACTTCAACCCACCCCTCCGGTCCCTCACCCCTCGCTTTATACAGATTCTTCAGAGGAAGCTCGAGCCATGTGCCATCCTTCCTCCTCACCACCGCTGGCTGGTCCACTGCTTCCAGCATGGGTATATCATTCCTGCTGTCACCGATTCCTATCGTCTTAACAGCTTCAGCTCCGTATTCACGCCTGAATAACTCTGTAAGCACCTTCACTGCTTTGCCTTTGTCCGCGTTTCTTCCATGTATGTTGTAGTACCTCCCACCGTGTGTGAGACTGAACCCTTTCTCATGTATCTTCTCAAATAAAATCTTCTCCTTCTCCGCCGGCTCGTCAAAGATGAAACTCTCATTATATATCTTATCCTTTGCAAGCCTCGCCTTCTCTATGCTCAAATTCGCATCCTTCGCCACCTCTTCAGGGGTCATATCACCGAAGCCCTTTATTTTAAAACCTGTTTCTGCCCTTATGGCATTCAAAGCCGCTCTCAACTCTTCGTATCTCGCACCAAACTCGATAACGCAGTAATGCTTCATCTCTTTCGTGTAATCGAAATCAAAAGAGAAGTAGCCCTGAGGAATGAAGATTGCACCGCCATTCTCAACGATAAAAGGGTCTCTTATACCCAGTTCTTCACGATAATACTCGTTCTCTGCCAGCGTCTTTGCGGTACAAAACACAATGGGTATCTTCCGTCTCTTCAGGGTTGTCAGGGCAGGGAGTGCAGCCTCGTAGGAGTAATTAGAGAGGTCAAGCAAGGTGCCATCAAGATCGGTGTAAAGAACTATCTTCATTCGAATGTACCCGTCTTAAAGCTTCTTAAATACGCTTCTTCATCCACTTTCTCCTCAAATATGCCCTGTTTAAGCCATAAAAACGTGTCAGAATGAGCATTTAGCAACTTAGCGAATTTTATAGCGTCAATATCTCCAATTGGTGGCATGATAAACATCTCGGGTGGCTTCTCCCACCTCTCCAGTATATCCACCAGCTCCTCAAGCACCTTCTGCCTCACATAATCGTTACAGAGTTTACTGTTATAAATCGTGCTCAGGGAGCCGAGTAACATATTTTTAATATGCTCCTCCCCTTTCTCCTCGTGTATATGTGGATTTAACGTCTCTATCTGAAATACCTCAATTCCTGCACTCACCACATCTGAATACACAATCTTCTCCGCTTTTAGCCCGAACTCATCGAAGAGATAGACGAAGTGAAAGGGCTCGATTGAATAGCCCGTGGAGTAGCTCATGATATCTGCAAGCTTCATGGTCAATGCATGCTCACCTGCATTCCCTGTTATTACCACCCGGGTCTCGAAGCCGGTGGAAGTTGATAGCAGTAGATTGAGATATTTATTTGTTGTCTCGCTTACTCTGCCCCATTTCTTGAAATACAGTCTGTCCTCAACCACCTTCGGCTTATATCGCCAGTGTAACCTCACCATTGAGTACGGCGACTCAGACATACAGAAGCCCGCTGCGTAATCCATCACGTATTCACGAACAGAACCGGGGATATAGTTGTCAGCATCTGCGAACCCAATGAAGTCTTTACCCAGCGCCTTCGCAAGCAGCATCCCCACTATCATCCCTTCTGCTTTACCATCTCTGACCAGTCTATCGCTATCGAGGAGATGATCATAGCCGAGATCATAGAATGCGAAGCCCAATTCAGGGTCCTTCTGATGTACGATGAGCATCTCCTGCTGTGTGAGGTTATGAACATTAGTTATCACATCCCTCTCCATTTTATATATATCCTGTGGCTCCCGTGCACTATTCGAGACCACGATTACTGAGCAATCAAAAGGTATCGCTCTCAAAACGCCCTCCAGCAGGTGTATATTCTCATCTTTTATGGGTACAACGATTGCGAGCCGTTTCAAAACCTTCTTTATACTCTCAAAGGCGATATCACAAGCTCTGGGGTTCTCAAAGCCACCGGAGTCCAGCTTTAATACCCGCTGCAACTCATGAATCTTTACTGAACCGAATATCTCCGTATGTCTCGGCAGCTCAATCAGCATATCTAATTATATAATAACCAACCATATTATAAAAAATAAACTCAAATGAGGTGTAGAAATAATGCCACGTTCTCATGGAGAGAGGAAGAAGACGAGGAAGAAGTTGAGTAAGAGGAAGAGGGAGCGGGGTTTGTCTCCTATAAACAGAGCGATTCAGAGCTTTAAGCCTGGTGACAGGGTTCACATCAGGATAGACCCCAGTGTCCATAAGGGAATGCCCCATCGAAGATTTCATGGTATGACCGGGGAGGTCGTGGGTGAACGAGGTAGAGCTTTTATTATAAAGGTGTCAGATGGCGTAAGAGGGCGTAAAAAGATAAAAGAGTTATTCATCAGACCGGAACATCTTTGCCTGCAATCACCCTGATTCTGAATGTGAATGTGAAAGGATATGGGCCCGATGCGATTCGAACGCATGACCTCCGCCTCGTCAAGGCGACGTCATTCCCCTAGACCACGGGCCCTCCACTTATAGCCTTACGCTTATACAATAATGCTATAATAAAAAATAAGGTTGGACATTTATCTGCTTTCCTCATATAATACAATACGAGATACTAACACTAACTAGATACTATATACTATGGCTGGAGAAGATTTGATTGTGGTGGGTGCAGGACCTGCAGGGATGACTGCGGGGATGTATGGAGTGAGAAGCGGGCTGAAAACTCTGGTACTTGAGAAAGGAATAAGCGGGGGGCTATCGAACGAAGCTCCGGAGATAGAGAATTATCCCGGATTCAATAGAGTTGGAGGTATGGAACTGGCATCGAAGATAAAGGAGCATGTATCAAGATACGTTGAGATTCGTGAGCTGGAGAAGGTTGAGAAGATAGAAGTAAGCTCGAACGAGCTGGTTGTTACCTCCGATAAGAACTCTTATCACACAAGAGCGGTGGTAATGAGCACAGGAACCAGGCACAGGCGGTTGGGAGCAAAAGGTGAGGCTGAATTCGCCGGGAGGGGTGTATCCTACTGTGCCACCTGTGATGGCTTCTTCTTCAAAAATAAGCCCGTAGCTGTCGTTGGTGGTGGCGATTCCGCAGTCAGGGAAGCTTTATATCTGCAAAACCTCGGTTGTAGGGTCACATTGATTCATAGAAGAGATAAACTCAGAGCAGAGCGATATCTACAGCAGAAACTGGTAGATGCGGGCGTTACCATCCGCTGGAACTCGGTTGTAAAGGAGATAAAGGGCGATAAGGTGGTAAAAAGCGTTATTCTTGATAGTAAAGGTAGTAAAGGTGAGGGCGCTGAGAGCGAGCTTCCCATCGCCGGGCTCTTCATATCTATTGGAGAAGAGCCGAACAGTGAACTGGCTGCGAAGATGGGCGTTGCACTCGATGCAAACGGGTATATAATCACAGATAAAAGCCAGAGGACGAATCTCAAGCATGTATACGCCGCGGGTGATGTCACAGGTGGGGTCAGGCAGGTGGTAGTCGCCTGTGCGGAAGGTGCGGTTGCCGCGCTATCGGCTTATAATGACCTGCTATGAGCACCATGCTGAGGGAGATAGGAATAGATGAAGCGGGAAGAGGACCTGTGATAGGGTCTCTCTTCGTTGCCGGTGTCCTTAACTTTGAAGGGCTGGAAGTACTGGGCGTGAGAGATTCGAAGAGACTTAGCTCTAAGAGGCGGGAACAGCTTGCAAAGCTCATCCTGGATGCTACTGAAGTTCAGGTCGTGGAACTCACCGCGAAGGAGATAGACGAAAGAAGGAAGAGCCAGAGTATGAACGAAATCACTGTTGACCTCTTCGCTCGTATCATTGAGCTTCTTCATCCCGATAGGGTCTACGTTGATGCTGCAGATGTCAATCCAGAACGTTTCGCTTACAATCTCCGCAAGAAGTGCAGGTGCAAGTGCAACATGCGTGAGCGTGACATCGAGATAATCTCCGAGTTCAAAGCAGATGTTAACTATCCGGTGGTCAGTGCGGCGTCAATAGTGGCAAAAGTGCACCGTGACAGGTCAATCAGGGAGCTTGCCACAGAAATAGGAACAGAGATAGGTAGTGGATATCCCGCAGACCCCAGGACCATCCAGTTCCTGAAGCGGTTGCTGGACGACCGTAAGGATAAGAATAGTATCCCTGCTTATGTGAGGCAGTCATGGAAAACGTTTGAGCGGCTATGCTCTAACTCTATGCTCTAACCATGAGTATAAGATTAAGATGGTAAGTAAAATCATATTTATATACCCACGATTAAACTGATATTAAGATGGCAGTCCCGGAAGGGGAGAAGGGAGGAGGAAAGGATAAGAAACGGGAGAAGCGGGAGGAAGTAAAGGAGTGCCCTGAATGTGGCTCTAAGTGCTTGGTTCGTGATTATGGTAAGGCAGAGATATTTTGTGCTGACTGTGGGCTGGTGATTGCAGAGAATATTGTGGACCTTGGACCTGAGTGGCGTGCCTTTGACTCAGAGCAGATGTCGAAGAGGGCGAGAGCTGGCGCTCCACTCACTTATCGAATCCATGATAAAGGGCTGAGTACGCTCACCAACTGGGGTTCGCCAGCGCAGGGGCAATACAAGCTGAAGAAGTGGCAGCAACGAACCCATATAGCAAATACAACCGAGAGGAGTTTCATCTTCGCGCTCTCTGAGATAGAACGGATGTCGTCTGCGTTGAAACTGCCGGTGAGTATCCGGGAAGCGGCATCCATGTTATACAGGAAAGCGATGAAGAAGCATTTAATCCGTGGACGTAGCATCGAGGGTATAACCTCGGCAATACTGTATATCACCTGCCGGCAGTACGGAGTGCCGCGAACACTCGAGGAGGTGCGGGAGGTATCACGAGTGAGTCAGAAGGAGATATCGCGTGCTTACAGGTTCCTATTAAGGGAACTGGACCTTAAGATATCGCCTGCATCACCTATTGACTTCGTACCCAGGTTCTGTTCCATGCTCGGTCTCGGTGGTGACATAAGAGCGAAAGCGATAGAGATAATAAAGAAAGCCTCGGAGAAGGAGCTGACCAATGGACGTGGACCCATCGGCATTGCAGCAGCGGCTATTTATATCGCTGCGATCTTAAATGGCGAGCATCGAACACAAAAAGATGTATCTGATGTTACCGGTGTTACTGAAGTTACAATAAGAAACAGATACAAGGAATTATCCGAACAGCTGGATATAGAAGTGCTCTTATAGTAGTACGATAGTACAAACCAGGGTTAAGAGAAATATCTGAGTGCTGCTCTTGCCATCATCTTAGCTATCCTGAGAGGTTCCGGTACTCTCCCATGCAGGGTAAACCTGTTGAGTATGGCTTTGACTTCTGTGGTATCCATACCAAGAAATCGTATTAAAACCTCATACTTGTTATTTAAGGTGAGTTTTGTCCGATTCCCCAATCTCCGGTATGCCTCGAGTCTCAAATCGCGTTCTGTATCTCTGAAATGATGCTCTATATGCCCCTCCAGTCCCTCTGATTCCTCATAAGTAACGCATACAAGCGGTATTTGCAGCTCCTCATACAACTCCTCTAAATTCACTATGTTGAACCAGCTGATAACACAGCCATTGAGCATCATTGCATTTATATCGTCACGCTGCAATGAATGAAACAGGTGCAGAATACCTTCTGTTGCGTCCATTCCCCCCACTGTTATCTCGCTGAAGGCTACACCATCTATAATAAAGTCAGAACGCATCACTATGCCTGCAAGCACAGACTTCTCGTATTCCATGACGAAACTCTCTGCTATTCCAAGTACCCTCATGCCCTTCTTGTGTATGTGCAGTGTCATGACACCAGTAGACCAGTAGAATATGAATATGAATCCCGCCTCCCGGATTTGAACCGGGGACATCACGGTTTCCGCGCGCGGTATAACCTTGGGAGGTGGTCAAAAATTCGCACTACAGCCGCGCACTCTTCCAGACTGAGTTAAGGCGGGTATTATTATTGATTAGTTATTATAATATATAAAGATTGATGTTTTATTCTCGTTCCCTCATCTCGATCTCGTATTTATATTTACCTTAATAGTTCCACTTCCACCTCATCTTCTTCCTCTATTATCTCCCTGCCCTTGCCCATGTATATGTAGCCATCAGCCTTCGCAAGGGTCGTGATTGCACCAGAGCCGGAGAGGATAGGATAGGCAACCAGGTTACCATTCCCGGGAACGAGCTTCACCATCAGATATTCATTTCGACCCGGCTCTGAGAATATTCTACATGCGGTCTTCACTTTTACTTTCTTACGCCGCTTTTGCTTCGGCTGCTGGTTTTGATTTTGAATTTGAATTGAGCCAGAAATTGCACGTAGCAGTGGAGCGACAAAGAGGTTGAAAGTTATCAATGCAGAGGTGGGATTACCCGGCAGTCCGAATACAGGCTTATCATGGCACATGCCAAGTACAAACGGTTTACCGGGTTTTATATCCACACCGTGCAGGATGAGCTCCCCAACTTCTGCTATCGCTACTGGCACTTCATCTCCCCCACCTGCGGAGGTACCGCCAGAGAGTATTATAACATCTGCACCCATCCTCAAAGCCTCCTTTATCTTATTCCTTATCTCCTCCTTCCGGTCACGTACGATACCGAGCGATAACGGAACAGAGCCACATTCACGTATAGAATCACTTAGTGTACGGGCATTAACATCGTATATCTTACCGGGCGTCAGGTTCTCTCCGGGCATTATCAGCTCATCACCTGTGGATATGACCGCGACAGTCGGCTTTTTATAGACTTTGACCGTGGACAATCCACACGCAGCTATAACACCTGTATCCTGCGCTGTTAATGTAGTTCCTCGTGTAACTATCTTCTCGCCGCGCTTTATGTCCGTACCTGCGAGCATGATATTCTCACCCGGTGCCACAGGTTTGTAAATCTTAACCACATCCTTATCCTCTCGCTCTATCTCCATCGTGTTCTCTACTTTGACAACCGCATCGGCACCCTTAGGAACGGCTGCACCGGTAGATATACCCATACAGAACCCTCTTTCTATATCTCCCGAATGAGCTTCTCCTGCACGGATGCGTGCCTTTACTATCAGCGTGGCAGGTGCATCTTCAGAGCAATAATATGTGTCAGAAGCCACAACCGCATAGCCATCCATTGTTGCGCGGTCAAATGGTGGGATATTAAGAGGGGAAAAAATATCGGTGGAAGCAACTCGACCCAGCGCACTCTCTATGCTAACCAGCTCAGAATCAAGCTGTTTTGCTATTCTCGCACTCAGTTCTTGAATCTTGCGTTCTGCTTCCCTCTGCTCTGTTATCTCCAGGAATTGCTTCCCCATACATTATACACTACACTTTAAATAGGCTCCATCATAGAAAAAATCGGTTATCGCTTCACGTGCTTTCTGTCTTCTTCTCGGTTCGGTAGCCTAAAGCTTCGAGCATTTCTATCGGGAACGGAATGATAACAGTAGTAGCCTTCTCCTCCGTAGCCTCTTTTATCATCTGCAATGCTCTGATAAACATCCCGCCCTTCTGCGTTGCGAGTACACCTGCCGCTTCTGCGATCTTCTTCGCTGCCTGGAATTCCGCATCTGCGGAGATGATTCTCGCTCTTTTGTCCCTTTCCGCTTCTGCCTGTGCCGCCATAGCGCGTTGCATCTCTTTTGGCAGTTCCACGTCTTTTATCTCCACCGCTGATATCTTTATCCCCCACGGGTCGGTCGCCTCGTCAATTATCTTCTGTAATCTTTGATTCAGCTTGTCACGTTCCGATAACAGTTCATCCAGTTCCGCCTGCCCTATCACACCCCTTATTGTGGTCAGTGCAATCTGGGATGTGGCATAGTCATATCGCTCCACAACAGTTACCGCTTTTTCCGGGTCGAGCACACGGTAATAGACCACTGCATTGACCCGCGTGGTGACATTATCCTTTGTTATGACCTCCTGTGGCGGCACATCGAATACCGAAACCCTGAGGTCTATCTTTACCATGGTCTCGAAGATAGGTATGATAAAGAACAGTCCGGGTCCTCTGGCGCCAACAAGTCGCCCAAGTCTGAAGATAACACCGCGTTCGTATTCCTTCACCACCTTTATCGCCGATGCCAGCAATATCAGCACTACAATTACTATTCCAGCTATTAGCAATTCAAAAGCCATTTTTTAGTTCTCACCTCCTATCCTTTCTACTGCTATACATACATATATCATTTCCGGTGCATTCTCCATCGGAAATGCTACCGGAAGGCTTATATACCACTTTTCACATAACATATGTTAAAGACACATGTAAAAACAAGGAGGAGCTAAAAGATGGTTATGAACAGTGACCAATACAAGAGGGTGAACAAAAAACAGAACAAAAAACGAATCTTTATATCATGCCTCATGGTGGTTTTGGTGGTTTTCTTCTTCCTCGCGGTGTTCACGCCGGTGAACGCCGGATGGCTTGAATTGAGTTTGACCACACCCAGAGATGTGTACAGTGTTGGTGAGACCATTAACTACACACTGCGAGTAGCGAATTCAGATAGCCTGAATTATACACTGAATGTCACCAATGTCTATCCCAATGGCACGGTGGAGCTTCTGGATACGAACCTCTTCCTCCCATCCGGTGCTAATAAAACCTATTTGCGCTCTTATGTGGTTCAGAGAGCTGATATAGGTGCGGATAAGAGTGTGAAGGATACACTTGAGGTGGAGGGTCGCGATGAAGCAGGTGATGAGGTCATTGCAAGGGTAACGAAGAGTACGGAGATTCTTGCTCCTGCTATTGCGATCATAAAGACCGCTTCTCTTGATGGTACCTGTCCAGGGTCTCACTCTTTGAGCGCTAATATCGGTGACACAGTA
The DNA here is from genome assembly GCA_003194435.1 of Candidatus Methanophagaceae archaeon. Lineage (GTDB taxonomy): Archaea > Halobacteriota > Syntropharchaeia > Alkanophagales > Methanospirareceae > G60ANME1. Next base: position 81,624 of record PQXC01000003.1, on the reverse strand, counting down.
ACTTATTGCTTCAATGTCATCAATACAGGAGATGTGAATCTGACTGATATTGAGGTTAACGACAGCGAGTATGGGCAGATAACGCTGGAGAGAAGCTCGCTGATGCCTGATGAATCAACTGTGGGTACGATAACTCATGTCATCAACGAATCGGATATACCCGCGGTTACGAACATTGCTACTGTTAATGCTACTACGGAAGAGGGTGTAGAGGTGAGTGACGATGATGAGTGCACAGTGAGCGTATCTACATTGGCAGGGATAGATGTCAGAAAGAGTGCACAGCCCGATTCAGGCGCTCCAGGTACGACCGTCAACTTCAGCATAACGGTGACCAATCCCGGTGAACTCAATCTCAGCTCGGTGTACATAAATGACAGTTTACCTCTGGGGTTGGATTTCATCAATGCTACTGATGGCGGTCAGAACAGCGGTCAGTGGGTAAACTGGTCCGTGGATACACTGCAGAGCGGCGATATGGTGACAGTATATCTGGAAGCGAATATCAGTGGAGATGTTACAGGAACTCTGACAAACTTTGTCACCGTCAGTGGTAAGCTTCCAGGTGGCGAAATCATCACCAATGAGACCGCAACGAATGTGACCGCGTACGCATCAGAAATAAGTGTGGAGAAGATCGCTTCACCTTCCAGGGGCGTTAATGGCACTGATATCAACTTCAGCATAACGGTGACCAATCGTGGCGGAGCAGACCTCGGTCCCGTGTACATAAATGACAGTTTGCCTCAGGGTTTGGATTTCCTCGACGCTACTAACGGCGGTCAGAACAGCGGTCAGTGGGTAAACTGGTCTATAAATACTCTTTCAGCTTCGGAATCCACGACAGTATATCTTGTGGCGCGACTACATGTAAACGAGAGTCAGCTTGGAGTGCTTGTCAATCATGTCAATGTCACAGGTATGTTACCCGCAGGTGGTACGGTCTCCAATGAGACTGAAGCGAGTGTAAGTGCATATACCACACCGCCGGTCGTGGAGAGCTTTACACAGTCAAGTGATAGTCCAGTTGAGGGTGAAAGCGTGACAATAACCGCACATGTCACGGATGACCTCGGTGTGGCTACAGTGAACCTCACATACATAAATCTATCAAATTATGTTAGCACAGTGAGTATGAGTCTTGTCAGCGGTACTATACTCGATGGCTACTGGAATGCGACGATACCAGGGCAACCAGCAGGTACGGTCCTCACAATTTATATCACCGCTTGTGATGTCACCGGTAATTGCACTTCGACAATACCACATATGAAACATTGGACGATGGATTTAACCCCGTTATGCCCGTTCCCGGGTGTAAGACCTGTTTATCCGCCATTCCCTTACAAACCACCGTCCGGCACACCTACAACACCCTGGTATCCACATTATCCCGGGGGGGATCCATTATGCCCGGGTGTATGGGGCTAACTCTAATCTAACTAACTAAATCAGCCCCTTTATTTTTATTCTCAAAGCTATTGTTGACATTTATAGCCCCTCATTCTCATACAGGCTATTCCCTCTTGCATCTATGCCCACCACCAGGGGACCGAACTCATCCACGTGCAGATGCCAGACCGCTTCAGCCATCCCGAGGTCTGTCCAGTATACAGATATAACATCCTTTATGCAGGTAGCAGCTAAGACTGCCGCGCCACCGGTCATTGTGAGATATACACATCCATGTGCACACATAGCTTCCCGCGCTGCGATCCCCATACCTCCTTTTCCTATGATAGCGCGTATTTGAAGCGCATCTATCAGTTCTGGCGTGGCTGTCTCCATTCTCGCACTGGTTGTGGGTCCCGCTGCTATGACCTCGTGATTACGCACTAACGGACCGCAGTGGTATATCACTGCACCTCGCTCTATCGGTACTGGTAGAGGCTTGCCCGCTCGCAGGTAATCCAGTATTCGCTGGTGTGCTTTATCCCTCATCGTATATAACTCGCCACTGAGATATACAATATCTCGCAACTTCAATTCCTTTATCGCTGCCTCATCCAGCGGTGTATGTAGCCGTAGCTTCTTCTCCATTTATTCGATTAGAAGAGATTTCAGGATGGTTAATAAAGATATGATAAAATTGAATGAATATGAATGCATTCTAATTTATAAAGTATAATCATAATGGAGATGTAGGATGGCGAGATGCTTGTGAGATACTTGAGCAAAGTGGTGGACGGGGAGGACCTGAGAGCAGAAGAGGCGGAAATGGCGATGCGGGCTATAATGGAGGGTAAGCCAGATAGAATTCAGACCGCGGCATTCCTTACCGCAATGAGGATGAAAGGCGAGACAGAAGAGGAGATAGCGGCATTCGCCACTGTTATGCGAAGTATGGCACTGCGTATAAATCCGAGAGTGGAGAAGAAGGTGGATGTATGTGGTACAGGTGGTGATACAGTAAAGACTTTCAATATATCAACTACCGCTGCGTTCATTACCGCTTGCGTGGTACCGGTAGCGAAGCATGGTAACAGGTCTGTGACATCGAAGTGTGGTAGTGCGGATGTTTTAGAGGAATTGGGAGTGAATCTGGCGTTACCACCGCAAAAGATAGAGGAATGTATAGAGAAGATAGGCATTGGATTCATGTTCGCGCCCGTGCACCATCAGGCGATGAAGAACGTGGTGGAAGTGAGGCAGAAGCTTGGTTTGAGAACGGTATTCAATATTCTGGGTCCGTTAACAAATCCCGCAAATGCCACTCATCAGCTTATAGGGGTTTATGATGCAGGGATGACGGAGAAGATAGCGAAGGTACTTCGCATCCTCGGGTTGAGGAAGGCACTTGTTGTACATGGCGAGCCGGGCGTGGATGAGGTCTCCATCTCCGGAAAGACAAAGGTATCGCAATTAGAAGATGGTGAGATAGACACATACTTCATAAGACCTGATGATTTCGGGTTGCAAGTAGCATCACCGAGAGAGATTGCCGGCGGTACTCGTGAGGCAAGTGCGAAGATACTGCGCGGTATCCTGAGCGGTAGAGAAGAGGGAGCGAAGCGTGACGTCGTTCTCTTAAATGCAGCATCCGCCATATTCGCAGCAGAGGAGTCAGAGACTTTAACCGACGCCTTTGAGATAGCCAGAGAGATACTGGAATCGGGTAAAGCGGAAGCGAAGCTCAACGAGTTCATTGATTTCACAACACTGCAACATGCAATACAGGTACAGGGAGATGATATAAGTGGATGATGTAGATAGGAAGATATTGAGAGAGCTTCAGCAGGATTCCCGCAAGTCCTTCACGAAGATAGCGCAGAAGATAGGGGTGAGCACCGCAACGGTGAGTGAGCGAGTGAAGCGGTTAACGAAGAGCGGCATTATATGTGGCTACACTACGATTCTTAACACCTCAGAGATGGGTATGGTCACATTAATAGCGAAGATAAAGACCAGTCAGGGTTATGGTGCGGAGGATGTAGGGAATGAGATAGCGGCAATGAGAGAGAGTTGCTGTGTTCATCATGTTACCGGCGAGTTCGACCTTATTGTAATTGCGAAATGCACAGGTTATAATAGGTGCAGTGACGTTATAGAGGCTATAAAGAGGACCAAGGGGGTAGAGAGCGTGGATGCGGAACTGGTGTTGAAGACGCTTAAAGAGGAACTCAAAGTTGAGATGTAGAGCAAGTGAGAGAGAGAAAAGTCAGCTAAGCGTAGGGGCGATTTTAGAACTTTACTTAGAGCCTGGAGCGAAAGTTATTTATATGATTGTTCCTGCATAGAAAGCTTTATATAACCATTCTTTCTTTAGAATTCAGTGGTGAAAAAACAAGATGAGAGAAGAGATGGTAGAAGTAGAATATTCTGAGGGGGTTACAGCCGAAGAGGACGAATTGTTTGGCGTACCGAAGCTCGCCATCGTTGGCGTCGGCGGTGCAGGGAACAATTCAATGAACAGGTTGGAGTTGCTTGGTGGTCTGAACGGTGTGGACAGAGTAGCTATAAATACCGACAAGCTACATCTGGACTCGATAGAGTGCAAAACGAAGCTCCTGATCGGGAAGTCGCTTACCCGTGGTCTGGGTGCCGGTGGCTCGCCGGAAGTGGGCAGGAAGGCAGCGGAGATGGACAAAGAGAAGATAAGAGCCCTGGTAACCGGAAAGAACTTCGTGTTCCTGACCGCGGGAATGGGTGGTGGAACAGGTACAGGGGCTTCGCCCGTTGTTGCTGAGGTAGCGAAGGAGGAGGGCGCGATTGTTGTCGCTATGGTCTCTTTCCCGTTCGCCGCCGAGCGAAGGAGGAGGCTGAGAGCAGCAGAAGGGATAGAGGAGTTGAGGAAGGCGACAGATACTGTTATCGTGCTTGAAAATGACAAGTTACTGGAGCATGCAGGTGACAGACCGGTGAATGAAGCTTTTAAGGTGATGGACATGCTCATCGCCACCACGATCCAGGGCATCACAGAGACGATAACAAAACCATCGCTCGTTAACCTCGACTTCGCTGACCTGACCGCGGTGATGGCTGAGGGCGGTGTCGCAGTTATGCTCGTGGGTGAGACGACGAAGTCAGATAACAAGCCAGAAGCTGTTGTTTCTGATGCACTCAGTCACCCGCTACTGGAAGCAGACTACCAGGGTGCAAGGGGTGCTCTTATCCATATCACCGGTGGTGAAGACCTGCAGTTGAAAGAGACGAACGATATCGTGGAGTTGCTCACCTATGACCTGAATCCAGATGCAAATGTGATCTGGGGCGCGCGTATAAATGACGATTTCGATGGCAAAGTGAGGGTAACAGCGATACTGACCGGTGTGGAGCCGAAATGGGTGTTTGGTGGTATGTACAACAAGAAGGGTCAGAATAACAGAGCTTCTTCGAGGATAGGCGGGGATAAGGTCGAAGGTCTTATACCCATCATCGGGGGTAAGTAAGTAGCTGTAAGCGGTAAGTGTAGCTGTACTAATAACTGGAGCTGGACAAAACTTTATTTTTTTCTTATTTTTTCCCCTCCCCTCTCTTATTCCTTATTCCTAAAAATTATTTATGCCCCAGATAGAATATTATTATGGGAGGAGAGAGGAAGGGCAGCTGCCGGTCTTCTCCTTATCTTTGAACGAAGGCTGAGGAAAGTCCCCCCACCATAAAAAACACGAATGCCGAGAGGGCATAAGGCGAGAGTCTTGGCTCTGGTATAGAAACGATACCGCACCATACCTATGCGATGATTCCGGGAGGATGAGGTCGTATGGCTGCGGATGGAACGACCAACCTCGTGGGTGCAAGCCCGTATCGTATAGGGCGCATAGATAAATGCTGCGGAAACAGAAGGGGGCTTACTCTCCTCACTCCTCCCAGGGCTATAAGACTATGACTATGCAATCAGAGGTGTTCTCCTACTTCTCTATCCCAATCCAGAAAGCCATTGCGGATAAGGGCTTTTCCACTCCTACGGAGTCGCAGATAAAGGCGATACCACCGATAATGGCGGGAAGGAACGTATTGCTGATAGCACCGACGGCGAGTGGCAAGACAGAAGCGGCATTCCTGCCGGTTGCTGATGCATTAATTCGTGAGAAGCCCCAGCCACATGGCATAAAAGTACTTTACATAACACCACTTAAAGCTTTGAACCGTGATATGCTCCTGCGATTGCAATGGTGGTGTAAAAGACTTGACTTACGGCTCGGTGTGCGGCATGGCGATACAACAACAAAGGAGAGGGAGGCGCAGGCGATGGTGCCGCCCGATGTACTGATTACCACACCAGAGACCTTACAGGCACTCTTAACTGGCAGAATAATGCGTCAGCACCTCGCTTCGGTTAAATGGGTGATTGTGGATGAGGTGCACGAACTGGCATGTGATAAACGCGGCTCACAGCTGGCACTGGCACTGGAACGGCTTCGGTACCTGAAGAGGGGTGATTTCCAGCTCATCGGGCTATCTGCTACTATCGGCTCACCCGAGCGAGTGGCGAGATTCCTCGTGGGCACCGATACTGAACGTGATTGCGAGGTCGTCAATGTTCCGGTCTCGAGGTCAATGCAGATTGAGGTCTATTATCCAGAAGTCATCTCAGAAGACTACAAACTCGCAAATGAGCTCTATACATACCCTGAGGTCGCAGCACGATTACGAGTGATAAGGAATCTAATAGAGGAGCATAAATCTACACTGATATTCACCAATACGCGCTCACTGGCTGAAATTCTCGGTAGCAGGTTCCGCGTCTGGGACCTGAACTTCCCTGTCGGAGTCCATCACGGCTCGTTATCCAAACTATCACGTATCACTGCAGAGAGGGGCATCAAAGAAGGAAAACTGCACGGTATCATCTGTACAAGCTCTTTAGAGCTGGGAATTGATGTTGGGCGGCTGGATTTTGTCATCCAGTATAATTCGCCACGGCAGGTGACGCGGCTATTGCAGCGTATAGGGAGAAGCGGGCACAGGATAGGCGGTATCGCTTCAGGTGCAATAATAGTTCAGGATTCTGACGATGCACTTGAGGCTCTTGTGATCTGCCGGCGTGCACTTGCGGAGGAGCTGGAACCTGCTGAGATACCAATGAAATCGCTCGATGTGCTGGCGCATCAAATTGCGGGTTTACTCATGCTAAAACGTAGCTGGAGCTTTGACGAAGCCTTGAGCTTGATAAGGAGGGCGTACCCATATAGCGAGCTTGAGGAGCGTGAGCTGGTATCTGTATTGCAATACATGCATTCCAGGATTCCAAGGCTCGTATGGTTCTCAGCATCGGATAGGATATTCACGCGTCCAAAGCGGATAAAGCCGTTATACAGCTATTATTTCGAGCATCTCTCCATGATTCCAGAGGAGAAGCACTATCTTGTCATTGAAGAGAGTAGTGATAATCCTGTGGGCGTTTTGGATGAGGCTTTCGTCGCTGAGTACGGGAGTCCCGGGAACAAGTTCATTGAGAGCGGTCGTGTGTGGAAGATACTGCATCTCTATGGCGACCGGATATATGTGAAGGAGGAGGAAGACCCAACCGGGTCGGTACCAAGCTGGGTGGGTGAGGAGATTCCTGTACCTTATGCCGTTGCGAATGAGGTGGGAGAGCTAAGACGTAAAGTAGCGGAGGAGCTTGAGAGAGGCGTTGGCATTGATGCGATAGCGGAAGAACTAACAAAGAAGTATCCTTGCAGTAAGGATGTGGCTCTCAGTGCTATTGATGAGGTGTCACGACAGGTGGAGCGTGGCTATCCGGTGCCGACGGATAAACAACTGACAGTCGAGAGATGCAATGGGTATATAATTCTGCATTGCGCTTTTGGTCTGCGCGTGAATAGAACACTGGGTATGCTGCTCGCCACTCATATATCTGACCGGACAGGCACGCCTGTCGGTGTGCAGCAGGACCCTTATCGGATATCACTGAGGACAGAGCTGGCTCTGGAAGATGTTGAGGCGATTATTCACGAGTTGAGCACGAGTGGCAGTGATGATATAAAGAAGCAGGCATTGAGGGCATTGCTCAGGAGCAGGTTATTTAAGAGGAGGTTTATCCATGTGGCAAGGCGGTTTGGTGCAATATCAAGAGACGCATCACTGACCGACCTCGACCTGGAGAGCCTGATAAGGGGCTTTGAAGGCTCTGCGGTATTCGAAGAAGCGATTAGAGAATCGAGGGATAAAGATATTGATATAGAGCTGACAGCAGAAGCATTAAAGCGAGTGGAGACTGGCGAGCTGAAGATAGCACTGCTGAGATCTGAGGAGTGCAGTCCCATAGCGAGCATACCAGCGATGATAAGTGGCTATGAACTGATACCCCCGCAACGGATGCATCGCGTCATTCTGAAATATGTGCTTGCGAGGTTACTGGATGAAGAATTGACGTTTGTATGTACAAATTGTCTTCGTTTTGTTGCGGTGAAGCGAATAAATGATATTGGTGAAGAGTTCAGGCTCGGGTTTGGGCTCAGATGTCCAGAATGTGGTTCAACGCGCATAGGGGCATTGAAGGTGGGAGAGGAGGAGGTCAGGCGTGAGATAAGGAAGAATAAGAAAAGCATGGTTGCGGAGGCGAACCAATCTGCTGATTTGATTGCTCGTTATGGTAAAGCCGCTCTGCTCGCACTCGCCGGTAGAGGACTGGGAATAGGAGATGCAAGAGAGATTCTGAAGCAGGAGAGTGAGGTGAATGAGCACCTTGTGGAGCTTATAGTGAGCTATGAGAAGGAGATACTGAAACGTAAGTTTTATAAAAGGCATGGATAAGATAATCTAATTTACCCGGCAGGAAGTTTTATATAGTCACAGCCTCACATTAAAAAAGATGAGGGAGGTGATAGAAGGATGAAGAAAATGAGAAGTATAGTGGCTATAGTAATGGTTGTAACGTTGCTTACGGGTGTTGCACTTGCATATGCAGCTTCGCCACCGTTTGAACGGATACCGCCGCAGGCTTATCACAGAAGCGGAGATTGGGTAAAGATGCTACCGCGGATTTACCCAGTAGCTTCAGAGAGTGGAGGTGGCGCCGATGGCGGTAGCAGTGCCGTATCACCAACACCAACATCAATACCTCCAACACCACCGCCAAAGCCAAAACTTAGCATCCGAATGCCGTTTACATCATACGCAAAGCCAGGACAGACGATACTCATCAATGGAACCCTGACGAATAATGGCGAAGAGGATATAACAGTAGAACTTGTACCAATATCGGAGAACGGGTACATAGGCAGGGTGATAAAACCCGAGTGGGTATCTGTGAAGCCAGCGGAGCTGACACTGGCTGCTGGTGAGTCAGAAGAATTTCAGATATCGGTCACTATCCCCGATGATGTAGATGCAGGCTTCTATGAAGGTATGCTTGCCTTTAGACCTGAGGATAGCGTCGAACAGGTGGAATATTATTCCATCCAGGTGTACAGGCTGCTGAATGAACCCGTAACAGAAGAGTTCTATGTACCTCAAAACTCATCGAGAGTGGTTGTCACGGTAACGTGGAGCACAGGTGGGTATCAATTTGAAACCGGGGAAGGGGACTTAACAGTGCACTTATACCGCCCGTCCGGTCAGGAGATAGCACCTGATACAATCTCCACTCACATATCGGGATACATTGATGCATACAGTTACTGGGGACCTCGCGTGGTAGTGAAGCCCACTACCATTGAGGGAGAAATGAACGAACCAGGGTCACGTAGAGTATACAAGAGCCATACAGTACTGTATGATATAGAGAATCCGGAGAACGGGACATGGAAGCTCGAGATGATCCCAAAAGACCTGCTGCATTTCAGCTATAACATTGATGTGAACCCTATAAAGTCTCCAGTCAAATTTTAATTAAGCATTAAGCCTAAGGCCTAAGCCAATTCAATCAGAGATCAGAATGGTTGATGATTGGCTTAACTTATTTTTTTCTTCTCTCAATTATTTGGAATTGGAATATCATTATATCATTTGCATGCTACACTACACGCTAATTCGTCAATAATCAGGCATTGGCGTGAGTGTTGGAGACGTTCCAACATTGAGAATAAACCGCCTGCTATTTCTGGCAGGCGTAGCACCTCTTTCTCTGAAGCTATCGCTATCCAAACGATATTTTTGCAACTAATAGACAGGAGTGATGCCGATAGCTTTCTCTGTGGCATCTATCGTTACATCTATGAGCAATGATAGAGAAGGATCATAGCACCGTTCGGTATTCCTCATCTCCTCCGCGGTCATGCCTGCACGTATAGCCAATTCCAGCTCGTTTACCCGCTCTGCAACGGTAGATTCACCAACCATCTGCGCACCTATCAATTTATGTGTGTATGCCTCGAATAGGAGCTTCAATGTTAGTGGCTTCGCACCCGGGAAGTAACGTGCTTTCACAAGCTTCGTCGCCACACCACTCATTGTTTTTATACCTACCCTTGCAGCCATTTCTGATGTCACGCCAACCGAGCCAACGAGCAAGCCCCCTATCTCTGCTACTGTTGGACTCAAACAAGGCTCACAGATAGAATATAACGATGGTTGCGCATTGATATCACTCAATATATTATCAGCAACGACCTTTGCCTGAACAACCACCGTAGATGCCAGCTGGCTCAACCTCGGTCTGTGAGTAATAGCATCTATGACCTCGGTGCAATCACCAAGTGAGAATACATCATGGAGATAACTTCGTACACCCTTCATCTTCACATGCATCGCGCTGTCAGTAACAATCCCACCACTCTCACCTGTTTCTATACCGGCATCAGCCGCGAGTTTCGTATTCGGCTTCATCCCCCTTGCTATAACAACGACATCAGCCGGTAACTCCTTCGCTGAAGCTCCTTCGCCTATCACCACTGACTTCACTCGCCCTCCTTCGCCCTTAACTGCTGTTATCTCCGTACGTTCGAGTATAAACCTGATTCCATGCTGCTCTTCCAGCCACTTCTTCACCATATCACCCATATCGGGGTCCAAACTGGAAGGAAGGAGTGAGGGAGGACCGCCAAGAACGGTTGTCTTTAACCCTCTCGTTGCAAATGCCACCGCTGCTTGCAGTCCTATTATTCCACGTCCACGAACAAATGCATTCTTCGCACCTTCCATCGCAGCTTCTATCTTCTCTGCATCAATCTCATTGTTGAATGTATAAACACCATCAAGTTCGGTCTCTGCGACCGCATCAGGGACAGAAGGGCTTCGTCCTGTTGCTATTACAAGATAATCATACTTCAATTCCTCCCCGGTTACCAATGTTATGGACTTATCATCGAGGCTTACCCTCGTAACCTCTGTCTCTGTCCTGAAATCAACACCCTGGTCGAGGAAGAACTTCGGCTCGTTTATCTCCGTCCTCTTTATTTCATACCAGCCCCTTAATGCGAATGGCAATCCGCAGGTGGATACCCAGCCACTTCGCTCTCGCTTTATCAACGTCAAATCCAGCCCCTCCGCCACCGCATCACGCCTCGCAAGCAGATTTCTCAAGACATATATCCCGGCAATACCACCACCAATAATAACCACCTTCTTCACCATCTTTCTCCCCCACTTCCTTTAATCCTTTATCCATATTCATGTAAAGAGCTATAAATAATCAGCGGTTTTTTTGCTGTGTTGTGTGGTAGTGTGAACATGCGTGAGCTGAGCGTTTGTATAAGGAGTTAGACCTTGTGAAGACCTTGCGATGGGCTCTCGGGAAAACTATGGGGCTACATCATTGCAGGGGACACAACTTCACATTCACATTTACACTTAGCACTTCACTCACTTCACCCTTCATACTGGTTAACAACCTCCACTACCCTCTTTATATCATCTCTACTTAAAGCTGGATGTACCGGGAGGGAGACCACCTCAGCACTGGCAATCTCCGCCTCAGGGCAATATGTATCTGAGTGGAATACCGGCTGCCTCGGTAAAGGCATTGGATAGTATATTCCATAACCTATACCATGGTCATCGAGATGCTGCAAGAACTTTTCCCTCGCTCTAACCCTTATCGTATATTGATGAAAGACATGCCTGACACCGGGAGCGACGTAAGGACTACCGAGATTCAATCGTTCATTGTAATATCGCGCATTACTTATTCGTCGCGCATTGAATTCCTCAAGCTTCTGTAACTGCACGAGACCAATAGCCGCGGCTATATTCGTCATTCGATAGTTATATCCCAGACATTCATGTATATACCTCTCCTTCTGACCATGATTCCTTATCATACGTGCCTTCTCCGCTATCTTCTCATCATTGGTGGTTATCATCCCACCCTCACCGGTGACGATATTTTTCGTGGAATAGAAGCTGAAGACGCCTATATCGCCAATTGAACCCACCATCCTGCCTCTGTACATGGCGCCATGTGCCTGTGCCGCATCCTCAATCACCAGAAGCTGATGCTCCTCTGCTATCTCCATGAGCTCCTTCATATCACACGGCTGTCCATAGAGATGCACGGGTATTATCGCCTTCGTTCGCTCTGATATCTCACGCTCTACCTTCTCTGGATTTATATTATACGTCCTTGGGTCTATATCAACGAATACCGGTCTGGCACCCTGCATGAGCACGCATGAGGCGGTTGCGAAGAAAGAGAATGCGGTTGTAATCACCTCGTCACCGCTTTTTATACCCGCAGAGGCGAGTGCGGTATGGAGTGCAGCGGTACCCGAATTTGTCGCAATTGCGTACTCAACGCCTAATAAAGATGCAAATCTATCCTCAAACTCTTCTACGAGCGCTCCCTGTGCCAGCATACCGGATTCCAATACCGCTTTTACCGCTTCTATCTCATCCTTGCCTATCTCTGGCTTTGAGATTGGTATCATCAAATGTAATTGTATGTAATTCAGTCAATCATATTTATTTCCTATTCCCTAGTAATTCTATGGCTCTCTGTACTTCCATATTCGGTATTCCGCCTTATATGCGTCATAGATTGTATTATTCCTGTAATCCACATCCAGATGAATAGCCCAATAGCCATAACGCCCTTTATCAAGCAGTATTTCTATCGTCCGGGTATTATGTAGCCCGATCAGGCGGTCTTCCACGGTGTATAACTTCCAATAAGGGTCTATTATACACCAGTTGGATAATTTCCGCCAGTCACCCCCTGTATATATCATCCCATAAGCGTGTACGCCCGAAGAGCCCCATGCTATCGTTTTCGGTCCCAGTTCCTTATATGCTAACCGGCACAGGTCTCGTGCATAATGAACACAAACAGCAGAGTTGTTCTTTGGCGGTTCCAGACTCGTACACTCTTTTACCCATGTTAAAACTCGGTAGGGATTCTGTGGATACACAGTCTCGCCGAGTATGAGCGCAGGTGCTCTGCCACGTTCGATTGTATAATTGCTCATGTTCCAGACCGAGATATTTACCGCTACCTGATAGCGATAATTCAGTGGGACATGGTCGGCGAAATAGTAAAAGTCACGATAATCGCATCTAAAATCCGCATTCAGATCCCATGGTGCATAACCTGCGTATCGCTCGTTAAAATGCGACTTCAATATATCCAGGTCACGCTGGTTTATATATCCATCATTGTTGAAATCAAGATCGGTCAAGCCTGCTCCAGCTCCTGCTCTTTGACTTGCCATAACTGCAGCCATAGCCGCAGAGGTTGAGCTCCACAACACCATGAAGCACAACAGGATTGCACTCAATCTCAAAGTGAGAATAATCAAATCCCTAACTCTAACTCGCATCTCTACTCCACCTCCATCTAATCTAACCTCCAACCAATTCTCGCACCTTATCCTTTATATCGGCGGCATGCATGATTGAAGTGCCGACAAGCAGGGCATTGGCGCCCGCATTGAACATCCGCGTGGCATCCTCACTGCTCGCTATCCCGCTCATTGCGATCAGTGGCACACTTTCAGGTATTTTCGACTTGATCTCAGGTGCAATCGCTTCAAAAGTCTCGAGTTTCACTTCTAATGTACTAAGATCGCGATTATTTATGCCGATCAATATGGATATGGATTTGTTTTCAATCTCGCTCAGGTCAGGGAGTTTGTCCTTTGAAGCACCATCTATCTCCACAAGGCACTCCAGACCGAGAGAAGATGCCTTATTCACCAGCTCTATCAGCCTTCTCTCACTCAGGAATCTCACTATCAACAGAATAGCATCTGCGCCGTGAACATACGACTCCATTATCTGGAACTCATCGAATATGAAGTCCTTCCTCAATACAGGTATCGAAACGGCGAGTTTGGCTGCTTTTAAGTCCGCTAAAGTGCCGCCGAACGCCTCTTCGGTTAGCACTGAGACCGCACATGCGCCACCTTCCTCTATTGCTCGCGCCGCCTCTTCGGCATCTACCTCTACCGCTATCTCACCTCTCTTCAAGCCCCGCCTCTTCAATTCCCCTATTACCGGTCGCTTACCTCTCGACTCCGCATCGGCTATCGCACTCCTTATGCTTCTCCGCTCTTCTAAACGCTTTATTAATGCGCGTTTCCTCATTAAAATCCCCTCTATCTCTGTCATCTTCCATCCCTCCTTCCATCTTCAATTTATATATTCGTGGATACCGATGTTTTTTATGTGCGGAGCTCATTGAATAATGAGAGAGTGGAAAGGAGATGAGAGACGTAGCGATAATAGGAGTAGGGCATACGAAGTTCGGGCGAGCGGATAAGAGTTCTCTGGAGCTATTCTCGGAAGCAGCATTGCAGGCGATGGACGATGCAGGTATTACGGGCAAAGATATTGAGGGTTTGTTCATGGGTGCTGCGTTACCGGGTTTTGAAGAGGCGCAGGTAATGCCCGCTGCTTTCGCCGCCGCTGAACTCAATCTGGGACCGATACCGGCAACCCGGTATGAGGGCGCATGTGCGTCAGCCTCAGTTGCAATACGGGATGCAGCGATGTGGGTGGCTTCAGGTGAGCTCGACATGGTGCTTGCCGGCGGTGTGGAGAAGGCATTATCCATGGGCACTGCTTTTGCCACCAGGACATTTGCAATGAGCTGCCATTCACCCACTGAAGGTCCGGTAGGGCTCACATTTCCGGGTGTGTTCGCAATGGCTGCGAGGCGTTATGCCGTTGAATATGGCATCCCACTGGATGAGTTGCGTGAGAAGATGGCGTATGTCTCGATAAAAAACCACAAGCACGGCGCATTGAACCCATTAGCTCAGTTTTATAAGAAGATGGGAGCACTCAAGGTAGAGGATGTGCTGAATGCGAGGTTGGTAGCGGATCCACTCACGCTCCTCGACTGCTGCCCTTTCTCTGATGGTGCCGCGGCTATCGTGCTATGTGCCGCGGAGGATGCGAGGCGATACAGCGATGACCCGGTCTATATACTCGGCACCGGTCAGGCTTCTGGTAGTGCGCTATCAAAGATGGAGGACTTAACAAAGCCTGTCTCCAGAATACAATCAGCGAGGACGGCTTTTAAACACGCAAGGCTCGAGCCGAAGGATATAGACATCCTGGAGATTCATGACTGCTTCACCATCGCCGAGTTGATCGCACTTGAGTGCATGGGCTTCTTTGAGTGGGGTGAAGCTGCAAATGCGACCGCGGAGGGCGAAACTGATATGGGTGGCAAGATACCGACGAACATGTCCGGCGGACTGATAGGCAAAGGGCATCCGATAGGAGCTACGGGCGCATCACAGGTCTACTGGATAGTCAAGCAGATGCGTGGTGAGGCGGCAAAGGGCAATCAGATTGACCCTGTTCCTGAGTATGGTATGACCGATACGCTGGGTGGTGACTTCGGTACTCTATGTCACCTGATACTTGGTAGAGATAGGGTTAGGAGGTGAATGGGAGATGGTAAGTGCAAATGCAGGTAAGACCCAGGAAGAGATAGAGAAGGAGCTGGAGAAGCAATATATACCATTGAGCTATGGGGAGTATGAAGAAGCATTGAGTAATGGTAAATTGGTGGGTTTGAAGTGCCTCTCATGTGGTAAAATAACGTGCCATCCCATGCCCGTCTGCCAGTGGTGCAGTAGCAGGGATATGGAGCGTGTAGAATTGAGTGGCGAGGGTGAACTGTTAACCTTTACAGTCATCCGCGTGGCGCCAGAGGGTTTCGATGCTCCCTATATACCATGCTTAGTGAAGACGAAGGAAGGACCAAACATCATTGGCAGGCTTGAGCTGGAGCCCGAACAGGCTTCACAAGAGCTTATAGGGAAGAGGGTGAAGATGAGCGGTACATATACTTATAAGGGTGATAAATTCTCAGGCGGAGCACACGTATGTCCCGTATTTAAGATCATTGAACCATGACCATGAACGTGAAGAGAGTTTGTGTTGTTGGGATTGGAGTGATGGGCAGTGGCATCGTTCAGGTATGTGCCCAGTCAGGCTATGAGACCTCTGTTGTGAGCAGGAGTGCGGAATCTCTGGAGCGGGGGCTTGGAAAGATAAAAGATAGCCTCTCCAGACTGGTGAAGAAGGGGCATCTGAAACGCGAGGATGCAGATGCTGTTATGAATTCAATACACAGCTCAACGAGCCTGGAGGACTGTGCGAAGGATGCAGATATAGTTATTGAAGCGGTGTATGAGGATATGGAAGTGAAACGCGGGGTATTCACAGAGCTTGACCAGATATGCCCAGCGCATACGATTATTGGCAGTAATACCTCGACATTCCCCATCACCGCTCTTGGCGCCGTGACGAAGCGACCGGAGAAGGTGATTGGGATGCATTTCATGAACCCCGTGCCAGTGATGCGAGGTGTGGAAGTGGCAAAATCATTGATGACCTCAGAGGATACGGTGGAAAAGACGCTAACATTTCTGCGGTCGCTGGGTAAGGAGCCGGTAATCGTCAAAGATTCCCCTGGCTTTGTCACCAGTCGGATGATGTGCCTCATATTGAACGAAGCGGTGAAGATGTATGAGAGTGGACTCGCATCTATTGAGGATATAGACAAGGTATTAAAGCTCTCTTTTAACTGGCCACAGGGTCCCTTCCAGCTATTGGACCTGATTGGCATAGACATCGTGGTGGCGGTTCTGAACACGATTTATAATGAGACGGGCTGGGAGCGGTTCAAGCCCGCAGTTCTCATGACGCAGATGGTAAATGCAGGATGGACGGGCAGGAAAGTGGGTAGAGGGTTCTATAACTATAAGTAAGAGTAAGATTAAGCCAGGGTGGCAGAGTGGACAAATGCGGTGGCCTCGAGAGTCACTGTCCCTCTCGGGACGCTCAGGTTCGAATCCTGACCCTGGCGTAGACGTAAAATAAGAAGCGGGTGGTTTGTGTGCGTATAGAATTCCTGTCATATCTTACAAAGCGCAAGTCAGCCAAGATGTGTATATCGCTCTGCACGATATTCGTCCTTACCGCATTGGTAGAGGCGGTATCCAGGTTCACATTTACGCTACCAACGGTATTCATCGTTGACATCCTCGATGCGGCAATGATATTGCGACTGAGTTATGAATCCACCCTCATGTTCATCGGCTATGGCATCCTCCTGTTCGGCATGTTGAGTGCTGTGTTCCCCATGTTTCGTGACTCTAAGTTCAGACCTAACTCGAAGAAACTCCAGATTCATTTCATTATCCTCTCATCATTCACCATCACATTCCTCATTGCGCGCTTATTCGTGGCTATTTTAAATGCCGACATCAATCCGGTATGCCAGTTATGGGTTAAAGGCTATCGAATACATCATTTCTTCGTTGGTATTGGACTGCTCGCCATTGCTGGATGGCTCGGGCATCTCAATGGTGGCTCTCGCTCTATCATCACGAAAGTATCTGCGGGCATCTACGGCACTGGCATGGGACTGGTGGCAGATGAATTCGGGTTGTTGCTTACCTTTGGAGATTACTGGGCTGAACAATCCTACATCTTCTTTGTGTTAATCTCGCTGCTCCTGCTGATTGCACTCTTGGAGGAGGCATATAAGCTATTTAAAACTGCAAATAAAACTGCAAAAAATTTAAACTCCATGGTCATTACCTTCATGTATGGTGAATGGAAGCCGTAAATGGACACTGCTGTTTGTTTCTATCTCCATAAGCATCCTCGCTCTCGTCTTTATCCTCCTGTTCTCTCCTTATCGTATAACACCAGCGACCTTTGAGGCGATAGCAGAGGTCAACCCCTTATTTCTCGCACTTGCGCTCGGTATGCATATCCTCGCATGGGTTGTATGGAGTTTCAGGCTGAAGTTGATGAGTGATTTCTTGAGTGGCGCACATACAGATGGTGACCTGAGATTGTCACAATCACTGAAGATAATTCTGGCAAGTCTCTTCGCCGCATGTATAACCCCTTCTCAGTTCGGTGGCGAGCCAGTGCGAATATATCTGCTGAGACGCAGTGGACTGACAGTAGGTGATGGAACAGCTATCGTCTTCGGTGAACGGTCACTGGATTTCATGGTCGGTATGATTGGTGGTGCAATAAGTTTTTTCCTCTTCAGAACGGTAATACCACGTTACTCGGGTATATTCACTGCTATTGGTATCATACTCATCCTCGGCGTATTGCTCATGGTGTATGGTATAACCAGACCAGATAAGCTAAAGAGATTCATTGATTGGGTCTTCACAAAGCTAAAAGTCCATAAAATGGAGCGGATACGCGATAAAGTCTATCAGGAGCTGGAGAATTTTCATGAAGCACATAAGAAGTTCCAGCGAGAAGGTAAGAAGACTATCAGACTCGCTCTCCTTCTCACCATCGCTTTCTGGTTCGTTGAATTCACAATACCTCCGTTCCTGCTCCTCGGGCTCGGTGCGGACCCGGTCTGGATATACTCAATTGCGGCACAATTCATACTTCTCATAATCGCTGCGATGCCTATAAGCCCGGGCAGCAGTGGTGTATCCGAACTGAGCAGTGCATATCTCTATCATACGCTCGTGAGCACACCTTTACTGGGGATATTCACACTTCTATGGCGGTTGAGCACTTATTATACGAGTTTGATTGTGGGTGCAATTACGAGCATGAAGGTTATAAGTGAGATGAAGTGAGATATAAATGTAAGAATGAGCGTTCCCACCATCATTATCGTCTCCATAGCTTTATGGCACAATCAATAAAGTCGGTGTGCCTAAATCCCTCCCATAGGATACCCAACCTCCGGCAGATAATAAATTACGTATTTGTATAGCTCACTTCAAACAGAGCTCATTGACGAGCAATTTTTTGAGTTCGTCGTAGACATCTTTTCCCTGTAACCGCCACGTGGCGAAGACGGAAGCGATGTATTGGTAATATTCAGCACCAATCTCCGATCTAAAAGTACCCATGATCTTCCGCATGAGCACATGCTCCCTGATAACCTGCTCACTGAGATTGTTTGTTGGCTCCATACCGGGATAAAGCATGCACGTATACCAGTTTCCCAGACCGTTCCTGATGTAAGTTACCGGCTTCTTCAGCTCCGTGAACTTGCTGAATTGCTCCGCTAGCTCTGTCATTTCCCTATCCCAGACTTCTTTCTGCTGTTTCCGCTCTTCCATGGATGGCGGCGGGTCTTTACCGAGGAACTCTTTTAGCGCCCTGAATTTTTTATGAATGGTTTCTGACAGCTCCTTACCACCGGGTTTCTCAACGAACGCGTCTACTTCCCTTATCAGGTGCGCCCAGCATCGCTGTAAGACTGGGATGATATTATAGGCACGCCAGCCATCGACAACACCCGCACCATTGATGTCCAAGCCGAAAATCTCACGCAAAACGTCCCCGCCCCTTGAAGGTCTGATCGCTACCACCACTTCGTCATCAGGCGTCCTGAAAGTCCAGAGCCAGTAATTTTTACCAAGAACCCGTATCCCCGTCTCGTCCATATAAATCCACTTCGCAGTTCTGACTTTGTCGATATTCAGGGAATACGCAGTCTTGCAGGCTGCTCCTACACGGAGGATAGCATCCTGAATGCCCTTAGGTGTGATCACAAAGGCATTGAGGTGGAAAGCAAAATCCTTGATTCTGCGAAGAACACCACGAAGGCTAAATTTCAACATTATCAGATAAACAAGCAGATTCACACCGAATCTACCCTTTTGAGGGCATTCCGCGTCCTTTGCGGTGAACTCATGACCGCAGTCACGGCATTTATACTTGTGACGATTGAACTGAATGACCTCAATCTTAGGAGGCGGAGGGATCTCTTCGATTACCTGCTTTTCAACGCCACACTCCTCCAAATTGGTACTGCCGCAGTGGTCACATTGGTCGGCAGTGACCTCCACCACCCTGTCGGGCTCAGGTGTTGGCCTGGTTGCACCCCTATGCCCATTTGGAGCACCATGCCTCTTTGGCGAGTTCCTGGATTTTGATTCCTTCTTGTATCTTGCGGAAGGAGGAGTATGAGGATTCTCGTATCTGGCGAGTTTCGCTTTTAGCTCTTCTATTTGTTTTGCCTGTTCTGCAATTATCTTTGCTTTCTCCTCGTTATCTCTCTTCAACTCGGCTACTATCTCCTCCAACTCCTTTATCCGGAGTATCAAACTTTGATACTCGCTTGCCAATATTGACATCACTACGCGCTGACTTTTCGCCATCAAAAAGATAATACGATGTTATATTT
This sequence comes from Candidatus Methanophagaceae archaeon, assembly GCA_003194435.1. Taxonomy (GTDB): domain Archaea; phylum Halobacteriota; class Syntropharchaeia; order Alkanophagales; family Methanospirareceae; genus G60ANME1. The sequence goes on along the minus strand of PQXC01000003.1, from coordinate 61,655 downwards.
AAATACCTATGTTTCCACTCCAAATATCTTACCTCCCTAACCGTTATTGCAAGATATCGCATGCGAAGTTTTTAAAGTAAAGGTAGCTATACAAATACTAAATTACTATTCCTGCAGCATCCGGGTCATACAACCCGCGATTAATCCGCCAATAGCATCATCCATGAACACCCCGAGGCGACTTAATATCCCTGGTTTCCTCGTATCATAATAGAAGAAATTGAACAGTGCTCTTTTACCCCCTATGTATTCTGCAATATCCATTCCGATGAGCTCATCAGCCACAATAGAAGCTGCATCTGTCTCACCTGCACTGCCTGCCCTGCCCTTCTTTATCTCGTCCTCTTCCGCGTGCATTGCCGCTGCCAGTAGCAGTGCAACATTTGTATCTGCCGTTTCTTTCTTTATCCTCGATTCCAGTCGCCTGCTCAGCTCCTCCATATCCACATCCTCGCCCGCCACAGGCACATAAAGTTCCAGTGCGGTTTTCACCATCTCGTCCAGCCCGATGCCGCGTTCCTCCAGTCGCTTCAAGATTGGTCTATCAGCCCTTAATGCATTGTGGGATACCAGAGCAGCTTTTACACCTTCTCTTACCACTTCATACACACTCCTGCCCAATTCCGTGCCCTTACCTGCGAAAGCTTCCTCCACCTCCGCTTCCTCCTCTTTACCTCTATTTCTATTAGCGCCAGACACGCAAGCGACCGCCACGGAATCGGTAACGTCACCGGTGAAGAAGTCTCCTGAGCGGTCACGCACATCGAGGTCATAGAAAGCGGCAGTCTTCGCTTCCGTTGCCACTATCAACACATTTGCCATTGCTGACTGCGACAGTCGTCTATCAATCGTGAGAATAATGTTCACGGTGGAAGAGGAGCTGGAGGATGCAGGTACAGGTATACCCGCGGTTATAACAGCCGATATATCGCCTCTGTTTATTATTTGCGCATCACTCATAGGTACCGCGGTCATCATGCCCACCGTCTCCTCCGGGCTCAAATTCTTCGCCTTGAGGAACGAATCGAAGTATTGGAATGCATCACCATCGAAGCTGGATGGCACCTCCAGATTTACTATCGTTCGCGCACTTCTATATCCACCATTGTAGAATGCAGAACTGAGCACATTGAAATCGCCATGCACCGCTATATAGCCACTTGCCTCTTCTATCTCTATCTCTGTCTCCATCCCCATCTCGCTCTTAGATTAGTTAGATTGAATTAAGTTAAGAAAAGAAAGGACAAATAAGTTATTAAGTTAAGTTTATGAGCGATAGAGGGAGCATAACGAGGCGGATAATAGAGGAGCATCTGGCAGAGGGCAAGTTCGAGCCCGGGGAGGAGATAGCGCTCAGGATAGACCAGACATTGACTCAGGATGCTACCGGGACGATGGCATACCTGCAGTTCGAGGCGCTTGGCATCGCAGAGGTAAAGACCGAGTTATCTGTGAGCTATGTTGACCACAATACCATCCAGTCAGGATTTGAGAACGCCGATGACCACCGCTACCTGAGGTCAATTGCCGCTAAGTATGGCATTCTATTCTCGAAGCCCGGGAACGGAATCTGCCATCAGGTCCACCTTGAGAGGTTCGCTATACCGGGAAAGACGCTGCTTGGCTCTGATAGTCACACGCCCACTGCCGGCGGTATTGGTATGATTGCAATTGGTGCAGGTGGTCTGGATGTGGCAATGGCAATGGGTGGCAGTCCCTTTTACCTATCATGCCCTCATGTGATAGCGCTTAACCTTAAAGGGCAACTCAACCCGTGGGTAACGGCTAAGGACGTGGCATTAAAGGTTCTGGAACTGTTTACCACGCGTGGTAATGTTGGTCGTGTATTTGAATACAAGGGAGAGGGCGTAAAAACTCTATCCGTTCCGGAACGAGCGACGATAGCGAACATGGGCGCTGAATGCGGCGTCACAACCTCTGTATTCCCCAGCGACGACAACACGCTTCAATTCCTGCGAGCACAGCACAGGGCTCATGACTGGATTGAACTCATAGCCGGTGATGACCCTGACGGCGACGACTACGAAGATAGCGTTGAGATAGACCTGAATGAGATTGTCCCGCTTGCTGCTTGCCCTCATAGCCCCGATAACATAAAGCCCGTGGCGGAACTGGAGGGCATGGAGGTGAATCAGGTATGCATAGGTAGCTGCACCAACTCCTCTTTTAAAGACCTGATGACCGTTGCGAAGATACTGGAAGGTAAGAAGGTCCATCCAGATGTGGAGTTGATAGTTGCGCCGGGCTCCAGACAGGTGCTTCAGAATATCGCTATTGCTGGGGGATTGACTTCACTCATCAATGCCGGAGCACGAATTGCTGAATGCACCTGCGGGTTCTGTATCGGCAATAGCTATTCACCAGCAACAGATGCCGTATCATTACGAACGAGTAACAGGAATTTTATGGGGCGTTCAGGCACGAAGAGTGCGAAGGTCTATCTTGTGAGTCCGGAGACAGCCGCTGCGGCTGCTATCACCGGCAGGATTACCGACCCGAGAGAACTCGGATTGAAATATCCCCATATTGCACTGCCTGAGCAGTTTTATATAGATGACAGCATGATTCTCCAGCCCGCACGCACCAGTGCCACGGGGGTAGAGGTAAAGGTGTATCGCGGTCCAAATATAGGTGCTCCACCTTCGTTCTCTCCACTACCTGATACCATCTCAGGGCTCGTAACGATTAAACTCGGTGACAATATCACTACCGACCATATAATACCGGCAGGGAGCAGGATGAAGTATCGGTCAAACATAGCGAAGTATGCGGAGTTTGTATTTGAACCGCTGGACAGGCAGTTTTATAAGCGAGCGAGCGAGACCATGAGAAAAGGGAAGTATAATATCATCGTAGCGGGCGATAGCTATGGTCAGGGCTCATCGCGTGAGCATGCAGCTCTATGTCCCGCATTTCTGGGTGTAAAGGCTGTGATTGCAAAATCGTTCGAGCGCATACACATGGCGAATCTCATTAATTTCGGTATCCTGCCCCTCATCTTCGATTCCAGAGCTGACTACGGTCTAATAGACAGGGGTGATGAACTGGAGATACCGGATGTGAGGTGGCGATTAGCGAACAATGAGCAGATTGTAGTGAGAGATAAGAGCAAGGATAAGGGTAAGAATGGGTATGAATTCAAAGTCCGCACACAACTGACGAAACGAGAACGGAGCATCATCCTCGCGGGTGGCTTGCTACCGTATATAAAAAGTGGTATAAAAGTAAATGGTGGAGGTGAGCGGTGAGCGGAGATGAAAGCACCAGAAGACATCTTACGACTGATCAACTTCTGCAAGACTATACAGCGTGCGGATACCGACCCGTTTGACCTGGACGTAAAGAGATTCCTCACGATTCTTGGCGAGTATGTGAGGAGGTGGAAGAGTATAGACGACCTTATGTTAGATGCAGAAGCGATATCGGAGCTGACAAAGGTGATCGAATTACAGTGTAAATGGATAAAAGACCGCTCAGCATCGTTCTACATTGACCCTGCTTTGGTTGAATTCAAATTGAAGCTCATGGAACCAGCTCAGCTGGCATCTGCATTCTTTAAAGCGTGGCATCCCATTGTATCGCTGGACAGAATCACACCTGAGCGATTGAAGCAGGGTCTCGATTACTGGAACGCACTGCTACCACTGAGTGAGCGAAAGAGTGCTTTTGGTGCTGCTTCAACACCAGAAACAGGCACACTCAAACTGGATGATTTGATTGCACTCCATATCTTATCGCAGACCGAATTTCAGGAGCAGATACAGCAGGTGCTGAATGAGCTTGAAGCGCGGGGCAGAACAGAATACTATGATTTTGTGTATGGCGATAGTTTTGAAGACAGTGTAAGAAAGGCATATCTAACCAGTTATATAGTAAGTGAGGGTAAAGCAGAGCTTGATATCGAACCGCTGGAAGAGAAGATATTCATATATCCACGCAATGGCAGTCGCGGTCAAAGCGGCGGTAGTGGTGGTGAACATGAGGATGAGGATGATGAAAAATATCCAGGTGAGAAACGGTCTATTCCTATCGCGATAAGCTATGAAGATTGGGAGAGATGGAGCAAGAGGAGAGAGCAAGGGCAGAGCGAGCAGAGCGGAAGGTGAAGAAGGCAGCTCAGCTATTATTATTCCGTAGGCACAGAACGCCGGGCGTTAAAGCCTGGGAACTCAAGAAAGCACTCGGCGATGATTACATGGAGATAATTGAGATTCTAAACTCGATTCTGCTCAAACTCGGGATGGAGGTAAGACGGATAAGTGAGGGCGAAAAATCGGATAATGAGAGGTTCGTGGTTGTGCTCAAAGACCTTCTGACCGATAAAGCTTCCGGACTCAGGATAGACGATGTGGCTATACTCTCTGCATCGTTAGCATATATCATCTCGAAGCAGGGGAAGGCGTCAAGGAAATCGGTTGAGGATTTCCTTGCTGAGAAATTCCCCAGACGCAGAGTTATACGCGCTCTGGAGCGATATATCGTGCAGGGCTACCTGAGAGAGGATGAGAACTTGCTCTATATCGGATGGCGAACGCGTGTGGAGGTGGATAGTAAAACACTGATGGACTTGATTCTCACTTCGTGATTCTTAGCTAAAGAAAGATCCATGAATCATTCTACCCCTTTTTCTTTCGGTGAATCGAATGAAGGTTGATTAAATGTGGGCTGGCTAAACGAAGGTTGACCAGATGAAGGTTGCGTCTTTTTATAAGAAGTCTTTTTCTTTCTCCTCTTTATCCAAGCTTCATCTTTCCTTATAAGTTCTACTCTCGGTCCCTGAGGACCTAAACCAAATTCCACACCACCATACCTTTGCTTGAATTGATATTCAAGCTCTTCAACAGTTTCTTCACTCACTTCTCCGCAGAGAACAACAATTATACAGCTATATTCGCTTGCATAATCTCCTACCTGCCCCGTAAGTCTGTTCATTTCGGTCTTTCCTTTCAAATTTCGCTTTAGCTCTATTCCGATATTCCTATCAATTTCAATATCTGCATGGGATCTTCCAGCTTCCTTTTTGACACGGTGTTTTTCGGGAGTACCAAATAAAAGGTTCTCTTGACTTCGCTTTAGCCTACTCCTGATGAACTCCATTAGGTCATCTCTATATTCTGGTCTTTGGAATATTTTTTCTTAGGGACCCATCGCTTAACGATGCCTAAAACGTCGTCACATAAACTTTCAAACATTTTCTTATTATTTTTTCTTTCCCCCTTATTTCTTCTTTTTACCAAAAAACGCTTCTTCCATAGCTTTGTTTGTCTCTTTTACAGCTTTCTCCATGGGTGTGCTTTTCCTACTATCTCCTGTTATCCCCTTCCTCATCATTCCTTTTAATGTCTTTGGTCCTTTTTGCTGCTACAGCCACTACATAGATTCTTTTTCATGTTTTAAATATACTATTATTGCTGCTATAAGTGGTATCGGAGATGATAAAACATGTAAAAAGAATTTCATGATATTCATCATGAATATTGCATCATTTGCGGAATCTGCCCAATTGCCAGTTGTAGGCAACATTGGTGTTACTATGTTTGAAAACTCTTCTATGATTAGGCCCAAGTAATGGTAAATATTTAGCTGAACACCAGACAAGTATTCAATCAACATTATAACCTTAACTCTTCCATTTTTAGGGTTTAACTTTTTGGATATTCCCCAATAAACCTTTATTTCTTGATCGGAGATTCTAGTGGATAGAAAAATATGTATAGTATTATTCCCTATAGGGAATACATGGAGCAATGGGTTAAGGACTGGGTTAAGAAACAGAGGGAGAGTGGGGAGAAGGGGATCGAGATAAAGAAGCAGGCAAACAGTTATTATGTCTACAGGTCGACGACTTACTGGGATAAGAAAGCGAAGAAGAGAAGAAAGAAATCTACATACATAGGGAAGTTAAGCAGGGATGGTTTGAGAGAAAAGAAGGAGAAAAGGGTCACTGTAAAGCAGTATGGGAATGCTGTGTTACTTCAGGAGGCTATGAAGGATATTGTTCCTTCTCTCAAGGTATTTGAGAGCTGGGAGGAGATCTACGCCCTTGCGTTGGTGAGAGTTATGGATTACGTCCCTCTGAAGAGGGTTAAGGCTGTGTGGGAGAAACTGTACATGAAGGGTTTATCGCCCAACTTGAACCCCAAGAAGCTGTCAGCAGTGTTGAGAGAAGTCGGATTGGACAGGGAAGGGCAGAATGCTGTCTTCAATCAGTTGATGAAGGGGGAGAGCTTTGTTTATGACTTGAGCGTAGTTTTCACCAGGTCAGCCATCAATTTCGCTGAAGTGGGGTACAACAAGGACAAGATACACATCCCCCAGATCAACATTGCATTACTATACTCCTCGGATGGTTTACCGGCGATGATAAAGGCTTTACCCGGTTCAGTCAGAGATATAACTTCAATCTACAATAGTGTGAAGGAGATTGATTCCCACGTAATCCTGATACTGGACAGGGGCTTCTTCTCCATGGGGGTGGTAAAGTTCCTGTTGGACAAAGCATCTTTTGTTATTCCTGCTAGAAGGAATAGCAAGCTTTACGAAGAAGAAATAGATGTTAAAGACCATTTCTTCTACAGGGAAAGACTCATAAAGTGCGGTAAAACCGGGAAAGAGATTAAAGGTGAAAGGAAAAAGAAGAGCTACTACCTCTACCTCTTCGAGGACGTCACCCTGAGAGCTGAAGAGGAAATAACCCTATATAAAAAGCATGATAAAGGCAAAATCAGCAAGGAAGAGATAGAAAAGGGGTTGAAGAGGGCAGGCAAAATCCTTATCATCTCTGATCTAGATAAAGAACCAGAGGATATCTTCCTGATGTACAAGCAGAGAGAAGGAGTGGAGAAAGCCTTCGACGTATACAAAAACGTGCTGAACGCAGATAAAATGTATTTACAGGACAATGAGAGCGTATTTGGTCATTTATTTGTGTCCTTCCTTTCTCTTTACGGATACTGCAAGTTGCAGTGCATGCTGAGAGAGAAAGGAATGCTAAACAAGGTATCTCCCATGGATTTGATGGATGAATATGCCAAAGTCTACAAAGTGGAATATGGAGACAAAGAACTGATGTCCGAGGTTCCAAAAAAGGTTAGGGAGCTGGACGAGAAACTTGAGTTAAACTTATTCCCTAAATGATGCGGAGTTAAGGTTAATAATTGAATAAAAACAGGAAAACCTAAATTTTCCATAAACTTTATTAGCTTAAGTATATTTTCACCGTAACTCTTCTTTTTAACCCATAATCATCTCTGTTGCACCAAAAATTGGCGTGTTTGTAGCCACAAATCACGCCGAAAGCACAATATTGCCAATTTTTCTTAATTTTATCTCCCGTTACATGGTTTCTACCAAAACCAGGTAAATTAAACCGGATAAAAACCGAAAATCATTTAAATATATAACCCATATATTTTAACCCATATGAGAAATATCCCACCAAAGGTCTTGAAGACATTCGAACGCATAAAGAAGAAAGAGCCATCTCACATAGAGCTGAAAATCATCAAAAACAACTACTATGTCTATCGTGCAACGAGCGAATGGGATAAAGAGCGCAAGAAGGTCAGGAAAATAACCGAGTACATAGGCTCGATAGATCACGGCGGTATCTTCAGGAAGAAGAGGGAGAGGTCACGGATTCAAGAGTCTGAACGAGAGGTTTTTGAGTATGGGAATGGCGCGCTTGCCCATCATATGATAAAGGATCTGGAAGGTCTCCTGGCTAAAAATACGCCCTATTGCAACGAACTCATTGCCACTGCTATAATCAAGGCGATTGATCCGAAGCCGTTAAGGCTGTTTGCTTCCAGATGGGAGAAGCTGTATCTCTCCAAGCTGATCGATGTCAGCCTTACCCCAAAGCATCTTTCGTCTGTCTTAAGCAGTACGGGAAGGGACGTCCATATATGGTATGACCTCTTCTCAAAACTTGCCACCAAAGAAGATATTCTGCTTTATGACTTAACATCCGTCTTTACCTATTCAAAGAACATAAAACTCGCGGAGAGAGGATACAACGCAGACCACGAATACATCGATCAGATCGGCGTAATTATGGCTTTTTCATCCATTACAAAGCTGCCCGTTGGAGTAGATGTCTTCTATGGCTCTATGAAGGATATAACAACAGTTAGAGACTTCATTGAACGATTCCCGAAGAAAGACATTGGTTTTATCTTTGATCGCGGATTCTCATCGTATGGACTGTTGAATGATCTCAGGGAGGATGGAATACACTATATCGTTCCTCTAAGGAAGAATTCAACGCTCATCGACCTCAGATGGATGCGGTGGAAGGGGTCGTTCCTGTATAGGGGTAGACCTATTCGCTGGGGTACAAAAGGGACTGAGTATGGCACTTTATTCGCTTTTGAAGACCCTCTGCTTAAAGGTGAGGAAGAACAGGCGCTCCTCAGGAAAGTGGAAGCGAATAAACTGACGATGGCTATGTTTGAGCAGAAACGCAGACTTGCAGGTGTCATATGTTTGGTCTCGGACATGGATAAAGATGGAATCGATATGTTCGATATGTATAAGGGCAGAGAGGATGTGGAACTGGCATTTGATGCGATGAAAAATAGATTAGAGTCAGATAAGACGTATTTGAGATCCGACGAGGCGGTAAGAGGGTATTTCCTGGCAACATTTCTTGCTATGCGGATATACTTCAAGATCTTGAAGAGTTTGAGAGAAAAGGGACTCACAAACAAGATTTCTGTCGAGGAAGTGCTATTTGAGCTTTCAAAGGTCACAAAAATTGTTGAAAAGAGTGGAAGAGAGTACTTCGCTAAGATCCCGAAGAGAGCAAGACGGATGTGTTCATTGTTCCCTGAGGTTCTACCTATGGGTTAACTTGCGGAGTTACGGTATTTAAATATCTTTGGTTAGACTTAGACTCTGTGCAACTTAGGATCTGCATCGTGCTTATAAAAAGCCCCATCCACGCCACCTCGGAATAAATTCCGAGGCATCCCTGTTGTTATTTGGGCTCTTCTCCTTCTTTTATATTATTTTATATGCTTTCACTCCAACCTAATCGCAGGTATCCAATCGCTGTATCTTTTTCCATTCGCATCCATGAATTCTGAGCAGGTGATATTACCCCCTTCTTTCGCTTCATGCTCCTTTGCATGGATTATCTGCGGATATGAGCCTGTTATGATGGTGTAATTGTACGTTTTCTCCTCTTCTAACACGAAGGAATTGTCAAAATAAATGTATTGCCAATCCTCATTGTAACCGTTCCATGAAGCGTTCTTGTCTATTCCATTTCCATAAATCCTCACATATTCAGTGTGCCCACCTGTACCTTCGCATGGATATGTGTAAAGTTTATGCACGGTGATGTTTTCGCTTAGTGTGATTGTGCCTTTGTGCATGCCGGAGATGCTGGGGTAGGGATTAGATGGCGAGCCTGTGTCGAATATTGTTGACGTTCTTACTGTAAACCAAACTGTGCTATGTCCCATATTCCCACCAGTATCATTTGCATACACAGTAACAGTGTGTGTGCCTTCTGTCAAGCCTGTTAAAGTTGTATTTCCATAAAGTGTAACATTCTCTGCGCCATCTGATGAATAACCTTCCCATACAGTTGGTTCGCTTACAGAATAGTTTAGATTGACTGACCCAGCTGGGTATATTGTGCCGTTGACTGGTGAATATATGGTTATAACTGGTGGAGTCCTATCTATTATTCCTGTTTCTGTTGACTCAATGATATAAGGCTTGTCTGGAATAGCGCTGATCGAGACGTTTTTTGCTAAAACAATGGTTGTACCACCCGATGTTACTTTTAAGGTGTATGTATCAGTGGGCAATGCAGCAGGTTCTGGTGAAACTGATATCTCGTAGGTTCCAAGTTTCAGGACTGGAATTAGTATTTGATCATCCATTTCTTGATCGCCATCCATGTCCAATTCTCTGTATAGAGCGCCTAGAACATCATTCACTTGTTTACTAACAACCAATCCACTCGGGTCTCTGACGGTCAAATCGACTGGACAAAGTGAGTCGAATTCCCCAGAATCCCCAACACTTACTTGGCCGTCATTGAAGACTTGGAACCCAACGATTTTTAGGAGTGTAGCAGAATATACGTTAACGCCGTGTAGACCAGCCGCAGTCAGATAAATAAGAGACTCAGGATCCTGCAGTTCGCTGAATTCATAGATTAGACATTCGTCTTCGTCATAAATCTGCAATTCGTTATCAGCCAAATCTAGACCCAGATGTGGTGTCTCAGATTTGCCGAGTCTTAGAGTCACCTCTTCATCAAGAGTTATACTGGATTCGGCAGGTGGACGTAGCCTGGCTTCATTCTGAAGGTATCCATCACATACGGTAAAGCTATTGTCCGCAGGGGGTTCCAAGGGAAACCTCATCGATTCTTCGCCACAGTAGGAAGGGGCATCAGCTTTAAGCCGAATGTTACCGCTCTCGTCCCATACGAAGGCGACACTACAGTCTATGATTCCGTCATAGCTTTCTAGCCGCATATTTTCTAAGTCAATCTCGTACAAGAATTCTCCAAACTCTTGTTCGAAAGGAAGGTTATCCACCCAGTCACAAGACATAGTCTCTATGTGGTCCCACTCTATTGCAGGCTCAAACCCTAAGTAGAGCGTCGAAAGAACTTTTATACCGCATGCTGGTCCCGTCACCCAACATGCACCACCCTCGGCCCAGCCTGTCGTCTTACAAACAGGTAAACTGATGTAGCAAACAGGTCCCGAAACCATATTGACAAAACCAAACAACGCATGATCAATTTTCCCTTCTCCAATACTCTCAACGATCATTGCTGCATTCACATCGGGTCCACCGAGTTCACATGCCACCACATTTCCATGGCTTTCACCTACTTTGTACCAATCAATACGTGCGGGTATAGGTATCGGAAAAGTTTCTTCGTGACATGTCAGGTGCCGTAAATGCAATGTGTTAGAAGTGCCATCATAGCCGATGGTGTCAGTTAATTTTGGAAGATAAAACAATTCATCTGGGGTTGTAAATTGAAGAACAGGGTTGTCTTCGGCATACTCACCTAAATCGAGCACAAAAGAAGTGGGTGCGTTAGACAATGAATTTGATGTAAGTGCAATTGCGTCGTAAGTATCAAGATTATCGACATCTCCAAGAGCACAAACCGTTTTTTCAACATAACTTGCATCTTCAAACATAGATTCGAGATTAATTCCTCCTATTGTGTCACTGATTATCAGCAGTTTTACAACAGAATTATCCACGTCAACTAATACCTCGTCAAAGCAACTCAGACCAGAAGTGTCGTATCCGATCACCTTCATGATGTGTGTTCCATCTGATACTGCACCCGAAGACCATACAAATGTACTGGCAGGGGTTGCTGCTTGAGGATCAAGATCGGTGTAAACTAAATTTCCATCTATATAGTATTCGATCTTATGCAATGCATTATTCTGGGAATCCCTGCCATCAACATATATCGTCACTTCCCCAAACACAGTACTTCCGGCGGGTATCAGTATCTCTACTGTCGGACCAATTTCATTACTTTTATAATAAATCTCCCAATTTCCATCTCCCTCATCTTGCCAGGTTATGTGAACCTTATCATTTGAATCAATAGCGATATCAGACTTCCAAGGTGATGCAGGGTCAAAAGTTAACTGTGTGTCATTGATTAATTTGTTTCCAGCGTTGTCAAGCTTAGTGTAGTAGATTTCGTGCTCGAACTTCTCACCTCTACTATCGAGCCAGATTACATGAATATTATCGTTTGAATCATTGGCAATTGCAGGACGGGTAGCATTATCTGAATCTATGATTAGCTTAGTATAAATCACTGTGTTACCATTCTTATCAAGCTTCTTATAGTAAATCCCCGGATCCATCATCCATTGCGGATTACCTTCTGAACACCAAACGTTGTGTCTATTATCGTTTGAATCAATAGCAATGTCCGGGAAGTAATAATCTAAAGCGCCACCAGAAACTACATGGATATTATTGCTGGAGTCTACGGCAATTTTTGGAAATCCTGAAGCTTTTGTATCATACGTCAATCTCTCAGAATTTATTATGATGTTCCCACTGCTATCAAGCTTGCTGTAATAAACTTCAGTAGGATAATCTGTGTAATCCTCCCAAACAATATGAACATTATTATCCGAATCAACAGCAATATCTGGGGAACGTTTAAGTGCCAGATTATTATCCACTCTTTTAATATCACCCAAAATAGTTCCATTGTTATCAAGCTTGACATAAAATACCTCATAAATTGCGCTATCAACATAGTCTATAAAAGCCAAATGAATGTTGTCATTAGAATCCAGAGCGATTGAAGGAGCGTCATACGTGAAAAGTTCATTAGAACCAATAAAAGGTAAAGAAAGAATTTGCTTATCATCTATTAGCGTATTCCCCTGGTTGTCAAGCTTCGTATAATATATCCAATAATTTCCATCCCTATTATCTTCCCAGACTATATGAACGTTGTTATTCGAATCAACAGCAATTCTTGGATTGATAGAATATGTGGAATCGTTCGTTATCCTTATATCCTCTGACCATCCTTGTCCAAGCGTTTCTTCAATATGTATCACAAAACTAGAGATTGGCTGTGGACCGAAACAGGGACTATCGGTGCACTCTGGGTAGGCCGAAGCTTCTCCATAAAGAAATGTGATATTAACGCGGTACATCCCCCCTTCATGCACATAGCTCTCGCCTGGATACAGGCGAGAGCTATCTACCTGACCACTTCCATCAGTAATGCTTACGTTGGTATATTCTGCTTGGCAGTTACAGGCAGGGAGACCTGGCCAAGTTGAACAATTTGCTGTATTGTTATACTCTATCTTATAGTTCCCTAATAATGGAGGGTCAGGATTTTCTGGAAATGAGGAGAAAGAATAAGGTTCTAAGAAGTAAGGATCACCGTATATATCAGTTATAACTTTTTCTGTACCGGATTTCATTTTTTCTAAACCAATAGTCCAGCCAGAGGGTTCTGGAAAGCCAAGTATCTCCACATAATCTCCCACATTTATCTCATTCATAGCATTCTCATTTGGAAATATCCATTTTAGTGTAGTGCTATTAGCCTGCCATTCATCATTCCACCATTTATACTCTGTTTGAATTTCGAACGTATTATTTTTGGTATCTTTTTCAATTACCGTTCCCATAAACCCATCTGGATAGAATGCTGCTGACACTGTTCCAACAAAGATCCCAAGCATCAGTGTTGCCAAAATAAACACGATTCCCGTCGCAATTGTTTTTTCGCTTTTCATTCCTTCAATTCCAATATTTTTCCAATCTTTACTTCCCTCTCTTATTGCCTTCACCATCTAACCAAGCCCCATCGAATAAATTCGGAGGTGCCCCCGTGTTTTATTTCCTTCTTCTCAAAATATATGCAACTGCCAATAATCCCATGATTGGGAATATTGCCTCAAATCCTGCTGGTGTAGGAGTTGATGTAGGTTTCGGTGTCGGAGTAGTTTCTGGTTTAGGTATTAAGTATATTGTAGCTGAAGATTCGTATTTTTTCCCAGACTCATCTGAATAGCTCACCTTTGCTTGAAAGAACTTATTCTTCTCCTCTAATATCTTTATTCTATGGTCTATAGAATGTAACTCTCCCCTATCTAATTCCCCTCTCCACATCACGTAATTACTGCTATATGTTGTTGCACCTTTCACAGAGTTAGTAGAAACACTTGAAGGCATGTCCTCCCTTAAAATGATATCTTTCGCTCTTCCATATCCGATATTCGCAATTGTGACAGTTATCATGACTTCTTCACCAACTTTTGGCTCTTCCTTTAAGGTTGTTTGGGTGATCTCTAACTTTGGTAAGGGCAAAGTCGGCGTTGGTGATGGCGTTGGAGAGAGAGTTGGTATTGGCGATGGAGAAGGTGTTGGCGTAACTGGTGTAGGAGTTGGCGATGGTGTTGGCGATGGTGTGGGGGTAGACGTGATCGTCGGAGTGGGGGTAGGTGTTGGGGTTACTGTTGGAGTTGGCGATGGTGTGGGTGTTGGAGTGGGAGGGAAAGTGCCACTAATAAACTCAGGGAAGTGGTCAATTGTCACAGATTGCGTTGTATCCTCTATCCAAGTTTTGTAATCGTCACTGTAAAGAACCATTTTTTTGGCTACTGGAGTAGTCAACCAGGCTTACAATCCGCATATGAAATTCCGGTTCCCTCACAAATGTATCCTCCCCCTCTACCCCTTGTTATATCACACCCAGATACTTCGCTATCGTCTATAAAATAATGTTGACCTGGCGTTGGAAATACTCCCACGCAACCTAAGTCATACCCATGGACAGTTAATCTTGCTGTTCTAACTTCGCAATCTGGAATGTTTAATTTCAAATTAAAGTTTGTATCATAGTTATATTTAAGTCTATGATATATCCCTGCTTCGTTTGCATAGTATATTGCATGATCCACAGCATGCTCTCTTTCTGCGTTGTCAACTCCAGAAACAACGTCGATCAAATCAATAATGTCGTTTAACTCCTTTTCAAGCGTGTCTTTAGCTGATAAATCGAAGCTTGACATACTCGCAACAGCCAGTCTGCCGTCTGCAAATACGAATGCATAGTCCCCAGTAGTACCTGCGAATTTCCAGATAATATGGGTGTCGTCATGCTCGATAACATCGTATATCTGGTCTGCTCTTTGGTACAGCACATCCGTATCAGCAGCCTTTCCTAGCTCAGCAGAGATTGCTGAGTTAAATTTTGAAGTATCTACTTCAGCTAAAGCTGTTCCACTAAATACAACCCCTGTAATAGACATCGCAATGCACAAAGCAAGACCTATTGTCAACGCTTTTATCATTTTATTCACCCCTTTTTCATTTTTTCTTTTTCATGATCCCCCGTACTTAAGTACAGGGCCTGTACCCAAGCACGACCGCCGATGACTTAAACTACACCGTTAGATATGCTATAGGTATATAAAAGCTTTTCGATGCCTGATGCCTACAAAAAGCTTCTCATAAAGCGTTATGTGCCAGGTCTTGTGTGGCTTTTTCTTTTCTTCATTTATTTCCCACCTGTGCCCTACTGACCCGTGATAACAACTTGGAGCCCACAAATGCCCCGGGCACCACTCCATAAGCTGCGGGAATCTATATTTCTTTGGTAAAGCTTTCTTTTCTAAAGAAAAGTTTGTCTATAACTTCAATATCCAGTTCTTTGCAGGTTTCCCTGATAATTTCCCCGGCGCTTCCGCAACTTCACCCTCCAATACCTTCCCGCGATATTTCAGGAAAAGACTATGTGATCGGTCAGCAGAGACACCGTATGCCGGATCACGCCTTGTTACCCTTCCCCTCAGCGCTTCGCTTCCACTTCGCCTATTTTTTATTGACCCCTTAATCCTTAACCCCTCCTTAAATCCTTCATCCTCTCTACGCTCCGCGCTATGTAATGCGGTGCTCCTATATCCCAGCGGTTCCACAGTGCCCCATCTATATGCCTGATACCATCGAGCGAAATCGCCCTCGCATCCTCTATGCTATCGCCGATGCCAACCGTGCATACGGTTCTTGAACCGAGTGCATAGGTATTGCCATCTGCTCTCAACTCCATAGAGCCCGGATATACTCGCAAATCATCGCCGTATTTCTCTTTCAAACGATATACGCCACTCAAATCCACCTTCCTGTCTCCGCTATAGCTCTCACGGTAACCGCCGTAGTCCATAGGCACCGCATACGTCACGACAGTCGCCTTCGCATCACATTCCAGCTTCGATGGTGATAGATTACCCTCTATCATGCTAAAACAGAGTTCCACAGGGTCGCTTTTCAAGACAGGCAATACATTCTGAATCTCCGGATCGCCTGGACGACTGTTTATCTCCAGTATCTTCGCTCCTTCTCGCGTATGCATGAATGCGACATAGAAAGGCATTCCCCTCAACCCATCATTACTACCATCACCATCACCTCTGAGTGCATTGAATATCTTCTGTACTATTCGCTCCTCATCCTCTCTATCATGCCTATCCATAAACGGCAGCCAATCCTTAGTATCTTTGTAAGAGCCCATACCTCCTGTATTCTGACCCATATCGTAA
This sequence comes from Candidatus Methanophagaceae archaeon, assembly GCA_003194435.1. Lineage (GTDB taxonomy): Archaea > Halobacteriota > Syntropharchaeia > Alkanophagales > Methanospirareceae > G60ANME1. Next base: position 45,546 of record PQXC01000003.1, on the reverse strand, counting down.
TCAAAAGCGCGTTTGTAATCTCTCGTATCCGGTACCGGCACGAGATTCCTGCCATCACAGAACGCCTGGAAGCTTGACTCTTCGCCTTCCATTTTCTCCTCAATTATCACATCGCTCCCACTCTCAAAAATAGACTTAAAATGCTCGAATAGCTGCTCTCTATTGGTAAAATGGTCTCCCCATACGCCCACTCCTTTCCCGGCGGTGGGTTTATCGGGTTTCACTGCCACTTCCGAGCCCAGTTCGTCGAGGAATTTCCAAATTGCATCTTTTAATTCCGCTTCGCTCCTGTATCCATAATCATCGCGATGAAAGACTTTAAACCTGGGATTAGCCTCAGGGCAACATTCAGCGAGCAGAAGCCGTTGTGAAGCTTTGCTGGCTTCTATTGCGTATCTCTTCGTCGGGCATATCATCGCCACACCCGTATCTCGCTCTACCACGTCCCTAACACCCGCGATTATAGGTCCCTCAGGGCAGCATATCCCGAAATCTATCCTGTCCTTGTTCGCATCTACAAAATCTCGTATCTTAGCTACATCCAGATCCGGGATCACCACATGCTCTTCTGCATATCTCAAATTAAACGGGTTGTGCTGCCTATCGGCGACATAGAAATGAGTATCGTAATTATCACTCCTGCTCAGCGCATCTATCACCGCAGAGGCGCGTGAGCCATAAGCGACCACCAGTATTCCTACTCGCTCTACCATTCTACCATTCTACTATGACCATGTCTGTATTTATATTAATAAAACAAAAGTAATAAGAGTAAGAGTGATGATAAGATGAGTGGAAGTGGAGAAATACCCCCGATAGTGCAGAACCAGCTTGCGCAGTTGCAGCAGTTGAAACTTCAGTTAGAAGCAGTGAGCAGGCAGAAGATGCAGGTAGAGGCTTTGCTTCGGGATGCAGAGGCTGCATTAAACGAGCTGGAGAAGCTCGATGAGAATTCTATTATATATCGAACCGTGGGCGAACTGATGATAAAAGTGGGTAAGACGGAAGTGAAAGAGGCTCTATCCGAGAAGAAAGAGACCTATGACCTGCGGTTGAAGACTCTGGAGCGGCAGGAGGAACGCGTACAGAAGAAATATCAGCAGTTGCAGCAGCAGTTGCAGCAAATATTAGGCGCTGCCGGTACTGGTACTGATACTGCATCTGCACCGACGACGATGGGTGCTTGATGGGCTTGATGGCGCTGTTTGCTGCTTTCTGGCTATTCAATTCAATATTAAATTTATAGAATTACTTTAGTTTACTTATACTATAACATACATCAACATCAAATTGCTATTTGCTAATAGTGGGGCATGGCATGATATGATGTGATGTGAGGTGTTTTGAAGAATGGAGATTCCGCTGAAGAAGATAAGGGATGATGTATGGGAAGTACCCTCGTCGTATAAGGATTACATGAGAGTACCAGCGCGGATATATGCGTCAGAAGAGCTGTTAGAGAAGATGAAGAGTGACCTTACGCTGCAACAGACGATCAATGTCGCTTCGCTCCCTGGCATTGTGAGATACTCAATGGTCATGCCTGATGGGCATCAGGGCTACGGCTTCCCAATTGGCGGTGTTGCAGCCACGGACTTTGAGACGGGTGTTATATCTCCTGGCGGGGTTGGTTATGATATAAACTGTGGAGTGAGGCTCATTCGGACGAATCTAAAGGAGGAAGAGGTCAGACCGCACCTGGGGGAGATACTGGATGGCTTATTTGAGTATATACCCGCAGGACTTGGGCTATCAGGAAAAGTGACGTTGACGGAGAGCCAGCTGGATGATGTGCTTCTGGGCGGTTCGGAATGGTGCATAGAGAACGGCTATGGCTGGGATGATGACCTTGAGCGTACAGAGGAGGGAGGGAGATTGAAAGCAGCGAATCCAGCGAAGATAGACGAGAAATCCAGGAAGCGAGGTGCACCGCAGCTTGGCACACTTGGTTCAGGCAACCACTTCTTAGAAGTGGGGGTGGTGGATGAGATATTTAATGCAGAACTTGCGAAGGCGTTCGGGCTCGAAGAGCCCGGGCAGGTGACTGTTTTGATACATACCGGTGGTAGAGGTTTCTCGCATGGCGTCTGCACTTACTATCTCCGCACTTTCGAGCGTGAGATGAAAAAGGATGCCACACTGGCGAAGATACTGAGACTGGAGCGGGAACTGGCTTGCGCTTACCTCAGCAGTGACACAGGTATGGATTACTTCCAGGCTATGTGCTCCTGTGCAAATTACGCATTCGCGAACCGGCAACTTGCCACTCACTGGGTAAGGAAAGTCTTTGAAGACGTGCTGAAGCGGAACGCGGAGGAGATGGAGATACACGTGGTATATGATATCGCACATAACATAGCGAAGGAGGAGGAGCATTTCGTGGACGGTAAGAGGCAGAAGTTGTGTGTACATCGAAAGGGTGCGACACGGGCGTTCCCGGCAGGCGATGAGCGACTCCCTCATGTTTATCGTACTGTGGGTCAGCCGGTCCTGATCCCGGGCTCAATGGGCACTCGCAGTTTCCTCGCTGTTGGAACAGAACTGGCGATGCAGGAGACCTTTGGCAGTTGCGCTCATGGCTCGGGTCGTGAGCTGAGCAGGACGGCAGCGATGCGGAAATACCGAGGTAGTGAGGTGAAGGAAGAGCTGACCAGGCGCGGTATAATGGTGAAAGCGCGCGAGCGTAGTAAAAGGGATGTGAGAAGGAAGCGAGGCATACCATTTGACCGGTATGGCGAACTTGCGGAAGAGGTCTCAGCAGCATATAAAGACCCCGAAGTCGTAGTACGGAGCTGTGAAGTCTCGGGTATAGCCACCAAAGTTGTGGCGTTCAGACCGATAGGTGTAATAAAAGGTTAGTTGTTAGTTTGGTTCTCAACCCATCATGCGAATAACAATAAGCGGGCTCCCCGGTAGTGGTACGACAGTGGTAGCGAAGTTATTATC
>PQXC01000003.1:0-41034 GCA_003194435.1 Candidatus Methanophagaceae archaeon | reverse complement strand
GGAGGCAGTGGGGGTTCTTTCATACCATCCCTGACGATGGGTGCCGCATTGGGAGGCGCAATAGGTGAGATTCTCAACTATTTCTTCCCTGAGACGGTGGAGAACCCGTGGGTATTTGCACTCATTGGCGCTGCTGCTTTCTTCGGTGCCGCTGCTAATGCACCACTCACCGCGCTCTTCATCGTTTGTGAAATCTCTGGCTCTTATACCTTATTTGTGCCTGCATTGCTCGCTATCATACCCGCATATTCACTCGTTGGACGAAGGACGATTTATCCAGGGCAATACGAATCAAGGAAGGAATCACCAGCGCACAAACGAGAACTTATGATTGACCTGCTTGAGGGTATAAGGGTGAAGGATGCATATACGAAGGATGTACTCTCGATACCGGGCGATATGACGGTGAAAGAGGCACTTTATTTCGCGGAGAAGGCAGGACACATAGCTTACCCCGTTGTGGATAGGGATGGTAAACTGATAGGAATAACGACGATAATGGAGCTGGAAGAGGAGAGGGAGAGTGGTGCCGTGTATAAGAGAGTGAGCCAGATGTGTACAAAGGACGTGATAGTGGCGTATCCACAGGAATATCTGGAAGATGTGCTTTATAAGATGGATAAATATAATATTGGGCGACTGCCGGTGGTGATGCCTGGAAATGGAGATAGAGACGGAGGGGGTAGGAAGCTGATAGGAATAATAAGCAGGTCGGATATAGTGAGGGAGCACTGCCGCAGAAGGTCGCTATTCAAGGGTATGCAGGAATGAAATGATGAATAGAACCTCAAGGAGGAAGATAGAGCAACTGCGTATATGCATGGAGCAGGATGTAGAAGTGGGTGCAAATGGCTTTGCTGACGTCAAGCTCGTTCATGTCGCATTGCCGGAGATAGCGAAAGATGAGATAGAACTGAAGACCAATTTCTTAGGGTTTTCGTTCAATTTACCCATAATGATTGCCTCAATGACCGGCGGGCATCCAGAGACGAAGCGAATAAACGAAGTGCTTGCAGAAGCTGCTGAACAGCTCGGTATAGGTATGGGTGTTGGTTCACAGCGAGCGGCACTGGAGGGTATTGAGCATGAGGATTCCTTCCGCGTGGTTCGCGATGTTGCACCCGATTCTTTCATCTATGCGAATCTGGGCGCCCCGCAGTTGCTGGAATACGGCGTTGAGGGCGTTAAGAGGGTAATAGAGATGATAGATGCCGATGCCGTGGCGATACACCTGAACTTCTTGCAGGAGGCGATCCAGCCTGAGGGTAATGTAGATGCGAGAGGCTGTCTGGATGCGATAAAGGAGGTATGTGGCGAGATAAAGAAGCCAGTGATAGTGAAGGAGACGGGTGCGGGAATAAGCTACCGTGTAGCACGTAAGTTAGTGGATGCGGGCGTTGCTGCGATAGATGTTGGTGGCTTTGGCGGCACCAGCCTGGCTGCTGCTGAGATATACAGGGCGAAAGCGGAGGGAGACGAGCTCTCGGAGCATCTGGGGCAGCTCTTTGGCTACGATTGGGGTATCACAACGGTCGAGAGTATCGTGGAGTGCAGTAGTTTTGGGATACCGGTGATTGCTACTGGCGGTATCAGGAATGGTTTAGACATTGCAAAGAGCATAGCTCTCGGTGCTGATATGTGCAGTGCAGCACTACCGTTTCTGAAGATAGCAATGCATAATTTAAACGCGGATAGAGTAATAGCGAAGATAGAGGAGATGGGTGAGGAGTTGAAGGCTGCTATGTTTTTAACCGGGTGTAAGACCGTGAAGGAGTTGAAGACTGCTGAACTGGTTGTAACAGGAGCAACAAGGGAGATAATGGACCAGAGGGGGTTCTTTGATAGGATAAGGCTGAAGATGCAGGATTGCAGGATAGATAAAAGATAAAAGATAAGAGATAAAGCAAAAGATAGAGATAGAGCTATGAGAGCTTTTATTGCTGTTGACCTCTCTGAGGATATAAGAGCGAAAGTGGAAGAGATAGAGCGGCGATTTGGTGACCTGAGTGGCATAAAGCTAAAGTTTGTTAATCCGAAACAGGCGCATCAGACGCTGAAATTCCTCGGTAATGTATCAGAAGAGCGTGTTGAGCCTATAAAGCGCGAATTGGAGAGCATAAACATAGAGCCATTTGATATTGTGCTGCGTGGTGCCGGCTTCTTCCCCGCTTCACGTAGGAAGATACGCGTTCTCTGGATAGGAATAAGCGAAGGCATAGAGGGGCTGAAGGCATTACAGGAGCAGGTGGAGACGAGAATGGTCACCCTGGGCTTCCCTGCTGAGAAACAGCCATTCAGTCCACATATCACAATCTGCCGTGTGAAGCGTATTGAATCAGACGCAGGACTAAACCAGCTAATGGGGAAGATAGCAGAGCTGAGCGATGTGGAGGTGGGAGAGATGCAGGTGAACGCGGTGAAATTAAAGAAGAGCACTCTCACGCCCCGGGGTCCTATTTATGAGGATGTATATGTGAAGCAACTGTTCTAAACCTAAACTCACCGCTTTAGCTTCTCAAATGCTATTTCACCCGCCTTCTTACCCGATAGCAGCATGGCACCGAAGGTAGGACCCATTCGCGGAAGCCCGAATGCAGTTGATACTGCCATGCCTGTGACTATCAATCCGGGATAGAATTCAGAAGTATGCTCCACCACGAGATTCTCCGATGTATCAACCCACATTGCACCCTCTCCTTTGGTCTTGAGCAGCTTTCGCACTTCCAATCTCTTTACCACTGCCGCATCATGACCTGTGGCATCAATCACCAATTGCGATTCCAGTGAGACAGGATCAACACAGGCTATTGGACCAGGAAGTGTCGTTACCGCTGTCCAGTTCACCACGACACCGCATACAAGCTCATCGTGAAGCACAACATCTTCCAGCGTTACCATATTCAATATCTTAGCACCAGAATCGCAGGTTGCTGCAATCAACTTCGAGCATGCGTGTGTGGCATCAGAGACAAATAGACCTTCACTTTCGCTTTCCTCATAGGGCACGCCCAGCTCATCGAGGATCTCTTCCGCTGGCGACCTCACGGTGATCTTGTTCATCAAGAACCCACCAACCCAGAAACCACCACCAAGATAGTTGTTCCTCTCTATCAGCAGCACTTTGACATCCCTGGATGCCAGCTCTCTCGCAGCCATCAAGCCTGAAGGTCCACCACCAACAATGATAACTTCACTCTCCACATATCGTTCAAACTCTTTTGCAAATCCAGCCACTATCGCTCTCGTTATAAGACTCTCAGATGCTGGAGCGAAAGATGTGCTCTTCTTCATGGGTTATGTTATCCTTGACATTCATTACATATATAAACATAAATGAACATAAAAACCGGTCTGCCGAGGGATATATGAGCTATATATGCCTATGCCCGAACTGATTTTCCCTCAATCGCGGGCGTTCATGATTATAATAACCCATACTCATGGCATTTAGCCTCAAAGATTTCAAGTCCCTTCCTCTCCCGCTCGCCCAGCCGATATCTGAGTGTATTGAGATACCTCTCAAGGAGCTCATCGGGCATACTGAATCGCTTCTTCGCTTCTCTCAATACCTCCTCCATATTCTTTTCGCCCCATTCAAGAGACCTCATAACCGCACTGTTTGCTTCGCTCATATCCATACCATTTGATGATACAGAGATACCAAATACCATAGGATAACCTGTTAACTCATGCCACTCCTCTCCAAGGTCCATAACAACTTTGTATCTCTCCCTCGCTCTCAATGCTTCATCACCAATTACGAGTGCATAAGTGCCATGTTTAAGTAGCTCACCTGTCTCAATCTCATTCAGCTGATGAATCTCGTTTCTCAGTCCCTTTTCTTTTAGAATCACCTTCAGCAGGTTTAATGATGTCACAGTCTGATTAGTAGCTGCTATACACCCCTCTTCGTCCTGTATACCCCTTTCTGAGACGAGAAGCACACTCAAAACACTACCATTGGAGGCGACACAGAACTCATAACTCCGCAGTTGCGTTTTGTTCTTTATGTAATAGAATGAAGGTAGAGGCGCGAAATCTATCTCACCACGCTCGAACATAGCAGTAAGCTCTCTTGGCGAGCCCTCATATATCTCTATGCCTGTACCGCCATTCTGCTCCAGCAGGAAATACGGCAGGAAGTTATTAAGGAACCCGAATTTAGATTCTCACTTTTTATCACTTTTTGCTTCTTCCTGATTTTCCCCTGTTGTTATACGATATATTTAGAATAAACATCTCTTCTGATATAAAAGAGGAGACGTTTAATACGGAACAGCTATAGGTTAATTTACTATAGGGCTTTCTAAGTCCATTGTGCGATAGAGCAGACTAATAAAAACGTGGTTAGAAGGAACTATGGATATATCAGGGGCAGTAATAGTCGAATAAGAAGAAAAGGAGCAATATGTAGATGGGCTATTATTATTTCTGCAAAAGTATAGATATATGTAAGTGAAATGCAGTAAGGAGGAGGAGTGTTGGCTATGGATAGAAAGTATAATCATGGAAAAAAGGCATCACTATTTGATTTCATTAAAAAAGATTCATCGATAGATACCAGTGCAAAAGATTTTAACTCAGTACTTTCAATGCATCTCGAAAGAGAAATAGACCCGCTATCTTGGATTTTGGGTCATAATTTTAATAAAAGGCATTTTGAACTTTTTGAAGATGTGGGTCAGATATATGAGTTGCAATTAGCCAAAATGGAATATGAAACTCTAAAAGAGAATTTAGAACTTTTCAAGAAAAGAACTGCCTATTTTAAATTAGTAAATGGAGAAAAATCGTATCATTACTTTATTTCAATGGTAAAAGGAAAGGGACAAATTGGACACACAAATCAGTATCTCACTCATTGGTTTTATCCCTATAAGGGAAAATTTCACGGGCAAATGATAAAAGCAATAATAAATTTCATAGGTGCTTCAGGTGAGGACATAATACTGGACCCTTTCATGGGCTCCGGGACAACATTAATAGAAGCATCCGTTGTTGGAACAAAGAGCGTTGGTATTGAGATAAATCCTGCTCTTTCTATAGTTTCACAGATAAAATTGGACTCACTGAAAATAAACTATCCGGAATTTTCGGAAAATATCAAAGTGAGCGACCTACCAAGGATCTTTAAATACTTTAGGGATGCAAGGGAATATTTGAACGAAAGAAAATGGGAAATAGAAGCAAATAATCAAAATGCAAAAGACATTTTAATAGAACTCTGGGAAAATCATTTCCAGAACTCTTTTATTAAAGATTATCCACTTGAATGGAGAAACTTACTTCTTCTTATCTATCTCCACGCTTTATCCGATTATACTTACTTGAAAGGAACGAATAAAGAGAGATCTTTTGAAGAGTTTTTCCGTATAAACTTTAGCGAATATTCCATGACGCTAAACAGTGCATATAAAACATTCAAACAACTTAATATAATCCCTAAAGAATGCACCATTCTTCTCGGGAGTGCTATGAATCTACCACTTGAGAATAATAGTGTCAAAGGGGTAGTGACATCCCCACCTTACAGCATAGCTTTGGATTATGTTAGAAATGACCTTCATCTTTTAAATTATTTGGGAATTGATACAAGAAGGTTAAGAAAAGAGATGGTCGGATTAAAAGGGAAAAAGATGGAGAAATTAAGAATGTATGAAGAAGATATTAGGAAAAGTGTAGAGGAAATGTATAGAGTTTTAAGGAAAGAAGGATGGGCAGCAATTGTGCTTGGTGATGTAGTAGTAAATGGCAAAAGAACTGACTTTTGTAAAAAAATAATGGAGTGGGCACCGGAAATTGGTTTCGTGGACGCTTATGCTATGAAACGTCCTATTTTGGGTGGATTCGCAAGATTGAGATATGAGTATGTGCTTTTCTTACAAAAGTAGGGGGTGATAAAATGTTTGAAAGTATGGATGTTGGCTTGAAAGCATCTATAAGAAGTTTTATGAAAAAATTTGGGATAGATGAAACCCCAACAGAGGAATCAAAGATTTTTGAAGATTTTGCAAATTATGTAGTTATCTCGGACGTTATTAGGGGAGAATATCAGGTTTTTAATAATGTATCTACAGGGTACAGTAGGGGTATTGATGGGATAGCAATAATAGTAAATGGCAGAGTCATGAATGAACCTCAAGATTTAGAGAGATTAGGCGATGATGAAAAGCTGAAAGTAGAGATTATATTTATTCAATCTACGCTTAGATCTTCTTTTGAATCCCAAAAGTTCTCTTCTTTTGTAGATTCCGCCATTAGCTTTTTATCAGGTAATTTGAAAATTGAACCCTTTTCTGAAATTGTGATGCAGCAATATTTGTTTGAAAGGAGAGGTTTCTATTCATCTCCTAAAACAAAAAAACTAATAGAATCCATAATATCGCATAGAATGTAATGATAAAATGGAAGAGAATGTGAAGAAATCTATTGAAAGCTATCTTGAAGGTTTTTTACATGGTCTCATGAATAAGTATGATTCTAAAGTGGTAAAAGATGAAATTCTAAAGAAAGCTGTCTTTGATGAGGAAAAAGGCGAGCATAAACCATTTCATGCAGCTCTTATACCTGCTGAGCTTCTAAGAATCCAAAGTTTTTTCAGATCTTTTAGTACTTCTTTGGGGCAGGGAGTTTTTGAATATATTGCAAAAATAGTGGCAGAATCAAATGATAAGTGGATTGAGGTAAGATCAAATCACAAATTTGAAGCATTTGCTTCCCCTAATATTCAATCAGCAGTAGATACTTTCATAGAAAGCATATTGAACAAAAAGGCGAGTCCATATCCATATCCTCAATTCTCAAAGCCTGATTCTGAAAACGCAAAAAATATTGTGGTAGATTTGTCATTTAAAGACCGAGAAACAGGGACTATATATTTTATAGAAATAAAATCCCCAAAGCCAAACAAAGACCAAACCCGTCAAACGAAGGAGAAATTTTTGTTCCTTATAGCAACATATCCAAAATCTAAAGTGTATTATGCGTTACCCTATAATCCCTATGGAGAAAGGAAAGAAAATTATAGGTGGAGTTTCACAAAGATGTTTTTTGATTTAAATAACGAGATTCTTGTAGGTAAAGAATTCTGGGATTTTCTTGGAGGAGAAAATACCTATGAAGAGATACTAAGAATCTTCAAATCAGTAGGAGAAGCGAAAGGAAAAGAGATAACAAGAAGACTGATAAAAGGAGTCTAATATGGTCACTACCACTACTACTGCTCGCCCAAATTGCTTTTGCACTGATCTTCTCACAATATGGAACAGCTATAGCTTAATTTACTATGGGGGCTTTCTAAGCCCTTGGTGTGCAATAAGCCGTTATACAAAAGCTTGCCAGAGTTGGTCACTGCGAAGTTGAAACGCCGCAGTTATCGATACGAACCGCTAAGAAGTGGGAAAATCCGATTTTATCCACTTAATTCTTGCCAAGTTCTATCTCTGTCGTATCTCCAAAGCTCTTGCAATTCTCAACAGTCAGTTTTTCTATCATAAATCGTAATTATGCATCAAAACTTAAAATAAAAGTTTTTCTATCACCATATTTTATTTATCATTTTATACTTTACATAGCGAGAGAAAGAGACCATGCTCAGGATAACCTTTCTTGGTACCGGGGGTTCAACACCCACACCGAACAGGAATCCATCGGCAATAGCTGTGAATCGAGAAGGTGAACTGATGCTCTTCGACTGCGGTGAGGGCACACAGCGGCAGATGATGAGGGCGAAAACAGGGATGGCAGTAAGTTCAATCTTTATCACGCATTTCCATGCCGACCATGTGCTTGGTATCCCGGGTCTACTACAGACGATGGCATTACAGGGTCGGAAGGAGCCATTGGAGATATTTGGACCGAGGTACATAGATAAGTTCCTCTATCATCTCCTATCGCTCGGCTATGTGGGTAAGGGCTTTGAAGTAAAGGCTATCGAATTGAAGCCCGGCGATGAGGTCAGGCGGCAAAAATACAGGATTAAAGCGATTAAAACCGTGCACAATGTCGAGAGCATAGGCTATGTCCTGGAAGAGGATATGAGACCCGGGCGATTCAATCGCGAGAGGGCGATAGAACTCGGTATCAAACCCGGACCTCTATTCTCCAGATTGCAATCAGGGCACACAGTTACAGTTGATGGACGTGAGATAAGACCGGAGCAGGTTCTGGGACCTCCCAGACCGGGCAGAAAGATTGTATATACCGGTGATACAAGACCCTGTGAGAGTGTGGTGGAAGCGAGTAGAGGTGCAGACCTGCTGATACACGATAGCTCCATGTCTGAGGAAGTGAAGCAATATGCGATAGAATATATGCATTCAACAGCTTTAGAAGCTGCGGAAGTAGCGAAGGAAGCAGGTGTAAGGAAACTGATCCTCACGCATATCAGTGCACGATATTCTGACCTTGAGAGTGCAAAGAGACTGGAGGAGGAGGCGAAGCGTGTATTTGAGAATGTAGAAGTGGCAAAGGAGCTGATGACCGTGGAAGTCAAGTATCGGGATTCATGATTCATAATTCATAAACATAAATGCTTGAGCATCTCCATAAGTATCTCGTTCTCCTCGTCTTTACGGACCGCGAACCTTATGTGCGATGGCAGCCCGAAGGATGTGCAATCTCTTACCGCGAGTCCACGACTGAGCAACTCGTCTCTCACCTCGCTTGCTACACGACCGGTATCAAGAATATAGAAATTGGCATCCGAATGGACGCCCAATTCGCGCTCCAGCCTCCTCTTACTCTTTGATATCTTCCACCTCGTATCTTCTATGAACTTATCGCCCGCAGCTCCAAGCACCGCTTCGCCTATACGCTGTGCAAATACGCTCACACTCCACGGCGCCTTTAATTGCCGCAGTACGCTTATTACCGGTTCTGAGCCGAGGGCATATCCCACCCTCACACCCGGTATAGCGAACGATTTTGTAAGCGAGCGCAGAATGAGCAAGTTCCCGGTAGATGATAGGTAAGAATGCGAAGGGAACGCATCGTTGACGAAATCAATATATGCTTCATCAAGCACCAGCAGGGCATCCACTCGTTCCGCCTCATCTATCAGTAGCGATAGTCCATCATTCGGGATGTACTGACCGGTTGGATTATTCGGGTTGCACAGGAATACCACGTCATCGGGCTGCATCGCTTCTGATAACAGTTCTGGCTTGAGTTCCAGACCGGGCATCTCTATCTTCTTCACTTCTGCTCCCATCATCCGCACAGATTTCTCATATTCCCCATACGTGTATGCAGGTATAACCGCGCGTTTTTTCACGAATCCAATAGCGACGAGCTGTATGAGCTCAGATACTCCCGCACCTACAAGCACTTCTGACTCCGGGCATCCAAACTTACGCGCTATCAGCGCCTTTAACTGCACGCTTTCCACGTCCGGATAGTTCTTTATCTCGCCCATACATGCTTTTAGCGCATCGAATATGAAATCAGGAGGTCCATAAGGGTTCAGGTTCACACTGAAGTCCGTAACACTAACACCTCTAACTGTGAATCCCCCATGTTCACATTCCCTCAGCTCCTCTGCCCTTACCCCTGGCTCCACCATTCTAAGCTAAGTAAGCTAAGAGTGCGATTGCCGTCCTCCTGCCAGCAACAGCAACTCCTCCTCTATCCTCAGCAGTCTATTGTATTTGCATGTTCGTTCAGCCCTCGCAGGTGCGCCCGTCTTTATTATATCGGCATTTATAGCGACCGAGAAATCGGCAATGAAGGTATCTTCAGTCTCGCCAGACCTGTGACTGACGACCCTCTTATAGCCGTTCTCTACTGCCATATTAGCGGTTGCGAGTGTCTCTGTGATGGTGCCTATCTGGTTCAATTTGAGCAGTACAGCATTTGCAGCTTTATTCGCTATGCCCTTCTCTAACCTCTTCACATTCGTCACGAAGAGGTCATCACCAACGATTATCTTCTGTGGCATCTTCGCCGTGAGTGCTGCGAATAGCGAGAAAGACTCCTCTTCAAACGGGTCTTCTATCAGTTCTATCGGATACCTGTCCACAAGTGCCCGATAGAAATCAATCATCTCAGTGCCGTCCTTCTCCATGCCATCTATTTTATATTTGCCGGTTGCGGAATCGAAGAAAGAAGAAGCAGCGGCATCTATACCCAGCTTTATCTCGCTCTCTGTATAACCTGCTTCCTTAATGGCGTTCGTAATCGCATCTAATGGCTCATCAGTCCGCTTCATCGGTGGTGCATAACCGCCCTCGTCTCCCACATTCGTGGCTATCGCACCGTATCGCAACTTCAAGACTTCCTTCAGTGCATGATACGTCTCCACTCCTGCCCTTAAATTATCACAGTACCGCCGAGAGCCCGATGGCAATATGAGAAACTCCTGGATACTCAGTTCATTACCTGCGTGTTTACCGCCATTTATCACGTTCATCATCGGTATCGGGAGTTTGTAATTGTAACTGTGGTGCTGCAGACCGAGAATATCCTCACTTATATAACGGAATAGCGATTTATTCAGCGAGTTTGCCGCGGCTTTACAGACAGCCATGGAAGTACCAACAATTGCATTCGCACCCAGTCTCGATTTGTTCTCCGTTCCATCCAGTTCTATCAGATGCTCGTCTATACCGCGCTGGTCAAGTGCGTCCATACCCATCAACTCGGTTCTTATCTCTGTATTGACCATCTCAACAGCTTTGAGAACGCCCTTACCGCTATATCTACTCTTATCACCGTCTCTCTTCTCCCACGCCTCTTTCTTGCCTGTTGAAGCTCCTGAAGGTACACTTGCACGTCCGAAGCCGTTCCTGGTATGCACATCCACTTCCACTGTTGGATTGCCACGCGAGTCTAAAATCTCACGCCCTCTTACCTCTATTATCTCTGTCATGCTCCTCTATTGGGCATATAACATGAAAAGTTTTAGTGGTGCAGTCTAACTAATTGCAGGAATTCAATCATCATGTATCCTTCCATTTGCATCCCTATGTTCTGATGGTGTAAATGTATGCGACATCCGCATGCAAAGTGAAAGGTTCGTTAAAGGAGAGTTTGTGCCAATCGCCTGTAAAGTTTGTTCACATCAATTTCAATATCTGCATGGGCTCTTCCGGCTTCCTTTTTAACACGGTGCTTTTTTGGAGTGCTAAATAAAATATCCTGTTGTCTTCGTTTTAACTCATTCCTGATGAACTCCGTTAACCCATCCCTGTATTCTATTTCCTTGGAATATTTTTTCTTAGGAATCCATCGCTCTACGATGCCTAATACAGTGTCACATAAACTCTCAAACATTTGCCCCCTATTACTTCTTCTTTTTCCTCTGTTTCTCCTTTTTTCCAAAAAGTAGCTCTTCTGCCTGTTTCTTCATCTCTTTCATAGCTTTCTCCCCGGGAGCAGTTTTCCTACCGTCTCCCGTCCAAAACTTTCTTTCCATTCCTTTTAATGTCTTTGGTCCTTTTTTTCAGCATAAATACTCCTCCTTTTTATTTTATCTTTCATATATCTATATTTAATCATTTAATCTTACCTTCTTTAAAGCCCCAGCCGCTCCACCCCGCTTTGAAAAGCGGAGCATCCCTATTGGTTTGTCGGGATGTTTTTATATGGTTCTGATCGCTATTGCACATAGCCATATAATAAAGTTTACAATAGTTATAATTGAAGCTAAGCCCCCAAGAATCTCTCTTAATTGCTTCGGTTTTACAGTTTTATCCTCTGTTGGTGCTGGGAAACCTATAAAACCCGCTATTAGAATTGTTATTATTGGTGCACCTAATATTATTGCTGAGGCATTTACAAGAAGTTTGATCCAGAATAATGTACCAATTATAGCGAGACTTAAATCTGTAAATAGTGTCATGACTCCTATTCTCAATGGTTCAATTTTGTTGGTAGGTAAATTAGAAACACTTTCTAAAATAGCTCCGTAACCTATGCTGCCTATAAATGAGAAAATCATAGAAACTGCAAAAATTATAGCGAATAAAAAAGGCTCGTTCGGGGTTATTCCAGTCATACTTCCCAGCCAATATGATATGTCTAACCCCAAAATTAAAATAAAAAGCACTAAGCTAAAAGCAATTAATTTATCACTTATTTTTCCGCTTTCTGAAAGCGTTTTCAGATTATCAATCGCGATAGTGACAATATCTATAAGACTAAGACTTCCTTCTTCATACGGTTTTCTCTTTTCTGGCACTCTTCCCTTACCTCCATTTTAAGGCTTCAATACTTAGTTTTCCCAAAGAATACGATGATACCTGCCCTTCTCTCATGAGTAAATTCTATATAACCCGCAAATATAGCTATACCAAGAAAGAAACTTGCAAATAGCACTGAAAGGGACATGAAAGAGATATAAGGAACTGAAACATTACTTTGGATACCCACCCCAATACTTGCTATGCTAAATGATATTAGTATTACTATGGCAATACCAACACCACCAACAGCCATTATCCCTGCGACAATTCTTCTTAGCCAGATACCAAAATCGGTATTTGGTATTCTGCGATCTATCCACATTGTTAGAGGATAAGCGTTATAGAATCCAAGAATAAACGATATCAAGATAAAAATTGCGCCAATATCCGTAAACAATTTTGTATATGTACCTTCAAGTACCGGCAGGATGAAAAGCAATGTTAAAAACCATACAACTCCTAAGATAATTCCTTTTTTCTTAACGTATTTCAGCCTTTTCCAGATGCTTCTATTCTTGCTATGTGATTTTATCTTTACCTTTCTACTTCCATTCTTAGCATACGTTTTCGCCCTTTTCTTTCTACTTTTGTTCTTACTATATTTTGTTTTTCGCATCAGTTTTCCTCTCTCAATGACAGACAAAAGAGTCTATCATGTGTGTTCGGTTAAGCAATCTATATCTAAGTCACTATACCCCGTACTTAAGTACGGAGCCTGTAAGTAAAAGCCTGCACTTACGCACGGGGCCCGTGACTTTACTACCCTTTATTTACCCCATATATATGGAATAAATAAAAGATTTTCGGTCGTGTTTACGAGAATCTCTGAATTGAGCTTTCTGAAGAACGACAGGGTCTCCTCGATACCGAAAAAAATAGCATTGCTTTCCTCAGTCCATACATCCCTCAACTGGCAGTCCTGATTCTCAGTTTGCGATACTTTTATTATCTCTTCGCCACTGAACGATTTGCTCTATATTGCCCCTTCATCATCCAATCTCGGTGGAAAATAATACATTTTTGAAGGGGTAATAATCATCATAAATACTGAGAACATGGCTAAATGCAAATTCAAAATCAGACTGGAAGCATGGGAAAGGGATGTATGGGAATGCCCGCTTGAAGCCCTTCCAGGGGAAGAATACTGCTACTGGCACAGGGAAGAAGAAGGGAAAGAGCCTGACGATGCGAAGTTAAGGGAATTGAAGGAGAATAAGATTTTTGGGGTATTTTTAAGAAAAGCGAAGTTAAGTGGAAAAGACCTTCAGAATGCTTTTCTTCCGTTTGCAGATCTTCAAGGAGCTGTCCTTTCGGGTGCAAAATTTCAAGGAACTTTCCTTTTTGATGCAAATCTTCAAGGAGCTTTCCTTTGGGATGCAGATCTTCAAGGAGCTAACCTTTCGAGTGCAGATCTTCAAGGAGCTGACCTTAGGTTTGCAGATCTTCAAGGAGCTGACCTTCGGAGTGCAGATCTTCAAGGAGCTGACCTTTCGTTTGCAAAACTTCAAGGAGCTGATCTTAGGGTTGCAATTCTTGAGGGTGCAAATTTATACGGTGTGATAGCAGATTCTGGAACTTACTTGGATGAGGCAAAATTGACATACGCAAATCTTTACCACTCTTACCTTGATGAGACGAAAACACTCAGGAATGCGAAATTTGAGAGTGAGAAGGAGATTAATGAGATTGCTGCGGATTTCCTTAAAAAAGGTAATAAAGAATTGGCAATTCTTGATGTGGAGGAGATCGGAAGGGATAATTCCGAAGTTGTGGCAAAGCTTCTTGAAGAGAGAGTGGTCAGGCATGTTTTCGTAGGAGTAGGAATAGTCTTTTTTGACAGGAAGAGGCGGAGGGTTGTTAGGATTCCGGGAAATGCAGAGAACAAATTTTTTCAAAGACCTTGGAAGAGGAGGAATTCCGAAGGAGAGGAGAATTATGTTGAAATAAGCGAACTTAACGATTTAATAGAGAGGGAGGGACTTGAGGAATATCTTTACGAGGGAAGCGTAAAGGAGCATTACGGTGCATCCTACGAAGTTTACAACAACCTCTACTACTTTTACATTCAAAATGGGAGGCTTGAAGAGGCGCTGGATATGCATTACAGGAGATGTGAGGTTAGGAGGAAGCTATTGAGGGAGCAAGGTTGGATTAACTGCTTGAGGTCGTGGATATACGATTTCTTCATTTTGAAGTTACTGACGGGCTATGGTGTGGGTTATTTTAGACCGTTAATAGCGTCATTAATAATAATTCCAATATTCGCATTCCTCTTCTGGCTTACGAATGGAATAGTCAAGAATGTGAATGGAAAAATGGTCGCTCCAGACTCTTGTGATTACGTTTACCACAGTGTAATTACATTCACGAGCTTGGGATACTCAAATATTCAGCCGAATCTTGCGGTAGGACACGTTCCTCAACTCTTAGCCGCTGTTGAATCTATCCTGGGAGCATTAATGATGGCTTTACTGATATTCACAATCACTTACCGCGTTTCTCGCTAACACTTCACTCCGAGACTCACTAAATCAAATCTAAACCGAAATAGACGCCTTTGAACGTTCTATGCTGAGCAACATGAGCAACTGCTCCCTGAACATATTCGCTTCCACACTCGTTCGCTTCCTCGGTCTCGGTATATCAATATCGAGGCACTTGACAAGGCTACCGGGTCTCGCAGACATAACAGCAACTCTATCAGCGAGATATACCGCTTCATCAACGCTGTGTGTCACGAACAGAATGGTCTTCTTTGTCCTTTTCCATATCTCCAGCAGTTCTTCCTGAAGCGCATTCCTCGTTTGCGCATCCACGGAGCCAAAGGGCTCATCCATCAATAATATCGCGGGGTCAGTCGCAAGTGCGCGAGCAATCGCTACACGTTGCTTCATACCGCCCGATAGCTCGTAAGGATACCGGTTCTCAAATCCTTTCAAACCCACAAGCTCTATGTATTTCTCTGCAATTCTATAACGCTCGTCACGACCTATCCCCTGAATCTCGAGCCCAAATGTGACGTTTTTGATGACCGTGCGCCATGGGAATAGCGAAAATTCCTGGAATACCATCCCTCTATCGGGAGAAGGTCCCTTCACTTCTTTACCATCTAAGATGATCTTGCCACTGCTCGGGTGCTCCAGGCCCGCAATCATTCTGAGCAACGTTGTCTTCCCGCAGCCCGAGGGACCTATAATGCACAAGAATTCCGCTGGCTTAACTTCTATACTGACGTTGTCCAGAGCCTTCAGTTCCCCCTCTTCTGTATTAAACGTCTTCGTTAGATTCCGGATTTCAAGTTTGTGGTTCATCTCACCTTATTTCATCTTATTTCATTTCACTATCCCTCTCTTCCATTTAAATAACCTGTCCTCTACGAAATGTCTGAATAAGCGGTCTAAGCATAGCGCTACCAGTCCCAGGACGAGCATGTACGCCACCACATAATCCATCTGATGCAGGAAGTAAAATTTCTGGAATAGTCGGTAACCAAGCCCACTATCGCTAACTCCGAACATCTCCGCTGCAACCACACACATCCATCCCACTCCCATTCCCACTCGAGTGCCGGTAGCAACAAAGGGTAGAGCATAGGGGAAAGCGACATATTTTATCAGCTTCCTGTCACGTATGCATCCCAGGACTTTCCCCGTCTCCACCAATACCCTGGGCACATCCCTGAATCCTGTATAGCTGTCAAGTAGTATCGGGAAGAATGCACCGATGAATATGATGAATCCCGCGGCATAATGCGTCAGATGGAACCAGACCATCGCAATGGGTATCCATGCGAGAGGCGGTATCGGTCTCAGAACTTCAATGATAGGGTCAATCGCCTTGAATATGCTCCTGGACCACCCCATAGCAATTGCCAGGGGAAGTGCTGCGGCAAAAGCCAGTCCAAGTCCAATACCGAAGTGGAGGAGACTTACCAGTATATCAGAAATCAAAACCCCTCTGAGTGCATAAATGGAAAAAATAACTGCGGAAAAACGTGGCAAGAGCAGGGGGTCTCTCACCACGTATCCCGCTATGAACTCCCATAACAGGAGGGCTATGGCAAGAGGGACTGACCATAGCCACATATCTTTCCCCGGTAGCTTCATCTCTTACCTGTTACCTCGTCATAGAAGCGGGTATCAAAGATGTCCCCTGCCTCAAGCACTTTAATACCCTTACTTTCATACCTATCCTTGTTTAGTTCGTATATAACTTTCGCATATTCGATGCCCGATTCTATCTCAAGACGGGGGTCATGAATCCAGCGCATATCTGTTGCATTTATCGAGTGCTTTATCGTTGCTACATTTGCGTTTTCCCACTTCGCGTAAATCTCCGCCGCTTCGTCCGGATGTGCGATCTCGTATTCCGTGGCGTTTATATGTGTTTTTATTATCTGCTTTAGCATCTCCGGATGTTCCCTGATCATCCTCCCGCTCGCAACCAGGCAGCAGCAAGCGTGGTTTTGCCACATCGAACCCGACCACTCAACAATTACACCTTTGCCCTCCTCTTCGATTATCGTTGGCGTTGGACTGGGTAGAAAGACAGCATCCACGGTCTTCGCTCCAATAGCAGTAGCAGCATCGCTCGGACCCATAGCTTTTATATCTACATCCTTCTCCGGGTCTATCCCGTTATCCAAGAGCCATTTTGATAGTATTGTATGCTGAATCGACCCGGGAGGGAAGGTAGCTATTTTCTTGCCTTTTAAAGAAAGCGCTCCCTCACGCTTGTATTCATCAGCGAGCTCTGGACGCACAACTATCGCGGAACCCTGAGTCTGGACGCCTGCAACTATCTTTGCATCCAGCCCTTCGTACATCGCCGCAATAGGCGGTGCAACACCTACGTAAGCAATATCAAGGTCACCAGAAAGCATTGCGTGCATCTCCGGCGGTCCTGACGGGAATTCCTTCATTGTAACCTTCTCTATACCAAATCTCGCCAGATCGCGCTCCCACCAGCCCTTCTCGTACGCTAACATCGCTGCGATTTGATGCGTGCTTGGTTGATAGCCAATGTTGAGGGTGGTCATCTCTGGAGGTGCGGGTGCTTTCTCTTCTATGCACCCGATTCCAAAAACCACCACTGCAATTATCCCTGCAGCCACTATCCACCCTATAACCGCGGTTCTCTTCTCCATACTAATCACCTCCTAATCTTCTGTTCTATGCTATCGAGCATTTTTCTATACATAAATGTTACTTTCTACCTCCAGTATTTAAATTTTTCTATTTTTGTCTATTAAATTGCCCTTTTGTATAATGAAGCGCGGGATGTGAATAAGCGACAATTGTATATCGCTGAAGCTAAAGTCAAAGCCAAAGCATAGCCTTCATAA
Source organism: Candidatus Methanophagaceae archaeon (assembly GCA_003194435.1). Lineage (GTDB taxonomy): Archaea > Halobacteriota > Syntropharchaeia > Alkanophagales > Methanospirareceae > G60ANME1. Next base: position 23,508 of record PQXC01000003.1, on the reverse strand, counting down.
ATCTCCTCTTTATTTGCTCTGGCGTCAATTTTATGTTCGCAACGGTGAGGACATTGCCCGGTTTCACTATTACGTGAATGAATCTCGGTCCTTTACTGTGGTACAAACCCTCGATAGTTGACTGTAACTCCTTCTCTGTGTGCACCTTCATCGTCTCCTTTATCCCCGCACTTATCGCCATTAATTCCATATCCACCTGTGAATAAGCATTCGTCAACTGGTCTCCGGTGCTTCCTAACGTGCCATTGTCCAGGCAAAAAATGGAGAGATTTTTGGGGCTTTCCGCTGCTATTGTGGGTAAGATACTTGTGGCTAACAAACTTCCGTCACCATCAAGAACAATCGTTTCTCTTTTCGTTTTTAATGCTATCCCCAAGCCTATTGAAGACGCCTGACTATAACTGCCCAGCATGTAGAAGTTCAAATCTCTATCTTTGATGGCATACAATTCTTTGCCCGGTATGCCTATATTGGTGACAACAGCTTCTTCTTCTAAATACTCTGCTATTGTTTTTATTGCATCGCACCTCGTCATCTCTGGTTCGTGAATCGTTTTTTTATATTCCACGATGGTTTCCCTCTCTCTTTCTGGGAAATGCAAAAAATGCTCTTCCCCTCCACCCTCATCTTCTTTCTGCCATGTCTCTGGGGAAATCAATACAACATGAGTTCTACTATTTTCATACGCATCGCAAATAGCATTGTCTATCAAATTTATTTCGGATTTGTCATCTATTATCGTGTAAGGGATATCAAACGCTTTTAACATCCCGGGTAGGTTTTTATTAAACGGTATTTGGGCAGGTATCTCCTCCCTATAAACGCCTCTCCAACTCGTTATTATCGGCAAAGGTAGCTCGTAGGTTCTGGTGAGGGACATTAACGCATTCATGGAATTGCCCAAGCCCGAGCTCTGCATAACCATCGCTGGTTTTCCACCTGCGAGATATGCACCGGCACATATCCCTACTCCATCTTCTTCCTTGTTTAGAGCGACATCGTGGAAGTGTTGAGGAATAAGATAAAAAAGGTCTTTGGCTTTACCGCATGGCAAAGTTGCTACAATATCTATTCCATTGTCTTCCATTATTTCTATTACCTTCTCTTCTATTTCGTGCCCGTGCATCTTATCTCATATTCCCCTTATTACACCTTCTCTCAATACAGGAACGACATCGTATTTGTCTATCTGGGAAACAAACTCAACATCCTCCTTATAGCCAATTTTACTTATATATTTTGCGGTGTTACATCGGCTTATGCACTCCTTCAAATACGCTCTGTTTATCTCCAACCCATCATTCAGACTGCTGTAAAGTGCCATAGCAACAGCAAGGTCCTCTGTTATTCCATGCCTGCTCCCCACAGCCAGTAAATTCGCACTCTTACCTTTGCCTATTTCTTCCAATCTGTGCTTAACGGCTGCTAAATTCAAGCTTGAGCATATGAGTGCGCTTTCTATTCCGGTCAATAAATCAGTGCTATTAGTTGTTTTTAAGGCGATTTTCTCAATCTCCGATTGTTTGAGTTTGATATACTCAAGTAGCTCAACGGGGGAATTGCCGATGTCAAAATCGGGCAACTTTACGCCTTTATCTTCACCTGCCAGGATATATCCCTTTTTCCTTAATTCAAAAGCCATTTCTTCTCTATCTACTGGTATCACCTCTTTTACGCCGTTTGCCAGAGCCGTAACGATTGTGCTCGAAGCCCTTAATACATCAATGACCACAAGGACCTCTGTAACTCCTCTACACTGAATATTATCGCCACCGATGGTAATTCTAAATTTAGAGTCTGCCAAGTGTATCACCTCTAAGTCCTCTTCTCAATGTTTCCAGTGGAATCGCATCTTCTGGCTTTATATTGCCGAGGTTAACTTCGTGACCGAGATTAAGTATAAAATAAACCTGCTGGCTCTTTTCCGGTGCTTCAAACATGATGTTTCTCAATCCCACACCCTCTATGAGCTTCTTTACCATGTCCTCCTTTATCTTGCCTTCCTTATCATAGACACCTATACCTTTCCCCGATTCTCTTGCCTCCATTATCACTTTTCTTGCTCCTGCATCCAGATCACTTTTTGCCTGCTTTATTCGGTAATCTATCGTGAGCTTTGCATCTTCAAGTGGGTCCTTCTTCCCTACCTCTGTAAATACTTCAAATCCCATATTTTTGCATCTTCTTATTATTTCGCTTCGCTCTTCCCTGCCAATCTGTATAGAACCATCGGATATTTCAACGGAGTTGAGACCTATCTGATGCGCATATTCAAAAAATTCGTCCATTTTACGCTGCAGGTAGGCAATCTCAAACAGTGTCCCTCCATTGCTTACCAGGATGCTATTATCCGTATAGAGCTGTATCTTCCTCTTGACCACTTCTTCCGAACAGAGCCTATGCGTGCCCCAACCCAGCTTAATCATATCTATATATTCGGATGCGTATTCCATCAAATCCTGCGCGGCACGATAACCCAAACCCTTATCCAGCACCATTGTGAGCCCTACCTCTCTCGGCTTTTCTGTTCTATTTGCAATGTCTATCATTTCAAATGCCTTCCTTTTCTTTGTATTTGTATATGTATATGTGTATGACATTGTGGATTCATCACCTCAAATAATCGCAGGGTTCTGTGAGCAAGAATTCTCTTTCTACTATCTGATTTTTCAATTTTTTCGCAAGCTTGTTCGCTTTTGACCTGTTTGACTGTCTCAGGGTTATGGGAACCTCTTTATCTTTATCGTGTATTTTAATACGCCCCAGGTTTCCTTTAAATGCACCTCCCGGACATAAAAATATGCAGGCACCGCAGTTGAAGCATCTATATACATCAATGCCTTTTGAGCGAGAAAAAGCATTCGTTGGGCAGTATTCCTCCACATCGCATACATCAACATCACATTGCACACATCTATCGGCGTCAAAATGTATTTCCAGATCGGTATCTTGCCACACCGCGGCATAATTGCTCTCTGCAAACGGTATTCTATCGTGAATATCGGCTATTGGCAGCTTTATCTCTTCATCCATAATCTTGAGGTTAGAAAATACCTCTTCGCTAATTACAGGAATGGGAACGGCAATGGAAGTTATGCACTCCGGTCCGGTTGACGTGACGAAGCCACCCATAAATTCCGCATCCATCCCGTGCATATCCGCAATCACCGAAAGATTCGGCTTTTCTCTGCTACTTCTCGTTCCTTCGCCAATTACATATCCCATTGCACCATTTACCATTATTTTTGTTCCGATACCGATGGTTTTGAGCAGAGGGTCGTTTTCTAATGGGTTAATTTCGCCACTACCGGTCACTGAAATTTCTTTATAAGGTCCCTTCAATCCTCTAACCGAGAAAATACTTCTAACTTCGCCTTCTTCTGGATTCACGAATGCCATATAATTTTTAAATGAGCTGCGAGTGGTAATCATTCTGGCGAATTGTAAATCCTCTTTGCTTATTCTTCTTTCGATTATTCTGTTTCTATCGCTGGTTCCCACTTTTACTTTTACTTCTATCTGTTTACCTTCCACTATCTCGCGAAACAGATGCCCGCCTCCATACTCATGGTTTGCACGGGCTGTTCCATAAACGAATACATCCACGATACCCAACCTTTCATTTGGGCACGGACCCGGAAAAGCAGGGATGCCGTTCAGCCAGACCTTATCCGCTCTCTCAAATTCATTCCTTTCTGCTACGGGTATGGATAAAATCGCTGCCGTACCGGACATTATAGCACATGTAGCACAGGTTACTACATCTATGTCCTCTGCTGTAACCGGCTCTTCATTTCTCACCATCTGCTTGAATTCCTCAGCGGTGAGAACAACTGCTTCTCCTTTCTTTATCTTTTCGTTTATCTCCGCTACGGTCTTTCTCTTATCCATCTTTTTTAGTTAAGTTATAAAAAGGTGCTTATAATACCCCAACTCGTTCTAACACCGCTTCAAGAGGCACTGAATGCGATTGCACCCCTGCCACTTCGTATGCATCCGCGCCCATTGCCAGCGCAATTAGCTGAGCGTAATTCAGAACAGGCAGTCCAATTTCCATACCGCTTTCCTTTTCAATGAGCTCCTGGTTCCTATCCAGTGTCATCTGACAGCCCGGGCAAGCCACGAGAACAATATCAGCCCCTGCCTCTTTCTGCGAAGCTTTTTGATCAAACTTTCTTAAAGTTTGAGCAGAAAGAAGCTTTCTTTGCGTAATTTCTCTCGTAAGGTATCTTCGTTCTTGCTCCATTGTATGCCCGAAGCCCATACCACAGCATAAGCTCTTTTCCGCATACTCAACAGGCTCTGCTCCGGTAACCGAAACAAGTTCATCCAGTAAATTCGGTATCGCTAATTTTCTGAACATCCTCGTATAATGGCAGCCGTTGTGCGTAGCAACTCTCAGACCGGCAAGGCTATGCTTGCTACGCTTTATTTCCTCTTTTATCCTGCCCCTTTGCGCCCATAGTATCTCTGAAACGTGGGCTATATTGACCCCGCCTTTGTATTTCCTGTTCACCCTGCTCAATATTTCTTCATTTACCCGTTGCCCTATCCCACTCTTCAAAACACCCGCTGACTCCATGAGCACGCCATAACTTGTTTGACATACTGGCGCCACATTTGGATACCCTGCTTCTTCCGCCAGTGCGAAATTCCTCGCATTTACCGCGAGCATTGTGGAAAACGGTATTTTATCCCCGTAATAAGCAAATCCAGTACATGTTGAGTGTCTGGGGTCGTCCATATAGTCAATCCCAAGCCGGTCAAAGATGTATTTTATACTCGTGGTAATGCCTGGATAGTGTGCATCTCCGATACAACTGTGGAACAAATAAATTTTATTCTCAGGAATCCTTTTCTTTACTTCCTCGATTTCTCCTTCCTTTTTGAACCTTTTATGCCCGGTTCTATCCACAATTTCCCGTATCTCATCAAGTGAATTTTGAGGTATTTCGCGATAGAGCCCCTCAAGTCCGAGCTCTGACCGGATCTTTTTCATATTGTTGTGTATCTTCTCCCACGAAGAGCCCCATTCCGGAAACTTATCCGGCGAATGTGTATCAAGTGTCACACATAAACCTCTCTCGTAAAGCGAATTGCAATGTATCTCGTCATGGCATTTAATCCTCCCTCTCTCGTTTTCCCTCAAAACCTTAACTATATCTGCTACACAAATTCCTTTTCTGCAAGCGTATTTACAGGCATGGCAAGAAAAGCACTTCTCTAAGGGATAATCCTCTTCCTCTATATCTCCCCCGGTGATAAGAAACTCCACCAATCTTCTCGGATTGTACCTCTTATCTATTGAAGCGGCAGTGCAAATGGAAGTGCACGCACCACATTGAACGCAAGAATAAAAATTTGAGATACGAGAGTCTGTGAGTAACCAGCGCACCCTGAATTTCTTCAGGTCTTCTTCCCGCAGTCCTTTTTCCAGACGTGCACCTGGCAGGGAAACGTATTTCATCTCTTCTGATTTTATCTCTTTATCTCTTCCACCATCATCCCTCAGATTCTGTACTATACTATCGAGCATTTTTATATACAACAAATGTTCCTTTCTATTTGCTGGTATTTAAGTTTTTCTATTTTTGTCTATTAAATTGTCTTATTGTACAATAAAATAAAGCATCATCAACACCTGCGGAAATTGATGAAAAAAAGTTAGGCTTAATTTAAAATTAGTTAATCCCAGTAAATTAGTAGAATAGAGGGATAGAGAGGAGGTTAGGTTAGAGATGACAATGGTGGTTGTGACTGGAATGCCTGGAGCAGGCTCATCAACAGTGATAAAAGAAGCTTTGGGCTTGATAAAGGGTAGAACTAAGAGGGAGAGATACAGTGTGAGGAATTATGGTGATATAATGTATGAGGCAGCCCTTGAAGAGGGAATTGTGAGGAATCGGGATGAACTGAGGAGATTATCGGTTGAGAAACAGCGTGAAATACAGCTTCGTGCCTGTGACAAGATTACAGAATGGCGAAGAAGCACCGGGCATATCATTATAGATACCCATTGCACGATAAAGACTCCCGCGGGTTATCTACCGGGTTTGCCTGAATACGTGCTTCGAAAACTGAAGCCTGATCTGTTCGTGCTCATAGAGGCGAAACCGGAGGAGATAATGGAGCGAAGGCGTAAAGACAAGACGCGGGAGCGAGATGTAGAGGCTAAAAGCGGTATAGAAGAGCATCAATTCATGAACCGCGTGGTGTCAATGGCTTATGCATGTCTCACCGGTGCACCGGTGAAGATAATCAAGAACCATAACGGTGGGCTGCGGGAAGCGGCGGAAGAATTCGCCGAGCTGCTCTAGTTGGTTAATTGGTTAGTTGATTTATATAGTTGATTTTTTACTCTTCTGCACCTCTTATCCCCATATTTATCGTCACTTCTGCTATATCCTCACAATATTTCGCTATTCTGCCCAGACTCTGTAATACAGAAAGGGCGTGTATCTTATCTGCACCTTGCTCTTCCCTCAGGAGATGCTCACTTATTGCTTCAGACTCCTCGGTCAGACTGTTTGCATCTTCTATCGCTTCATTTGCCTTCTCTATATTCATCGCGGATAATGCATCCAGCGTTTTGATAAAGAGCCCTCTGGCACTGTTACCTATCCTCTCTATGCTCCTTATGTCCTCCTCTGGTACTTTTATCATCGTTGAATTTCTCGCTATATTCTCCACATGGTCCCCTATCCGCTCCATGCTCTTCACTATTATCCGGTATCCCAGACTTTCCCGTTCTCTGTCCACACCTATCTTCTTCGCCAGTTCAGGATCACTCATTGCGGCTTTAAGCTGCCTCACTATCAGTAGATAAAACCTGTCTATCTCGTCATCACGCTCTATTATATCGTCAGCAAGATTAGAATCGTTCTTGCGAAGTGATGCTATCGCATCTCCATGCATTGAGATTATTATCTTTGACATACTGCGAATCGCATCCTGAAGGGTGAAATCCTCGTATTTCAAGAAGCTTTTTAGTATTATCTCCCTTGCCGATTCCCCTACCACTTCCATACCTATCAATCGCTTCCTGACCTCCTCCTTTATCCATTTCCTCTCCTCTGCACTGAATCCTTTCGGAGAAAGAAGCTTAACGATATCGTAACCAACGAGGTAATGAGCGATGAGGAATCTGAAATTGCCTTCAAGCCCCTCGTCCTCTGTGAGCGTAAGCTCAGCGCAATTCACCCGCTGCTTCTTCGCCTTAACCGGAGTAATCAGAAGGGATTTATCGCCGCGCTGGAGAAGATAGAGTTCATCACCCTGCTTTATTCCCGCCTCTCTTGCCCATTTTATAGGTAGAGAGATGGTGAAGGTGGAACCCCCAGTCAATTGAATCTTTCGTTTCTCTTTTTTCATTTCATTACATTTACCTCTTTATTCATCTCCTTATATCTATATATTAGAAATATAATTACATAAAAGTGTACACGAAGCAATTCTTTTTATAAACGCAGTACATAAGATATGATGGGGTTAGTATGGAGAGGGAGGACTATATTCCAAGATACGAGTATGAGCGGTTAGAGAGCGAATACAGGCGCCTGAGACGGAAGTATGAGGAGACGGAAGCGTATAAGGAGGACCTGGAGAAGCTCGTTTCTAAGTCCCGGTCACCGCCTTTGGATTGCGGATTCGTGGTGGAGAAGCTTGATGAGGGTGCGATTGTGAATTTAAATGGAGCATTAAAGGCTTTACCTTATGGAACGCTAACCGATGAGGAGATAGAGGACCTGAGAGAGGGCAAATATGTCTTCATAGGTCGTATTCCTGATAAGAACAATCCGAGTGGGTTTACCATCGGCATCACCAGGGTGTATGATCGTATGGTGGATCTGGAAGTGGGAGAAGTAGAGGAGCTGCGTAAGGATAGCGAGGGATGGATAGGGGAGATATCAACGGGTAAAGGACGTGGCAGGATATACAAGAGATTGCGAGAGGAAGACAAAGCGAAGTTAAAAGAGGGTATGAAGGTCGGGCTTCTCCCCGGTACTTTTGACATATTGAAGACATACAAGACGAAGGAGTTCACCCGTTATGAGATCACGAAGAATCCCGGGGTGAGTTTTAACGATATTGGCGGTTTGAAAGAGGTGAAGCAGGAGTTGATAAATAGCATCATTCTTCCGATGCTAAATCCTGATGATTATGCGAGATATGGAGAACGTTCACGGCGCATACTCATGTATGGTCCACCGGGCTGTGGTAAGACGATGTGCGCGAAGGCGCTGGCGTCAGCATTGCCCAACTGCGAGTTTGTGAAAGTAGGTGCAGGTGAACTATTCAGCATGTGGCTCGGTGAGTCAGAGCGGAATGTGCGGATGGTGTTCAAGGCAGCGAATGATAAATTGGAAGAAGGAGAGAACGACTATGGTGTGATCTTCTTCGACGAGATAGATGCTTTAGCTCAGGAGCGAGGCATGTACACGGGTTCATCCGGGGCACCGGAACGAGTTACAGGGCAACTGCTGGATATTCTGGACGGTTTCTACTCCCTCCACCCCCATCTCACCGTGATAGGCGCTACAAACCGGCTGCATCTGATAGATTCGGCATTCAGAGCTCGATTTGATAAGATAATAGAGGTGCCGAAGGCGGATAAAGAAACTGCTTATTCCATCGCGAGCATATATGTGAAGAAGGTCCCACTTGACCGTCATGTGATAGAAGAGGCGGGAGGAGAAGAAGAGGCGAGGAAGGCACTGGTGCGGGGGATTGTGGAGTATATGTTCGAGGATAAGTACGTGGAGACGGAGATAGGAAGGATAAAGAGAGGGAATACAGTCACCGGTCGTTTTATTGCACAGATATTCAACTATGCGAAGGATAAGGCGTTGGAGGAGCGGACGTTACTCATGCTGAAGCGTGGCAGAATAAAAGATGCAGGTATGCGTAAGATGTGGGACGAAGAAGGAATGGCAGATATATTGGATGCAAAGAGTAAGATGGAGGAGTTGCAGAAGCAATACAAGCGTATAGAGGATATAGGAGTGAGCATGAGGCATCTGAAAGAGGGCTTTGACAAGTTTGTAGAGCGAAGAGCGGAGGAGATGATCGCATCGGGATACGAGACGATGCCTGAGGAAGACACTGGAATGCACTTCTAAGGGCGTATAAAATGGGGAATGTGGATTTGAGTAGATGGCAGGGGATAGAGCATGAATTCAGGGTAGGTATAAGCTCAGAATCCCCTGGGTTATATCGCTATGCGCGATTCTATCACGTGGACGAGGTGATTCACGCACTTGAGAATTATACATTCTTCGATGGTATAGAGGCGATATGTTCGAAGTTGAGGAGGAGGAATGATGGCTTCCTGCGTAATGGTTCACGGATTTATATCTGCACGGGTGGGCATCTGGAGATAGCCACACCAGAATGCAGAGATGCATTTGAGGCACTGAAATACGACAAAGCCGCGGAACTGTACATGCAGATAGGGGTGGAGAAGGCGAATGAGCGATACAGGGAGAAGTTAAAGAGGAGAGGCTCACAGAATACTTATATACAGTGCTGGAAGGCGAATGTGGAGATAGACAAGCGATACAGCCGTGGCACGCATGAATCATACATAGCAGATCGCAAGAAGTTTGTGGGCAAGGAGAATTTACTCATTCCTTTCCTGGTGCTTCGTAAGATATTCTTTGGTGCTGGTGGCTTTGTAGCGGAGAAGGACGGAATAAAATATGTGGTTTCACCAAAAGCGATGGTTTCAAGGCGTGTTCTAACTGAATCACCCTCTCAGTGGCCTATATTATCAACGAGGGACGAGCCATTGAGTACAAAGGATAAATACCGGATTCATATCACCTCGGGTGAAGGTGTTCGGTCTGAGGTTACCAGACTGCTCAATAATGCGCTCACCTCTTATGTAATAGATGCGATAGAGTCAGAGAAGCTAACACATGTGGAGGAGATCTGGAACCCGCTTCAGACTTTTAAAGATATCTCGTTGAACACCGAAGGCGACTGGGTAATAAAATTGATGAATGGGAGGACAGAATCTGCAATTGACTACCTGAATCATTATTATCTATCGGTGATAGAGGAACTGTTTGAGGAGCGAGAAACATCCTACTGGGATGAATACGCGTTAGACACCTTCAAGAGGCTCAGTGATAAACTCAGTCAGGGCTTGCTTGAGGACATGTATGTGGTGAGGCGTCTGGAATGGGTGCTGAAGCGGTGGGTGATAGAGCATGAGATAGATGATTTTGAATATGATTATATCCCGAAGGGGAAGTTTGATTATCGGAGCATGTACCTGATGGATGAGCGAATGGAGAAGGAGATAGCAGCATCTTTCGATTTCACCAATCTATGTGACTACGATTTATATGAGCACATTGCTGACAGGATAGGGGTAGAGCGAATATTAACGGAGGAGGACTTAGGAGAAGCGCTTCTATTCCCACCGAAGAACTCGAGGGCAGAACTGCGTGTGAGGCTTGCATCAGAATTTGAGAATGCAGCGCTCAGCTGGAATAAGATAACAATAACAAAAGAGCCAAAGATAAAGATAGATATGAGTAGACCAACGGGCGAGGAGTACTCAAGGTTATTCGAGCGGTATCCGGAACTTGCGCGGATGCCCAGTGCAGTAGTGGTATTCCTGCGTGAGAGGCGCCGTGGTGAATCAACAAGGCAGGTTCTCGTTCGGCTACTGGCGGAAGAGGAGGATATAAGGGGCTGGGAAGAGGAGATAAGTCGTGAAATAAGGAACAGAATAGTCAGGAATCCATATCTGGACTATTTGATGTATTCAAATAACAAGACCTACCGATTTGACCAGCTGGATGGCTGGGATGAGGATAGCATAGCGAAGAAGGTGGAAGAGATAAAGGCGGAGGAGAAGAAAGGGGAAAAGGAAGAGGTATAAGCCGGATGAACAGCCGGAGGAAGGGGGCGGAGAGTAAGATAAGGGGGATAGAGCAGGAATACCCGGTGAGTGCGAAGGCGAATTTGAATCCTTCATTACTTGTAAATGCTGCAATTCGTGGTTTGAAGAGGCATGGATTCTCTCAGGACGTCATCTGGGATACAGCAACGGAGATATCGCAGGAAGTGCATGAATCGCGAATAGCATCCAGTTACGGGAATAACGGGTGCCGAATCTACAACGACATGGGGCATCTGGAGATATCTACACCTTCGTACAACAATCCCATTGATGCCATGGCATACGAGAAGGCATCGGAGATATATGCGCTCGTGGGTGCGAGGGAAGCGAGTCTGGCATTGAAAAAGGAGGTTCTGGTACACAAGAATAATGTAGCTAATATCGCGCTGGAGAAGGGGTTACGGAAAGGTAAACGGGTGAAGACGATTACGTATGCCACACATGGTAATATAATCACACTCAGAGAGGCATGCAAAGATTGGAGCAGGGTGGAGAGGGCACTTATACCGTGGGTCATCACCCGAATCATCTTCACAGGCTCAGGTGATGTAGTCTCAGGTGAGTTCGTAGGTCATGAGGGTGTGAAGTTTGTTATTTCACCGAGGGCAATGTTTGTAGCCCAGAAGTCATCACTATCTACCACTGTGGATCGCGGTATACTGAACACAAGAGACCAGCCACACGCGGCAAGGCGTTATTGGCGGCTTCATGATATCCATTATGAGGGGTTGCGGTGTGAATATTCGATCTTCTTACGCGATATTGCGCAGGCGCTGGTGATTTGCGCTTTTGAAGCAGGGTTACTGGATGCAGCACCAGAGATAGAGGACCCTGTGAGGACTTTCAAGATGATATCTATGGATACTCAGGAATGTGAGTGGAAGATAAAGCTGAAGACAGGAGAGATAACAGATGCGGTAAGCATTTTAATGTTCTATCTGGATGCGATGGAGAAGGTAAGCACGGAGTATGGAGGCGACGGGTGGGGTGAGAGGGGGCTGAAATGCCTGAGCAGACTATTAGAGAGATTTGAAGCACGGCGTATAGAAGATTATGTGGATGGGATAGATTGGGTGACGAAATTAGCATTGCTCGTGAACTATGAGCCGAAGAGCGCTTCAGAAGGGATCAGTATCTGTAATCAGTATGCGTTACTGGATGAGAATCTTGGATTTTACCTCAAAACTAAAGATGATGAGGTAAAGGGTGCCAGTCTCTTCAATCCAAAGGAGTCGCTGGCATTTGCAGAACGGGAACTGCCAGGTGTGGACAGGCGTTCATACTCAGCGAGGGTGAGGCATGCACTATTCAATGCTCCGGAGCAAACACGAGAATTCTTCAAGGCGGAGATGATGAAGCGATACAGGGCACATGTGAGGAGCCTTAGCTGGTCAACTATGGTTCTGAACGAGGCGAAGATATTACTGGATGAGCCGTTTATGCTCAACAAGGATGAGATGGCGAGCTGTGAGGCTAAGGACATGGAGGAGAGTCTATCAGTGGCAAAGCGATTATATCCGGAGAAGGTGATTTATTAGAAATCAGAAGTAAAGTTTATCAGAGGCTAAAACAAATCAATATAGGTATATTATAAACGAATGAGGGCGAAGGGGGTTGAGTAAAAGTGGATGTAGTTGTATTTGAGCTTGAGCACATGGAGGACGAAGAGGTAGAAGAAGAGGAAGAGATAACGGAAGAGGAAGAGGAATATGTAAAGACCGAAGAGAAGGAGTACAAGTACAGGGATACAAGCAAGGACAATGAGATGGCAGCCATAATGGAGCGTTTGAAGATGAGGGAGAAGAAGGAGAAAGCAGCGGATCTCGTGAGTAAGTTAAAGGGCAAGAAGAAGGTGAACAAGAAGATAATGCCTTATGAGATATATGCTACATCAGGCGAGTGACGCGACGCATGAAAATAGTACCCGGGGTGGCATCACAGGCATTGGGTGCGCGCATTGCTGCGGAACTGGGTTGTGAACTTGTATCGTGCGAGTTCAAACGTTTCCCGGATGGTGAATCATACACAAGGATAATAGGCGATGTAGAAGGAGAGCATGTGGTAGTAGTACAGAGTATAAGGAGCGATACCGACCTAATAGTTCTGCTGCAATTGCTGGATGCAGCGGAAGGCGCGTCTAAAATCACTGCTGTTATCCCTTATCTCGGGTATGCGAGGCAGGATAAGCGGTTTAAGCCCGGTGAAGCGGTATCAATAAGGGCGATAGCGAGGAGTATATGTTTTAGTACTCCTGCTCTGGATAGTATCTATGTGGTTAATGTGCATGACCATGCAGAATTGCGCTACTTTCAGGTTGGCGTTGATGTCCATGTCCACGAGCTGGATGCATCACCGCCAATCAGTGATTATATAATGAAGATGGGGATAGCGCCAGCTTCGATTGTGGTAATAGGTCCGGATGAGGGTGCAGAGGAGTTAGCAAGAGCAGTTGCAACTCCTTATGGATTCGATTATGATGTACTGGAGAAGAAGCGGCTAACGGGTGATGAGGTGGAGATAAAGCCCAAGGAGCTGAGTATTGATATTGAGGGTAAGAATATCTTTATTGTTGATGATATCATATCCACCGGTGGTACCATCGCAGAAGCAACTAAGCTCCTGCGAGAGCAGAATGCGGGTGATATTTACGTTGCATGTGTGCATGGTCTCTTCGTGCAGAATGCCGTTCTGCGAATGCTCCATGCGGGTGTTAAAGAATTAATTAGCACAGATACGGTGGAGTCGCTATTCAGTCGTGTGAGTATAGCGAAGCTGGTTGCGAAAGAACTTGAACCCGGGCTTAACCCGGGCTTCAGTGATTCTTGAACAGTTTCCTTATCTCGCTACCAACGGTCTCAATCTGATGCTTGCTTATCTTCTCCCTGCTCATCTTAAGGAATGGAATACCTTTCCTGTATTCTTCTACCCATTCAGATGCGAATTCACCACTCTCTATCCGCTTCAACGCATCCTTCATCCTCGCTTTCACATCTTGCCCGATTATCTTATGCCCTACTGACCACATTCCATACTCTGCGGTATTGGATATGACCTCAGCCATACGTTTTATCCCACCCTGCCATATCAGGTCAACGATGAGTTTCATCTCATGTACACACTCGAAATATGCCATTTCAGGTGGATAGCCTGCTTCTACAAGCACTTCAAAACCGTTCTTCATCAGTTCCACCAGACCCCCACATAACACACACTGTTCACCGAAGAGGTCTTCATACGTCTCCTCCTCGAATGTACATTCGAGAATCCCTGCTCTCGTCCAGTGCATCGCCTTCGCCATTGCCAGTGCCACCTCGCGTGCCGTACCAGAAGGGTTCTGTTTCACTGCGACCAACCCGGGCACTCCAAAACCTTCCAGGTACGCTTTCCGCTCCTCTGTACCTGGCGCTTTCGGCGCTACCATGATGACGTCCACATCCGGTGGTGGAACGATTCTATTAAAGCAGATGTTGAAGCCGTGAGAGAAGCTGAGTGTCTTACCCGCACGCATCTCAGGCATTATCTCGGACTCATACACTTCTGCCTGTACCTCATCAGGGATCAGAATATGAACAATATCGCCCCTTCGCGCCGCTTCTTTTATCGGCAGTACCTCAAACCCATCCTTCTCCGCTCGTTCCCGGCTCGCACCAGAAGCACGCAGCCCAATCACCACCTTAACACCGGAGTCCCGCAAGCACTTCGCCTGCGCTTCTCCCTGCGCTCCATAACCTATCACTGCTATCGTCTTATCCTCCAGGATGCTGTCATCCACATCTTCATCATGTAATATCTTCATGCATCAATCTTGGTTTACAATATATTTAAAGCTTATTCGGTATAATTCATAATTCACGAATAAATCGCAATTATATCGGACAGAATCGCACTTGCGGCTTCGATAGGTCCCGCACCCTTACCGATGACCGTGATATCACCAGCCAGGTCGGTTCTTATCGTTGCCACATTCAGCGTACCGCCGACATTCAGTGGGTCACTGACCGGTACCAGTCGCGGTGCGACTTCAAGCCGCCCGTTTATATCCACATCTCCTATCAATTTTATGGCATACCCGGCATCCCTGGCGAGCTTCAATGCGTCGGGTGTTATCTCCGTGATGCCCTGAACCCTCACATCCCTGTATGTGGCATCCATCCCGAAGACCGAATTTGCCAGTATCACCAGCTTCACCGCCGTATCAATCCCCTCTACATCCTTAGATGGGTCGGATTCCGCGATTCCTATCTCCTGCGCCTCACGCAATACATGCTCATACGGCAGGTTCTCATTCGTCATCCTCGTCAGTATGTAGTTGCATGTGCCGTTCAATATACCCCTTATAGCGGTAATTCCATTGCCCGCAAGGTTCTCGCGTATCAGGGAGATAAGTGGCATTGCACCGCCCACCGTAGCTTCAAACCTGAGTTCTCTGCCCTTACGCTCTGCGAGTTCCATCAGCTTCCGGTATTCCAGAGCGAGTGGACCTTTGTTTGATGTTACCACATGTCTGTTTGAGTTCAGTGCGGTGATGATATGGGTTAAGCCAGGCTCTCCATTCGTGACATTCGTCGGTGTCGCCTCCACCATCACCTCATGCTCTATCTCCCTTATCAACTCCAGACTGCTCATATCGAGCAATGCTCCATCAGCCCCGAATCGCGCTATCTCATCCCTGCTCAAACCCCCTTCATCTATAATGGCTCCTTTCAAATCCGCTATTCCCACTATTCGCAGATCGAGTCCGTGCTTTCTCAATATCTCATCGTGTTTACGCATTACCACTTCAGCCACACCGCTCCCCACATGCCCGAACCCTACTATCGAGATTCTTACCGTCTTTATCTTCTCCCCTGCTCTCATCTCTCATACCAATAATCATATAGGTGAAATTATCATAATGCCCTTCTTAGTTGCTGTCTCTTCCAGTATCTTCAGCGCCTCTTTTAATTCCTTCTTCCCTATCGCAGATAGAACCAGTGCGGCGGAAGATTTCTTATCCACTCCCGGCATGGATAGAGAGAGACCCACCACCTCAGCAAAGCCCGTACTGTCTATCCTCTCGATTGTATCCCTTATATCGGAGTGCACGATGTGCCCGATGAGAATAACGACCATAGAATCTTTCAATCGCTCTTTACCGATGCTCACCACATGCATGCCTTTCGCCTTCAACTTCTCTACCAATCTGTCCAGTCTGCTCTCTTCCATCTCAAATACCAGTTGAACAGGTATCCGTCCAGAAGCTGTCTTCTTATCCCTCTGATGCAGCACGCTGATGATATTACCCCCAAGGTCCGATACCGGCTTCAATGCCTGTACCAGTTGACCGGGAATGTCCTTCAGCTCGATGTCCATTGATATCCTCATTCCATTCCAGCCTCCGAGCCATCCTATCTCTATCTATGACTAATTATGATATGAGCAATGTAACAATAAGATATAAGATAAAAACCCATATCCATCACACGGATAAAAACCGAAAATCTTTTTATGTATAGTGCAAAAGATTGATTCGATGAATATCGAAATGATATTGCTGGGCGCCTTTGCGGGTGTTCTGGTGTTATCAGCCTTAGGTGTCCTGCTCAGCAAGGATAACTTCTATTCGGCGTTGTTCATGACGCTTACACTTGTCATGGTGGCGACGGTCTATGCCCTCTTTGACCTCCAGCCCTTATTCGTATTGATCGTGTTCGTATTCGTTGGCGTGATTGGGATAGTAACAGTAGCGCTCGCCGCCACTTACAGGGCGATGCCGGAGCGGCAGTTCGCATGGATATGGTGCATACCGGTTCTTATAACGGCGGTGATGCTGGGCTTTTCAATTTTTACTCACGCTCTTCATGGCACGGGTACGGGCATAAGCATAAGTAGCCCGATAGGATTCACACTTCAGGGCTTCTTAAAGCCCGGATCCGAATATCAACTCCTATTCCTGTTCCTTACTTCGCTCGTTATACTGCTGTTTCTATCGGTAATAAAAATTTACAGGGGTGAGGAGAGCTAATGCCGGCGATAAATCTGATGAGTATATCATTGCTCTATGCGACATCATTCGCAATACTTCTACTGGGATTCCTCACGGCATTATCGAGTAAAGACCTGATAAGGCTGTTAATAGCGCTGGAACTCATGTTCGGTGCGGTCTTCATGTCTTTAATCCCGCTATTCGCAGTGGCAGCCAACCCCGCTTTCGCCGCTTCTATAATAGTGATATTCACCAGTGCTGGCGAGCTTCTGGTCTTGATTGCCGCGATTGTGATACAGGACAGGCGGGTGAAGAACATTCTCGTGCGGGATATAACAGCAGGAGGTGATAAGTTATAAGCTATGTGTTTACCCTACATGCTAATAATACCGCTGGTTGCAGTCTTCGTGGCGCCACTACTGAAGCCCAGGGAAGCCTCTCATCTCACTGCGCTGGCGTTTCTACTGCCTTTCTTCTCCATCCTGTATTGCATCTTCGGGGGCTGTCCCCGTGAGATACTATTGATGCGGTTCTCGCCCCCCATCGGTGATATTTACCTCAATCTGGACTTCATCGCGCATGCGTTTGGGCTCACAATCTGTCTGGTCTCGGCAATGGTAGCTCTATTCGCTCTGCCCTACATGGAGCACAGGTTCGAGGAGATGGAGCTGGATAAGAATGTGGAATTCAGGCGCTATATCTTTATATACAACCTCTATGCCGCTTCAATGCTATGGCTTGTTTACAGTGGTAATCTCGCACTCCTGTATGTCTTCATGGAACTCATGTTGATCAGCGCTTTCCTGCTCATCTATAAGTATGGATACGGGAACAGGAGATGGGTGGGGCTTCTATACCTGGTGTGGTGTGCAATAGCCGGTGTGCTCACACTTGCCGGCTTCGTTATAATGGCATTTAACAATAACACACTCGCACTGAATGCGATAATGGCAGGTGGCAAAGGTGTGGGGATGGTAGCGTGGGCGTTCATCTTCGGCGGTATGATTATAGAACTCCCGGTTGTTGGACCGCATATATGGCTGCCCTGGGCACATGCGGAAGCGCCAACACCGGTAAGTGCGCTGCTAAGCCCTCTGACT
Organism: Candidatus Methanophagaceae archaeon; assembly: GCA_003194435.1. GTDB lineage: Archaea > Halobacteriota > Syntropharchaeia > Alkanophagales > Methanospirareceae > G60ANME1. The sequence continues at coordinate 5,531 of PQXC01000003.1, read as the reverse complement.
GTGGGTCTTGCGGGTTATGTCCTGTTGAGGATTGCCCTTATAGATTATTCCTTCATTGAGGCATATCGGATGCCCATACTTGGTTATGCGATATTTTCAAGTCTGTATGGAGGTTTCTCAGTATTCAAGCAGACGGATTTCAAGCGGCTGTTAGCTTATTCTACGGTCTCACAGATGGGTTATATGCTGGTTGCGCTCACACTTGGTCCCTTCGGGCTACTCGGGGTGGTCATCCAGTACATGTCGCATGCGTTCGGCAAGTCAATTCTGTTCTCATCTGCGGGCGGGATTATCGCAGTTCATCATGGTCTACGTGACATAAATAAGATGGGTGGGCTGCATGATTCTATCCCTGCGATTTCTAATGCCGCGGTGGTCGGGTTCCTGAATCTCGGTGGTATATTGACGGTGGGCATGCTCGGTGAATTCTTCATATTGCGAGGCGTTGTAGATACTTTTGGTATTAAAACGAGCAGTTTGGGCGTCATCCTGGGAGTGGTCTTCATGTTCATCCTCTCGGTCTGGTATGGATTCTACACATTGAGGAAAGTCTTCTATGGTAAGCCGAAATCAACTGAGCGACTGGAGATAAGCAGGTATCTGTATGTGCCATTGTATGTGATAGGTATTATTTCCGTGCTGTTATTGTTCCCACCGCTCTCAACGGTGCTAATTCATGGATTGGATATGATACCGGGCTTAGGTTTGGGTGTAGGAGGTGTGGTGCCATGAACGAATGGCTGGTATTTCTGCTACTGTTCCTCTCACCGGTCGTGAGCAGTATCCCCATCGCATTGCTATACAAGAGCAAGGAGTGGACAGCGCGACTGCCCTATCTCTCGGTCTTCGGCATTTTCATCTCGGTCTTGATGAGCCTCTACATATTCTTCACATTCCCGAGCGAATTGCCGGACTGCAGGTTCGTCTCACCTTATACATGGATTCCGGGCACGGGGATAGATATCGTGCTCATTACTGACTATTTGAGCAGGAGTATGGGTGTTATAACAGCGCTAATTGCGTTCTTCATCGCTATCTACGGGCTGGATTACATGCGTGGCGATTATCGCCCATCATGGTACTGGTTCTTCTTCAATCTCTTCACGGCATCTATGCTACTCGTGGTGTACAGTGATAACCTATTCTTATTGTTCGTTGGCTGGGAGGGTTTAGGAGCGGCATCGTGGGGTTTAATCGGGCACTGGTTCCGTGATGATGACGAGATAGCATACGTGGGAGTGCCAGGGCGTAAGGTGGGACCGCTGGAATTTTGCTGGCCACCGAGCTTCGGCGGCTGGCGTGCCATCTCAACGATAAGGTTTGGCGATGTCCCGATGTTCTTCGCAATCGCAGCGATATGGGCATTCGCAGGTGGTAATCTGAACATCTCGGAGATAGCATGGGGTGCGTTATTCACGAAGCTCGGTGCTGCCGGTACTGTAATCCTTATGCTCATGCTGCTCATGGGGCTCTTCACCAAATCCGCGCAGGTGCCGTTCTCCGAGTGGCTGATGACCGCAATGACCGGTCCCACAACCGTCAGCGCGCTCCTGCACTCAGCGACGATGGTAGCTGCGGGTGCTTATGTGTTCATCAAGCTCACATGGTATATACAGCCATGGAACATGCATAATATCCCCGGTGTGGAGTCAGTATATGTGATTGTGCTGTTTGTGGGCTTGGTATCGGGTTTGTATGGTGCGCTGGCGGCGACGGGCATGTTAGAGCGGAAGGTGCTGCTTGCAGCATCCACGATGTCCAGTCTCGGACTGATGTTCGGTAGTGCGGCGGCATCTTACTGGCTGCCTAAGGAGGTCCCCGGTACAGGGATGAATTTAGCACTGCTCGTGGCGTTCTGGTATTTAGCGGTTCATGCATTTGCGAAGGCGAGTCTGTTCCTCGTCAGCGGGCATCTGATCCATGCCACGCATACACGATTCTCAGTGGGCAATCTGGAATTTGGTAAGAAGATGAAGGCTACATTCGCTGTAACACTCATAGCAACGACTTTCCTCGTGGGTATGCCGCCGTTTACCGCTTACTGGGTGAAATCTGGGATGGATGAAGTCATGGAGCATCTGCTTCACGAGGGTATGCTCCTCCCGCTCATTCTGCTCTTAGCAACTTCATTGACTTATTCCGCGATACTGGCGCGATTCACGAGTTTGAACTTCATAAAAGGAGAGAAGCCGAAGCATGAGCATTTAGAAGGTGGCAACTTGATGAGAGTTGGCTATTTATTGATGGCTTCTATCCTCTTCATACTGTGGTATCTCATATTCAAGAATAAAGAGACGGTGGGATTTGTGCACGCGGGCTATGCGAGCACCTCTATACTCGTTGGTATTGCCATCTTAGTGGCTTATGTCGGCGCGTTATACAAACCGCGCATCAGTTCGCTATCGGCAATTGGCACATTCTTCAATGACCGGATGTATCTACCATATCTCAATGATTATATCATACCCAAGATAGGGTTCTTTGTCGCGCATCTCGTGCATGGCTATGGTAACAGGGGCATTGATGGATTCTTCAATACGAAGGTAATGCCAGGCTTATTCGGTCTGATTTCAAGAGGAATCAGGTGTATTCAATCCGGTTACCTCGCGCATTATATAAAAGTTGTGCTTGGAGTTGTGATGATGATACTGATATTAGCAGCAATAGGAGGTGTATATCTGTATCCATGACCGCGGTGACGCTCGCTCTTGTGGCACTGGTAATACTGGTACTGGGTGCTGTGGGTTCATTCAAGTTCCGCCCGCTGGGATTCTTAGGTGCGCTGATTGCGATTCTTATAGGACTTGGGACCTGTCCACTCTATTATGGCATCTTTATCTTTGCTATTGCTCTCGTCAATCTGCTCTCACTTACAGCGTTACAGGACATTATTAAAGGTGTAGATTACAGTCTGGTGGGCTTGATGGCACTTGCCACGATGTATATATTCACAACGCATGATTTCGCTATGGTACTGGTTGCGCTCGTGCTCGTGTCTGTGCCGACATACATACTGGTGATGCTCAGAGCGGGCAAGGCGAACATAGAGGTGGGTATAAAATACATAACTTTTATGGTTCTCGCCACTGTAATGTTCTTGATTGGAGCTGTTATACTGTTGTATGCACACGCACACGCACCTGGCGCTGCTGCCGATGGCTTTGGTTTTATCTACGCAGTAGGATATGTGATGCTGGTGCTCGGACTATCACTTGAGGTGGGTGTGGCGCCACTGCATGAGTGGGTTCCCGATGTCTTCACTGCCGGTGACCCGATACCAATCTCTATTATAGCATCGCTGGCGAAGGTAGTTCCTTTTGTCGCTGCATTATGGATACTCATCCCCATATCAAATGCGATAACTCCATCATTGGTTCTCTTCACTGCTGTGCTCGCAGCTATATCAATGTTCACGGGCAACATAGGGGCGTTGACGGCGAGAGAGCCAGCGAGGGTGCTCGCATATTCCACAGTTGCCAATATGGGTTATGTCCTATCATGCTTCGTGGTGATTGCGAATCACGAATATGTATATTTTGCAATTGCCGGTGGTTTATTGATGCTATTTGCAAATGCAGTGGGAAAAATAGGCTTCTTTAATGCGATAAAGGGAGAAGGGGCGTATTCTCCATTCATGTATATACTCGCTTTCTCTTTCATTGGCGTGCCACCACTGATGGGCTTCTGGGGTAAGTTGTATATTCTATTCTCCATGGCAAAGATGGAATACTTCTGGCTGGTAGCTATCATGGTTATCAATTCCGCTATATCAATTCCATATTATATCCGGCTTGCGGGAGAACTCGGCGTTTCGTGGCGAATGAATCTTGTCAATCTCATCTGTCTCATTGCGGTGATAATAACGCTGGTTACTGTTCTGTTCGTGCCGGTGGATTGGTTCTTTAAGAATATCGCACTGGTAGCAAATAGCTTGGGGGTGGTGATATAATGATAGAGAACGTGGTGCTGATTGGATTGGTACTCCTTGTCTGTGTTGCTACGGACTTTGCACTACTTATCATAATCAAAATCCTGCCGATGTATTACCCCTCGGAGGTGAAGATGTCGCGCTGGGAAGCGGGAAATCTCCCGATAAAGTATCCAAAATTCACACTTCCAATGCAGTATTTTGGATTCATGTTCATGTTCATGGCAGCGGAGCCGATAATAGTGGTCTTGCTGCTGCTCTCGGCATATCCTTCGCTGGATTTCATCGTTCTCATGCTGCTGGTGCTACTGCTATTACTCCCTGCTATCGGTGTGGGCTATAAAGCTTCGCTTGAAATAGCGGGGCTTAAGCATAAATAAATTAAGATAGGATAAGTTGAGGAGTGCGGAATAATGGTGGCAGAAGAGGGTAAGGAGAAGGAGCGGAATCGGAACATACATATTCTGAGGACGGGGGTATTGTCCCCGTTGAAGCGCTGGGGAGTGAAGTGGAGTCTGTGGCCCTGCCATTTTGTCACTTCGTGCTGTGGCGTTGAACTGGCACACGCATTCGCATGTGGTTTTGATGGCGAACGTCTGGGCACATTGAATATGGGCATCTCCAGACAGGCGAATTTTATCATCGTTGAAGGCACGATAACGAGGAAGATGGCGCGAGCGCTGAGGATTGTCTGGGAGCAGATGCCGGACCCCAAGTTCGTGGAGGTGATAGGCGCATGTGGAGAGCGAGGTGGGCTGTTCTGGAACAGTTATAACATAACCCGCCCTTCTGACATCGTTCCCGTTGATTTCTTCGTGCCTGGCTGTCCGGTGACGCCGGAAGCGCTATTGAGGGGTGTAAGAGCGGTACAGAATAAGATAGAGGGGCTCGACAGGACGACGATAAAATTCAAGCGTGCGGAGTTGCCGTTGCCTGCCGAGGCGGAAGCGGGCAAGGAGAAGATGGTGCCGACCAGTCCAAAGGTGGTTGCACCGACACCCCTGGTCAGGGTGGACGTGGAGAGGGCTGTAGATTGGGCTTTTGGTGCTGAACTGGTGAAGAAGCTCAGGACAGAACTTGAGGGACTGTATAAGAGTATCACAATCACGGATATAAATAGAATAGCGATAAGAACCGCACCAGAGGCGCTGAAAGAACTTGCGAGGAAGTTAAGCACCGAACTGGGTTTTGACCATGTGAAGAACGTGAATGTGATAGATGTACCGCATGAGAGGAAGTACATAGTTGAATATATGGTCTCGGGCTATCGCAGTGACCTCATGCCCCTGATTATAACAATATTCACAGAGTTGAGGCGTGATGCTGGGGGTGAGCCTGAGTCTGAGGTGTCAAGTCTCGCATCGCTATGGGCGAGTGCGGACTATTCAGAGCGCGAGATGCATGACTTCTTTGGCATCAGGTTCGCAGGTAATGAGGGCATGGCAAACAACTTCATTCTTGCGCCTGAGGTGCAGAAGCAAACGCCATTGAGGAAGGATTTCAAGGTGGAAGAGGAGCACTACATACTTGAGGATAACGTTCCATACATGCCGGAGATTAAACCACCGGAAGAGCTCGAGCTGCCATTGCCTGCGGGAGTGCT
>PQXC01000027.1 GCA_003194435.1 Candidatus Methanophagaceae archaeon | reverse complement strand
AGGATGTGGAGATCGGGGATAGAGTAAAGGTTCAGAATTTTGTTTCTGTTTATAAAGGGGTAAGGATAGAGGACAATGTTTTAGTTGGACCTTCGGTAACGTTCACGAATGATTTGTATCCAAGAGCTTTTAGCTGGGACGCGGATAAGATAACCATGACAGTGGTCAAAGAAGGTGCAAGCATCGGTGCGAACTCAACCATTGTTTGTGGTGTAACGATAAGCGAGTATGCGATGATCGGTGCGGGTTCGGTAGTAACGAAGGATGTGCCACCTTTTGGGTTGGTGTATGGTAATCCAGCGGAATTGAAAGGTTTTGTGTGCTACTGTGGTAGAAAACTGAGCAGGATAGTTAGAGAAGAGGGTGAAAAAAGGGTTTATAAATGTGAATGCGGTAAGGAGGTGGAAACCACGAGATTATAATGAGAATAGCAGTAGTAGGTTTGGGAAAGGCGGGCTTGCCACTTGCAACTGTTATAGCGGATAGCGGGTTTGAGGTCATTGGCGTGGACATAGACGATAGGAAATGTGAAGCTATTAACAGGGGTGAAAATCCAATTCCAGAAGAGAGAGGCTTGGACGAGCTAATCAAGAAGCACAGTGGCAAGGGTTTAATTGCGACCACCGATTACGAGGATGCCAGGGAATGCGAGGTATTCGTTGTAATTGTGCCGCTGTTTACGGATGAGAATAACAATCCGGATTTCAGTATCCTGGAGAACGCATTCAGGAACGTGGGAAAGATATTGAAGAAGCGTGATCTGGTGGTTTTAGAGACGAGTGTACCTCCAATGACCACCGAAAAGCGAGTGAAGGGATGGCTGGAAGAAGAAAGTGGATTAGAGTTAGAGTCGGGTGAATTCTACCTGGCACACTCGCCAGAGAGAATAATGACTGGATACAGCATTTCAAGACTGAAGGAGTTTCCAAAGGTTGTGGGTGGTGTTAACGGTGAGAGCGGAATGAAGGCTTTTGAAATCTATAAGAATTTCATACCGAATTTGCATCTGGTCTCTTCTGCACGCGTTGCGGAATTTATAAAACTCATAGAAGGTTGTTATCGCGACGTTAACATCTGCATGGCAAACGAACTGCTTAAGATTGCAGATGAACTGGGCATTGATTTTTACGAGGCAAGAGAGTATGCGAACCACGAATACTGCCAGATACATCTGCCATCTACGGGTGTTGGTGGGCATTGTATTCCAGTGTATCCGTGGTTTTTGATAAAGGAGATGGAGAATAGGGAGAAGTTTGGCTATGCGAGGTTGCTGAGGACTGCAAGAGAGCTAAATGACGAGATGATTGAATACTGGGCGGAAAGAATCATCGTAGAGTGTTTAAAGCTGGATAAGCCTTTAAGTGAGGTGAAAATATGTATCAGGGGTATAACATTCAGGGAAGGAGTTAAAGAGTTATATCACAGCAGAAACCTTGCTTTAGTCAGGCTTTTGATGAGTAAGGGCTTGAATGTATTCGTTTATGATGATTTGTTCAGCAAGAAGGAGATGGAAAAACTGGAGTTGAAGTGGATTGAGCCAAAGGATGCCGATATCATCTTTGATGCGTTTGCGTTGAAACTGGAGTAGAGAGTGGAGAGTAGAGAGTAGATTACTTCAAAAACAAAACTACGGTTACGTGGAGGGGAGATAGACAAGAGAGGTTGGCAGGGCTAAGATTCTCAACCACTTTTATGTCATATTTCCCCCTACTTTGCCGTAGATGTCATCTAAGATGCCCTCTGAGGGTGTGACGATGAAATGCCAATGTCGCTCCTAATCGTTTGCTTGCACGCTGCAAAAGAGCCAAATAGCAAATAGCAATATTCCCCTGCAACTCTTCTAAACCCCTTGAAGTCTTCTTTTAATTCCTCAATCAAGGTCAAGTAGCCACGGCTCCTTCAAAGCAGCCGGGCAGTTTGCTCTTGAAGGGCATTCTCCACAGTTCCTGTTGCTGCTTATACAACCTGCGAGTCTCGAATATGCAAGTGCAAGCTTTGCTCCTTTATGTTTCATGCTCTTTAATGAGCGTGCAGTCTCAATTGCCCGTTTTGATATCTCCATCGGGTAATAACCACCCCACCAGACATTCTCCAGGCCACTCTTCTTCGAGACCTCCCTGCCTATCTCCTCCATCCTCGCTCTCGTCGGTCCCGGATGGTAATACAGGATATAATTTGGTCTGAACGGTATAATACGCAGTGGCACCGTAGGGTCTATTGAGGCGATAAACTCCGCTATATCCTCTATCTCTTCATCATTAATTCCCGGTATCACTATCGTTCTGAAAGCACGAATCCTGTCCCTACCGTTCCTGATCAGGTATTCTGCATTGCGCAGAACTGGTTCAACTGGCGCGCCTGTTATAGCTCGATGCGTGTCATCATTGAACGCCTTTATCTCGAACGTTATATAAGAACAGAGCTGTATAACCTGCCGGAGTGTATTCAAACTCATGAACCCATTGGTGGCGAATCCAACGCCCATCCCGGGCATCTTCTCACGCGCATGCTCCACCACCGCCTTTATGTATGGCAGATGTATTGTGGGCTCTCCACCCGTGAAACTCATCTTGTCCACACCCATTGTCTGTCCCTCCTGCGATTCAATTCGGCGTATAGCTTCCGAAGCGAGCTCTTCAGGTGTAACATAGCCGCGATAGAACCAGCCACTGCCCGGGTACTGCGATAGCCGATACGCATTACAATATATGCATTTGAAGTTACAACCGAGCATCGTCACCGAATAACTGCGGAGTACCTGGGCAAGGTTGCAATATGCCACTTCAGGAACGCCGACACCGCAAACGCCCATCTCGCCTTCCAACCTGTTGACACCGCATTCCCAGCTGCAGAGCTTGCAATTCTTGAAAGCCTCTAACCACTCTCCCATTTTGTCTTTATCTTCTCTTACTTATACTTATTTGGTTTTAAAGAATTACACGGATAAGAACCTGCTCGAACCCGGCAGTTCAAGTCCCAATCCGGCTATAGATATGGATCTTTGATCTTTGAGAGAGTTTTTAATGATGTAATAAGCCATAGAAAAAGTAAAAGCCGGTACAAAGCAAATCCAATGTAAGTAATTTATCAATATCAACCCAATATTGAATATCCCCGAAAGTACATAACTTGCGCTACATACGCTGGTGAGAACTTCTTATAGTTTCATTTGGTTTCATCAATAGTATATCCCGCGGATTCGAGCAAAGAGACCAGCGTATCCCTCGCACCCCTGTATTTATCCTCCGCAAGAACAGTGCAATCACTGAGTTTCTTACCTTCGTTGAGAACCTTCATAGCGAAAGCCATGCACGTCTTCTCACCACATTCGCCGCAGTTCGTCTTCGGCAGGTATGCATACAAATCAAGCGGACCCAGTTGAATCCTCTCTTTTGACTCACTCAGGTCTATCTCCTCTCTTCGCGCCCACGTGTCGTTAATCTTATCTTTTATTTCGTTCAGTATCTTCACAGCTTCCTCATTGTCCGTTATCTGCGTCATTGCAATCTCGCCGGAGGCGTGCAAAGTGATGATGCTGAGCCCTCGCTTGTATGTTAAGAAGCCCGCCTTCCCCGAGTAGAGTGCGGTCGGTATGACCCTGTCGAGGAAAGGCAGGACTTCCTCAAGCCGATGGTCTGCTTTCGCAATCACTCTTATCTTCGCAGGGTCCGCGATGCATGGCATGACTTGTGCTATCTCCACCTTCTTAACGAGCATTTTACATTACCACATAATCGTAGTCTCCCTCTTTATCACCAGCACAGGTCGTTTTGAACCTCTAACCACCTTCTCAGAGACCGAACCGAGCAGCATCTCCCTGATATTGCTCTTCCCGTGCGAGCCGAGCACGATGAGTGAAACGTCTTCGTCCTCTGCAATCCTGAGTATCTTCTTGAACGGAATTCCTTCAGGTGTTTTCACACTCACTTTCAACCCCACACTTTTTAGCTCCTCCTTGACCGCTTCTAACTTCTTCTCCGCTCCGTCCCGCATCTTCTTCTGGAGTGCTTCCTCATACTCCGCCGTTGTCATTCCGAGCTCCGCTACACCCGTTGCCATTGTCTCTATCTCTCGCACATCTATCACATGCACGAGCACAACCTCTTCAGTCCCCGCTTCTCGCAATTTCTTCACATATTCCAGCGCCTTCGCGGCGCAATCCGAGAAATCCGTCGGATACAATATTTTCCTGAACATTTTTTTCTCGCCTCCTGATTTATATCGGTATCGGCAGTGTAATCCCCAATCCCTTTCTTATCATCACCCAGCCCATGTAGAGCATCACGGCGATGAACACGTATCGTAACTGCTTCGCGGGCAGTTTATGCGCTGTTCGGACGCCTACCTGCGCCATCGGCACGCTCGTTGCCGCGAGTAGAATCCATGATTCAAGGTTCATGTATCCCAGCATGTGAAGATTGTGGAATACGAATGGTATGCCCGCTTTTAACCCGTTGTAGATGTAGCCAATGAGTCCACCGACGGATGTGAATATCATCAGTGCAGTGGAAGTGCCAACTGCGCGGTGGATTCCAAATGAGAGTGCGACTACCATCACAGGCACCATAAGCACGCCTCCGCCTATGCCGATGATACCGGTAACGATGCCGAGCGGAACGCCCCAGAGAATCCATAACAGCGGACTGTCCACGGGCTTCTTACCAGTGACCTCAGGCGGTTTCGCCGTGAGCATTCTGACCGCACCGGCAATGATCGCGGAGCCGAAAGCTATACTGAGAATCCAGCCCAATCCCATTCCCACGAGCGTTGTTGCGATTGTTGCACCAATGACCGCACCTGTTGCACCAGATACACCGAGGAAAATCGCCGCTTTCCACCATACCGCGCCCTTCCTCGTATGCCCATAAGCGCCGCTTGCCGCAGTGGGAAGCACCACGAACAGGTTCGTGCCGAAGGCAATCGCCATCGCAGTATTGAATGGTATACCCAGAGCTGTATATGCCCAGACCTGAACGGGAATCATGATGAAACAGCCGCCGACGCCGAGCAATCCACTCGCAAATCCCACGCCAAGCCCGGTAATCAGCAGCACAATTGCCGCTATCAAAAAAGATACGGGCATTATGCTTCACCTCCTTCTATTGACCTCGCCTCCAGCAGCGCTACTCGCAAATCCTCCTTCTGCGGAACCTGCCCGAAGAATTTTAATTCGTCATTTATCACCACTGCGGGTGCTAAAATAAGACCGCTGTCCGGATGCCGTTCGAGGAGCGGTTTCGCTTTCCGATCCAAACCCTCAGCATCACCCCTCGCAAGTTCATCGCTTATATCCGGCATCGGCTCACCCACGAGCTCCGCAAACTGCCTTAACGATACGCATCTCCCATATCGCTCCGCCTCTGCCGTCCCCACGACCAGCTTCTCCAATTCCACATCTATTCCAAGCTCTTCTGCAAGCTCTCCCACCAGCTCGTAAGTCCGATGACATCGCGGGCATGGCGGGTCCGTCCCTATAACTTTCACGCTCAGTTTCATCTCTTTCACCTTGGTCTCAGTATTTCAAATATATTTGAAGTATCTATCTGTATAAAAAGATTCATGGTTTTTTTCTAACTTCCCATTTGGGCATAAGGTTGGAAAAGGTAGAGCGCATAGTTATTTTCGACGAGGTGACCAAAATGCCCAACGAAAGGGAAAATTACGAAGGCATAGTGAAGAGGGGACTAAAAGAGGAGTGGTGCGATTATATAAGACGTGAATATGAGTTCTCAATGGCGGTTTGCCGCTCCTTAGCAAGTGACTTCGAGACGTTTATGAAGGAAGCGAGGGGGGAATTGAAAGAAGGACAGTTGTTCTACCGGGCTGTCAAATCCAATATACCCCCTGGTGTTAAAACAGACGAGATGAGCTTTAAAACGGTGAAATTAACCATTTTCTCGGAGGATGACGTGGAAGACGCGAAGAAGTCACAAAAGGAACTGCTGAAGAACCGGATAGTCAGATTGACGAACGAAGCTCTTGAACAAGGAACGCTTTTGACGCAGGCAGACCTCAGCATACTGCTGAATGCGAGTATAAAAACGATCGGAAGACACATCAAGCAGTTGCTTGAGGAAGACATTATTGTTCCCACAAGGGGCAACAGAATGGATATAGGTCCGGGAACGTCGCATAA
>PQXC01000026.1 GCA_003194435.1 Candidatus Methanophagaceae archaeon | reverse complement strand
TTCTTTTACTATCTGAACCACGGAACTCCTCTTTTTAGTACCCGTGTCATATCTGTGGTCGTTAAGAAGAGTTAAACTCTCTATCACAATCGCCTTACCCCGTTCATCTTCCTTTGCATACTTTGCAAGCTCGGATACAGTCCATCGCAACTTATTGCAATCCCAATCCTTAACACCACAGGACGCTCTTTGAGTACGTTGATGTGGAGAAGGTGCGCACATATATCCAGATGCTTTCCACTGGCGAGCATATCATCCTGGATATAGACCACTGGCTCTTATTTCTGAATTTTATCGAATCGCATCCAGAGCGAGATAAGTTCTGGGAATCGCATAAAGCAATCTGCGAAGCGCACGCGAGCAGTTCAAACACAAACTTTATCGTGTAGAATATATTTCTAAAACGCCTTGAAGCCTGCAATTTCTTTAAATTGAACAAAGTTTCCAAAAATTAGATACAATTGATGCATAACTTTAATTCTTAATTCTTTAATTTATTTTTAGCATGGCTCTTTCATTTATTCAGTGAAGTAAAATATCTTATATCTTTCGCTCGGGAGAGGAGGTGATGAGCGCGAAATGGAAGAAACAGAAAAGGAGGAAGTGATAAAGAAGTGTACGGAGATGCTGGAAGAGATGATGAGCGATATTACGGTTCCCCGGAATATAAGGAAATCACTGGGCATGATGAAGAACAAGCTATTGGATAGCGGAGAGTCACTGGCAATCAGAGCGGCGGCGGTGATCTCAGAGCTTGAGGAGTTGAACTCCAATCCAAACATACCTTCGCATGCCAGAACAGCATTGTGGAGCGTAGTAAGCAACTTAGAAACTATCTCTGTTGAGGAATGACGAATGACGGTAACAATAGCGATAGCAGGCAAGCCGAATGCGGGCAAATCCACATTTTTTAAAGCGGCTACGCTCGCCGATGTCGAGATAGCTTCTTATCCTTTCACGACCATCTCGCCCAATGTCGGTATTGCACATGTGCGTGTACCATGCCCCTGTAAAGAGCTACTGCATGACGGTAGCTGTGGAAATTGCGTCCGTGGCATACGTTTCATTCCCGTTGAGCTCATTGACGTTGCCGGATTGGTAAGAGGAGCACATGAAGGCAGGGGATTGGGTAATGAGTTCCTCGATGAACTCAGACGCGCGGAAGCGATAATTCACGTTGTGGACGCTTCTGGTGGAACTGATGCGGACGGCAATGTTGTCCAGGTCGGAAGTCATGACCCGATAGAGGATATAAGGGCGTTTAAAGAGGAATTGAACATGTGGGTCTTCATGATACTGAAGAGGAGCTGGCGTAAACTGACGAGGAAGGCGGAGCTGGAGGGTACGAAGATAGAGCGGGCGATTGCAGAGCAACTTGCGGGTGTAGGAGTGACAGAGGAGCAGGTAAAGGCTGCTATTCGCGGTTCCCGCATCCCGGATGACTTCCGCGCGTGGGATGAAGAGGCGTTGAAAAGCCTGAGTGCGGAGATAATAAAGCTGAGTAAAGAGATGGTCATTGCAGCGAACAAAGCTGATCTGGCACAACGAGCGGCGCTGAAGAAGTTGAGAGCTCTGGAAGGTGAAGGGGAGACAGTAATACCATGTTCCGCAGCGGCAGAACTCGCATTGAGAACCGCAGCCAGGCACAAATTCATCAGATATCTACCAGGAGACACCGATTTTGAGATTCTGCATACCGCTACCATTACTGCTGAGCAGCGTGCGGGTCTGGAGAAGATAAGGGACTTAATCAATGATTACGGCAGTACAGGCGTCCAGGCGATTATAAATCATGTGGTATTTCAATTATTAAACTATATAGTTGTCTATCCGGTAGAGGACGAGCATAAGTTCACAGATTCCTCGGGTCGGATTCTACCAGATGCGTATCTCATGAAGCGTGGTAGCACAGCGAAAGACCTGGCTTATGCGGTACATACAGACATCGGTGAGGGTTTTCTTTACGCTATTGACGCACGTACAAAGCGAAGACTGGGCGAGAGATACGAATTGGAGGATAACGATGTCATTAAAGTGGTCTATGCACAGAGATAAGCTGAGCCATCATGAGCAGTAATAGTAATAATAGTAGTGTTAGTGTGGTAGTACTGGGCTGTGGATTTGGGGGAGTGGAAGTTGCAACGGAATTACGGAAGAGGTCGAAGTCAAAGAGTGGTAAGAGGATTGATATCACTATGATTGACAGACGAACGAGGTTTGACTATCAGGCTGCGAATCCAGAGATATTGAGTGGTAAGGTAACACCGGCTGATATATCAGCGGATTTGTACAGTTTCGCTAATCGAATAGATGCCGAGTTCATAAATGATGAAGTCGTGGATATAGACTTCAGTGAGAAGGAGGTGAAGACTCGCACTGGCACTATACCTGTACCCTATGACTATCTCGTGATCGCAGTTGGTGGTGAGCAGGCTTTCTTTGGTATTCCCGGTGCAGAAGAGCGGTCACATTGTATCAATACCTTAGAAGGTGCGGTAAAGACGAAGGAAGCACTTGATGAGCTCGAGCCAGGCAATAGCAATAGCAATAGCGCCATGACTATCGCAGTTATTGGTGCAGGTTTGACCGGTGTGGAAGTTGCTGGCGAACTTGTAGAGAGCAGGAGCGATGCGCGAGTATGCCTTGTTGAGAGGATGCCACGGATATTACCTGCTTTTCCTGCCCCTGATATCGCATCATTTGTAACCAGGCGATTGATGGATAGAGGTGTGGAGATACTGACCGGGCTGGCAGTTGAGGAGGTGAAAGATAATGAGATAGTGTTGAGCGGGCAGCACGGACACAGACACAGACTGCCGTACGATATCCTCATCTGGACCGCGGGTTTAAAGCCAGGCAGGCTTCTGGAGCGGCTCAAGCTGCCGAAGGTCAGGGGCTGGATAAGAGTAGACCCCTATTTGAGGGTTGATGGTATGAGCGATGTATTTGCAGTTGGTGATAATGCATACTTCGAGTATGATGGTATCCGTTCAGGTCAGAATGTAGAAGAGGCGGAGCGAGAAGGTAAAATAGCAGCGGTGAATATAATAAGAACGGTAAAAGGAGATAAATTGAAGCGATATAAGCCTAAGAATACGATACAGAATCCAAGGGCGATAATATCGCTCGGGGGTAACACCGCAGTGATATATGCATGTGGTAGGGCATTCACAATCTTCGGCTTCGGCTATAAATTAAAGAAGTTCATCGAGCACCGTTATATGAGGAGGTTCAGGGCTTAGTGGGTGGTGCTTATAAAAGATAAAGGATAAAAAAAGAGAGTGAAAGGAATAATATTATAAACATTGCAGATGCAATATGTAGTGGTGTAGTAAAGAAGATGAAAGTAAGAGAGATAATGACTCGCCCGGTCATCACCGAAGATGAGAATACGGAGGTCAGGAAGATAGCGGAAGATATGGAAGAACTTGGCATAGGAAGCGTGGTGATAACTGCGGATGGCAAACCGGTGGGGATAATTACAGAACGCGACATTGCATTAAAAGTACTGTTGAAGGATAAGCGTGCAAATGAAGTAAAGGCTAAGGAGATTATGTCTTCGCCACTGATTACCATAGACGTAGAAGCCACAGAGGAGGAGGCATGTAAGCTCGCTTCGAGGAAGCGAATAAAGAGGCTGCCAGTGGTTGATGAAGGCGTAGTGGTAGGAATAGTGAGTATTCGAGACCTGCTAACACGGAAACCGGAGTACGTAAAGGAATTTTACTTCTGAACAGCACTTCCACATTCGGGTACTCAGGTACTCAGCATCCACACCGAATCTCCCAGATGCACAATAAATAAACATGGTGAATAGAGTGGATTTAAGGTGCGCGAGCGAAGAGGAGCTGATGCGTATAAGTGATGTTATGGGGCTTGCACTCAATTTAGAAGAGCTGAAGAAGATAAGACGCTATTTCATTGCGCGTAGTAGAGAGCCTACGGATGTAGAACTCCAGAGTATAGCGCAGGCGTGGTCGGAGCATTGCTGCTACAAGAGTTCGAAGAGAATCCTGAAGGAGTTCATCTTCAGAAGCAGTATAAAAGCGCCGCAGTGCATAGATGTGATAGAAGAAGATGCAGGCGTTGTGGAGTTTGATGATGAGCATGCTTATGTTGTAGCATTCGAGAGCCATAACCATCCATCTGCGATAGAGCCATATGGTGGCGCTGCTACGGGAATAGGTGGTATCGTTAGAGACGTAGTATGCATGGGTGCGCAGCCGGTGGCATTGATTGATTCTATCTTCTTCGCACCACCGGATATGAAACTGCCGACGGATGTGAAGCTGAAGCATCCGCGATTCCTGTTCAATGGCGTTGTCTCAGGGATAAGCGATTACGGCAACCGTATAGGTATTCCCACATGTGCGGGCATGGTTTATTTCCATAGCGGCTATGCGGGCAATTGCGTGGTGAATGTGGGCTGTGTGGGTGTGATGAAGAAGCGGGAATTGAGGCGGAGCATGGCGAAGCCGGGAGAGGTTCTTTTGCTCGTGGGCGGCAGGACGGGACGTGATGGTATACACGGTGTCACCTTTGCATCCAGTGAACTTGAACCGGGTGCTGAAGAATTCCGTAGCGCCGTCCAGCTTGGAGACCCGATAACGAAAGAGCCATTGATGCACGCGATACTTGAATGCAATGAGCGTGGTCTGATAAGGGGTATGAAAGACCTTGGTGGCGGCGGGCTCTCATGCGCGGTGAGCGAGATGTGCCATAGCGGTGGTTGTGGTGCGGAGATACACCTGGAACGTGTGAAGTTAAAGGAATCGGGACTGCAAGCCTGGGAGATATGGGTTTCAGAATCGCAGGAGAGGTTACTGGTGGCAGTTATGCCTGAGGATGTGAGTGCAGTGCTGGACATATTTGACAAATGGGATGTAGATGCCACGGAGATCGGTAAAGCAGTCAGTGGTGGGCGGATAAGGTTATTCTACCATGATGAGCTTGTGTTTGACCTTGATACTGATTTTTTACTCGATACACCTGTTTATGACCGTCCGAGGGAGGTATCAAATGCGGAAGTTGCTGATGGTGAACTGCGAGAACCCGACCCGGGCTCTTACGGTGATATACTGAAGATGCTACTGGCGTCACTGAATATAATGTCAAAGGAATCGGTCATAAGGCGATATGACCATGAAGTAAGAGCAGCGACGGTATTGAAGCCATTGCAGGGGCTAATGGGGAAAGAGACGCATGGTGATGCGGTGGTACTGAAGCCGTTAGAGTCCTCCTATCGAGGGCTTGCCATCGCGGCGGATGTGAATCCCTCGTATTGTGAACTGAATCCGTTCTGGGGTGCGGCGAGTGCGATAGATGAAGTATGCAGGAATCTGACCGCGGTAGGTGCCGTTCCGCATTCGTTTGCCGACTGCCTCAACTTCGGCAATCCCGAGAAGCCACCGCGCATGGGCGAGTTCTATGAATGCTGTCGCGGACTCGGCTATATGGCTTCTTCCCTCGGTGTACCGTTCGTTAGTGGTAATGTGAGTTTTTATAATGAATCGTCAGTGCCTGGGGAGTCTATACCTATACCACCCACACCCGCGGTTCTCGGCATTGGCGTGTGCGCTGATATAAGGGAATGCATAACGGTGGATGCGAAAGAGGCATCGAATTTGCTATATGTGGTGGGGGATACGAAACCCGAGCTTGGGGGTAGCGAATATTACGGATTAATGGGCGTAAGGGCGGGTATAGTACCGAGGACAGACCCGGGAGTGCTGAAGACGCGTATGGCTGCATTAAGAGAAGCGATGACCGCGGGGCTGATAGCGAGTTGCCATGACGTCTCCGAGGGTGGGCTCGCAGTTGCAATATGCGAGATGCTCATGGGTGGTGACCTCGGCGCTGAGATTGAGATTGGTGGTGTGAATGTGAATCCCGGACTGAGAAGCGATTATAAACTCTTCTCGGAATCGAATACGAGATGGATAGTGGAGGTCTGGCGTGATGAGCGTGAGAGGTTCGAGATGCTGATGCGGAATCGCGGTGTTGGTGCTGAGGTGACGAAGATAGGGGAAACGAAGGATGAGGATGTGGTTATAATAAGAGACGGAGGTAAGAAGCTGCTAGAGGAGCCACTGGCGGAACTGCGAGCGATATGGCGGGGTGAAGGTGAAAGGGGGATAGAGTGAGGAAGGTGGATGTATTTCGCAGTTTACATTTCATTCATCTGATATATCTGATGCTCTGATGCTGAACCGATCAATTCTCTCAATGCTACTAACTAATTTTTTCAGGTTGTCTTACTTTCCAATTTAATATTACGGTAGTTTTAAATAACTCTATTTTTAAGTTAAGACCAAGAGAGGTGAATATGATACATGGAGTTAAAAATAAAAATAGACGGCGTTGAAATCGAATTGCAGGAATACAATGTTAATGAATTAAAGGAATTGATAGATCAATTGAGGCTACATAAAACAGCTAAAAAATCGTTGTGCAACAAACTCGATGATTGGCTAATAAAAAACGAGAGAATGTCTTTTAAAAACATCACAGAGGCTATCATACAATTATCTCGTTGGTGTAATACCGAGGGGAAAGGATATGAGGGGAGAAAATCCACAGCAATTGAAATCAGCGAACTTCTATTCAATAAG
>PQXC01000002.1:174708-199931 GCA_003194435.1 Candidatus Methanophagaceae archaeon | reverse complement strand
TGCTGCCACGCAGGGGCACCGTACATGACCTGGGTAGAAGCACAACGCATAAAAAGATCATCTGTGAAAAATCGCTCCGGGCTAAAAAAGCTACGCCGGACATCGCAAGGGAAACTCATCACAGTCCAAGCGCCGTCGATAGATATCTCGGCGATTTCGACCGTGTGCGATTCTGCCTTAAGAAAGGATTGTCGGTGGTCATATGGCACTATTTAAATAAACACATTACCTGCTGCTATTCGCACAAGCTCGTATATGTGGAGCGATAATATATCCATATATGGTGCGAATACACCAACAGCTCTGAGAATAAAAGCAATGAAGAAGATGATGGAGAATATCGCGGTTATTGTCAGTGGAACGAGCATGAATATCGGTGCCTCCTTTATTTGGGGCTCTTTACCATCCTCATCCTTATCCTCTGGCTCCTTGAAGAATGCTGTATGTATAATCGGGAAGAAATAAACGACATCCAGCAGGGACGCTATCAGTAGCGTAAATAAGAATATTATCATCACCGGTGAATACGTCAGCGATGCCTGATATGAACCCAAGCAGAGATACCACTTGCTTATGAACCCGACCACTGGCGGAATCCCGCACATACCCAGTGCCCCCACCGAGAATGCCAGCATCGTTACCGGCATCGCTCTGCCTATACCCGCCATCTCACTTATGTTCTTCTTACCCGAAGCTACCATTATCGCTCCCGCACACAGGAATAGAGTAATCTTCATGTATCCGTGAAAAGGTATATGCATCATCGCTCCTCTAACTCCGTCCTGCGTCAATAGCGCGGCACCCAGGATAATGTATGAGAGCTGATTTATTGTGGAATACGCCAGCCTTCTCTTCAGGTTGTCCTGCGCAATTGCGAATAGATTGGCAACTATCATTGTGAAACCCGCAATACAGGCGAGTGCCAGCCCGAGTCCGAGCGAGTGCATCAGGTCCACACCGTAGATGTAACACACAACCCTGACAATCCCGAACACACCCGCCTTGACCACTGCAACTGCATGCAGGAGCGCACTCACGGGCGTTGGCGCAACCATAGCAGTAGGCAGCCATGAGTGGAAAGGCATCCATGCCGCCTTCATGAACCCCAGGAGGAAACAGAAGAAGCACACTGTCAGTATCAACTTGTGTGTGGGCGCCAGCGCACTCAACGCCTTTATACCACCATTTGTGAAATCGGTAGTACCGGTCAGCACATAGACCATTATCACACCAAATAGAAAGAATACACCTGCAGTCATCAGATACGCAAGGTACTTACGTCCCCCACTTATCGCTTCCGGAGTCTGGTCATGCGCCACCAGTGGATAAGTTGAGACCGTGAGTATCTCGTAGAATATATACATCGTTATCAAATTCCTTGATAACGCAACTCCAATCGCACCGAGGATAGCAAATGCGAACGAGAAGAAATATCGAGTTTGGGCATGCTCGCGCAATGAACGCATGTACCCGATAGAATAGAAAGAGACGAGTATCCAGAGAGAAGAGGAGGTGAGAGCGAAGATGAGCCCAAAAGCATCCACTCTAAATCCTATCTTTAAGTATCCAGAGAGCGAATCCCTGAATATCGTCTGGAATAGAACGCAATCAACAACATCACCGCTTAAAACCGTGTGTATCATTGAGAATATAAGCGAGAACATCGCCAACCCCGCCGCTATCGTCCACCCCTCTCTTATGTTCGGGTGCTTACCGAAGAGCAGTATCAGGGGAGCAGCAGAAGCCGGGCATAAAATAACTAATAACGGTATCAATGATTCCACCATCACGGCATCACCCCCGTGCACAAATTCGTTAATGGTTCTATTAAGGGCGTTGCGAGACTGGTAAGCCAGAAGAGCCCGGCAATGACACATAATGCGGCGAAGATGAACATAGGTATCAGCATGCTATGGGGGATTCTTTTCTCATCCCTTGTACCTCCGTTCAGCTCTGACTCTGACTCTGGCTGTGGCTCCTCATGCAGAAGGTATATCCGCTCGATCAGCCTGCCGAAATAAACAAGTTCAAGCAGACTGTTCAGCAGCAGTACGCCCGCAAATGCATAATTGTATGTCTCCAATGTCGCTACCATAAGAAACAGTTTCGTTGCGAACCCTACTGTTGGGGGTACGCCAATCATAGAAAGCGCAGCTATGGTGAAGACCGCACTCGTATATGGCATTCGCTTGCCCAGCCCTCTGAACTCCCTTATGTCCCGCAAACCCGCCTTATAAATGAACGCGCCGGCTACGAGGAACAGACAGCCCTTCATTATTGTATGGTTCAATATGTGTGCCACGGCGCCGAAGAAGCCCCAGGTGGTGGCTGGCGCTAAACCCATACCCAGCACGATGTATCCTATCTGTGAGACACTGGAATATGCAAGCATACGCTTGAAGTTGTTCTGTGCTATCGCGAGTACCGAACCCGCGATTATTCCTATCGCCGCTACCCAGCAGATTGCCAAATCCATACCTATATAAGCCTTGACGAAATCGAGCGTGAATACAGAGAATATAACTCTGATCAATGCATAGACAGAGATATGTGACATCGTTGCCGCTATATATGCGCTCACCGCTGATGGCGCGTATGTGTATGCATCGGGTTGCCATAGATGGAGTGGGAATAGCGCCATCTTTATACTCATACCTATGACGAAGAATACAAATGCAGCCTGCACCACCCTGTTACCGTATAGTGGCGGTAATAGACTCATGAGGTCAGCCATGTTCAACGAGCCAGTCACCGCGTAGAGGAATCCTACACCCAGCAGATAGAAACAGGCACCTATGGAACCCATTATGACATAATTGTAGCTCGCTTTCAATGCCCGTCCACCCGCAGCTGCTATCAATGCGTATGCCGCAAGGGAGGATATCTCCAGGAATACATAGAGGTTAAACATGTCTCCAGTCACCGTTATACCACACAGTCCGGTGACAAGGAGCTGGAATAGCACATAAAATGAGACCGTCTTCTTTGCTGGCAACTCACTCTGTACACTACGCCAGGAATATATTGCAACCAGTAGAGATGCAAATAGAAGTATAACCAGCACATAAGCATTCAATGCATCCACAACGTATTCAATGCCCCATGGAGGTGCCCATCCACCCAACGGGTAATGTATCGTTCCCCATGTCAGGACATGGTGCAGGATGAAGAGAGCCAATATCAACTGGAAAGTAATGGTTGCAATGGATATAAAACAGCTGCTCTTTCTGTTCAGCCAGCCCGCGACCAGTATAGTATATGCGGAGATCAGCGATACCGCAACTACCAGTATTGGAAATTGTTCGACGACCATTCCTTCCACCCTCGCACTCGCTCTTGCCTCTTACCTCTTACCCCATTATAGCCGATTATTTAGCCTATTCCCTGCTTATAACAGTATAATCCACACCATAGGCGAAATCATATAAATGCTTTTCGGTTTTTACCTGCCAATCACCAATCACCAATTACCAATCACCAGGGCACTTCTTTCATACCCAGTTTGAAGCCTATGAAGTTCGTGAGCAGATGCAGCAGGGGCGTAATAAGGATGACCACGAGCATCACCTCAGCGGAGAAGTTGGAGAAGAACCAGTCGCGGGCGACGATAAAAAGAAGCAGCCATGCCCCACCTACAAAGTCCAGCTGGTCCACCACGGGTAGTGGAGCACCTCTTCTCAGTCCCAGTCGCCTCTTCACAAAGCTGCCCATTATGTCACCGAGCATTGCACCCGCAGATAGCGCCAGCAATACAATGATGAAGCGAGGGTAAGAGCCAAAAGAGCCGTTATAAAGATGCTGGAGCAAGCCGCAGAGGAAGCCCGCAGAGCAGCCCTTGAACAGCCCCTCATAGGTCTTACCATCACCGAGCAGCCGGTTTCCACACAGATGAACGCCACGGTCTATCGGTATCTTGCCGCCGAAGAACGCCGCACTTGCATTCGTTATGTATGCGGGGAGCATCAGCCATATCGCGGTCCCAACTATGGTTATGGTGATAATCATAATTATGAAACGCAATGCCGGGGGCGGGGTTCGAACCCGCGACTTCGGCATTATGAGTGCCGCGCCCTAACCGACTAGGCCACCCCGGCTCTTCATCTCTTCATCTCTTCATTGCCCATTGCCAGCTCTCTGCGCAGGTCACCCATCAACGCGACACGTTCCGCAACCGCGTCATGCTGGTGGATGCTCTCCTCGTTTATCTGCCTTATCGTGATGATGGAATCGTCAGGGAGCTCAGTAAAACTCTCTACCACCCGCTTCGCCATCTCACGAACACAATCTTCAACGAACATCGGCTTCTTATGCGCCATCTCTACCACCTTCGCCTCATCCGGGCGTTTCAGTATCTCATACGTCTTTGCACTCATCGAACGCTCTATTATCCTTATTATCTTATCCATCGGTACTTTAATAGCATCTTCCACCTCTATTGTGATTATTCCCCTCCCCCTCTGGTTATGCGCTGGCATTGGCACCACACGCAGAAAAGCTTCTATCTCCTCTTTGCCCATTCCCAGCTTCGTCAATTCCTCCACCGCTCGCTCCTTCATCAGTTCCTGTGCGCATGGGCAGGTTGTCATCCCACTTACCTCCGCGCCTATTACCTTCTTTATTTGCACCTTTGAAGGTGTGCGATACGCCCTCGCTTCTGCATGGATAATCGCGGGCTCCTGGCATGAGATCTTCATCACCGGCGTCTTCCTCTTTAACATGTATTCGCTCTTCATGCCCACTTCCGCAGTGGTAGCGTATTCATGAAGTAGTAATAGCCGCTTTGCCACCTCGCTGCACAGCTCCTCAACCTCGTATATCGGCGTGTTAACCGCCTCTTCCAGCACTTCATACATCGCTTCAAAGTTCCTCGACAGGTTCGCACCCTTTATATCACTTGGGAGGTCAACGAAGATATAGAAGTCAGATATAAGGATAATGGGTCTTTTGCCACCCGCTCTCGCCACCTCTACCAGTTTCCTTATGTTCTTCACTCCGACTCGCGTCAGATTTATCCTTATGTCAGGACTGCTCGCCTGCACATCCGGTAGCTGCGTTGAGATAGACATGTATCTCTTCTCCCTTAACTTCTTGACCTTATTATTTTAAAAAGATGCAAGAAAAGCTTGGCGGTGGTAGGAGCGAGTATGAGAAGGATAGATTGACAACAGGGATTCTACCAGAGATCTGGCGATCTGAATCTTCATTTGTAGCTCCCCTCTCTCACTATATGTTCAATAAATCACGTTTAGATTAAATGATAATTTATATACTCCCATACCTGTACTATTGTACTATATCATATACACATCTTTTTAAAGCCAAGAAGAGCCAGGAGAGCGTGGAGTGAGATGAGGGTCATCTATGATGAGGAGGGGCTGAAATGGTAGCGTTGCCACTCCCCCTCATCGCTTTCGGTTTTGGGATATTAAGCGTTCTATCACCCTGTATACTCCCGCTCATCCCGCTCATTGCGGCATATTCAACCAGAACGAGTAAAATTACGCCTCTAACAATGGCTATTGGACTCTCTATCTCTTTTGCGCTGATGGGTGTACTGGCATCTATTTTTGGCTCGATATTCCAGCGATATAAACTGGTATTGCAGATTGCAGGTGGGCTTGTGATCATATTTCTCGGTTTGTGCATGATATTCGAGTTATTAGAGCAGAAGATACACGCAATCATACCAGGGAGGGGTATCACAAGCACAGGGATATTCAAGAACGTGCATGGAACAGGAACAGCAGGTGGACTATTGCTCGGATTTTCGCTCGGTATCGTCTGGACACCCTGCATTGGTCCCTTACTTGGTACTATACTCACGATGGTAGCGGTTGAGGGTGATATAGTTTATGGTGCCTTTCTTCTGCTCATCTATTCGCTTGGAATGGGGTTGCCTTTGCTCGCAATTGCTTATACCTCTCATTTCTCGTTGAAACCGTTCCAAAAATACAGTATGGCAATAAAGAGTTTTTCGGGGATTATTCTGGTGCTGGTTGGGATTTATTTCATATATAATTCAATCACAATCTACGGTTTTTAGCGCTCTCACTTCTCTTACATTTATCGCCACTCCTCTCTCCGATTCCACCATCTCCCAGCCGCTCATCTTCGCTCTCCCCACTCCAAATGCCTTATCACCGCGGAATATAACTTCGTCATTCTCCCTTATCTCTTCGCCGGCATTCACAACCCCGGGTGCCAGTATTGAGCCCTTTGGCACAAAATCGCCTATCTCTACTATATATGGAGTGAACTTCTCGATTCTCCGTGCACCTTTCGCTGTGAGGGTTATGAGTCCATATTCGGGTGCAATGCGTGCAAGGACACCTTCAGTTGATACGAGCCTGAAGTGAGGATATTTCCCCGTTAACGTCACTCTTTCTCCTCGTTTCACAAGCTCATCACCAGTGCCAAGCCCGAACTGGTAATCAGCCATCGCCTTAAATATCCTTGCGCCCATCTCAAGTCTGGACAGTCTC
This sequence comes from Candidatus Methanophagaceae archaeon, assembly GCA_003194435.1. GTDB lineage: Archaea > Halobacteriota > Syntropharchaeia > Alkanophagales > Methanospirareceae > G60ANME1. The sequence continues at coordinate 193,449 of PQXC01000002.1, read as the reverse complement.
CTCTTCGCACCACAGAACGCTGCTATACGACTTCTCAGGCGTTCGAGAGCCTCTTTTGTGTACTCTTTCTCGTTCTCCTCGCATGTGTATATGACCTCCATGCCCAGTTCTTCTGCCACTGTTGCGCATATCTCCTTATATGCACCCCTGAGATGTGCAACAACCATATCGTAATTATCACGATTTCTGTCAAGGTAGGCACGGAGACATGAAGCCACCCACGCACGCTCCTCCGCATCCCAGTACCCCGTCACGGGTATGTCATAGAACGCGGCGGGATAGACGAGTTCTAATTCTCTCGGAACAGTGCCAAGTGGAGAGGTTAAAATCAGCTCATGAATGTTGCCCCTGTAATCCCCAATTGCAGTAATGAACCTCCTGTGTGACTGCGACAAGGAATAGGGTTTCTTAGCAGAACATGGCAGAATCACCAGTATTTGAGTTGATGGTGGTCTGTATCTGTCCAGAACACGACTTGCAAATCTCTTCACTTCTATTCGACGTAACGACTCCATTGTGTTCACCTTCATGACATGTTTACGTGCAACGGGTGTCCTTCTTTCAAAATATTCGCTCTCAGTATCCAAAAATCGTAATACGGCGGTTAGAAACGATGACGACCTCACACGCATCTCAACATACTCGCGCAGGATGCCCGCCCTTATATATTCCCTTATCTTCTTCACTTCCCGCTCCAATATCAGTCTATCATGCTTTGCAAGCAGTTCCGCTCGCTCCTTAGCACTTCGCGCTCTCAACTCTTCTATACTCAATGAGGAGCAAACGGGACAGTTACATGGCAAATCCGTCATATCATCCACCCTTAACTCGCATTCCTCCAGTTGATAGATGCCCTCATAACTCTTCATCACCGCGTTCGTGTCATCTATTATGTCCACGCCCATATAGGCAAGAAGAGCGGCATTCTCCACCGTTGCTATCGCGGGCACCCATAACGCCACATCTGGTGGTATCCTCCGCTTCGCATCTATAACCCTGCGAACGAAATCCTCGGGCGTGTGGAGCATGGAGGAAGCGAAAGCGAGCACGAAGAAATCAACGAATAGCGGTGGTGCCGCTTTTAGCTTTGCGGATAGTGGATGTATCTCGGGCAGGATAACCGTGCCACGCGGGGCGTTCCATGTCTCTTCTTTGCTCAACTCCGTGAATAGCGGGGATTCTACACCTATCACTTCCATCTTATCTTCTCCTCCGCCACTGCTCAGCGACTCTATATCGAGTAAAAGTGGCGTTTGCATCTCCCTTCCTTCCCCTTTCAATAGTAAGCGTCCTATTCTCGCTGCGCCATCCCGCTTCTTCACTTCATAGAATCTGCTCATTTGTTATCCCTTATTTACGCTTTATCTGATATGCAATGCAAGTCTCTTTTATAAGATAAGAATGGAACGCATGAGCTATAAGCTTATAGAACGAGTAGAGGGGAGCACGAGGATACTGGTGCCGAAGCGAGCTAAGAAGGCTCTTTTTTATAATCCCAGAATGGAACTCTGCCGCGATATAGATATAGCCGCATTAGCTGCTTTCGCTACTCATTCTAACTATAACTCTAACTCTATGGTGTATGTGGATGCACTTGCAGGCACCGGTGTGCGCGGTGTAAGGGTGGCGAACGAAGTCGGGTTGCAGGTGGTGCTAAATGACCTGAGTAGAGAGGCTTATGAGGTGATTAATCGCAATGTGAAGCTGAACGGGATAGAGGGGAGCACGCGAATATATAACGAGGACGCAAATGTGCTCCTGCACCGTAACAGGCACAGGTATGATATTGTGGATATAGACCCTTTTGGCTCGCCAGTTCCTTATCTCGATTCGCTATCCCAATCGGTGAAGAAGTTGATTATGGTCACTGCAACAGATACAGCGCCTTTATGTGGCGCGCATACCGGGGGTTTGAGGAAGTATGCCGCAAAACCGCTGAATACCGAATATCACAAGGAGATGGCAACACGTATCCTGCTGGGGCGCGTAACGAGGGACATGTGCAGATATGACAGGGCGATACAGCCGCTGCTGTGCTTTTCAAGTAGCCATTTCGTGCGGCTCATAGCGAGAGTGGAAAGGGGTGCGAAGCGAGCAGATGAGTGTATGAGGAGGCTCGGCTTTATTCTTCATTGCTTCTCCTGCGGTAACAGATATGCTATTCATTGCTCTGAACTGCCGGACATGAGCACGAGATGCGAGGTCTGCGGTGCTAAATTCAGTATTGCAGGACCCCTGTATCTGGGTCCGATAAAGGATAACAGCTTTTGTAAGCGCGTATATGAGGAGTTGAGAGTGAGACGGCTGGGAAAGAAGCGAGAAGCGCAGAGAATCGTCGCTACATGCATGAATGAACTGGACATACCCTTCTTTTATGACTATCACGGGATATGCAAGGCTCTGAAGATATCCCCTCCTTCTATCCACTCCCTGATTGAGAGATTGAACGATAGTGGTTTTAGAGCGAGCAGGACACATTTCTCTGATACAGGCGTTAAGACAGAAGCGAAGATGAAAGAGGTGAAGGAGATTTTGAAGAGATAATAGACCAGACATATTGATGGAGAAGAGGAGGAAAAAATCGAAAAGTTTATATATCATTTCTGAGAATCAAATTCTGGGTAATGGAAATGTGGAAGAATATATCTGTTAGGAGGGCTGGAAATGGAGAAAGGTGAAAAGATAATTATTTCGGTGGTTGTCCTGGTTACCATTGTTGTTATTGTTGGTGCGGCGGTGGTGATACCTACAATGATGCAAGAGATGGCGAAACCGGAGAGCTGTGCCAAGAACTGTCATGAGATGCAACCATTTTATGATTCTTTGCAGGATTCACCTCATGCTGGAATAGACTGTCACGAATGCCATGTCCATTCAGGACCAGAGATTTTTCTCTATATGAAAGAGATGACCAACCATCTCGAGGGTATAAGTGAAGGTCTGAGGGAGGGCAAGAGTTTAGAAGAGACTACTGCGGAAATGGCAGAGCGACTGGAGCGAGAACCACCCACAACTGCTTCTCTTACAAAGACTGAGCATTGTATGAAATGTCATAGCACTCATAAGAAGCCATTAGCAGAGATTGCAGACCCCGGTATCTCGTGCTTTAAATGTCACACCACAATTGCACACACCGGACATAAGGTCGCTCTCTACCATGGATACTGGAGTCCGGATTTAGAAGACCGCGAATGTGTAGCATGCCACAACGAGCATGATGTGACGGTAAAGGAAGAGACCTGCGAAGCGTGTCACCCACCGGAGAAACATCCTTAATTCTTAATTTAATTTCTCCGGATATTCTTTCTTTTCATTTTTCATTCTACTTTTACGCGTTTCATCGCATATCAGGATGACCATACCGGCTGCCAGCAATATCACACCAGACCATACAAGCCATATCAGTGGCACTCGCTTCACTTTTATCCTGAAATCTGCTGGCTGCCGCTTCTCTCCCATGAGCGCATAGAATAGCGAGTTATAGCTGGAGTTCGTGTGCTCCATAAAGATATAGAGGTCACCTCGCAACGTGGAGATGATCAGTGGTTTGGACAGAATACCATAGTTTGTATAATAATACATCCTTAGACTTTTGTTAGTGTATACGGTAGTGCCATCAACGATAGAGACGTCAACAGCCAGACCCGAGTATTCAGGCATGGTAAAGAAATGCTTGGCACTGGCGTAAACATGCCCTCTGCCCGGATATATCGTGGGAGTACCCAGGGTTATCTTCGCACCGAGCGCATCAACAGTCGAGTTGGGCTTCACAATTATGCCCCTGCTCTCTGTCTGCACGGTGGAGCTGACGAATACGCCTATTAATATAATAATGATGGCGATATGGATTAGCGTCTTGCCCCATATATATGGAGATTGCCTCCCTCCCTTAGTGCACAGAGCGGATCCGAGATAATAAGCGATGGCAAATCCTGCGGCGAGCAGTAGAGGCAGTCCGAAGTTAGCCATCCAGTTCGGCGTTGGAACACGGAGCAGTACCAAAATCACGCCAATAGCTGCTATTGAGGCGATTAGCCATATAAATCTCTTCACCTTCATGCTCATACTGCAGCCCATCAATGCAGCGACGAATACGAGTGTGAAAGGGTAGCACCATCTATTATAGAATTCCGGGGTTGTTCTCATTGGTGCACCACCCAATGCACCCCCTATTATCGGTGCAAGGTCACCCAGGAAACATATAATCATGAGGAACATCAATGACCAGAACGCCACGAATAGAGAGATGGAATTCAGTGACGAGATATCCACTTCCGGACTGTAAATGGGTCTGGCTCTCTCTGTCCTTGCCCTCAATGCGAGATAGGAGAAGTAGAGGATAACACCAAGCGCGAATATTAGAAGTGCGGGTCCCACAGGCGATTTCCCGAATGCATGAACTGATTCTAAGAGTCCGCCACGGGTAAGTGCAGTGGCAAAAATGACCATAAAGAAGGTAACTATAAGCGTGAGCTCTCTCATCTGGTCTTTACTTCCGCCTGGCAGGTGGAAATATGCAGTAAGAGCAAGCCAGGGGACTAAAGAGGCAGTCTCCACAGGATCCCATGCCCAATAGCCACCCCAGCCGAGGACTTCGTAAGACCACCACCCTCCAAGTGCTATTCCAAACGCAAGGAACAGCCACGCGGAATATAGAATAATGCTGTTTAGCTCTTCTTCGCCTTCTCTCTCGCCTGTTGCCATCCTTGCAAGCATGAAAGCGCATGCGAAGAATACTAATACATAGCCGATAAAGACTACCGGGGGATGCACGAGCACCCAGAACGTTTGAAGCAGTGGATTGAGCCCTGCACCATCGGGCGGGTTCATGTTCATGGGTAGAAGCTCAAAGGGGCTCTTCAATATTGTGAAAACAAGGATAGAAATGAAGAAGATGTCCAGTATTCTGGATGCAGCTATGTTGAACCTGCGCTCTCGTCCAAAGACTCTTATGCGATATATAAAATACAAAATGGAGAAGATGAAAGCGATGAAGAGCATTGACCCGCTACTGCCTATCCAGGGATCGCCGATCTTGTAAGGGAGGGCGAGGCTCGAAGAGCTGTAAGTGTAGACCTCTTCCAGCCAGAAAGCATCATTTATAAAAGCCATAGTTAGCCTGAAGTACGCAGCGACTACCAGCACGCATGCGAGCGAAGAAGCGAGAAAAGCAGCTTCAAACCTCCACCTCTTCCTCGTGCCAGCCCGCATCAGCATACTCAGATCGAATAAGAGCAGAATGACTGCCAGTACTATGAATGTATTTCCTATCTCCATCTATTATCCCCCATTAATTCACGTCCTGCTCCTTCTTTGTCTGTGCCAATGTTCTGCCCTTCTCATTCACCACCCGCACAATCACCATTACCCTATCGCCCTTTTTCGGCGCGACATCCCGGGGGAACCCAATGGTGAAGTTATAGGTGCCATTACCATGATAGCTCTGGGCAGCCCAATAGCTCACCTTAGCCCTGTTTACTATCGCTTTAGCCTCAACAGCCGGGAAACCCACACGGGAATCACCTTTTGGGCTCTGTAAAGAGTTCATCTTCTCCTGCTTCATCTCCACTATTCTTACCGCTGGTCTGTCATCGCTCACTGTAACCGCTGCCTGGACTTTTATTACCGGTACCTGTCCCATACTCACCATGGAGTATAGAACGAGACCTACGAGCGCCACAACGACGACGGTAACGATGACGTTGACGCTGGGCAACCTCATTACTTTCTTCCTCCCTCTATGAACTTCAATAGTGCTTTTAACATATTTAAGATGGTGGGATACCTCTTCTCTTCTTCGCTCTTTATTACTGGCACACCCTCCTTCATCTTGTAGCCCTTCTCCTTGTATTTTATACCAAAGGAGCCATGGCAGGCGACGCATAACTCCCCTGTTCTGTTACCATGGATAGAATGAACGCCACCCTGATGACAGGAGTTGCAATCGCCACTTTCTGGTATCCTCAGGTTCTTACCCGCTCCATGACATCCCCTGCAATCCACATTCAGGTGCACACGATGGATTTCGTTAGCGGATATCTCCCCAGCTTTTGCTATTCCTGTTCCTATATGACAGTCAATACATGCCTGTATGCCATGTGCCTTAGTTCTGATCTTTTCATTGTCTATCGCTCCACCGGTCACGTATTCTTTCCCATGACACACACAGGAGCTGACCATTGAGCGCAATCTGCTCTCAGGAAGGAGTGAGACATGACATTGCACACATTCAGGTGCAGGATGCCAGGAGCCAATGAAACCCGTTGGATTCGGCGGTATCACCTCACTGTTTTCATCACTCATACCCATACATGTGGTTACAGCTACAGCGAGGAGGGCGAGGATTACAATTACAATGAAGAGTAACGCTAACGTACACAATTTGAGTTCCCTCATCATTCGGTATATATTTGCACCAGAGAAATAAAAGTTATACAATCTTAACTTCTTAACTGATTTATTTATCATTGATTTATTGCATGGAAGGGGATATAGCAGTAGCAAAGGCAAAGCGGATTGTAATAAAGGTGGGTACAAGCACCCTCACGGATGATAACCACCGACTTGCGCCTGATAAGGTGGAGAAACTTGCGAGCGAGATAGTAGAGCTGAGGAGACGTGGGAAAGAGGTCATACTGGTCTCATCAGGTGCGATCGGTGCGGGCATAGGGAAATTAAACCTGAAGCAGAGACCCCGAGATATCAAGCTCTTACAGGCTACTGCTGCTGTTGGACAGAGCATCCTGATGAGCACTTATGACCGGTATTTCTCTGCTTATGGTCAGACAATTGCGCAACTTCTGTTAACACATGCCGATTTCCTCAGTCGTCAGAGGTATCTCAATCTGAGAAACACTTTACTCACATTGCTCAAATCAGGTGTGATTCCAATAGTAAATGAGAATGATACCACGGCAGTGGACGAGATTAAGGTAGGAGACAATGATAACCTGTCAGCACTTGTGGCAAGCAACCTCGAAGCCGACCTGCTTATTATCCTTACTGATACTGATGGCTTGTTCACTCGAGACCCGCGCAGGAGTAAGAGAGCGGAGCTCATCCCGGTTGTGCGCGATATAACACCCGAGATTGAACGAATTGCAGATAGAGGGGAGAAGACGAGTAGCGTTGGTGGCATGAGGACGAAAATAGAGGCGGCAAAGCTCGCAATGAATGCGGGTATTCCTGTTATCATTGCAAATGGTGCGGAAGAGAACATCCTGTTGCGCATTGTAGAGGGTGAACCGGTTGGAACACGGTTCTTACCACGGAAAAGCGACAGAATGAATGACAGAGAGCACTGGATTCGGTTTATATCACCGCCGAGGGGTAGAATAAAGGTGGACGAAGGAGCAAAAGCTGCTTTAGTTGCTAAGGGTGGTAGCCTGTTACCGTCAGGCATCATCGAAGTAGAGGGAGCGTTCATGCCCGGCGACATCGTTAGTATCACAGATTCTCGTGGTATCGAATTTGCACGTGGCATAACCAATTACTCATCTGTGGAGATAGAGAAGATAAAAGGGCTTCAGACAGGAGACATCAAGCGCGTTCTGGGGCATAAAGAGTATGACGAAGTGGTATATCGCGGTAATCTCTACCTGATAGAGGAACAGGATGAGGATGGGGATGAGGATGAGCGGGGAGATGTCAGGAGAGAGGATAGCACTCAAGATAGGTTATCTTGGAACCAATTATCACGGCTTTCAGATTCAGCCTGAACCGGAACTGCCGACGATAGAAGGGATGCTCTTCAGTGCTTTTACACGGCTTGGACTATTTGAATTTGGGTCTGAAACTGAATCAGGACCACGGCGCTCGGCTAACTACTCCGCCGCTGGCAGGACAGATAAAGGTGTTCACGCTCTTGCGCAGGTAGTATCCTTTGATACCACTAAGGAGGTGACCCCTCGAATGATAAATAGCATGCTGCCGGACGATATATGGGTCTATGCAATTGCAAGACCCTATCCGGGATTCAATGCGCGCAGGGATGCTAAATTGCGAAGATACCGGTATTTCCTATTCTCAGAACCGGAACTGGATTTATCGCGAATGAAGGAGGCATCGGAACTACTTATTGGGAGACATAATTTCTATAACTTCACGCAGGGGCATGGGCATGAAGCGGACTCGTATGTCAGAGAGATAAAGCGGATAGAGCTCATGAGGAACGGTTCTTTTATCGTTATTGATGTGGAAGCGAACAGTTTTCTCCGTAAGATGGTGAGGAAAATCGTCTCGGCTTTGTGCATGATTGCCCGTGGCGATAGGGATGAGAGTTGGTTGGAAGCGCTACTGGAATTGCGGTTACGGGATAGTATAGAGCCAGCCCCTCCTTTTGGGCTTGTCTTGAGAGAGGTCGTTTATGATAACGTAGAGTTTGTTGAGGATAGATATGCGATGAGACGAATAGAGGAGCGATTGAAACGGGATTTAGTCATGCACAGCACAATTGCCAGTGTCTTACAGGAGCTTATACGAGCTTATACCGCTTAATGATTAACACTATGCTTACCAGGCGGGAGAAGAGTAAGTATCTCTCATTAGCCGCGCTACTCCACTAATATTGCGTAAGGCTTCCATCCACTTTTGCTCTCCTAACGGCGTACTTAAATGTAATGATACTGAGAGGCAGCATCACTATTGAAAATATTACCAAAGCAAATATATCAGGAGCAAGGGCTTCCAAAGTATAGCCCTGCAATAAAGCATGCCTCATAGCCCTTAACGAATAGGTAATCGGTAAAATATGAGAGAACATTTGAAGCCATTGAGGCAGAACAGTTATTGGGTAAAACACACCCCCAAGTAGCCCGGACACTGCACTAAAAGCCCAGTTTATAGGGTCCCCCTGTTTAAGAACCATGATAAAACTTGCAGAAATTATTCCAAGACTGCTGAAACAAATAATTGTTAGAATGAGCGTAATTAAAGCGCCGAAAAGATTTGCATTACTCATATTTACATCAAGCAGAAACACTCCTATTGAGAGGTAAGCGAGAACCCGGATAGATGTGAAAATGAAGTTCCAGAGAGAAGAGAATACGATTATTAATGAAGTCTTAGTGGGTGTTACGAGCATTGCTTCCAGAGTGCCCATCATCTGCTCATTCCTGATGCTTCCTGAGAAACTTCCCAGTCCTGTCGTCAGATAGGAGGAAAAGGCTATGCCTATCAGAACGAAAGAGAAATAATCGCCACCATAGGGTTCAAGATAAGGTATGGCAGCGTCTCCAAACATCCGAGCAAGGAAATAAAAAGTCAATACAGAGAAAAGAATACCAAATAACTGTAAGAAAAAAGCAAACCGATAGCTTGTTGCGATTATAAAATCCCTTTTAATGAAGGTCAGTGCCTTTCTGTATATCAGTATCAATCTACGTGCATCCCTCCAGTCTCACTCACTAACTGAGTGAAAATTTCATTGATAACCACTTCTTTAGTGTTACAAGCATGTATTTTCCCTCCGGTATTTACTATCATCTCGATTATTTTTGGTAGAACAGTTTCACTATTAGAAAGAGAAACCTGAATCTCTGAGAAGCCTAAATCGGATTGGACATCAGTTGAAAAAGTGATAACGCCTTCTAAATCCCGCAATTTACCAAGCACGCTGTTAGAAAGGTTCTTCACTTTAATAACATATATCTCGCGTTTTCCTATCATATCCCTGAGTTGGCTTAGTGTTCCGCATGCTTTGATTCTTCCTTTATTGATTACTGCGATTCTGTCACATAATTGTTCCGCTTCATCCAAATGATGCGTAGAAAGAAAAACAGTCTTTCCTTGCTCCTTTACAAGCCGCTCTTTTATGAACTCTCTCAAATTCTGAGCTGTACCCGGGTCCAGACTCCTGGTTGGCTCGTCCATAAACAATATTGGAGGGTCATTAAGCAACCCTCTCGCGATTGCCATCCTCTGTTTCATGCCCGTAGAATAGCTGTGGAATTTGTCATCCGCCTTGTCTTCCATCCCGACAAAATTTAATACGTTATTTATCCGTTTTTGTGCTTCGGAAGAGGAGAAATTGTGAAGAGAAGCGAAGAAAAACAAGTTTTGCCTTCCGGTAAGCCTCCAGTAAAAGCTTCGTTCTTCGCCGGTAATAAGACCTATTGACGCCTTGACCTTTTCTTCTTCTTTTATAATGTCATATCCATTTACATAAGCGGTGCCGGTTGTGGGTAAAATCAACGTACACAGTATTTTTATTAAAGTAGTCTTGCCAGCGCCGTTGGGTCCGAGGATGCCGAACAATTCTCCCTTTTTGATTTTAATACTCACGTTGTCTAATGCGGTAACCTCTTTTTTCACGAATGGATGCAACAAATCGACGAATCCTCTCGTTGGTATGAACTTCTTTGTAAGATTAAAGGTTTCGATGGCGTATTCCATGTTCCCCTATCTCAATAATCTAAGCATTAATTACTTAAGGATGTATCCACTTATAAATAAAGTGATGGCTATTTTGAACTTGTTGCCGGAAGATACAGTTCTGCTATGTTGCGCAAGAACGAGTATGGATAAAGCAACTATAATTAAAGTTAAAGAGGCTTTAAACTGCAGATTGAACTGGAACTATATTATAGAAACAGCACTGCAACATGGTATTGCCCCTTTATTGTATCATAATTTAAGCGAGATGGCTGATGATGGTAATGGTATACCAGAGAAAGTTGTGGGATACCTGCGAAAGCTGTATAATGGAAATGTCGCTCGGAACATCTTACTTTATAACGACCTGAGTAAGGTTTTAAAGGCGTTTAAACATGCAGGGATTGATGTGATTGTTTTAAAGGGAGCGGCGCTTGCAGAGACTGTTTATCATGATATCGGGTTGAGACCGTTAAGTGATATTGACCTTTTAGTCAGGAAAAAGGATTTAGGGATAGCGAAGAAGACACTATCTGAACTGGGTTACATGTTAGATGAAGAAGTTTCCCCGGAGAAGTATAACGAGGAATTTGGCTGCGATTTATATTATACGGGCAAAGTAAACATTTTGGAGATTCACTGGGATATAGTACGGAAGACCAAGAGTGACAGATATACGAGGATTGAAATAGGAAGGATATGGGAGAGAGCCATGCCAGCGAAGATTGCGGGTGTTGATACCCTCGTGATGTCGCCGGAAGATATGCTGTTACACTCTTGTGTACACCTGCCAAAGCATCGCTATAACCGCTTAATCTGGCTATCTGATATCGTGGAGATTATAGAGCATAATGACATTGATTGGGGATATGTAATAGAGAGCGCTGAAGAATATCGAACAAAGGCGTATATATATTATGGTTTGCATTTTACCGATGTGTTATTAGGTTGTGATATACCAGAAAAAGTTCTAAACGAGCTAAAGCCACCTTTGGTTGAGAGAATGGTGCTTAGCACGGTATTGAAAGATGTTCTGTCACGCGAGAGGAAAATAATGCCGGTTTTCAATTTGATGAAGTTATTGCTGATAGATAGAAAGCGGGATAGATTAAGGTATTTTGGGACATATCTATTTCCACCAGTGGAATCGTTAGCACGTATGTATTCTGTTTCGGGGAAAAGGGTTTATTTTTATTATATTGTGCATCCAGTTCATGTGTGGTTTAAGACAGTTAGGCGTCTTGCGGCAATTGTTGGCTCACGTACAAAAAAGCTTTACAGGTAACTATAGCCGGAGTAAAAAACCACGAGAGCGGCGGAGCAATGCTTTTGCTTTATTAAAAAGGAATCGTGTAATCCTCTTCAAAACCGCGTTTTCGGGCTTGAGATAATAAACCGAACAAGAAAAAAATGTTAGAATGAGATTGATAAACTTCCAGATTCCGTCATTCAGATAGATTATTTTGCTTCCCTTACGTATTGCAATGACTTTGCCAATAACGTGTTCACTGCTGACAATTTCCGCAGTTGTTAGGCAGTCACCTTTTTGGAGGAATGACGAACTGTTATACCTGCGAATGACTCTGTGTACGATTAATTTATCAGGGGTTTTGAATACAATAATGTCTCCAATCCGAATCTCTGCAGATTTAACCGATCGAACCAGCACCTTGTCACCGATTTGAAGTAAGGGCTTCATGCTTCCAGAAAGAATAGTGAGCCACGATTGCTGCTTTTTGTTGTATAATTCTTCCCAGAGGGCAATGATTGTGTTTGATGCTAATTTTGGTTCTTGTCTTATATTTTCGTGGTTAGTGGTACGGGTTTGCATGTGCAGCACAAATATATCCTAATATCTACCTTCTTTCAAGAGGAAGAAATCAGCCCTCTTCAAATCAGGGTCAAGTATCCAGTATTCTTTCACACCACCGATTTCATATTCCGCAAATTTCTCGCCTCTGTCTCTCAATCTGCTCTCTTCGGATATAATCTCAACGACGAGGTCTGCGGGACCGTCAAGATGGGTCTTCTTGAGCATCTTGAGATTCTCCTTCCTGACAAAGATTATATCAGGCTCTCTTCCAGATAAATCTGGACCGGTTTTCATCTGGAACGGAGCAGAGCGTATGATACCCAACTTCTTCGTCTCGACATAAATGCGTAACACAGCGGTAAGCCAGTCAGATAAATTCTGGTGCATGTTCGATGCTGGGCTATACCACTCCATTTTCCCATTTACCCATTCCGCAAGGGTGTCCTCATCACAAAAATCAAGGAAATCTTCATAGCTTATGTATTTCTTATCTTCTATTTCCACTTTTTCCATATTTTTCTTCTCCGGTACACTTTTCCCTTCTGCATTTTATTACATATTACATTTATAATTATAAAAACCTTTCAGTTGTGCGTGCCTTCACAAATTGAAAAAATACCGCCGGGACGAGCAGAAACTCGCCCCAGCATTTTTCCATTTTTTCCCGTTCACACTCAGTTTATTCCTTCTCCACAGAACTATGGACAAATATCACTGCAGTTCTCACCGCAGAACTTTGGCACGTTCTCTATCACATGATGCACACCAGCAGCATCGTCGTACTCCACACGCCAGCATATTCCTTTGTCTGGACCCTGTGGGTTCGTCATGTCAACCTCAAGCAAGAAGAAATCTTTGCTCCATGCACTGCCTCCTGCTGGTATGTCGCCCAACATCACATTTCCGTCGATAATATTCACGTTCACCGGAGCACAGGTAATGGTAGCAATTACGTTGTATGCATCGCCAGTACCGTTGTTAACGAAATGGACATCATTCCAGGCTCTGAAGAGAGTCGGGAACGGGTCCCATTCATAACCTTTGGGGTTAATTGAAGTATTCCAGCGATATTCGTCCGGGCAGAGTTTAGGTGTTGGAACGCAAACATCCGTCTGCACGGATCTGGTTTGTGGTTTTGTATCATCACTGTCAATGGTACAGAAAGTGGTTATCTTGCTGCCTGGGGTAGCAGCTGTGGTTACCGATACTACGAACTGATAAGTGTCCCCTGGATCATCCGCTGGAACATCGCCGAGGTTCCATGTAATGGTGTGGGTGCCAGCATCATATGTCCCACCGCCTGTAATAGACGACGGGGTGCCTACTTCGGATGCCAGGTCAGCAACAAGGGTGGCGTTGTGAGCAGTTCCGCATGTTTTACCTGCCATCTGATTTGACCAGGAAACCTGGTAAGTGATTGTATCATTTGGATCCACACATCCACCCGCGGCAACTCCATCATCTAGACTATCAATATGGAAGCAGGCGGGGGGTACGATTTCTTCCTTAGGTACACATACTCCTGCTGGACTTCCTGAAACCCCAGCTGTTTGGATTCTGGACCATGGGCTGATAGAGGTATCCCAAACTTCCAGACCCACAGGAGACCCTATCTGACCATATGGAGAGATTGTTACATAGACATACCCTGTTACTTCATCCACAGTAACACCAACACCCTGATCAGTCAAAGTACCGGTTGTTTCTGTATTTGTTGATAAATCATATTTACTGAGAATAGTAGATCCTGCCCCCCATGGAGTCGCTGCACCAGCAGACATAGAAACTGTATAGACAATGTTTCTTTGCCTATCAACTACGATGTCAATAGGCTTATGGCTCGGTGTAAAGCTTTTGCTTGTATCCTCAGTCCAGGTGCCTCCAATGAGATTGTATGCCCTTGCCTTATTGCCCCAACCATCAGCAACCCAAAGTGTGTCAGTTTCTTCATTATAGGCAATGCCATAACCGCCGACGGTAGTCGTTAATGTCTTGGGGTATCCAGGCCTAGGTGTAAGGGACTTTGTAGCAGGATCCCAGTCGTATGCATAAAGGCTGTTTCCTCCCCTATACAATGCGTAAACAATATCGTTGTCATGATCTACAGCAACTCCGGCAAGATTCGACGGCCCAGATGATGTCGTAACGTACTTGAACGTTGATGCATCCACAACCTCAACCCCGCTACTGAATTCGGATGTAATGAAAATGTAACCGTGGTATGATGAACCTTTTGGTGGCACCCAACATGCTATACCTGCAGGGTCGCTGTGGTGTATGTTGTAAGTATTCAGATAGTTTGTCGTTCCATCAGGATTGATGTTCCAAGCATCAAACTGACCAGTATGGTGATCAGCAACCAAATATAGTGTCTTCGCAGATGCAGCTCCTACCATAGCACCTGCAAGTATGGCCAAGACCACAACTACTACTGTAATTGATCTCTGTATGCCCTCCTTTTCATTTTTCATTTTTTCCATATCACCTCCTAATTTGTTCGGGTATTTATGTCACAGCGCCCCTCCTCGGCGCTCGCTCGTATTTAGCCGCCTTACAGAAAGGCTTGCCTATCCGCTTATGGGCAGCATAGACCAAAGAATGGCTCCACCTCCGGGATAGGCCCCTCGTATTCCCCATAAGCCCCGATTTCGATCGCTTCTGACTTGATTCTGGGCTTATGGTATTCTTCTCTTTCCATTTCTCTTTTTTATCTCACCTCCTTTTAATTTTTTCGTAACGCAGCCCGGCTCAATCCGCAGATTTTGAGCCGGTACTCTGCATTACCATGACACCTTTTCCTTTTTGATTCTTCGAATATTTCCTCCATTTCGCATACCTGCATGCGCTTGGCGATGCACCCACTATATCGCCAGTCTCGAGATAAACCACCCCGGGACACCGGACACAATATTGCGCCAACTCGCACCTGGAACATACAGGTAAATCATCAGAAGTCAAATTTCGCAATCGTTTCAAATCGTTGCTTGGTTCAGTGTGCCATATCTCTTTGAAACTCTTCTCTCGTAGATTACCCACCGCTATGGGCATCATCACGCATGGATACACAATCCCTGTTGGACCTATGCTGCAGGTAGCCTTACCAGCCTTGCAGCTAAATCTATGCACAGGGTCTTTTTCTCTTTTCTCTAATAGATAACTAAGGTCAAAATCGTGTGAAGACAAATACATCTCCATATCTTCAAAGGATAGGTCGTACTGCAAAGGTTCTAACGAGCCGTCCTTCTTCGGTGCAACTCCCGGGTTTATCCTGTGATGAGCACCTAACTGCTCACATAGTGCTTTGATCTCGCCAGATTCGTGGATATTCAAATTCATAAGCAATGTTTTAATAGTAACCTCTATCCCATGCGCAATCAGTTCTTTGATGGCGGCAACGGTACGTTCAAAAGAACCCTCTACTTGAGTAATATAATCGTGTGTTCTTGGAGTTGCCCCATAAAGACTGATTTCGAATTTTATCATCGGCTTCAGCTTCTTTATCTCTTCCATATTTTCAGGTGTAATCAATGTGCCATTGGTCATAAACGTAAGAAAGAAGCCTCTTCTCCTTGCATAACGCGCAATGTCAAACAAATCCTCACGAGTGAAAATCTCTCCACCGGTAAAAGCCAGGTAAAAGGTGCCCATATCTATCAATTGGTCAATTATGTCCATAATTTCCTCTGAGGATAATTCAACGTCGTTATCGCTTACCATAAAGCAGTGCCTGCATTTCAGATTGCATTTACTTGTAAGCTCCATCTGGACAGCATAAGGAATATTTTCCCTGACGCAGGTCTCAACCAACTGTTCACCCAGACTTGTGGAGTACTCAATTGCCATCGCCGTCACCACCCCTAATCTGCAAAATCTTTTTATCCTCAAGTTGCTTTACAAAATCCAGTACATCCGCCTTGGCTACCTCAAAACTTACATCGAAACGCTCGCAGATTAGAGATACTATTTCTTTAATATTTCTTGTTCCATCAGAGAGTTCCCAAATAACGCGTCCTACTTTATTAAGCGTGTGAATCTCATGACCATCTGTGGTTAAAATAACAACCTCACCGTCTATCACTCTCCAAACCAATTCATCCGACCTTTGGGGATAGCTATCTAACGAGAGCATATATCTATTCTTACCCCCTTCCCTCTATTTTCAGGCTATCAATAGAATCCCAGAAGCGGCTATCGGGCAAAAACCGCAGTTCGTAAAATGGCACCTCGCTTGCTACATCGGTGCAAAATTCCAGCATCTCCAGAAGCGCCTTTTTCCTGTCCATTGAAAGTAAGGTACCTGAATACACTACTTCTCTTACGAATCTTGCTGCGAATTCTCTTTCACTAATTTTTTTTATGATATTTTCCTTGCCATGTCCGATTAAGAATATCGCATACAGCGGCACACGTTCGTTGCTATTTTCCACAAAGTCACCACGAAAAGGAGTGCTGCCAACCATATAATGTCCATTTGCTTTGTTCACAATCACCAATTCATCATTCAGAATAGTATAGTGCAAATCAGAAGATATTTTTGCTATCGTTGACTTCCCGCTTTCCGCGGGTCCTGAAAACAGATAACCCCGCCCTTCTCTCGAAATTGCACAGCCATGGACCAAAAAATTATTTTTGCCTCTATCTGGATTTTTTTGTTTCAACAGCGTGTAATATACTTGAAACAGAAACTGCTCAAAAATACGCACGCTCCTTTCGGCTAAAAGTGCATTCTTTACATTTATTGTGCATTGTTTTTTATCCAGATTCAAGGTCCCTGTTATCAAGCCAGAATGGAAATCGAAATTATTGCCCTCAACCGTCTTGGACATAAGAATAGAATTAGGTAGATTAATCTCTTCTTGATGCAAAACTATGTTAACATCTATAGTAAGGGCAGGCTCGTTTTTTGTTAGGAATCCCTTATAATACTCCCGTACAGATGCGCAATATTCTGGGTCTTTAAACCGTAATGCGCAGCAGACATCACCTATTTGCAACCTGCATTCTGTATCTTCTATATTTATAATACCCCTATTCATCTTTGCTTTCATTTAACCATATTGCCACATCATGTAAATTTTGTATTTATGAATAAAACTTCTAAAATAGTATCCATTTATAAATTTTTCGGTTGTTTTTCCACTGGAAGTCCAAACGGACTTTTCACAACGTCTTATCAAAATTCGTTTGATTAGCACGCTTTTTACCTCCTCTTCTTTGATTTTGCCTTCCAATCTTGTCAATGCCTTTTTTAAAAACTCGTTTTCTGCGTATAACTGCCCAACCAGCCTTTCAAGCTCTGCCATCCTTGCTTGCTCTTTATATGCCCTCCCGTTGCCACGAAAGGCATTTTCCGGGTCCCTAAAGTATTCATTCTTCCATTTCACCACGAGAGATGGATGTATCTCGTTCTCACGTGACACCTGTGCAAGCGTTTTCCCCATCTCAACCTCTCTAATCACCGAGATCTTAAAGTCCCTCGTGTAGGTTCTCCTTCTTTTCATCTTGCACCCCTTTTTCATTTTTTCTTATTTCTTAACTTACTGTCTACTTTTAGGGGTGCACCCCATCGATAACCCTACGGTTTATTGTGCATGCAGAAGGGAAGTCTTTTATGAACTGCTTCCCCTCTTTCACCGCATCTCGATAGGTGAGCCTGGTAGCAAGCTCAGCGCTAATCATGGAAATGTCCTCTTGATAGACCTTCTTTCCATCAAATTCTACTCTATCTTCCACGGGCAAGAAGATCTTCTCTTCCTCTTTATCCCTAACCCTGTGCAACCTGAGATTGAGTTTTCCCACAGATGTCACAGGATGGCGTTCTACACTGCCAGCACGCTGGTATCTCTTCTTGCTATTACCTCTGGCATACTTTCCCCCACAGTATTTCTCAATCAGCTCTTCATCCACTCTTTCAATTACCGCTTCTGTTACCTTCTGTTCTAATCCAAGTCCCTTCACCGCAGTTGCTACATTACCGACCGATACCTTTTTATTCCCATCAAACGTTATTTTTATTTGGAGAGAGACGGTAATATCCATTGGGATTCACCTCCTCCACATTTAACCTGCTGGAGGTGTCTCCCTTAGGATTTTTTATAATTTTAACCGATCTTGAAACACGACTAAAAAATTAAAAAATTACAGATAGAACTCCTTTATGAACTCATAGTTACGCTTTATATTAGCTCGCCCTTTTATTATGCGACCATGACCAGGTAGCAGGAGCTCAGTCTCCAGTAGAGCTATCTGATGAATGGATTCTCTCAGCGCTTGGTTATTACCAAAAGGCAGGTCTGTCCTGCCCACACTATGCTCAAACACCAGGTCACCCGATATCAGGAACATATCAGTGGGCGAGTAAAAGCATATACTCTCCGGTGAATGCCCGGGAGTATGTAGTATCTTCAATTCCCGCTCCCCTAATCTCAATACATCCTTTATCTCCATATCAACCTTGAAATCAAGCCTGTGTGGCATAGAGAATAATCGCGATACCTCTTCTATCATGACACCGAGATATTCTAATTGCGAGGAATGCAATGCCACCCTGGCGTTAT
>PQXC01000002.1:123337-174508 GCA_003194435.1 Candidatus Methanophagaceae archaeon | reverse complement strand
TGCGAAGTGGATTTATATGGACGAGACGGGGATACGGGTTCTTGGTAAAAATTACTGGCTCTGGACTTTCAGGACGCCTGATGACGAAGTGGTGGTAGCGATCAGACCTTCAAGGGGCGGGGACGTTTTGCGTGAGATTTTCGGCTTGGACATCAATGGTGCGGGTGTTGTCGATGGCTGGCGTGCCTATAATATCATCCCAGTCTTACAGCGATGCTGGGCGCACCTGATAAGGGAAGTAGACGCGTTCGTTGAGAAACCCGGTGGTAAGGAGCTGTCAGAAACCATTCATAAAAAATTCAGGGCGCTAAAAGAGTTCCTCGGTAAAGACCCGCCGCCATCCATGGAAGAGCGGAAACAGCAGAAAGAAGTCTGGGATAGGGAAATGACAGAGCTAGCGGAGCAATTCAGCAAGTTCACGGAGCTGAAGAAGCCGGTAACTTACATCAGGAACGGTCTGGGAAACTGGTATACGTGCATGCTTTATCCCGGTATGGAGCCAACAAACAATCTCAGTGAGCAGGTTATCAGGGAGCATGTGCTCATGCGGAAGATCATGGGTACTTTTAGATCGGAGATTGGTGCTGAATATTACCAATACATCGCTTCCGTCTTCGCCACGTGGCGGTTACAGGGAAAAGATGTCTACGACGAACTCAAAAAATTGCTCGTCAATGAGCTCTGTTTGAAGTGAGCTATACAAATACAATCTTTCTTATCCCAACCAAGATGTTTGTTTCCACACTATTAAGTTCTTCTGAAACCCGCCCCAAAACCGCCTATTTTCGCATGTTTTAGCCTCTAATGCGTGCAATTTTCATCACCTTCTCGCCTACCTATAATAACGCAGCTTATATAAAAAGGCAGACATCTCTTATAAATCATCCCCATCGGACTCTTCTCTATTCCTATCAGTTCCGTCTCAACGATATTGTCTTGGCATTGTGATAAGATGATTATAATCCGGAAATATTCCTTTCAATTCACTTTCTTTGTGCTTCTGGTGTCCACTTAAGAACCTCTGTATCGGCTTTTCATTCTGCTTTTACGCGACCGGGTTCGATTGACCTGATGTTTCAGTGCGAAAGTTTTATTTTTATTTTATATACGCTCTCACTTTATTAAAAAGTGCCGAGATAATAACGGTGGTTGTTTATGTCCGTAACATATCAGGCAGAATTTCACTACACTGGGGGGGAGAGAAAAAGAGGAACTATCTCTTACCAGGACTTTGCCAGATGGCACTCGAGATACGAGCCCGGTCAATTTGGAAGAAATTTACCGGTTGAAAGAACAGACCCGCAATTTCACGTGGAATCAATCACCTGATTTATCAAGACAAATAGGAGAGCAACTTTTCACCCTTCTTAATGGTGATAGACAGACATTGCTAAGAGCGCTTAAAGAAGCGGAGGGTTATGGTGAACCACTCCAACTGATAGTGAGGGCAGAGGGTCCCGCATCGCACTTACCCTTTGAATTGCTCTACCACAATGAGTTCCTCGTGCCTTCTGGATTACATCTCATACGCCGCGTTTCGGATCGGGGTAGTCAAAGGTGCCAGAACCTGAGAATCGTCCTCTAAAGATACTGTTCATGGCGTGCTCGCCTCATGATGTTTATCCTGTGCTTGAGTTTGAGAAGGAAGAGGACACAATCTTTGAAGTCACCAGGGATTTACCAGTAGAGATAGACGTAGAGGATACCGGTTCGCTGGAGGGACTTGGCGAGTGGCTTGCAACGAATAAATACGATGTCGTTCATATCACCGGTCATGCGGATATTGATAAGGAAGGCAACCCATTTTTCTGGATGGAGGACGAAGAGGGTTTGTCTGTCCAGGTTACACCGTTGCAACTGTGGGAAAAACTCAGGTTGAACATGCCAAGACTGGTCTTCCTTTCCGGCTGCCGTACCGGAGAAGCCCCTGAACACGTTGCAGCTCTGTCCTTTGCGCATCATCTTGTTGCAGGGCATGTTTCTACTGTTATTGGCTGGGGACTGCCAGTATCGGATACGGGTGCTCGCTGCGCCGCTAAGACACTCTATTTTGATTTGAGCCGGGGAGAAGACATACTCAATGCAGTGCTCAGAACTCGCTCTGAACTTTTCAAACATTATCCAGGGGATTGGTCTCTGCTCCGTCTTTTCTCTGACGGCACTCCTCTTGATGTCCCTTTAGTTCAAAGAGGGCAGAAAAAGCGACCAAAGTTGAGAGCGCTTCAGTATGCATACTTAGTGAACAGTCAGGTGAAAGTGCTCGAAAGAGGTTTCATAGGCAGAAGGAGGCAAATCCAGCAGGGACTTCGGTGCTTGCGAAAAGATACTAATAAGGTTGGTTTGCTTCTGCATGGAACTGGAGGATTAGGGAAAAGCTGCCTTGCCGGCAAATTCTGTGAACGTCTTAAAGACCACGTTTTGATCATCGTTCATGGCAAACTAAATGCAGTTACCTTTCGTGAAGCCTTGAAAGACGGTTTTATACGTGCACGTGATGATGAAGGATTGAAGATATTAGAGGAGCACGAGGAGATACCGTATATAATCAGGTGGTTGTGCTCTTCATCTTTCCAAAACAGACCCTATCTCATTGTGCTCGATGATTTTGAGAAGAACATGCCAGAGGCTGAGGAGGGAGTGATAGAAATATCTCCAGAAGCAGTGCCTATTC
The DNA here is from genome assembly GCA_003194435.1 of Candidatus Methanophagaceae archaeon. Taxonomy (GTDB): domain Archaea; phylum Halobacteriota; class Syntropharchaeia; order Alkanophagales; family Methanospirareceae; genus G60ANME1. Next base: position 171,837 of record PQXC01000002.1, on the reverse strand, counting down.
TTGAAACGCTGCTCAGATATTTACCTTACACCGATAAGATGACACAACTCATCATCACCAGCCGCTACACGTTTACGCTTACCTCTGGTGGCGTTGATTTAGTAAGAGAGCGGCTGGAACACATCGGCTTAACCAGTTTCAGGGATGCTGATGAGCGAAAAAAAGTGTCTCAACTTGAGCATATCGCCAGTTATCCCGTTCCCGAGATTAAGCAGCAATTGATAGAAGCAGGACGTGGTAATCCGGGATTGATGGAAGCATTGAATGCGCTGGTAGAAGAAATGAAAGATGCCGAAATTGATACGCTTTTATGTGAGGCAAAGGGCAAACAAGAAGAATTTGTTCAAGAGCTCGTTTTACGGAAGCTATTGGAAACGCAGCAAGAAACATTTCAAACGTTTTTGCGCCGTTCCGCGGTCTATCGCCTGCCAGTCCAGAAAGAAGGAATTGAGTTGGTTTGTGAGGGAGATGGATTAAAAGATTGGGAATCGGAGGCAGAAAAAGCAGTTCGGCTTGGTTTGATGGAGGTGAACCGCACACGCAGCGATTATGTTCGATATTGGGTGACGCCATTGATACGCGAGGATATATTTGGAGACCTTCCGGAAGAAGAGCGAAGACAGTTGCATCAAGCAGCGGTTTCATATTATCAGAGCATTCTTTCTGCCTCCCGGTATGGCTATGACCCGGTGTCGGGTGCAGAATTGATTGAACATGCCCTTGAGGCTGGATTGGATGACATTGCCATTGAAGAAGGTGGCAGCAGATTTTTACCCTATTTGCGTAACACCCTTGCCTATAAGGAGGCTTTAGCACAGGGTCACAATATCCTTTCGCATATTTCTGAACCCAAGAAAGGTGCTCAATTTGCTAAATTCGCGTTCGAGCTCGGATGGATACACCATGATATGGGAGATGCCAGACAGGCGATTTCGTATTACGAGCAGGCTCTCTCCATTGATAAGGCTGTCTATGGCGACCGCCATCCTACGGTGGCAGCAATGCTCAACAACATCGGCGGAGCATGGTATGCGTTAGGCAATGCGAAGAAGGCGATTACGTATTACGAGCAGGCTCTCTCCATTGATAAGGCTGTCTATGGCGACCGCCATCCCACCGTGGCAACAAGGCTCAACAACATCGGCTCAGCATGGTATGCACTCGGTGATTCACAGCGTGCAAAAGAGTGTTTTCAGCAGGCTTACGATATATTCCGAGAATTCTATGGCGATGAGCACCCTTCTACCAGAACGGTTAAAGAGTGGTTGAATCGGGTATGAGCATAAGAAGGCTGAGTTGTATTTCCGGCAAAACGTTGATGAGGGATTAAAGGAACTCGATGAAGGAAAAGGCATCAGCCATGAAGAAGCCAAAAAGCAGTTGAACCGATGGCTAAAATAGACTATAATCAACCTTTCCCCTTTTATTTCCAGCTTCGCCTTCATCCCTCCTTCTCACCAGGCATGAGGGGTTAGTTTTTTATATACTGCAATTAGATAACATTAATAGGAGAAATGCCGATTTACTACACCAGATGCATAAAACCGCAGAGCATTGACCCGAAATTATTCACTGACCGGGAAGATGAATACCACCATCTTAAAGCGATTTTAAAAAGCATTATCCTCGCTAAGGAAGAGGAAGAAAGAAGGCTGCTTATTCATGGTGAACGTGGAGTGGGCAAATCCATACTTCTCAGAAAGGTCTTATTCCATTTAAAGCAGGAGATTGATTTCATTCCCGTTATTGTAGATGGCAGAAATAGCCTGGATGCAGAGGAATTGTTGCGAGATATTTGTGAAAAGCTCGCTTCACAACTGAGGGATGAATATAAGGATGAAAGAGCTATTTGTGAGATAAGCTACCTGGACGAAGTATCCCGAGCGGATAAAATGACCAAAAGCGAGGCAAAGAGCAGAGCATCAGAAATAGAGGCTAAGAGCGGAGCGGGAATAGGTTTCCTCGATTTCTTAAAACTCAGTTTCGGTGTCGGAGGTAAAGAAGCGGAAGCAGAGGAGTTAACTAAGAGCATCACAACAGAGATCAATTCTCGATTTTTAAGAGAATTGCTCAGCTTCGTTATCAAAACGATTAAAAAGGAGGTGGTTATTGCAATAGACAATCTTGATCAAATCCATGATAAGAATCAGATTGCTGAGTTCGTTCGTGAGATATTTAAACATAGAGAATCACTGATAATCGCTACACTCAGAAGTGAAGCCATAACTGCTGAATTTCGGCGCAGTTTCCGTGACCCTATTCTAATTAAAGGGCTATCGCCAGAAGCTCTCATGGATATTTTAGCCCGGCGGATAGAAAAATGTCCTGAGGGGGAGATATTAAAGAATAGATTACCGCCCATTGCTGATACACTGAAGACGCTAACAGATAATCCTCTTTCCTTTCTCACCTGGATTCACTTCCTCTGTAATAACAGCGAGTTAAACACGGAAAATCTGCTGAACGACCTTAATGGCTTTGTACTGACTCATTATAACTTCGACCCTGAGAAAGCATCGTCTATCAGTAAGTTCTTCCTGGAAAAGGGGAATCCATTTTTACCCAAAGAAACAATTCTTGCAGAATCGAAAATCTCGGAAGATGACTATGCGGTGATGATTGAAAATGGTATCTTAGTTCCTGATGACCTTTATGAACCACGAAAATATCGTCTCTCTCCAGACCTCCTATTTTTCAAATTGAAACAGGATAGTGAAAATGAAACTATTTCAAACGCCACAGATAGAGAATTTTCAAATAAACCCCGCTAATTTGGAGAAGCCCCAAACTCTGCCGTTCGATATGCCGGCGGATAAGAAAGAGAAAATATTAAGTCTTTTACTCTGGGGTCTAAACGCCTACCAGCCTGCCTTTCTTGCTTTAGATTATGATGAAGTTAAGAGCGCTGCTGAGAAGAGACATGTAGATAGAATAAAAGGGGTAAAGGTAGATAAAAAGACCATTCTCTGTGTTTCAGTCAGGAGCGAGGATGAGTTGCGAGAAGTATTGAAACTGGGAAGACGGATTCCATTATTGATGATGGTGATTGACATCGTGAACCCGGAGATTCCAGCATCCCGAAAATGGATTTTTCAATTAAAAAATGAAGCGGTAGAAGCTATTAGAAGAACTATATACGAAGATAAAAGGATAGACGAGAACCTTTTAGATGATTTCCCTTTTGACTTTTGTCTTAAGAATTTTGAAGACCCAATAGATGCGATAGAATTTCTGGATTTGGCTATTTCCGCCAGATTAGAGAAGAAAACAGCAGAAGAGGCACTTGATGAAGCGCTCATTACGATGGTTAGCGATAGAATTTCACTATTGAACCTGAATCAAATTAAAACGCTCCTATCGCTCATTGTCAGAAATACCATCTCAGATATTGAACAATTGACCGCTCTTTCCGAAAATGAGATTGATAAAGCGATAAATGAGCTGCGAATAAAAGGACTGGTTCATCGCAGGAACAAAAAATTGTTTTTACCTCGGTATCTAACATTGCTTAGAAAGCCCGGGTTGCTTGCTCTTCTAATGATACGGCTGGAGAAGAAGGTTAAGGAAGGTTTTGAGGAGATAGACGAACTCTATTCCAAAATAGCGAAGGAACTCGAGCCGAAAGAGGCGATTGAGCGACCCGCAGCGATATCAGAAGCTGTAAGAGTGGTTAGCTATCCATTACCGGAACTGGAGGAACTGGATACGTTAGTCCTCTCTCTTAAGGCGCCATTTATGGAAGAAGTGTCGAAGGAAATAGAGAGCCCGGATAGAATGATTGAAATAAGCAACGAGTTGTTATTTGGAACCATAGAAGAACGAATTCGTGGCATTGCTTTGTGCGTCCGGGCACTGGCATATATAAAGAAAGGCTATTTAGAAGAATCGAGAAGAGATATTGATGATGCTTCTAAAGCAAATCCAGAGGTTTCAAGGATTGCTGCACCCTTTTATCTCAGTTATGGAAGCATCAATCGAGAAAGAGCGAATTATGAAGAAGCGATAGAATGCTATGACACCGCTCGAAAATTAGCAGATGAATCAGGAGAGGAGTTGTGGATTGCTCAGGCAATGATAGGCATCGCAGAAGTTCATACTGAGCTGGCTAACTATGAAGAAGCAGAGAAACTGTGCAGAGAAGGATTAAAGATCGCAGAGGCGTTGGGGAATAAAGGTAAAAGAGGAGTTGCGCGAACTCTTGACCTGCTGGGCAATATTCAGCACATGATTGGAAATGCCAGACAGGCGATTACGTATTACGAGCAGGCTCTCTCCATTGTTAAGGCTGTCTATGGCGACCGCCATCCCAGCGTGGCAACAGACCTCAACAACATCGGCGGAGCATGGTATGCACTGGGCGATGCGAAGAAGGCAATTTCGTATTACGAGCAAGCTCTTTCCATTGATAAGGCTGTCTATGGCGACCGCCATCCCGACGTGGCAACAATACTCAACAACATCGGCTTAGCATGGAATGCGTTAGGCGATGCGAAGAAGGCGATATCGTATTACGAGCGGGCTCTCTCCATTGATAAGGCTGTCTATGGCGACCACCATCCCAATGTGGCAAGAGACCTCAACAACATCGGCTTAGCATGGAAAGCACTGGGCGATGCGAAGAAGGCGATTTCGTGTTACGAGCAAGCTCTCTCCATTGATAAGGCTGTCTATGGCGACCGCCATCCCAGCGTGGCAACAACGCTCAACAACATCGGCTCAGCATGGCATGCGTTAGGCGATGCGAAGAAGGCGATTACGTATTACGAGCGGGCTCTCTCCATTGATAAGGCTGTCTATGGCGACCGCCATCCCGACGTGGCAACAAGGCTCAACAACATCGGCGGAGCATGGTATGCGTTAGGCGATGCGAAGAAGGCGATTTCGTATTACGAGCAGGCTCTCTCCATTGATAAGGCTGTCTATGGCGACCGCCATCCCGACGTGGCAAGAGACCTCAACAATATCGGCGGAGCATGGTATGCGCTCGGTGATTCACAGCGTGCAAAAGAGTGTTTTCAGCAGGCTTACGATATACTCCGAGAATTCTATGGCGATGAGCATCCGCATACGAGAACGGTTAAAGAGTGGTTGAATCGGGTATGAGCATAAGAATAATCTATGTCCTCCCCGTAATGAACCCCGTCTCCAAATCGTATTTCCTTTCCAAATCATCAAGGCTTACATACCCTATATTGTATTTAGATACGTTTTCAGTCACAATAGCCCCTATTTTCTTTGCATCCACCGAAATAACATAATCATAAAACCTCTTCTTCATCTTCAAAAATTCTCGCCTTCTCTCGAATCTGTCCTCCTTTTTCATTATCTCCTCATATTTACTCCAAATCTGCTTCGCTTCTTCATCCACCTCTACAAACACATCCAACTTCCAGTAGTCCTCTTTTATAAGTCGAAAATCGGAAATCTCAGAGAATCTTAAGGATTCTAACACTTTTATTACTTTTTCCGATGGCTCTTCACTACCCCTTTCCCTTACATGGTCATAGTAGTTAGAGAGAAAAATCGTAACAAAATCTCTTTCTTCAAACTTCCCCCTTTCTCCTGTCACATCCTGTGTAGCCCCAATCAAAGTAGAACTGTAAATCTGATGAAACACCCTGTTATTCTCGGTATCTTTTAAATTGACAATTTTAACAGCACCCTTCTCCTCTTCATTGTTCCTGTTACACCGCCCCGCAGTTTGTATTATACAATCCAGAGGCGCCAAATCCCTGTAAATCTCATTAACGCTAATATCTACACCCGCTTCTATAAGCTGCGTTGTTATTATTACCTTCCTCTTTTCCCCCGCTTCCTTCGCCCTCCTTATTCTCTCAAGCCTGTGAATCGGTATTATGTGTGTTGAAAGGTTAATGAGTTCCAGATTCTCAAATTCTAAAACACCTTCCTCTGTCACCTTTCCTCTCCCGTATTCCCTCTCCAAACCCTCCTTCACAAACGAATACAAATCTTTTGAACTCTCTATCGTGTTCAAAACCACCATTATGTCCTTATCACTTTCTAAAATCTCATCTAAGACCTCCTGCTTGAATTCCTCAAACACTTTTCCATCCAAATTGAAATCATATTCCACCCTGTTAAACTTCTCAAAATATTTCTGCTTATTCCTTATTAACGGTTTAATTTCTCCTTCTTCCTCCCTGAAAATCAATGGCAATGTCGCTGTCATCAAAACGACCCAGCAATTGTATTCCTCAGCGAGGTATTTTAACGCATTGTTCACTAAAACCCAGTATTTATACGGTATGGATTGAACCTCGTCCAAAATAATTATTGAGTTCACCATATTATGAAATTTCCTCGCCGCCCTGTTCCTGTTCGTAATCAAACTGTGGAAGAATTGAACAAATGTCGTAACCACAATCTCTGAATGCCAGCCCTCTATCAACAATAACGATTTCTCTACATCCATCTCAAATTCTTCTCCCTCTTCTTTTGTCCTGTACACTACATCCGCAAGATGATGGTGTTTTAAAATCAAATCCGAGGATATTTCTCCAAGTCTCCTACTCCTATCCTCTTCCTCCATATCAAATAGGTCTTTCCACGAAATACCCTCAATTCCCGCTAAAACCTCCGAGAACACCTCCGCATTCTGGTCTATTATACTCAAAAACGGCAGGGAGTAAATTATCCTTGGTGTGAAGCCCAATTCCTTTTTCACCTTCTCTCGCAATTTCAAAGCGAAGGAAAAAGCCGTTAATGTCTTTCCGCATCCTGTCGGCAACTCTATTGAGAGTATCCTGTCTCTTTCCACGTCTATCCTTTCTAAACTCGACGTCACTTCCTCATACGCCTCATTCCTCACCATATTCATATTTATATCACTTTTCTCACTGCCACTAAATCTCACTTCCTTATACCTGTCAATCAAATCAGAAGGAATATCCCTCCTCCTCAGCAAACTCTCTATTCCTATTCCTGAGGCATCCAGCTTGTCCGCATCCAGCAGAATTGAATAGAAAAATAAAATCAAAAATCAAAAAATAATTATCTATGTTTTTGCTGAACACGAAGCTTTCTCCTTCCGATTCTATTTTCTTAACCGTTTCACCGAACTTACCAAAAAACCCCTCTAAATCTACGTTAATGCTGCTTATATCCTCGTAAATCTCTTTCAATTCCTCCATACTGTTTCGCTTAATATCCTCTATTTGTGTCTCCACTATGTCCAAATCTTTTAACTTCTCCACTTCTCTCCCCAGCAAATCCTGTATATCCCCATGATGCTTCAATATCACAATCCACGCTACCAGTGGAATCTCATTGAAGCCATCCAATTTCTTCGATTTAATGTATTCGCTGACTAAGTAATAGCCAAAAATAGAAGATAGCATCCCATGATGAGCTTTTTCGGTTTTTGTTATCCGTTTCTCTAAGACATCTTGAAAATACGTGGTTGCCTTCGCAAAATCGTGCGCTATGCCTATCAAATAAGCAATTTCTGAATATATGTCCTTATTTTTTATCTCCTTGCCCAGCACAATTTCTCTGGACAGTTCCCCCACATTCTTCAAATGCTCATACAACAGCTTATCTGGATGCGATTTCAGTTTAAAATTAAAAGAAAACGACATTGACATCTTCTCCTTTTAGTGTGTAATATTCCCCCTCTGTAATCGTCAATGGCTTGCCGTCCTCTTCATAGTAAAATTCCATGTATTTCGAGACGCTTCTATCCTGGTTCATAAATCCTGGAACTTTCACAATCCCATATTTTTTACCTCTTTCTCCGCCTCTCACTTTCGCCTCGCCTTTCTTTATTATGCTATAAATTTCTACCCCCTCCCCTCCATCAACTCTTTTCTTCTCCACTTCAAAAACCCCTTCCCCAAATATTTCAAAGTTAGCTATGCATTCCGAAATGCCCAAATAAGGTGTATATACCGAGTTATGCCCTCTTATCAAATTTATTAAATCCTCAAATTTCTCCTCCTCTAACCACACATATAACCTGTATTTCGGCTTTTTTATGAACTCGAAAGGAATTTGTGTCCTCTGACCTTTATTATCCCATAGATAAAAACCGGTTTTCGTATCTATTAAATTCTGTGTAATCTTTATTTTCCGTATCGGATTTAATATTTGCAGAGCGAAAGCGCTGTTATTTTTACCGAAAAGCTCATAATATCTATCCCTCCGAAGTCCCATTATCGCCGCTATCAACCCCGCAAGTGTTGTCCTGCCTGGAAAAGGGTAGGTTAAAGGCGATGTTGTTGTGTATCCTCTTCTAAAGTGCGCATAATCGCCCCAGACATCAAATACAAGCACTCTATCTATCTCTGCCATCTCTTTTATTTCTCTAAATCAAGCATCTCTACTTTTCCTTTCAGCTCCTCCACCTTTTCTAACGCTTCCACCAAACTTTTACCTTTTGTCTCAACTTGATTAACTTTGAACACCACATCATCGTTCATTTCAATCTGTATCTTCTCTATTCTATCCTTCTTCGCCTTTAACGTCTTTACCAGCTCGGTTATGTCAAGTTTAACATCTGAAATGTATCTTATTTCTTTGCCATCTTTACCATCTTTGTCCACTTCTTTACCTTCACTGTCGAGCAGTCTTATTTTCTTATCTAAATCGCCAATATGGTAGTTTCCCTCATTGTAAACCACCCTCATCAGAAACCTCGGCATCTGTCCGAATTTCGACCTCGTAATCAGGTTTTTCGTTCCGTTCCACATTCCATCCAGAAGTAGCATCACATCCTCTTCACTTAATCCTGTATCTTTCGCTCCGTTTTCGTTAATCACTCCGTAGAAGCAAATCAAAGAATAAGGCAGAATCCACGCTTCCGTAAATGCTCCTCCGGCTTTCTTCTCTTCCGTTGGTAAAACACTTGTCCCTTTAACGAAAACAGGTTCAACTCTATGAAGCGAACGACCGAAATTGAATTGAACTGGTCCTATCCAGGTAAAAACTTTTTCGCCCTTCTTCTTTTCCTTTTTGCCCGCTATCGTTGCTCCAAATAATCGCAAATCTATATACTGCTCTAAAAGCTTTTTCCCACCTTCTTCTCTGCTTTGTATCTCAAATTTCTGCCATAGTTCATCCAGTTTCTCTTCCCTCGTCTTTCTCTCTGCTGTTCCTTCCTTAGATTCTTCCCTCAACCACACATCTTTATCCCTGAATTTGTGCAGATAATCCCTTATCGTCCTCTTCAGCCTCACATCCGTCTCACTATATTTATTCCCGTCTCTTCGTCAATCCTCGGCTTGTTCTCATCCGGGTCGCCGTTCGGATTCGCATCCCTAACATCATACAAAAACACCAGTTCCGACCGGTTTTTCAATTCCATTTTTTATTCTCCCTCCTTCTTCTCTTCTTCTTTTTCTTTATCCTTTGAAAATAGCCTTCCTAAGGTCATTCCTAACGCGAAATAATAGCTCGCCTCATCATTGGAAATATCCCAGTTTTGTTCTGCCTCCGCTAAATATTTGCTTACAACAGCTTCAAGTGTTGGTTTACCTTTTCCATACTGCCTAAGTTTGCTAATTGCTTTAGGAAATAGTCCTTTTATCTTCTTCTCATCCAATACCAGTCCATACAGATTTGACCAGAATGGTTCTTTCCCGAAATCCTTTATCCCTCGTTCATCTCTCTGAACCCACAGTAAATAATCTACAAGCATACCAACAGAGAAAGCTGCCTTCTTGGCTGCCCCAGTGAATCCATGTTCCCTGAAGAATCGCTCTACTTTGCTATCGAAGTTTTCCCCTTCTATTTTTTCTAACGCTTTTCCTTCTTCCATTCTCTCACCTCTCAATAAGTCCACCTTTGCCAAGAATGAATACAACATAAACGCTTTTAAACATAACAAATCATGTCCCTTATGCGCCTTAAAAGCACTCCTTATCCTGTTCACAAATGCGGAAATCATAAAATCCTTGTCTATTGGCTTTCTTGAAAGAATTGAACTCACAACATCCATGAAATATTTGTCATACACACCCTCTGTATTTGAAGACGGAAAGAAATCGCGTGTGAATTTCATAAACCAGTTATTTCTGCCCAATCCTTTTTCTTTACTCATCCGTCCACTTACAAAATCCCCAATCCATTTTTTGCCCAATATTTTCCTAATACTTTCCTCCTGTATTATGTCCATCTTCCTCACACTATTTTGACAATTATATATCTCCCTTACCCATGATGGTAACACATCTTCTACATACCGCACAATATCAATATATGCTCCTCCTCCCTTTTGCTTGTAGAACAGAAAAATCAACCTTAAAATATCTTCTTTATCCCTGACAATCTCACCTAAGCGATCCTCTTTACTCAAGAGCCCTTCTTCGTACTCCTCGTTCTTAAAATGCGTTATGTAATTGTAGATTTCTTCTAACATCTCACCAAAAACAAATTTTGGTATGACATAATACTTGCATCCGAAAAAACTGTACCCCCTTTTTGGATAAGAAAGATTATCGTCCAAAAATTTTTTCCCTATCTCCAGTGATATTGCGCAATCTTTACAAATTGGGACCTCTTTCCAGTGCTCCTCCTGTACAAAATCAGGTAAAAAACCTCGTTTATCAGCCGTGGAAAAAGAGAAACCAAAAGAAGGGAGGACAAAGCCAAAGACCTCTCCTGATTTACCACATAAATAACAAACCCCTCTTCCTTTTGATTCGCCTATTGTCTTCCGAGAGTAATATGTTTTAAGGGTATCTTGCATCAGTATTTCCTTAAATGCCGGAAGCTCTCCAATGTATTTCTTTTCTCCATTTTCCTCTAACAATATGGTAAGCAAGACATTTGTCCTCTCATCTTCCGGAATTTCTTTATAACATTTAACTAATTCTTCTTTTATCTTGTCCCTTTCCTTCTCCAACTCTCTTTCTATCCCAACTGATAGACTATCCTCTCTGTTTTTAAACCAGTTTACAATTTTATTCTCAAATGTACTCCCAATTTCCTCGGTAATTAATGCGGACGGTGAGATATTAACCCCTCTTGAGGTGCCTCTTCGATAAAGATACAGTGATGCCCCTTTATAATCTTCTGGAATAACCTTTGTGTATGTAATTTTATCATCTTCATGTTGAAAAAGTATGCACAAAACTTTCTTCGTGCTTTTACCCAATTTCGCTTTGTCCACAAATATTTCTACGTCACTTAACTTTTCCTTCTCCTTGACATAATCCCCCAATTCCTTTATCGCATCCAGCATCTTCTTACCAATCCTATCTTTTGTGTTAACCCCATATAAAGATACCGTGAGGTAAAGGTAACACCATCCAACTTTTTATTTTCTTGTGAAAACCTGTGTAGTGTAATCTCGTGGTTAGTGGTTAGTGGATAGTGGTTAGCCGAACCAAACCCTCAAAAATGAACGCTACCTCACCGGATTCACGAACCCGAACCCCATGCTGTTCTTCTCTCCGAGCCCGCACTCCATCAGAAACCAGTAAAACCTCCTCATCTCTTCGCTTATCTCAAACTTCTCCAGCAAATACCACATACTACCTATTATTATGAACTCCTTGCCACCTTTCACATTCTTCACTGCAACCTCTTTATTGAACCTCAACCTGTCGAACAACGGCTCTTCATCTTCAATCGCCAGCTTCTCGCCGTAAAACGCCTCATACTTCTTCACCGCATTATCCTTCAACCTCGTGAGAAAGAAATCGAGGTCGCCATCTCGCCGAAAAGAGTAGTAAAGATTCCTTCGACTGTCTTTGTAAAGCACTATCGGACTGCCCGAGATAAACTGATTTTTGAGTGGCACTTTCACTTTCTTCACTTCCTCTATCCTTATCTTATGAGCACCGATATGCGCATCCTTCTTCGCTCGTAGCCCACTAAACAACCGCTCCATCAGCCCCGCATCCGGCGATGACACGATAAAACGCTTCGCTTCACCCTCCACGAAATCACCTCCCGGAAAAATATCGGAGAAGCAGAAGAACTTGAACCGCTTCGCAGAATGAAAGTTTGCATCCTCCTCCACATCTTTCAGGCATTCGTATATAAATCCCTGAATCGTGTGCTTATACACCACATCCGCAGAGAAATCCTCCGAAGGCTCTATCTTAATTATCAATCGCATTTATTGGGCACTTAAATTTGACCTTTAGATATAGCCACATGATAAATATTATATTTTTACTATCATTCCTATAATAATATAGCATATAGCCCATAGTGCATAGCGCATAGCCCGGTGGTGTAGTGGTCAAGCATGTGAGACTCTGGATCTCACGACCTCGGTTCGAATCCGTGCCGGGCTATATACTATTATATTACTTACAATTCAACTCATGTGGTATGTGGTAAGTAATGAAGATAAGAACGAGTAGCACGGAACTGAAGCATCTTATGATTGCATGGATTGCTATCTCCTTCGCATTCACCGTGCTCATCAAACGCTGGATGGTTTTGAACCTGAGTTGGGCAAATGTATTCATTCTCTCCACTATTACAGTTGGCTCAGCCTTTATATTTCATGAACTGGCGCATAAATTCGTTGCACAGAGCTATGGAAGCTGGTCAGAATTCAGAATGGAGCCGTTTATGCTCTTTATTGCGGTGCTACTACCCTTCTTCTTACCTTTCATCTTCGCAGCACCGGGCGCTGTCATGATATTCAATCCATATCTTACGCGTGAGGAGAGCGGGAAGATAGCACTGGCAGGACCGATGATGAACGTTGCGTTAGCAATGATGTTCTTACCCCTATTCTATTTCTCTCACGGCTTGTTCAGGCACGTGGGCTATTTCGGCATGTTCATAAACGCATGGCTTGCACTCTTCAATATGATTCCTATCAGCGTACTGGACGGTAAGAAGGTACTGGCATGGGACAGAAGAATATACACCTTTGCGCTCTTAATCGCCCTCTCTGTGCTGATATTGAATGAGCTGGTCGTGGTCTAAAACTAACTAAATTGTAATTGCCAATTGCTTAACTCTTCAAGAACTCTTTTACCAGCCTTATCGCGCACAAATCACCACAGATGGAGCATGCATCGCTCTCTGAGGGTCTGCTATTCCTTATCATACGTGCTTCTTCGGGATTTATAGCGAGCTCAAACTGCCTCTCCCAATTGAGATTCTTACGCGCATGCGCCATCTCCTTGTCACGCTGTTTCGCACGTGCACTTTGCTCCTCTTTTACAATGTCTGCGACATGCGCCGCTATCTTCGTAACCACCGTGCCATCCTTTATATGCTGTATAGAAGGCAGTGCGAGATGCTCGGAGGGTGAGACCATGCACAGGAAGTCAGCGCCGTACATACCTGCTACTGCTCCACCTATCGCACTCACAATGTGGTCATACCCCGGAGCAATGTCAGTAACGAGCGGTCCAAGCAGGTAAAGCGGTGCGAAATCGGTTATATGCTTTATTGTCTTCACAGATGCTTCTATCTCGTCCAGTGGTACATGTCCCGGACCCTCTACAATCACCTGCACACCTTCTTCTCGTGCGAGCGCAACGAGCTCACCGAGAATTATGTTCTCCATGTATTTCGCCCTGTCCGAAGCATCAGCGATGCAGCCTGGTCGCATACCATCGCCAAGGCTCAGTGTTAACTCATATTCCTTCGCTATCTCCAGCAGGTAGTCATATTCCGCATAGAACGGATTCTCACACTCGTTATGAATCATCCATGCGACAAGGAAGGCACCTCCACGGCTCACCACATCCAGGATGCGGTTGCACCTCTTCAACCGTTCCAGTGAGTTAAGATTCACGCCTGCATGGATGGTGACGAAATCAATACCGTCTTTCGCATGCTGCCGAACCGCATTGAACATGTCATCAGAGGTCATATCCACAACCGCTCTCTCACCACGTTTACCCAGTGCCGCCTGATATATCGGTACTGTACCCACAGGCACATTCACTTCCTTCAATATCAGCCTGCGAACCTCATCGAGATCACCTCCTGTTGAGAGGTCCATTATTGTATCGGCACCATATTTCACTGCTATCTTCGCCTTCTCCAGCTCCTCTCTCACGTTTACATAGTCCTTGGATGTCCCTACATTCACATTCACCTTCGTGCTCATGCCCTCCCCTATTGCCTTCAGTGTTATCCCCTCTCTCCTCATCGCATTACACGGTATTACAACTCGACCGGAACGAATAAGTCGCCTCAATCTCTCTTCACTGACTCCTTCCTCTAAAGCGACTCGCTTTAAATCCTTATCGTCTATCATTTTTTGGTTTATTCTATAATATATAATGCCCTTCTTTGTAATATCTAATATCTTTTCGAGAGATGAAAGAGGGGGAGAGTGAGAATAAGAATAAAAATAAAAACAAACTCGACCTGCTTATTGCCAATTTCCCGACTTATGCGGAGACACTTGGTATAGACCTTAAGGAACCCTCAGGCAGGTTCAGGTGGTTTTTGGCTTCTATATTATTCGGTGCGCGGATAAGCGAGAAGATCGCCATACAGACGTATAAGGCATTTGAACGTCACGGGATAGATAGCCCTGATAAGGTCATTGCTGCCGGCTGGGACGAACTGGTGAAGATTCTGGATGAAGGCGGCTATGTCCGATACGACTTTTCAACAGCGACGAAGTTGCTCGAGATAGCGCATCGTATTAAAGATGAATATGGCACTCTCGATAACATTTATGAACAATCTACCACAACAGAAGACCTTGAGCGCAGATTGATTGAATTTAAGGGCATTGGGCGAGTAACAGTGCAGATATTCCTGCGCGAGTTGCGTGGCGTATGGCAGATAAACCCCGAAGTCTCGAAGAGTGCAAGAATAGCCGCAGAGCATCTGGGCATAGATTTGAGCCAATTCTCAGCCTCGGGTGAGCTGCTGGCTAAGATTGAAGCTGCACTCGTCAAGCTCTTTTTACGATACTGTAAGCGGCAGAAATGCGATAAATGCCCGCTACGGATAGTGTGCGAAGCGCCAGGGGAAGGATAAGGAGATGCAAAAAGCGAGCTATGAGTATGATGTGCTTGTTATAGGTGATGTCTTCTGTGATATAGCAACGAAGCCGATACGGGCATACCCGGAACGGGACAGGCAGATAGGCTGTGAATTCATGCTCAGCATTGGCGGTCAGGCAGGTAACTGCGCAGCCGCTTGCGCTTCGCTCGGATTGCGGACTGCTATTATATGCAAGCTCAGCAATGATGTGCTATCAAACTGGCTATTATCGGAGCTGGAAAGGCTCGGTGTGGTTTGCATCGCCCGCAGTTCAGAACGAAAGCCACATCCCGGGATAACGGTGAGCATAGCATTTGAAGATGGTAGCCGGTCTATGCTCACAGATAGAGGTGCGAATCAGGACCTCATGCGAGAAGATGTGGAAACTGAACTTTTAGGACGTGCGCGATTCGTTATGAGAGCAGGACATTGGAACACTGAGGGCTTATTCACAGTGAATAAGGATTTACTCAGGATAGCCAAATCCCACGATGCGTTCACGGGCGTTGATATCGGATGGAGTGCTTATCTTGGCTGGACGGGCAGTGCGAAGCAGACCGTCTTTGAACTTCTACCTTTTACCGATTTCCTGTTCGTAAATGAGGCAGAGCTAAAGGAGCTATCAGCGGAGCCGGAGCAGGAGCAAGAGCAGGATATACTGGCAAGAGGATGCAGGAACGTGATTGTCCACAGGGGTGCAAAGGGCTCTTCATGGGTAACCTCTGATTTCACGGTGAGCTCTCCTTCTTTCAAGGTGAGGGTGGTATCGCCAACTGGTGCAGGCGATGTCTTTAATGCAGGATTCATATACGCTTTCCTGGAAGGTAAAGCAGCAGAAGAATGCCTCGAATTCGCCAATGCCTGCGCTGCACTCCATATAAGCAGAACAAGGGCTCATAATGCATTCCCCAGACTGGACGAGGTGCAGTTAGAGAGTTTGAATAAACAAAGCTCCCTTTAACGTTTTGTGGATAAAAGAAGTTGCCGAAGGCAATTTGGGAAAATCTTCGATTTCCCTTTTATCCGCTGTTATATTCTCCGAGTGAAACGAGGACAAGGAAAGCGAAGCTTTCCAAAGAGTTTGCCCCCCCGAGCGTTTTTAATTAAGAACGTGCCCGCCTATTATTTATCCGTCTTGTCTCTATTCTTTTTATAAGCGATGAAATTATAACATACCCAACAAAAACACATCCAATTATAGTAGTGCCTGTTGAAATCTTTCTCCATGTTGGACCTCTTATTTGTCCAGTTGCAAGCGAATATACCTGTGAAATTATTAACAAACCAATAATAATTAACATAACCAAATTTGCCTTCCTCTCTTCACCAGTCTTGTACAATTCTCTTAAGATTGATCCTAAAAATCCTCCACTAAAAAATCCAAACCCTATTACAGCAGGAAATCTCCAATCAAATGTACCCGTTGTTAAATACCAAAATAAAAGAGTTAGAATGAACCCTGCAATCCCAAATAAAATCCCTATTTTAAGATTTATTTTGTATTTTGTTTTCATCATGAGTTTAGTATTAAAATTAAACTATTTAAAAATATTTGTTTAAGGGATGACATGGAATAGAGATAGAGTGGTGGTGCTCGATTTCGGCGGGCAATACAGCCATCTCATAGTGAGGCGATGCAGGGACCTGGGTGTATATACCGAACTTCTACCTTCTGATGTGCCCATAGAGGAGCTGAAAAAAGCAACAGGCGGTAAGAGCGGTAAGGGTAAGGTCAGAGGCATTATACTCTCTGGCAGTCCCTTTAGCGTTCACGAGCCTGATAGCCCGAGATGCAGTCCTGAGATATTTGAGTTGAATATCCCAATCCTCGGTATCTGTTATGGTGCACAGTTAATCGCATATATGAGAGGAGGAGTGGTGGAAGAGGGCAGGAAGGGCGAATTTGGACGAACAGAGCTATTCTTCAAGCCCGATTCTGAACTGTTTGAGGGCTTGAACACTGGCGGGAGACTGAATGTGTGGATGTCACATGGTGATGTAATAAGGAGTCTGGAGGGTGCTGAGATAATAGGCTATACAAAGAATTCACCCATAGCAGCATTCCGTATCCCCATAAGCAATAGCCACACAATCTATGCCTATGGCATTCAGTTCCATCCTGAGGTCCACCATACAGATAATGGTGATAAAATCCTGTGGAACTTCCTCTACCGTATCTGTGGCTGTGAACGAAACTGGACGATGGAATCCTTCGTCAGAGATAAGATAGAGGAGATAAAAAGGGAGACAGGGGGTAGCAAAGTTGTATGTGGTCTCAGTGGCGGGATAGACTCTTCCACCACCGCAATGCTCGTCAGCCGGGCTATCGGTGATAATCTCACATGCATCTTCATTGATAATGGACTGCTACGTGCGGGCGAGGCAGAGGAAGTCCTGAATACCTTCAGAGACAGGCTCAAACTGAAAGTAGTATTCGTAGATGCAAGAGAGCGGTTTCTAAATGCATTGCGTGGCATTAATGATGCAGAAGCGAAACGGAAGGTGATTGGTAAGCTCTTCATAGAGATATTTGAAGAAGAGGCGAAGAAGATAGGTGCGGATTTCCTCGCTCAGGGCACTATATACCCGGATAGAATAGAGAGTGCGAGGGCGAGTTCAGGTTCTAAGGCATCGAGAATTAAGTCGCACCACAATGTGGGTGCACTGCCCGCCAAGATGGGGCTAAAGCTGATAGAGCCAATAAAGGAGCTGTATAAGGACGAAGTGAGGGAAGTAGCAAAGGAGCTCGGTATCCCACAGTCAATAATAAATCGGCATCCCTTCCCGGGACCGGGTCTCGCAGCTCGTGTGATAGGGGAGGTCACGGAGGAGAAACTGCGAATATGCCGTGAAGCCTCGCGGATAGTGGAGGAGGAACTGAAGCGCAGCGGGTGGTATGACCGCGTATGGCAGGCATTTGCAATCGTCGGCGACGACCTCGCAACCGGTGTGCTCGGTGATGCGAGGAGTCTGGGTAGAATCGTCACAATAAGGGTGGTCGAGTCCGTAGAGGCGATGACTGCCGACTTCGTGAAATTACCCTATGAAGTACTTGAGGATATAAGCAGACGAATAACAAATGAAGTCAGAGGTGTTACATGGGTCACCTATGCGATCTCCTCGAAGCCGCCATCAACGATAGAGCCATGTTGAGCTGATATATTTGTATTTGAGTTTTATTCCTGTTCCTGTTTCTGTTCCTGCTCCTGCTCAGGGGTGCTATCCACCTTTCGCTCGTAGGTCTGAACCCACATGCCCTTACTCTGTTCCCATGGCTTACCGGTCTTATAAAAGTTGTATTTCTTCATTGCTCGTTCGCATGGCTCGTTACCTGCAAGGATGTTCACATAATTCACCTTGCACTTATTCGCCTTCGCGAACTCAAAGAACTGCTCATACATGGCTGAAGCTACACCCTGGTCTCGATACTCCGGCAGGACTGCTTGCTGCTCGCCGAAACAACCCCTTTCTGTTATGGACGCTTTATATACACCCACCAGCTTACCATCTATGCGAACACCGAAGAAGAAATAGCCAGAATCCATCTCCTTCTTTATCTCTTCCTCACTCATCGCGCGTTTCTCACGCCATTCCTTCGGGTACTCATACGCCTTAAGCCAGACCTCTTTATATAGTGCGGAGATATCCTTCGCATCCTCCTTACCGAGTCTTATTGCGCGGTGCTTCTCTCCCGTATATGCATCATTTACAACACAGACGCCCATCTTATCCCTATATTGATTATTTTTTTACCTTTTATAAATACCTTCTATTTTTCCCGTTCATGAACCTCTTCTGCAGCTCCACCACCTCTTTGCTGTCACCTGCACTGGAATACGCAAGTAACATCCCCTCATTCAACCTCAGGAATTCATCGCCCCACTTGAATTTGCTTAGTATAGCTCGCGATTGCGCTCTCTCACCGAGTATGAACAGAGCAGCTGCGAACGCCTC
This sequence comes from Candidatus Methanophagaceae archaeon, assembly GCA_003194435.1. Taxonomy (GTDB): domain Archaea; phylum Halobacteriota; class Syntropharchaeia; order Alkanophagales; family Methanospirareceae; genus G60ANME1. The sequence goes on along the minus strand of PQXC01000002.1, from coordinate 152,943 downwards.
CGCGGAACTCAGGATAAAAGGTCTGCCATAGTTCGTCGGGTTCGATGCGATGAGATAAGGTAAAGCCCGTAAAGCCCGATTCTTTCTTCTCAAGTTCCTGAAAGCCGCCTCAAAAGTGCTTATCGCTTTCCATGAGCAATCGAAGACGGTTATACTGCTCGCAGATTCTCTATCTGCGGGTGAAAGCGCTATGCTAACAGTAGGAACGAGCAAAATCGTTTTAGATGGTATCATCCGCATCTTATTAACCAATCTTATCAAGCCTGCTCGTGCTAATTTCCGCGCTGTACACCTCTTAGGGTCACATTGCCCCGCATCGTAGGCATATAGTTGCATATATACAACAATACGGTTATATAAAAGCTGGAAAATATATAAATATAATAACTGCATAGACATGGTTATCCTGTCAGAAGTAGTTCAAACGCTTTCTTTTATACGCGTTATTTTTGATTGAGAATTTTTCAATTTGAGAAGGTACGCACAGCGCACAACACAACTGACTGAAATGTTTTATTTTATAATCATAAATGTAATAAAAGTGTACCGGGGAAGGGAAAATATGGAAAAGGTGGAAATAGAAGATGAGAAATACATAAGCTACGAAGATTTCCTTGATTTTTGTGATGAGGACACCCTTGCGGAATGGGTAAATGGGAAAATGGAGAGGTATAGCCCAGCATCGAATATACACCAGAATTTATCTGACTGGCTTACTGCTGTGTTACGCATTTATGTTGAGACGAAGAGGTTGGGAATCGTACGCTCCGCTCCGTTCCAGATGAAAACCGGTCCAGATTTACCTGGAAGAGAGCCTGATATAATCTTTGTCAGGAAGGAGAATCTCAAGATGCTCAAGAAGACCCATCTTGACGGTCCCGCAGACCTCGTCGTTGAGATTGTATCCGAAGAGAGCAGATTGAGAGACAGAGGCGAGAAATTTGCAGAATATGAAATTGGCGGTGTGAAAGAATACTGGATACTTGACCCTGATTTGAAGAGGGCTGATTTCTTCGTCTTGAAGTTGAAGGAAGGAAGATATGAGAGGCGAATAGAAGATGAGCATGGGATATATCATTCTGAACTCATACCCGGATTTTGGGTCAAAGTCGAATGGTTGTGGGATCCACCACCGGTTCTTGAGGTGCTGAAAGAGATGGAGTTGATATAGTATGAGTATGCAGGTGTATTCGATATTCGATGTCAGCCGTACTTAATTTTTCCTATTTTGTCATGAGTTGAGTCACGAGATTAACCAATATTCCCTATGGATGCCAATATACAATATAGCCCTGGCGAGACCCAGACTATCCCTTACATTGACTTTGCTGTATGCATATGCATCATTTATATTTATAACTTCATCTTTGTTTCTTTGTTTATAACATCCATAGCATCTATTGCCTTAAATGCTAAGCGAAGCATTATTCATTCTTGAAAACAATGGATTCCCGCTTTCATTAGTTTATTGATGAAAGAAGACTTTGAATCTCAAAGAGAACATGAGTAAAGCTAATATCAAAACTACAAGTTCCGTTCCGCTTTCAATGATTGGAATTTGAGGTACACCTGGTGAGGGAGTGGTTACATACACTATCTCACCCACTTTCCCGGGGACTATCCACGTGAAGAGCGCGCTCAAACCCCTCTCCTTCAGACCGAACCAGAACTTGAGGTTATAACTCTCCTGTGAGAACGGATAGAAGAGGAACACACCGTTATAAAACGCATCCATGAATATGTGAGAAGCGAGGAGTAGCGCGGCTAATGTGAGATACTTACTCTTCTCGCGCCTGATAGCCATGATGATAATCGGGATGAATATCACGAATATATTATGGAGAGTGGCTCTGTGTACACCGAATAACGAATCGAGGTCGCACAATAGCCCAAAAGGAACTAAAGCGATAGCTGCCTTACGCTCATCCTCCCTCAAGCAGGAAGCAATGATGAACAGTGTGAGAGCGAGATGAAGACCCTCATCGGGCATTATCTTACACTTATGTTTTGTTATATACAACAGTAGCAGCTTTTAATGACCTTACAAAATCCTCTAACCTCCGCATTAGACCATCACCGCTCCCCTCTCCCTCCTCTATCATCCTTAATATCGCACTGCCCACAATTGCTCCATCCGCAATCTGAGATACAGTTCTTACATGCTCGGGCTTTGAGATACCGAAACCAACAGCCAGTGGCACTTTTATCTTCATCGCCGACTCATGCTCCCTTATACGAGATATGAGAGGCGTTATCGCATCAGAGAGCCTCTCCCTCGCTCCTGTCACGCCGAGCAGAGATACGACGTAGATGAAGCCAGCGGCAGCATGCAGAATCTTCACCATTCGCTTATCTGTGGTCGTGGGTGCAATAAGGAATATCAAATCGGTTTCATACCTGTTGCAAACATTCAGCAGAGGCTCTGACTCCTCCACCGGTAAGTCCGGCACTATTATACCGCTTATACCCGCACTTTCACAATCGTTCACGAACTGCTCCAGTCCCCGTTGCAAGATGAGATTATAATAAGTAAGACAGACCTTCTCCACACCTTTTATAGCCGATGCGACCTCGAAGTATACGTCAGGATTCATGCCGGCGCGTAAACTGCGCTCACTCGCTCGCTGTATCGTAACACCATCGGCAATAGGGTCAGAGAACGGCAGACCGAGCTCCAGTATGTCCACACCACCACGCATCAATGCACCTGCTATCGCGGGGGTCGCATCTGCATCAGGATAGCCAGCGGTGATGAAGCCAATCAAAGCCTTCTCTCTCCGGCTATTCAGTTCCTCAAACTTATCCGCCAGTGTCATTTCGCTCATCCCCACATTTCATCGTATAAAATAGGTAAAATCACCAATATAAAAGTATGATTGAACCAAGCATAGTAAAGAAGTATTTCTGCCGAATAGAGAGAGTTAGTTTGAGTGGGGAGGAAGCTAAGGTGGAAGCTAAGGTGGCAGACGGGGTGAGATGCCCGTATTGTGGGGCTTCAAGGATACATAGGGAGGGATACACAGGGGAAGGAGATGCGAAGTATAGTATCATAGTATCACTGCCTGAACTGCGGCAGATATTTCAATGACCTCACGAATGGACCCATCAAGAGACGATACGAAAAAGATGCTTAAAACAGTCTCTGAGGGTGAGATGAAGGTCAACACCGATGAATATCCGATATACGAGTGCGTAATAGAGGGAAAAAAACGTGAAAGAGCACAGATTCGTGAATCATTCGGAAGAATATGCAAAGATGCAAAGGGTGATATGCATGTGAACATCCATCATTCTGTTCCCGATGGTTTAGGGGGATGAACGAAGTATTTAAATGTGCGACACATAGGGATATAAAGGAGGGAATGAAATGGGGAAGGTGATAGAGAAGGTAAAGGTAACAAATCTGTTTGACCCGAAAAAGTCAATTGAAGTGGAAGCGGTCATTGATACAGGTGCAACGATGCTCGTATTGCCCCAAAACATCATTAATGAACTCAATTTGAGAAAGATGAGGGAAGTGAAAGTAAGATATGCAAATAGCAAAACAGAAATTAAACCGATTTACGGTATTGTAACCGTAGAAATGTGTGGTAGAGCAGGCGAATTTAACGTTCTTGCAGAACCAGAAGGTGCTCAACCTCTTGTTGGTCAGATAATACTTGAACAGTTAGACCTTATAGTTGACCCAAGCACAAGGAAAGTTATACCTAATCCACGGTCACCAGAGATGCCGATGGTGGAGATTTTAATGGCAACGCCGCCTAACAGCGGGCATGCGGTTCGCTTACACTCACCCAAACCCATACGGGCTTCGCATACCCGCAATACGTTATCTGCAAGCTTAAAAAGAATGATGAGGAATAATACTTAATTAACATTCTCTTTCTCACCACCTCCGATAGACTATTAAATAAACCAGAATATTGACTGAACCCAGAGAAAAAATTTCCTACAAACAAACCCCGAAAAACCGCACCAATCAAAATATAAATGACCTTAGTTTATCGAACAAACCTAAAGACAATTTATCAGACATAGTTAACCTAAAAGCACGAACAATGCGATCATAAGTGTTTCCACTCCCGCCTTCATACTTATCCCCTTCATTGCGAACGCCGCTGCGAAATCGGTAACGGTAACCACGCATAACGCCAGAGCCAGAGCGGCAACGAGCCCGTATCGCTGGAAATGAGCGCCATGTCTATTATCAGCGGAAGCACAACCATCTTTCCAACCACCACTTTTACCGGATTTGCGTCACTCGCGTCTGATATGACCTTCGTCATGCCCGCCGTTCTTCGACACAGGATGAACAATGCCGGTTAACAACTCCTTCATTTTCCCGTTTCAGCTCACTATTTTTTATTTATTACATATTTTTTCAAAGTTAAGTATGTGCCCCTTTTGCTCTGTCAGAGAAAAACCAGCGGATTCCATAATTTCTAAAATCCTGTCCTTTTTGATACGAAAGCAAAAACGTGTGGATAAGTAGCCGTCTGGCTTCAAAACCCTGTGCAATTCCTTCAGCACTGACTCTTTATCCTTAATCTCCGGAAGCACACCATAAAATAGAACCACATCCACACTATCATCACGCAAGCTGGTCTCCCTATCGGATAATATCGTGATTATGTTCCGAAGTCCTTGCTTCTTCGCCTCTTCCTCAATCCTCGTTACAGCCACTGGCTCTTTGTCCAGGGCATACACTCTCCCGCTCTCACCCACGAGCTTAGCGATGGGGAAAGTGTAAGAACCTATACCACAGCCGTAATCCAGAATTATCTGCCCTTCCCTGATATCGAGTTTATTTAACTCCTCTCGTGGGTTGAATGGTATGCCAAATCTATCCCTCAGTCCCAAGAGGAAATACTCGGCTCTGATGTAAAATTTGGGTATGTTCATAATTCCACCCTCTTGTCCCTCTTGTAAAACATTTTTATCTCAATCCCCCTTTTTTACAACAATAATATCCCTAAATGGAACTCTATACCAACCTGCCATCTGACCTCTTTTTATATACATTACTCGATTTCCCGGAAAGCCACCCTATTCGTTCTGTCATTCGAGAATCAAAATCGGGAACGTAAGGCTTGATATCTAACAGAGGGGTCCCATCCAGAATGTCCACGTCCTGAATATGAATCATGCACCCTTTAACTTTGACACAACGCACTACAGAGATACCAATGGGATTTGGTCGCCCCGGGATTCTTGTGGCAAATACTCCATGCGTATTCTCATCCATATATGGTCTGACTTCCAATGAACATTCATCAGATAGATGAAAATGATAAATCAGAATAATATGCGAAAAACCATCAATATCTTTAAGCCCCGCACAGTATTCCTGGAATACTTCTACGGTTCCAGCGACGCCTTTGGCACCCGTTGGTTGTATGGGCATCCCTTTGGGATTCTTGAAAGGAGAGTGAATAATTCCTATCGGTTTATACACGATTTCATTCATAATTTGTCTCCCCTCACTTGCGATTTATAGGATCAGTAACTGAAATAAACCATCAAACCATACTCCACCACATCACCACTGCCGAACGCTTCTCTCTATGCAAACCCTTTCCCTTCCCCGAAACGTATTGCTCGATGATTTCCTTCACATGAGTATCCACCTCCACGTATTTACCTATGAAACTCGCTATGTACCGCACTTCCTGCTCGAAATCACGCTCTACGCTGTAATTCATTACTCGCACATTCACCAGCCTACCCCACTGCCGCAGTACCTGATAAGCGAAGTAATCGGCATCGGGGTCAAACTCGCCCTTATAACCTTTCCCGGTTATTTCCGTCCACAGCTCCTTCACTATGCTATCTCTTCCCGCGGGTTGTATCACCGCGCAATATCTCCGTGAGGCGTTCTCCATCTTCTTCAAATGTTTCGCGAGGTCGCGCACCTGCCACAGAAAATGAAAACACACAGCTAAATCAAATCGGTCTTTTATTTCATGGTCGGCAACTCCCAGCCAGTTTCTATTCATTATTTCAACGTTCTCAACTTTACTCTCTTTCATGTTCCTCCTCAAATACTCCACAGCCGTTTCGGAATACTCAATAGCTACCACCCTTTTTACCCTCATGGCTAACGGTATAGTCAATGTTCCGGGTCCGGCACCTATTTCCAGAACTTCAAAGTCATCATCCAGTATATCACCCAATGCACCTACCGCTTTCCTTCCATATTCATAATTGTTGTATTTAGCCTGCGCAGAGTAGTCTTCGGCGAATTTAGCACGAAAATCCTTATCGTATGCTATCTTCAAGGGTCTCATTCTCTGCTTTTGCTTCTCTTCCCAGATTTCGCGCCAGTTCAGTTCCTCCATTCAACTCACCCAGCCCGAGAGCATTGACGCAACTTTAACACCTAAAAGCACGAACAATGCGATTATAAGTGTTTCCACTCCCGCCTTCATACTTATCTCGCGCATTGCAAATGCCGCTGCGAAATCCGTAATTACACAAAACGCCAGAGCCGCAACAAGCCCGTATCTCACAAATACGAGTGCCATGGCTATTATCAGCGGAAGCGAAACAACTGTTCCGACTACTACAACCTTGACAAGGCTTACATTGCTTGCATCTGATATGACCTTCGTCATACCCGCCATCCTCGGACACAGGATGAACAATGCAAACGCCACCGATGCGATTAACAGTTCCTTCATCTTTTTATATCACCATAAAATATACTCCCCCTCTTATTCTTTATTTGCTATTGCTATATGCACCAGTCAGTCGTCAGTCAACAGTCGTTGAAACGATAACAACAATATTGATCCTCTTTTGAGGATTATCCACCATGCTATCTTCCCCCACCATTTGCATTTTTTCGACAATTTCATCAGCGAGGGCTCGATTTTTGGATTCTGTTTTCGTTTTTTTCGTTCCAGAGGATTTTATTTGTGCATCAAGTGTAAAGTTCGTTTTGAGATACAAATTCATATTCTTTCCAATTGAGATGTCTCTTAATTTGCTAAGAAAATAAGATTCGTCGGACAGGAAATGACTACTCCACTGGTATGACTCGCGTGTAAATTTTGAAGTCTCTATTGGAGACTTTCTAATTGTATATATCAAATAACCTTCGAGTATGTCTTCTTCATTATCACGCCCATTCCTCAATGATAATTTATAGAAATCATTGTACAGCTCTCTAAAAAGTTCGGTGCCTAACCTATTGAATTTAAGTTCAAATGCATATTTTACCGGGTTATATGGCACCACGTTATTATTTGCCCCTTTAAAATAACATTTCTTTGGATTTTGATAACTACTTTTGTCTCTCAATTCATTGAGCATCCATGATTGGTCCGGGTCCCAAATTGCAATATCGAAATGTCCTCTGCGCTGTTTCTTTAATCTTTCTCTCAAATTTTTATTTTTATTTATTTCCCTTTGTGGAACATATAACCCCTTTTTACCCTTTTCCTTCAAAAGTCGGTTAAATGTGGGATATTCCCGATGAAGCACGGATTGCTTATCTCCATCAAAGAGAAGAAGATTTCTACTGCTCAATTCTTTTTCAAGTATTCGGAAGAAGACCACATGTATATCTGCCTCAGTGTAGTATCTCAGTGAATTTGAGATAAACAATTGCTGAAATTCTTCAATCGCCTTTTGAAATTGTAATTGTTCCATTTATTATTTATCCCTCCTGACACCTTCTATGTATTCTCTACCCTTTTCTGTCAGCATATACATCCTCACCCACCCTCTCCCACCGCCAGGCACGGGCACACTGCACGTTTTACTCATCGGGCATCCTTCACATCCACATCCATGACCTTCTCCCGATTTGATTTCGCACAGATAGCCCGCACGAACCATGAACTCTATCCTCGCCACGAGCACGGATTTCCTCATACCAAACTCCGCAGCAAGCTCATCTAAGGTGCCGCCTTTCTCTATCCGGCACAGTATCTCCTCAGTTGAAACCATTTTATTCCTCTGGATAATCTGGATAATGAAAAGAGAAAAAAAGGGAAAGGTTATCCCTGTCATGTCACTTTGAATTTTTAACGCACTTTTACTCTTACTCTGAGAGACAGAACCAGCAGCAAACCAAGCCCTATCACCAGTATCGAGAAGAATATTGCGCCTCCCACGACATCAGGTTCTTCCTCCTCCGGCTCTTCCACACCTTCAAAAAGCTCCCAGTCCGGTTGTGTTAGAAACGCATCCCTTACAGCTTCCCACTGCGTCCTGAATTCTTCTATTTCCTCCGGTGTCGCCGTCTTCTCTACTTTCACCTTCTTCCTCAGCTCGAAGAAACCCTCTGGAATCACTCCTTCTTTCACCTGCACTTCAAACTCGTCACCTGTGGATTTCCGGATGATTACTATGTTCCAGTTGCTTAAATTCATGTCCACCATGTACTTCTTGAGGTTCTTTACCGACAAATCCGTTACTTCAGTTCCATCGGGCAGAATCATCTGAAGCTCTCCTTTAGACTTCACATCTGGAACTCCTGGTCCCGTCCCTGTTATATACTGAAGACATTGCGTAGCACCCGGTGTGGGGCGGCGAGTGATAAACTTTATGTCCGCTCTCTCCGGTATCTCATCGCCCCACAGTTCTGATATACCCAGCAGTGCTGCCCTGAACGCAAATGACGAACATGGACAGATACCCGTTGATCCTGCGAATTCCTTCTCTATTATCTTATCTATTTCTTCCTCTGTTTTATTCTGCTTCTTAAGCATGTCTCTCTTAAATTCCTTCATACGCTCATTGTGATAATTCCCCACATCCTCTATCGTTATCTCTATTTCTGTCCCGTCATCCGCGATTACAATAGGCGACAGCTCGAACGCCGGTGGTGCCTTTGCACCCGGCATGTGCGCATCAACGGTAATGGTAAAACTCGCTGTGGATAGCGCCATCAAAACCAATGCCATGATTGTGACTGCCACTGCTTTTAATGGCAATTTTCCACTTCGCATTTTGCTTCTGCTCCTTCCATTTTTCATTTCTCCGCTTCCTTCTCCTTCATGATATAATACACAATCACGAGCGAGAACGGCAATAGAAACATCTCCGGGCAGTACGGCGGTGCATAACTCGCTAAAAAGCCTTCTAAACTGTTGAACCACGTCTCTTCCCCCGGTATAGAACTCGCTATCCTCGTCCATATCGCCATTCCCGCAACTATCCATATCATTATACTCGCCATCACCGCCTTCGCCAGTTGATGCACCTCCGCGAAATCCTTCACACTGCTCAGGTAAAAGAATCCCACAGATAAGAGGATTATCGCTCTCCACGGCAGGAACAGGGGGTCTGTAGCGCCGGAAGAATCTAAAATCCCCCATGTAAATCCGCCTCCCGCACTTGCTATCAGTTCCGCAGCGCCAAATGCCAGTGCCACTGCACCCAAAATCGTGAAATATATCTGCCCAAATTTCTCTTCCATTTCGTTCATTTTATGCCACCCCCAGCATGAGCCCCACTAAATGTATCAAGCCACCGTAAACAAAGACCATCACCACAAGCGAAGCCAGGCTTCCGAGAAATTCTTTCCAGTTCTCCTCCTTCAGCATCAGTGCGAACGTCGCCAGGCACGGGAAATAGATACAGAGCAGAACCACGGATGTGAAGACCTGGAAGTGAGTCATTACCCCCTGTTCCATCAGACCGCCGAGCACTCCCACCGCTAAATCTTTCCTCAGAAAGCCCGCTATTAACGGCGCTACCGTCTCTTTCGGCACTCCAAACCAGACTATTAGTAACGGACCCAATACAGACGCTAACCAGTCCATCGCTCCCGTCAGGTACATAAGACCAACAATCAGACAGCCCAATAGAACGAAAGGGACCGCAACGAGCAGGAAACGCGAAGTCCTTATCCACAGCTTCCTCGCTATGTTCCTCAATGTTGGCATCCGATACGGTGGCACATCCATTATGATCTCTGGCGACTCACCGGGCACGATTTTGTTCAAGATGTATCCAAAGCCCAGATAGCCGATAGCAAGAGTAAGGAATATCCAGCCCATCAGTTCCGGCACTAAATCCTGCATGATTCCTATCTGCGCACCGCAAGGGATAAATATCCCCAATAGTGTAATCATCAGGAACCTCTGTTTTCTCGTCTCCAGGACTCTCGTTGCCGTTACGCCCGGGACATTGCAGCCCAGAGAAAGGAAAGTGGGCACAATCGCATAGCCGTGCAGACCTATTTTGTGCAATACTGTATCAACGAGAACCGCCAGTCTTGGCAAATAGCCTATATCCTCCAGGAATGCAAACACCAGATAAAACGCCAGCACCGCCCACAGAACCACGCCAAAAGGCACGAACAGTCCGCTGGTGAGCACTCCAAAAGCCTCAAAACAATTGTCCGAGGGTACAAGCACACCATTCTCCAGGTGCCCCGCATCTACCATAAGTGCATACACCGGGTTTCCTAACCCACCGGGAAAAACCGACTGCAACCACGGCAGCCAGTGCTCATCAAAAATCTTAACCATGAAGCCGTCAGTGAATAGAGTGCCAGCGAAATCGCAGAAAAACGACCAGAAGCCATACAAAACCGCAATTGCTACCGGTATACCGGTAAGCGGCTTAACCGTGAGTTCCGCAATCGCATCCTTCAGTGTATGCTTATACGCACCAAATTCCACCGTCTGTTTCGTTATCTTCTCTATCAGATCCCAGCGCTCATCCACTGACAGCGGCAACTTCACCACCTCCTTCTTTACCTGCACCTGCCCGCTCAACGATTTCTTCTATCTTCACGGGTCTCGCTTCTTTTAGCTTAGATACGAGCTCCTTGAACCCTTCGCCACTTATCGCCGTCGTTGGCACCACGGGCACGCCCAAAATCCGCTCCAGTTTCTCCACATCTATTCTTATGTTCTTATCCTCCGCAACGTCCCACATGTTCAATGCCACTACAACCGGGTAACCGCGTTCAATGATTTCCAGAGCTAAGTAAAGACCCCGCTCTACCTTCGACGCGTCGAGCACGCATACCACCACCGAATCTTTATTCTCGGTAAGCATTTTCACCGCTACCTCCTCCGCTTTATCTTTTGGCTCCAGAGAGAACGTTCCTGGCACGTCTATCAGCTCGACATCCTCGCCTTCCAGCCGCATCCAGCCTTTCATGAAATCCACCGTCGTGCCCGGATAATTCGACTCAAAGACTCTCGCGCCCGTCAGCCGATTGAAGAAGACGCTTTTACCCACGTTCGGATGCCCCATCAATAAGATTTTCATCCTATCCCACCTCCACTATTATCTTCTCCGCTATGCCCAAGCCCAGAGACGTGAGCGACTTGTCCACTTCTACCACCACCGGTCCTTTTATGGGCTGTTTCGTCGCCATTCTTATGTTTTTACCGACTCTGATGCCCATACCGGCTACTTGCTTCTTCAAATTCTCATCTATCTCCTTCACCGTTCCTTCCTCATCAAAATCCATCTCGCTCAACTTCTTCTCCATTTCTTATATCCTCCTCACGATTATTTTTTGCGCCATTCCTCTGCCTATGGAGACTGTGCTTCTATCCACCTCCACGGTAACGGGTCCGTAACAGGAAATCACGCGAACCACGCTGCCCTCGAATAAACCCCTCAAGAACAGCTTCTGACGAATTCCATGTCCGCCTTCAACAGCCATTACTCGCCCCACTTCTCCGGGTTTCAACCGGCTTAATGGTAGCATGGCGCCGTAATTGTCCATTTTTACTTTCCACCACCTCACTATACTTATTCAACCCAGACCTTCTCTGCGAGCCCGCGTCCGATGGTCACCAGTTGCTCACCGAGCTTCGCGAGCACGTAGGTTCCCCTTTTTGGACTCGGTGCTGGCGTCTCCTTCCTGACCAATGTTATCTCTTTGCCTTCCACTACGCCCATTTGCTCAAATTTTTCCTTTAGCGAGGTCCCTCCGATTATCTTGCTTATCTTCGCCTTCTCATTTTCTCCGAGATAATTAACCTGAATGTTTTTCCCTCCGTGTTCTGCCATCAGTTTCGATGCCTGACCCTCGCCCATACTTATCTCGTGGTCGTCTATCTTCAACACCAGCGTGTCATCGGGTAGATGGCGCAGGAACTCTATTTCCTTACCTTTTTCTATGCCAAGCAGAGCGAAAAAATCTTCAAAGACTTTTCCGCCTTCTATTGTGCCCACTGTCCCCTTTTCTCCCGCTTCGAGCCTTAGAAGAGGAACCGTCGCGCCTCCTCTCTCCACATAGACCTTATCCGCCCATCCGCGAGCTACGACGGTTTCTTTTCCCGCTACTCTCAGTGAGATAGGTCCCGCGTGCACGTGCACGGGCTCAGTAGCCACTACTGTGAGTTCAGTTCCTTCTGAAATGCCCAATTCCTCCAGATTCCCTTTGACCTCCAATCCACCATCTATTCTCTTTACCGACACTTTCACCTCGGGCTCGACTTCGCTCAACAATTTCATCTTTGTCTTTCTCTATCTCTAATTAAAAGTTAGGGATACAAAAATCCTGCCCTAAAAATGTTCGGTTTTGCTAAATAAACCTAAAAATGTTAGGTTTTGGATAAAAAACCGAAGGCTTATGTTCTGTTATATGTCCTTCCTGCTTCTTATCTTATCAAGCATGATCTCCTTTGCAATTTTAGAAGGCTTATCTTCAAGGCTCACGAGTTCTCCTCTTCCGTTGTATAAACATTCAACCGCCATCTCCGCACCGATCGTATTCGCCCAGAACATACCCTTCGTGGTGAGTTCGATTACATTCTTCCTGACTATCATCTCCTCGCTGTCCATGCATTTTTCTATGGTCGTGGCAAACGCCTCAAGCGGCTCAAAATCCCATCTCCTTCGCGGTGTTTCTATATCTATCTTGCCGTATTGGATTTGCGATACGCACCACAACACGGGGATGACATTCGCAGGCACGTTAAAGACGTTTCCCGCTCTATCTCGGATGTATTTTTCACTTGTAGATTGGTGCTTCATGAAGCAATCAGCCAGAAAACCCGTTGCCCCGGCACCTAAACCGAGAACGTTCCCCAAATTATTGAAATACGTAGAATAGCGGAATTTATCTCGCCCGTTTGTGAAATGGTTGATATTTATGTGGTTGTATCCATTATCTTCCAGAAAGTTCTTTGCGGTTTCAAAGATGCTCATTGCGATTTCGATTGGTGGTTGCTTGAATCGTTTAGTTATTGGCGCTTTGGGACTGTATATCAAAGGATAAAGGGAGATGCCATCAATACCTATCCCCACGGATTTTTGCAAATCAATTATTACGTCCCTCTTCTCTTGCCCCGGAACATCATACAGAATATCTATCGTAAGGAGCGGAAAGACCTCTCTCGCTCTATTCAATTTCTTAATGACTTCTTTACCCCCGCCTCTTCTTCCAAGAATATTTCTCAAGCCGAGATTGAATGTCTGAACACCCATGCTAAGGCGGTTGACACCCAATTCTGCAAGCAGGTTCATTTTAGCTTCTGTGAGTTCGCTGGCGGTTGTTTCAATACTGATTTCCGCATCCTTCTCTATTCTAAATATTTCTCCCAGTCCTTCAAATAGCAACTTGAGTTCTTCTGAGGAGAGTGACGTGGGAGTGCCACCGCCTATGTAAACAGTTTCCACCGGAGAAAAGTAATCGCGCCACGCACTCGCTTCTTCCAGAACTGCGTTCACATAATTTGCTGTATGCGAACGATGCGGAAGTGGCTCCTTTGTGAGTATACAGAAGGTGCATTTACCACTGCAGAAAGGGATGTGAACATATAACGCACCCTTTTCCGCTCCTTTATCTCTTAATTTATCAAACAGCCATTCGATACGCTTCCTCTTGAGGTATGGGAAAAACGGGAATAGCGTATCATGGTGCGATTTCAGCCATTTCCTATTGTTTGTGTTGTAAGTGTTCTCCATATATCCATCCTTTTAAAAAGTAAGTAAAAAGAATTACGGATAGCTTTCCGGCACATAAATCACCTCTCCACTTTCCAGCATATATGTCGTTCCCAGTTTCTTGCCCATGCCTTTGACGGTCTCATTCGTAACCTTCTGTATTTCCACCTTCTCTCCCTGCTTCGTTATTATCTCCATATCCGCAGTTCCGGGATTCTTCACGAGCGTAACGTTCTTCCCGGAGATCAACTCAGGCAAGCTGCTATAAGTCACCAGTGCTAGCATCAACGCCACGGCGAAGACCATCGCGACATCGAAAAGGTTCGTCAAGCCACTCATCGGGTCCTCTTCCAGCCCTCCGTGACCACCTATTCCTATTCTTTTCCTTCTACCCATTATCCTCGTTCTTTTATCCATTTTCTTTACCTCCTAATTTCCATTTTTGTGGAGCGTTTTGATCAAACTTTTCCAAAGCTTGTTTTAACAATTTCTCCGCTACATATTCCATATCATTCATATCCTCTGTGTACCACCTATGTCGCACGGTGGCTACGACCATGGAAACCGCGCCAATCAAAAGACCCACTACCGTTGTCGTAAATGCGACCACCAGATTATTCGCCAGCTGTTCTATGTTTCCGGCACTCAGTCCCAACAATGCGGGACCCAATGGAATAAGAGTGCCCATGAGTCCGAGTATGGGTCCAACACGTACAAGCATGCGCGGTATCTCTAACTTCTTCATCATTTCCACTTCTTTCTCCACTAATAACCTCTCCACTTCTCTCACGAGTGTATCCTCATCACTATGCTCGTTGAGCACTTCTTCCAGCTTACTGTAGAAACCGCTCAGATGTCCTCCATTAAACTTATCCTCTAAATTCCCGCTCCTCTTTGAATAATCGGATAAAAGTTCCCCGACAAACATAAACGATACCGCTACCAGCACCACCAGCAGTATCAGCACTGGATACAGCAATGAATTACTTATAGTCAACATAACTTTCATCAGTTCCGACAGCGGTCCTGGCTCCATTTCTCTTTTTTACACGAAGCGTTTTTAATCAACCTTTTTCTAAAAGTTTGAAAGAGAAAAAGTGTTGTTTGATGAATCCTATAGCAACCATGACAGCCATAAAAAGCAATCCAATAAGCACATCGTTTGGTGGTATACCCGCAATGTTCAGTTCCATATCACGCACAGGCAGATATGCCGGTATAAGCAATAGCGAAAGGAAATAAAGCAACCCGAAGAATAACATCACTCCACCCAGACTTGATGGATTCAAATTCTTTCTTAATTTTAATCTTAATCCCCGTATCGCAAACGTCATCCCGAGAATGGAAACAAAGAACACACCCCCTACCAGCATACCTGTCTCCAGGCTTCCCATACCCATGATTATAAGCAACGCACATGCGATGAACATCGTCGCACTGCATACAGGACAAGGAATAGCCATGAGCAAAAATGTCTTCCTTGTAATGTCTTTTTTACTCCTGACCCACTTCTTTATCGTGTATAAACCTAAAAATAGCAAAAAAAACGCTATTAGCATGTGCATCGCACCAAGTATCACCCAAGAACCCAGTACCGCATTGGCAAATTTGTATGCTCCACCAGGAACGCCTATTATGATGCTCATTGCAAAAGGAACCGCGAAGTAAACCAAAGCAACACCTAAAATTTCTTTCTTATTAAGCGACGCAAGGGCAGTTCCAAATGCGGTCTTCGCTGAGAACTTTATCACTGCCAGCAACACCCCAAAGATTAGCATCGTGCTCAGCAGACTCAGCTCCTTACAACGCTCAATCTTATCGTTTACCCATGAACCATCATAATTCGCATCAACCTTTTTGTAATTCTCCACCGCCAGTGTATAATATCTTGATGCATTATCACAGTCTCGCTTTTCATAATAGCAATCGCCAGCATTTAGATAAGATGCGGCACCACGCTCATATTCTTCCACTATTACGAAATTATCACCCGCCAATACGTAATATCTTGATGCATTGTCCCAATCGGTTTTATTGCTATACTGAGAAGCGATTTTACTGTATAATATACCGGCATTTTTATAATTTCTTACACTCACCAGTTTCTCCGCATACCCTTTTAGCTCTTCAATATTAGTATTCAGCCCTTTATCCCATACACCACTATCACCACCACTACCACTACTTACTATTACCATTACCATTACTGAGATTACCAGCAATAGCGATATTATAAACGTTAATACTGGTCTTCTACCCGTTTCTTTCATGCTCTCTTCCGTAAATACCCGTACAGTATAAATGCCAGTGCGATAACCACAATCAATGTAGCCATCAACGGTGTTACTTTAACCGGCGGTAGTTCTATACCCTGTTTTGTCTCTTCTATTACTTCCTCCCAAACCACCATTCGCTTCCCCTCTACCTCCTGTTCACATTCAACGCCTGGAACAGAATCCTCAAAATTCAGAAATGTCCGATAAGTATTATTATAGCCCGTGGCTGTAAGCCCCTCCCGCACGTATATATCTGCATCGTCATTCCCCGTAACCTCATTTGAAATTAAAGTGGTATTGTATGCTTCCCGCGATATACGGATTCCATTGGCTATCGAGGCGTCATTCCTATAAATCGAGCCATCCCTGTTATTGATTACCGTATTAAACCGGAGCTTATTGTCAGGACCGCCCACGTAAATCCCCGGTCCCTTGTTATCCGTTACGATGTTATGTTCGATGTCAAAGGAGCTGCTGCACTTGCACCTCAGGATTATCCCGCCCTGCCCATTCCCTTTTACCTCGTTATATGAAATATTGTTATACCGGGGTTTCATCTTGGTGAAAATACCCGCTTTCGTGTTATCGCAAATCGTATTATTAAATATGAGATTGTAATCGCCGGCGTAGAGGAAAATTCCATTACCACCGCCCTCACAACTGTCCCCTCCTCCCTTATTATGATGTATCCTGTTATCGCTTATCGTGCTTCGCGATACGTATTTGAGCTTTATTCCATGCGTTGCTGTCTCCCCTACGTTATTACCGTTGTGGTGTATCTCACAGTTAGTTATCGTATTATTGTAAACGAAGTTGCCGGCAACCTCATCGCCCTTGAGATAAATCCCGTTACAGAAGTTCTTAACCTCCAGATTCCTTATCACCACTCCATCATGTCCCGGATTGTAAATCCCGGAACGCTGAACACTAAGTCCACTGCACGTCCCCGGTTCCACTCCATCCAGCACGTAACCCCTGCCATCAATTATAATCCCGTCTGCACCTATTATCAGACCGTGCCCCGCAGGGCAGGACAAATTGCAGTTGAACGTGCAACTCTCAGTCACAACATCACCGCACCCGAATATTTTCCCCGAAGGCGATACGCATCCACAATCCCGACGGGTTTTATCTTTATCGGTTGTAGTTGTGGCGATGGGTTCTAATTTTATGCTCTCATCCAATACTAATACTCCAGAGTAGCAAGAATAAGTGCATGGAGAACTTCCAGTTCCGGTTCCGGTATCATTATAATTCGCGGTGATATTACACGTGTTGTTATTGCCCACATTTCCATACCCCGGTTCTACAATTATATCCCCTCGTGCATTACCGCAAACGAAATTATGATAAAATTCGTTTTCTTTTGACTCGTGCACGCAGATTCCAATACCGTTTTTCGTTAATATCCTGTTATATTTCAGCACATTATTTGTTGCATTATTAGATAGCAGAATGCCATGTCCTTCTTTTCCATAATTGATTTCGTTGTTTGTTATGTTGTTATATGATGAGGTGAATAACCATATCCCACTTCCCACGCCATAACTTATCGTATTGTTGTCTATAGTACAGTTATTGGCATCCATAAAATAAATCCCGAAACAAAAATCTTTAATATTCAAATTTTTTACGGTTATATTATTACAACCTTTGTTGTGAATACCTTCTGAATCGGCATACTCGACAGGACCCGTTATTGTATAACCATTACCATCAATGGTAATGCCATCAGCCCCTATAATCAACCCGTATTTTGTCGTGCAGTTCATATCTTCGTTGAATGTGCAATTCTCTATCACTGTATCTCCGCATCCATAATCTATACCTGTTATATCGCCAATGCAGCCCGCATTCACGCTCCCCACTGAAACCGAACATATCAAAGGCAAAAGCATTACTATTACCGTCGGTATCCCGATGAAGCTTCTTTTCATTTTTTATTCCCTCTTTCACCTCCGCGTTTTCCCTTCCTTAGCCCGCGGTTCTTCCGTAAACTTAGAAAGAAGGTGTATTTCAACCACCGGTCATATTTGCGGGTGCGAGCAAATACCCACCGTCCTTTGTCTTGTAGATTGTCCCGAACTTCCCCACTATTTCCGTCTCCACCGTCTCATTGGACATCTCCAACTTCTCGATCTTCTCACCGTGTTTCGCGATTATTTCCACATTATGCTCGTTTATTTTCACGACTGTCACATCCTCTGGTGTCAAAAGCTCCGGCATGCTGAAGTATATCAATACCATCAGCAGCAATCCAACTGCAAATACCATCGCAACGTCGAACAGGTTCGCAACGCCCGACATCGGGTCGTCATCGCCGTCATCACCTCTCTCCGTTTTCCTATTCATGTATTTCATTTTCTTCATATCACATCACCTCCTAAAGCCTCTTCTTCATCTTCTTGTGTTAATCTGTATAAGCTTGAGGTTTTCTTATTCACCCCCTCCAAACAGCACCTCACAGATATAGTGGATATCATTCATATCGTCTTTATACCAGCGTGTTCGGACCATAGAAATCAAATAAGAAACACCACCGATTAGCAATCCCACGACCGTCGTGCCAAAAGCGATGATTAAATTGCTTGCGAGCGTGTTCACATCGCCCTTCGTGAGTGCGACTAGCGCTGGACCCATGGGTATCAGCGTGCCCATGAGCCCGAACATCGGTCCCAGTCTGACCATCACCCTCGTGCGTTCGAGCCGCTTCGAGACCATTATCTCCAGTTTCTGCAGTAACTTCTCGAGATTTATCGAAAATATATCTAAATGAGCAGAAACAGGTTCCGGGTTATTTAATTTGGTATCCTTAGCTTTAAGCGCTAAAAGACCGTCTAAAAACTGATATACAAATCGCCTTGTCGTGCAATCCTCAAGTACATCAATCCCTTCTTCAAATTCGCCCCTATCTATCAGCGTCTTCGCCTCAACCACTCCCCTTTCCAGATCTTTCGGCTCACGCTTTGCGAAATACGCTACGAATCGTTTCAATCGCTTTTTCTCGCCTTTTCCCTCTACCACGCTCCCTCTCTTCAATCTACCCGTTCTCGCAAGCCATTCAAACGAGAACATGCCGATCTCTACCACGAGCAGCGCCGTCAATCCAAGTAATACGATGATCACCGGGTAGAGCAGCGAAGTTGAGATGAGGTATATTGCAGAACGGAGAATCTCCGGCAAACTTGTAAGTGGTACGACCATTTTTTATCCGTCGCTCGTTTTTATTTACAACTTTTGATAGTATCCTTATTGTTAGTTAGGGATACAAAAACCATTCCCTAAAAAAGTTCGGTTTTTTGGACAAAACCTAACTAAATATCCAGCAGATATAAGCAGATATAAATACTGCTGGTTCTATTTTTGTTTTTATCTGTTCCTCCTGTTATTCTTATTCTTCCTCCTGTGCGCGCGTTTCTCACCAAAGTATCCGGAATAGAACAGCACAACAAATATTACCACCATGATTATCAAAAACACCGGTGCCACCACTTTAACATTCTCCACCAATATTTCTAATCCTTTCGGTCCAATTCGGTACCCTGATATCTCCTTCGTTTTTCCACCGCTTACACTCTTATTGGTCTCATTTATCGGCGCTTCCTTGCCTTCTCCAACGCTTCTTTCTCCTCCGCCTTCGCCCGGACCGGGTTCATAGCCCGTGATATTCTCTTCACCCGCGGGTGGTCTTCCTCCGCCTCCAGGTCTAACAAATGACGGTACTTCTGGCTTCTCTGGCTCCTTGAACCACACCTTAACAGTAAACTGCTATGATACGGCCACCACGCCGAGCAATACATGCCGCATTTGGATTCGTGACCTCTGGAAGACTGAAACTTTCCTCTCCATATTCGCTGAACCTATTCTTGAGGCAGTTGTTCTTTTCTTTATCCTCAAAGAGGTCTTCCACAGAATACCACTCATTATCCTTATAATAAAAGATGTTCGCATCATTGTTCTCTCTGACCTCATTATCGCTATCTGCACAGACCTTAATTTCATCACTTGTACCCGACATCTTCACGGTGTAATTGAATATCCTGGTCTTGCTTTCACTTGCATTTAAAGAAGGAACTCTATCATCTGCACGTTCAACCTCACGCCTGTCAATAGAGAGGTTTGTCGTGCTTGGACCGGCTTCTCGTGATTTTGGTTTCCCGATGTTCTTTATTGTGTATTTAATCTGATAGGTCTTAGCATCTTTATTAACCCAATGCTCTGACTTCTCGGAGATTATGAGGTCGGGCGGAGTCCATGCATACGTGCAGTTATACTTCTTATCTTTGAGCATTGAGGCATCCCAGTAATTGAACGCGATGTCGCAGGTATTGTTATCGCTGAGATTATAATTCGACGCCCCATCTTCGTTGTATATATCATAGTATTCGTTATCGCCGATGAAATTCGTGGTGAGGTTATTGCCTTTCGCATCAGGACTGAAATGGATGCCATGGCCCGGATAGCCCGGTAGAGTACCATTTCTATTCTTCGCAACGGTATTATTCTCGAAGACGCTGTTAGCACCGCCCACAAATATACCGGGACCGAAATTATCGTAAATCCTGCTATTGCGAACCGTGCCGTTATCCGCACTGAAGTTTATGCCCGTCAGGAGATTCGTACGCACGGTGCAGTTCTCTATCAAGACTCCACTTGTATTTTTTATCTCCATACCAGTAGAGAAGTCCTCTACCTGCAGGTTCTTTATTTTGACCCCGGAATGATTGCATAGGATTCCAATGCCCGAGAAGTTCCCGGTTAGCGCATAACCCGCACCGTCAATGGTAATGTTATCCGCACCAGCAATTAAACCGTATCCGTATCGAGCGGAACAGCCCCGACAGCTCATGCTCCGGTTGAACGTGCAGCTCTCTGTCACAACATCTCCGCATCTGAAAACTGCGCCTGTAACATCGCCGATACAGGCACCATTCACGCCACCGCAATAGAAGTTGCAACCTCGTGTTCCCTCATCGTTGTAATTATCCGTTACATCACAAGTATTATCGTCACCGAAAGTTGCGAACCCTTGGTTAACAATATCTGCGCCTTCGTTTTCGCAGCATGTATTATTATAGAGGAAGGTAACCCTCCCACCGTCAATGAGGATGCCATAGCCGTTAACATTTAAATCGGTATCGTTCTTCTTGCTCCCTCTCACTGTATTGTTTTTTATGGCGGTATAGCCCTGCGCAACATAAATTCCCGAGCCCGTGTTGTTCACTATCACATTGTTCTCCACGGTCGAGTTCGTTATCTGCCCGAATCCACCTCGCCAGTGCAGATTGATGCCGGCACAGAATCCCGATTCGTTGCAATACCCGTTATCCTCTATCGTATTATTGCCAATGTAAAGATATTTACATGATGGAGAAGCGAGTATGCCGGAGAGATAGTTGTGAAAGATGTGACTGTTCGTTACCACACAGTAATTGCTGCCTCCTTCGAAGTTTATCCCGTGACCGCCAGCTACATTCTCACCGGTGGGCTTGCCGGTATTGTTGTAAACCTCGCATCCCTCTATTGTGGTATGGTTTGAGCCCACAACCGCGATTCCATAGGTATATTTATCCACAGCACCGTTGTCATGAACCAGGCAGTTCTCTATGGTGTTGTTATCCGCTCCCACGATGGTAATTCCGATATAATAGTTCCTGATATCCATGTTCTTTATCGTTACGTTATCGTGTCCATCATTGTAAATTCCGGCACGTGTATGTATATAGTACGGAGGTTTGTCATAATAGTAGCGAGACCTATCACCCAGTATTCCACTGCCATTGCCGTCAATTACGATATTACTGCTTCCTACCCGTATTCCTTTTGGACAGTACATATCTCCAGTAAGCGTGCAACTTTTGCTTATCACTGGGGGCGGTCCAGTCCATGCGCCGAATGAGCCACCACAACTAACAATATAGCCATCATCACCCACGCATGCGCCACCTCCGAACGTACCACCCTTGCATGTTTCACCATGCTCATACTTCAAGCAGAGCCGGTATGAAACAACATCAGTGACGTCCTTCCCCTCTGGCATCGTGAGCGGTCCGATTGTGCCCTTGTAGGCGGGGTGAAACCATACAGGATCCAGTTCGGGGATTGTGTCCGTCATGGTGAGATTACCATCAAGGTAAACAGACAACGTGCTCACATTTGACCTTCCCATCCCTTTTTCTGGATTGTTATATATCTCGTAACAGATGTTAAACGTCTTATCCTCGCCACTAACCCAGTAGGCTTTTCCCTTCCATAACTCAAGGTATGGTACTCCAACGCGGTATCCCCGGCAGTTGTTGTCCTCATCGCTTTCATTAACTACATCATAGTAATCCGTACAGATATTGATCGTGGTGATATAGCCAGGTATATAGAAGGGACCATCGAGTGTGCTGGTGTAGCTCTCACCAGGAGCCAGCGCTGGAACAGGATCAAGTATATCTTTGGTACCGCCAACGATGTGTGTCATGCTCGCATTCGCATTCCCGGTCCCGTCGTTCTTTACCGTATAGGTGATGCTGAAGGTCTTATTTGTACGGTTGATCCACGTTCTTGAAATAGAGTCAATCATCAGGTCAGGCTTACACGCAGATGCAGGGCACAGAAACGGTTTCACATCATAGCAGTTATCTGTTTCATCGCTCTCCAGAATCTCGTCATCACCATCTGCGCAAATCCTGACTTTTACCCACCTATTGGGTGTACAGACGAAGGGTCCTGCTGAGCCACGATGAGGAGTATGAGAGCGTGGTACTAATGGCTTAATTCGATCCCTGACAACAACATCAGAAACGGTACCATTAACCGAAACATTTGTGATGCTGATGGTTGCATTGCACTGGCATGCATAGCTATCGCCACAGTTCATTATATCAAATAGAGCGATTTTGAATCTCCCGCTATCATCAGGCCCTTTTATATTACAATATTGATATGTTTTTAGATTTGGTAGAGCAGTACATTCAAATTCGTTCTCCAGACAGTTGTTATCCTCAAAGCGTTCGTCAACCGCATCATCGCTGTCAGCACAGACCTTGATGGTGGTGTTCCTCTTATCGAATGTGCGATAGACAACAACCGTGTTGCTATAATATTCATCCGGAGCCAACGGTCCGACAGGGTCTATCTTCTTTGGGACACCATCAACATAGATGGTCGTGTTGCTTTCAGTTGCATTTCCATCTCCGATGTTCATTACCGTGTAGGAGACGCTCAAAGTGCCATCATAGCTATTGAATGTTTCTGACTCACTGATGATGACCAGGTCCGGGCGGTAATCGAAGTTCTGCTGGAATCCTCCACTTTCTATATCTTCTTCGGTTATGGTGCGATTTATCACCGTGCAGTAGCTCTCACCATCACTTACGCTGAACCTGAGCGTATCGCCTGCACGAACGTGCGTTGAATCGGTCTGCAGCCGATAGTAGCTTTCGTTCGCATGAGTTTCCACCCAAAAGCTTTCATTCGTGTTCAGGTTTGTTATGCACACCGTGGGATTCAATATCGGCATGTTGTTCTCGCCGGCGACGCATCCGGAGATAACGATAGGATTTCTTAGAATCTCGCTTCTTGTCGTGAAGTTCCAGCTATGATTATAAGACATATTATTTCCCGCGAGGTCCTGCACCCCGGTTGTGATGGTTACGTGGTATGTTTCGTTGTATTCGAGCTCGTTGAGCGGGTCGAAAGTAACAGTAGTATTTGTTTCGGAATCGCAGGTTATGAGACCTGCTACAGTGCTGCCGGAACTGTTATAAACGAATATTGTTGCATTGTTTAATGTGGAGGAGTTCATTGCTTCGCTGAAGGTTGCTGTGACATCTGTTTTTATGGACACTTTTGTGCCGGTTGGTGCATAATCAATAACGGTTGGTGGAGAAGTATCATTAGCGGTAAGATTAACGGTCCACCACCACGTTCGCATATCGCTACCGTTTTCGTTATAAGCATAAGTGGTAACATTCCAGTAGCCCGCGACTGCGCCTGCATTATATTCAGAGAAATTCACACCTGATTCGTTAAGCACTTCTGTTCCGTTTATCAACCATGAGACATTTACTGGTTGGTTGATGGTGATGTTGAACGTTCTTGATGCTCCTTCGGTGTCGTTTATTTCAAGTTCTACGGGATAATGGGAGGTTATGTTTACGGTTTGATTCGATGCGGTGCCGTTGGTTGAGGTAACAACAGATACGGGTTGTGCAATTGCAAGTACAGCAATACCTGTCAGGCATACCCCCGCGAGGAGCAATATGCTCGCTATTTTTTCTTTCATTTTTTATGGATACCCACGGCTCTTTTTTCTTTATTTAAGCAGGACAAAGTTCTCGTGTTCTCCACTTCACCCATTGAGGTTAAGAAGTTATTTATATACTCTGGATTATTGTTATTAGTAGCGATAGAAATGGCAGAAGCCGAAGTCAGAAAGAACTCGAAATAAGGAAGAGGGTTGCCGAAATATCTGAAATATCGGAGGATGACGATAGAGAAGTTGAAGAATCGGTATGCGAAGCGGTGGTTAAATCCGTAGAAGAGACCATCAAGGCTTATAAATATAAAAAATCTGTGTAATTTCGTGGTTACTGTCAAGGAGAAGTTATTTATATACGCATTACCAACATTATTAGCGGTGATAGAAATGGCGGAGTTAAGATTAAGGATACCGGAAGAATTGGAGAAGGAAATAGAAGAATTGGCTGTGGATAAGTCTAAATTCGCTTTAGAGGCAATAGAAGAGAGATTGGCTGAGTTAAGGTTAGAGAGGTCGAAAGCATTCAGGAAATTACTGCTGTCAGTGTTTAATAGAATGACGGAGAACAGCAAACTATCTGATGAAGATTGCTTGAGGTTGGGTAGGGCGGTAAATGAGGATTTGGCGAGGAGATATGGTCTTGTTAAATAGGCTCTATGTGCAAGAATGAAATTAGTTGTTGACGCCAATGTCCTCTTCTCTTTTTTCAAGAAAGGCAGTACGACAAGAGAGTTGATTTTAGACCCCGAATTGAAATATGATTTGGACCTGTTCACTCCAAAATACGTATTAGAAGAAGTTGGAAAACATAAGGATGAAATTTGTTCTAAATTCCGTCTCTCCCCACAGGACTTTGATATAATGTTCTTCTCCTTGCCATTGTTTATAAAAATTGTTCCAAAAGATTTATTCGAGGGTTCCTTATCAATGGCAGAGAAAATATTATCCTCACATTTGAAGGATGTTCCATACGTTGCTCTGTCTCTATTCTTCAAAAGTAAAGGGCATGAGATTGGGCTCTGGTCTAACGAGAAGAGATTGAAAAAGATAGAAAAATATGGGATAAAAGCGTTCTCAACTTCTGATTTAATTTCCCTTTTAGCCGAGACAAGAACATAGCCCGCTACATCGAAAGCAACTTCTTCTTTTGCCATTTCCTCGCTCCCACGCCCTGGAGAAAACAATTCATCCGTGATTTCCGTTGAAGAGAAGCTATTTTTTATTTCCTTATCTCCTTTTATTTCCACCTTCATTTTTCTTTCTTAGCACAGGTTCTTTCTCTGGAAAAGAAAGAAAGCGTAACGATAATCACCGCTATCACCGTAAGCACAGACTCGAAGCCCGGAGTTGCTGGTGTTGAAATTGGCGATGAAGTTGCAGTGGCTGTCGGTGTAGGTGTAGGAGCAGGAGCAGGCTGTGCAGCTCGATATTCGCTCGCAAGGTTTGAAAGCTTGACCAGGTCATGATAGCCGATATAAGGGGTGCCATTAGGCGAAATCCAGGCTGGAATACCTATATCTTCCTCTTTTATGCCTGCTTCTTTACATGTTCGCACAAAATCTTCACATGCTTGCCTGTTCTCTTCTAAGCCGCAATTAACATAGTTTATGTATTTAAAAGCATCACCGAACTCCGCCTTTTGCTTGATGCAAAATGGACATCGGTCGGTTCCATACATCACCCAGCCCTGCTCTGTAAGCTCTTTAGCTAACTCCTCTGCGTTTATCTCCTCCGGACATGCATTACTGCATCCTTCAGTTCCTTCATCGTTATAATTCGTGGTCGTATCGCAGGTATTATCTCTACCGTGATTTCCGATACATCCCTCCACCACCTCTATATCTACTCCTTCATTACCACATACTTCGTTTGCTATGAGCGAATTGTTATTTGATTCCTGGCTTCTTCCCATGTCTATACCGTCACCATCGCCGATGACATCACGTGGACCAATTTTAAAACCCGCTATGTTGTTCCGCACGACATTATTTCTGATGGTGTTGTTCTCACCACCTATAAATATTCCATCGCCATAGTTGCAAGATGCGTTGTTGCCTTCGATTAAATTGTAGTTAGACATCCTGCAGCGCAGCACGATTCCGCCCTGACCGTTTCCATAGACGTGGTTGTCGGTAATCCTGGCATGGTGGAGTTTCATCTTGGTGAAGAACCCACTCTTCCTGTTATCGTAAATCTCGTTTTTTGTGATTGTGTTATTCGTAAATGCTTCACTACCCGCATAGAGAAATATGCCATTGCCACCAGCTTCGCAGCTATCCCCCGCTCCGGTATTGTGGTGAATCCTGCTGTTGCTTATCGTGCACTCGCTTACATAACATAGATGGATTCCATGTATTGAGGTGTCACTTGAACATGTGGCGTTGCCGTTGTCGTGTATCTCACAGTTAGTTATGGTGCAATTCACAACAGGGTTCTGTCCTGAGCCCTGAAATGCGATTCCCGTACAGAAGTTCTCTATTTCCAGATTCTTTATCACCACGTTGTCATAGCCCTTATTGAGAATCCCGCAGTATCCCTTCTCGGGAGTTTCTGCAGTGACCCACTCGCAGGCATCTGCGGTTTCACTTCCCGTTATTTTATGACCTGCACCATCAATGATAATCCCGTCTGTTCCTATGATTAGCCCGTGTCCGGGCGGGCAACTTAAATCTTCGTTGAAGGTGCAACTCTCGGTTACTACATCCCCGCAGCCATAATCTTTACCTGACTCACCTGCACCTGCACAGCCCGCATGCGCACTCCCTGCGAAAAAAATCAAAACTATGGCTGCTGCTGTTGCCAACACAAAAACTACACCTCTACCTCTCTTAGCTGTAGATGTGCTCAAAACGGTCAATCCTCTTTACCTCCTTTCCTTTTCGCTTCCCCTCTTTAACACCACATAGCCATAGCCAGCGAGTATGACCAACCCGGAAGAGAACAATATTAGCGTTGACAGTTCCGGAATCGGGTAGCCGGGGTCAGTAGAAGGGCTTTCGATATAAGAGTCACTGCCGGCTTCGGCTTTATAGTATATCTGGAGCTCATCCGTTGGGCAATCCCATGATAATCTAACTGCGAGCCAATCGCCAGTACTGAAATCCTGTGATGTTGATACGTTGTCTTCGCAGGTTATGTTCCATAGATACTTACTTCCCACTGCGGTTAACTGCTCGGTGTGGCTGGCAATAACGGTTACATCTCCGGTGCCTTTTTCCAGCCTGCAAATCTCAACTGTGAGGTTGCGCCCTATTTCATCATCTTCTATTGCTTCTGTCCGAATATGTGCTTTCCACGGGTTATCGCCAAATCCGAGCTCGCATTCTGCTCCGGTATCTGCATAGAACCATGCCACTTCGGTATAACTCAGGTTAAAATATTCGCCTGTGCCGGTTCCTGAACCTTTGTGCATCAGGTTGTCTTTCACGTGCTCCAGACCATCGTTCGCGGTTGGCGCATCACCGGGTTTAGCTTCGGGAGTAAGATACCATGTCTGAGCTTTCATGGCTCCAAGTGAGATGTTGAAGTCGAAAATCCCGCCATCATCTACTTCGCTTTTATCTACCGTGTGCTCTACAACCTTCGACTGAGTTCCGTCTGGACTTGTAACCTCAAACTTCAATGTCTCACTCACATTCAAATGGGTTCCATTAGCAAGCACGAGCTGGTAGTAGTTCGATATCGAAGCGTTTTCGGCATACCAGCTCTCACCTGTGTTCGTATTTGTTATGTTCACGACCGGCTCGTTGCATGCGGTTCCATTTGCGTATGATACATATCCATTGATGACAAATGGCGTCTTTTGCGCTATTACCACCGGTACAATACTTACCATGCACATTACCACAACGAGCAATGTGCCCACTATTTTTTTATTCATGCTTTTTCACCTTCTTTTCAGCTTTTTTAAAAGTTTGCTTTTATTTTATCCTCCTTTTTTCCATTTTTTTCTTTCTTAGCACAGGTTCTTTCTTTTTGGAAAAAAGAAAGAAAGTGTTGGGGAAAAATTTAACCCCCTATCTTTTCATCTTTTGTTTTGCTATGCTACTGACTCTTTTTACCAGCTCACTCAAATTGGCAGTATTCGTATCGGTCCTGGAGTAATCAGTCTCGGCTTTGATTTTTGCGCCGGGCAGGGCACTACCACACCTACCGGTTCGTCTGTTATATACCAGGCTTCAGTGGGCGACGCTTCGATTATCTCCTGTGCAATTTCTTCTGCCAGGCAGCCCGGTCCGATGGGAGCGCATGCTTGAATACCCTCCTCGCACGCATAGTATTCGACCTTACCAGCCATAATTGGGTCTATCTCCGTGGCAATTCCATCACATATATGCTCCTCTATATCAACCGTTAAATACGACGAATACTGTGGTGGCTCTGGCTTATCACAGCCATAGCAGCTCACTGTCCCGTCCTGACTCACGTAGAATACCATTTGCCCAATCGTAATCTTCCAGTCCGGATAGTACGGACTTGCATCACGGTGAACGAGTTCTATCGTTGGTCTTCCGAAAGCACTAAGCCTAAGCCCGTGTCCGTCCTGTCTCATCTTCTTAAACACGAGTCCCAACGCTTCTGCTTTCGATACCGGCAGATACTTCACAGGGTCATCAACCCACGAAGCTTCTTTGAAGCTGCCATCTTCGGCATCCACAATGACAACAGCGAGCGTCCTCTCCTCTTTTATCGGTCTGAGTTTGAGTGATCTGACTGTAACCCGCTCTACCGCATTTTCACCGTCCAGATCCAGACTGAGCAGTTTTACTGCTTTCCCTTCGACTTTCTGGATTTCAACAGGTTTCTTGAGCGGTATCGGTATCGGTCTCTTCTCCACCGGCACCTCGAACGGCACTAAATAGTAGTCATTTCCGTCATCATCTATTACCAGCATTGGCTCACCTGCAATCGTCTTTGCAAATACTGCTGCGAATTCGGTATCGTAAGGCACGAGTTCCTCGGTCGCACCGTCAATTGCCGCTTTTACCACGTCCAGCCCCATCAGCTCAGGGTCTACCGGTTTCTCGAGCCTTGCAGGTGAATGTACCGGTTTTACCTCGACATCGGGCTGCTCCGGTGGCTCGCATACCGCAACATACTTGTTCAGGTAGCTGTCACACTCTCTTACTCCCGAAAGCTTGAGGTAATATTCACTCGTCCACTGGTCCACGGTCTTGTAAGAGTTCTCACCGATGCCAGTTGGATTTGGA
>PQXC01000002.1:112448-121449 GCA_003194435.1 Candidatus Methanophagaceae archaeon | reverse complement strand
GAACAGCCCGCCATTGTTTATTTCGCTCTGCGTTACCGTGTGGTTCGTGGTGTTAAATTGGGTTCCATCCGAGACGTTGAATACAAGCACATTGCCAGCACTTACGTTTGTAGTATCGAGTATGAGCTGGAAGTAATTAGAAGTGGCATTTGTCTCTGCCTGCCAGTGCATGCTTGTGTTCATGTTGGTGATGTTTACCGAGGAGCCGTTGCATGGTGTGCCGTTACCGTTATTGTAATGAACCCAGCCGTAGATGATGAACGGCGTTCCCGGTGGCGCTTCAAGCGTGATATTATAGTTGAATAGTCCACCGTTGTTCACCTCTGTTTCGGTTACGACATGGCTGAGCACTTTAGACTGTTCTCCATCTGGGCTCGTGACATAGAACTGCAAAACCTCGCTGGCATTCAGGTCAGTTCCGTTAGCGAGCATGAGCTGATAGTAATTACAACTTGCGTTTGTTTTTGCAGTCCATTCATTGCTGTTGTTCATATTGGTGATGTTTACCATGGAACCGTTGCATACCGTTCCGTTCCTGTAGAACACCTTGCCATGAATTATGTATGGTATTGAAGGCGATGACGTTGCAGCGACCGTGGCAAGCATTATTGCTACTGCTGCTACCGCTAATGCGGATGTGGAGAATAATCCTTTCGTATTCATCTTATTCCACCACCTCCATACCATACCCATTCCCATGTGTCGGAGTCGGAGTATATGTAACATTCACTCTGACGTAATCCGTGCCGATATACGAGCGGAACATCCACCACCAGAGCTTCCATTGCGGACTGTTTTGCTCCGCTATTATAATCAAGGTGTTATCATCAATGTAGTCCCCGATATTATCTGATATACTTCCTCGCAGGGTTACGAAAACATCTGTTTTCCTATCTAACTGCTCGTACTTACTGGTTTTAAAGTTCCAGATGTAGAGTGTTGCACCACGAGTACCCCAGCCTGCATATCCCATGCCATCCCACAGGACATCCAGCTTTGTTATGCGCGTCTCGGGTTCTGCAATATCAAATTTGAACCTGTGGATTGCATAATAGCCATTGGCTCTTGTAAAGTCTATTTTCATCATCCCTTCATCTCTACAGATTAGCCTGTAATGCCAGCGTTCGAACTCTATGTCTGGAACATCGTTAGAAGCGGGAGGCTTCTTATTATGCTGATACCTGTATGCCCATTTGTTCGTGCCTGCACCGGTTGTGAAATCGTAAGTAGTTACAATTTCTGGTGGGTAAGAATAAGTAAAGTTCCGAGAGCCCACACCTGCAAGTCCACCATTATCGGTTGCATTTACCTCCACTTCATACTCGCCTTCGGCTTGATTGGACATGTTAAACGAGCCAGTGTACGTAGCTGTGGTCTGATTAACAACATTGTCAAACTTCAAACTCACTGGACTGTCCTCAACCTCGCCCGGACCCGTGATAGTCGCTATAACCATCCCGGTTAAATCGTCATAGCCGTTCATGTCCGTAACGTTCGCAGTAATCGTGACGGTCTTGTTCGTACCCGGGTCTGGATTAATCACCTGCACACCCGGCGTTACCGGGTCGTCATCAGGTGCTAACTTCACAGCCACCGCTGGAGCTGTGTTGAGAACAGTCGCATTCGTGCCCGTATTTGCAGCATAGGCATAGGCAAAGGCGTAGTCATAAACGTGCAGGCAGTTCATATTGGTATTTATAGCCAGCGCCAGCGATGTCACCAGCACAATTGCTACCATTGCTATTATCACCACCATCACCATTACTGGTAGCACATCCCGTTTCTTATCCATTCTTTTCACCTTTTAACCTTTCACCTCCTCTTCCTTTTTTCATGCTTATGCTCATGCTCATGCTCATGCTTATGCTTAGACATAAACAAAGATAGCAAGACCAATGCTATTGCAACTATCGTCAGACCGGCTTCAAAACCCGGTATCACTGACCTGTTAGAAGCATTCTGCTTTGTCTCTACTTCTGGCACTGGAACGCTAAATGAGACCTCCTTCTCTTCTGTTTCTTTACCCGAGTATAAAACACGCCCTCTTATCGTATAACTTCCGGGTTCCAGGATTTTATAATATGACACGAGATTAGCAGTCTCACCAGCTTCTACGAACATCTCATCGCTTTCCAGCACGTCAAGCAAGTTGCCCTCGTGATATATCTCGCCTTTGAACTTCGCCATTGTGTCTATCTCACCGGTATTCTCGAAATTTGCCACGAGTTTTATCACGATGTTCACCAGCGGCTTACCCTCGATTGTGAGACCGTGTAGCACGCCTCTTCGGGTGAGCGAGCCAAGAGGCAGGATTTTGAAATGCAAGTCTTTTGTAGCAAGAAGTTCATCTTCTTCACCGAGTGAAACAGTAACGTTTGCTATGTAATCACCCGTATCTCTACCGGTAGTGTTCCTGAGAACCGTAATGACTCCCTCTTTGCCTGGCTTTATCCCGGTTTCTTCATACACGAAGCGGTCAATGACGACGCCCTCACTCGTTTTTGTTATCGTAACAGCTATCTTCGGTTTCGCAATTACGTTCCCTTCATTCTGAAACACAACTTTTAGCTTCAGCGGGTGGTTAATCTCGGTATCCGCAGTTGTGATGCTCTTAACCGTGCCTTTCAGGATTTGCGTGCCCGTTACCTGGATAACAACCTTTGATGGTATGCGGATGACGGCATGAGCAACAGCACCTTCTACACCCTTATTCTCTGGAATGCTCTGTGCATAGATTGTCGCAGTGTAATTGGCATTTGCTATATCTGCGGGTATGTCAAACTTCACGAGCACGCTCGCTTTGCCTTTTCCCGGTACTGTAACTTCTGTTATTGGTGTGTCCGGCTCGTCCGGTTTGTAAAATGAAATCCAGTCGGCACATTCGCCTTCCGCAGTAAGCTCAAACGTGCCGGTTTCATCGCCGGTATTGAATACTGTTATCGTTCTTTCATACGTTCCACCTTTGAATGCATCACTTACTGTAATGCTTGCGGGTGCTATACCAAGACCAATAGCCGCATTTGCAGCAGAAGTGGAGCATAAGCACAGGATTAAGATTAAGAATACTGCTGTGAGCACTGCCGTCATCAACTTCTTTTCCGGTACTCCTTTTTGTTTCATTTTTTGTACCTGTACTCCGTTTATCATTCCCAAAAAGAAAAAGAAAAAGGAAAAATTGGTTGTTTTTTGGTGTTTATTTTTTATTTGCTACTTAGCTTTTAGCATTTAGCACTTAGCATTTGGCACTTAGCTAACCCGATACAGCCGTTATGGTAAGCGTACCAGCGTAGTCTCCCGGCAGCGTTCCTGTTGGGACCGATAGAGTGGTATCTATCTTTGCCGTGTCACCCTTTGCGATATTCACGTCGAAAGTACTGGCTGTAGATGTAAGAGTTTGAGGTCCAACACTACCCACCGTAGCGGCGGTATTGCCTTCGAATAACGGCTCGGGATTTGATGCTCCATCTGTTATTGACATCTGGACGTCCATCACAGTATTACCCTCGTTCTTAATTGTTGGTTTAACCGGTGGTGCCGGTCCAACCGTCTCCATTGTGGTGTCTCCAGACACTGTTGAAGCACTACCTGGAGCAATACTGCCGTAGTTTGTTTCATTGAAATCAATTGAGAATGCTATCACTTCGCTCACATTGAATGTCTTGCTATCGGTATCGGAAAGCGAGCCAGCATCGGTTGCAGTCACTTCCACCGTCCAGGTGCCCGCGTCTGCATCACTGCCCAAATCGAAATCGAAACTCCACGAGGCTGCCACGGTGGCACTGCCGCTCGTGTAAGTGGTGCTATCCGGCTTCTTCACTACATAGGTCAGAGTGCTTACGTCGTCTATTCCGTTGGGATCGGATAATGTTCCGCTGACCGTAACAGTGCACGAAGGAGTTGCAGGGTCCGGGCTGATTGTTGTGATCGCTACATCAGGTGCTAAATTGTTCACGGTTGCGCTCGTCCCTACATCGTCACTCATCGCCATCGGTACTGCTATTGCCATCGCCACTATACCTGCTAACAATAACGCTATTATTTTCCGCGAAACGCTTTTTCTAAAAGGTTTTGTGTCCATTTTTCTCTTTATCACCTCCTAAGTTCTTTATCCCTGTTCATTCTTTCCCTGTTCATTCTTTATTTTGGCAATTTTTCCTTCGCCCCTCCATGGGTTCGCACCATGGTCTATAGTCTATAGTCTATCACTTTCAGGGGCATCTCTCTCTTTCTTTTTTCATAGCATCAAAAATAAAAAAGGGGGGAATTAATCCCCCTTTTATTTTATCTCTCAGTTCTCCGCATGTACCGCATCCAGTGCCATTATTCTTGGCTTCCACCACGTTCCTGGCTTTGTTATTCCGATGTATTTGACATCACCCCAGTTACCGTTGAAATCGTACCGAGTCCATCTCCGCGAGTTGCACGTTTCACTGCCGATAGCCGTCCAGCTCTCGCCATCTGGAGATACATACACATTGAAGCTCGCCGGGCGGAATCCAACTTTTCTAACCCAGACACTGACGTTCCTGCACGCTGGTATCGTCTGTTCCAGCTCGATTTCTATCCTGGCATTTCTGAACAGAGTTGCACCTATGTGGTCCGGTTCACCCAGTGCTCCCCACGCAAATAGTACATGCTTCCTGTAGTAGACGCTGGCTCCATAGCTTGAGACATGCGGCAGACATTCAAACTCGTTGGTCATGCAGTTGTTTGTTTCATTGGACTCTTCTACCTCGTCGTTGGTGTCGGCACAGACCGTAACATTAAGAGTCGTACCACATGGGCAGCCAAATGACCCAACCGTGTTCGTGTAGCTTTCACCTGCTGCTAATGCGGGAACAGGGTCCTCTAACGAGCTAACACCGTCAATATAGATAGTTGTGGTGCTTGAACCTGCCTCTGCATCACCGATGTTTGTGACTGTGTAGTTCACCGTAAAGCTGCCATTCTCAAGTAATGTTTCTGTTTTTTCGGTGATCACAAGGTCTGGCATCGGTGTATAGAACGCATACACTTTGCCGCCACCGATTGTGAAGACGATATTATCTGCAACCGCCGGAGATGCTCCGCCCTCGGGATAGCTCCAGATCAGGTCACCGGTGAACGCATCGAGCGCATAAGTCCCGGCATAGTCGAACCACCCGTCAGGCTTGCCTACGAACACCTTGCCGTCTGCTACTGCAACCGAGCATGTCCAGCCCCCTATTCCTTCGCTCACATTCGTGCTCCATATCAGGTCGCCAGTTGTCGCATTGAAGCAGTATGTCTGTATATCGCTGTATCCCGGGCATCCACCTGCTACATACACATTTCCATAAGCCACTGCGGGTGTTGAATCTGTCCGCTGGATTGTTTGATGCCATAGAATCGAGCCATCGGTGGCATTCAAAGCGTAGATGTCGCCATCGCCGTAGAAGTTGTAGGTGGTAACATATACGATTCCATTAGAAACAGTTGGTGAGCCGCAGGTATCAAGCGGAGTGGTCTGATGCCATATCACTTCGCCGGTGCTCGCATCCACACAGTAGATGTTCCCGCCTGGATATACCCATGTAGTGAGGTAGAATTTACCATCTGCGTATGCCGGCGTTCCCTGCGCGTATGCGGTGCCCCACGAGCCCGTGTTTGTTTCTGTGAATGTCCAGAGCAGTTCACCGGTCTCCTCGTCCAGACAGTAGTAATGGCGACCTTGCCAATCGTTCGTGACGACCTTGCCGTCTGCAATCACCGGTCCGCCGTTACAGGATGCTTCTCCAGTCGGATTCACGAACGTCCATATCAACTCACCGGTAGATGCATTAATGCATCTCGTCTCCTTGCCAGTGGCTGTGAACACCTTGCCATCGTGGTATGCTGGTGAAGACCATGAACCCCACTCTGGTGTGGGAATGCTTACGTTCCATAGTATATCGCCTGTGAACTCATCAAAGCAGTAGAGTTGAGCATTTTCGCCTCCGCCCCAGCCGGAGGGACCACTGTAAACAAAGACCTTGCCATCAGCAACCGCAGGCGATGTGCTCCCAATCGCGGATATGTCATCGCTGACCCATAGCGTCTCGTTCGTGTTCGGTGCTTTTGATGGTGAGAATCCGAGATGCGGTTCATTGTAGTGGAACTGTGCCCAATCTGTGCGCTTGATTATGACTGATGTTCTTGTGTAATCGTTGTTCGTTTCGTTGGATTCTTCAACTTCGTTGTTCGTGTCTACGGTCACACTAAGCACATGTCCTCCAAGTTCGGTTGGCGTCCATGCGTATTCCAGCTCAGTGCTTTCTCCCGCGGTAAGCGATGCAACAGTCTGCTCGCCCAGCGATGTGCCATCAACAGAGAGCGAGACATCAAACGAGCCTGCATCCATGACGCCGATGTTCTTCACCAAAACGCCGAGAACATTATCCTCATTCACATAGCCCGTTGTCTTCAACGCAATCCTTACAATCACGAGGTCTGGCTTTGACTCAAGAACGGTTACATTCTCACAGTATTCATTGTTCGTCTCGTTGGATTCCACAATCTCATCGTTAGAGTCTGCGATGACGCACAGCTCATACTCGCCTGCCTGTGTTGGCGTCCATATAAAGCTCAGGTTCACGCTCTCATTTGCTTCAACACCTGCAACACTCACAGTATCAACTACACTGCCATCTGCGACAAGCGAAACATTGAATGCGTATGCATCTCCCTCGCCTATGTTACTGACAGTTGCATTGATAGTATTGCTCAGGTTTGCATAAATGCTTTCAGGCGTTGTGAGCCCTGTAACGGTGAGGTCTGGCTTGCACGGCGGGCACTCAAGCACGTTCTCAATGCAGTTGTTCGTCTCGTTGCTTTCCAAAACCTCATTATCGCTGTCCGCACAGACCTTGACCGTAACATTCTTTTCACATGGGCATTCAAATGGTCCGACCGTGTTCGTGTAATTCTCACCAATTGCAAGAGCGGGCACGGAATCGTTTGCAATCTCAGTTCCATCAATCCTGATGGATGTCGTGCTTGCATCTGCATCAGCATCGCCGATGTTTGCCACGGTGTATGTTACATTGAACGTGCCATCCGCAAGCAGTTCCTCTGACTTACTGGTAACCACAAGGTCCGGCATTGCTGCCGACTCGAGTGTAATATTCATCGTGAATCCTCCGGCATCTATCTCATTCTGCGTTACTGCATGCTCTACCGTCTTTGTCTGGTTGCAACCAGACACTTCTATCCTGAGCATGTTGCCTGCGCTCACATTTTCACTACTCAGTACGAGTTGATAGCGGTTTGATGCATTCACTGCCGTAGCAGACCAGTTTTCGCTCGTGTTCAAATTCGTTATCTGAACATCAGGACCGTTGCATGGACTGCCTGCTGCGTCATATACATAGCCATCAATCATGAACGGTGTGAACGGTCTCGGTTGCGGTGTTGGCGCCTCCGTATATGTCACTTCGAGCTTCGGGTGGTAAGTAACATTCTCACGCGATCTGTATCGAGTTATTTTTAAAGATTCTGCATCCTCGTCTGCATCCTTTATCAGCCAGCCGTAGTTTGGATAAGTGCCATCAACGAAAGCCTGAACATCTGTCGTAACATCCCACTCCAACCAACCAACTGTTGTTCCTGTTAAAGTGCTGGCTGTCGGTGTAGAAACGAAATCTCCGCCAGGTGTAGTCCAGGGAATTCCTGTGTCCCTATTGTTCCATGTAACCCCAGCTCCGGTCCAGCTTGCTGTTATTCTATGAATATTGTTTGTTCTCGACTCAGGTGGAGAAGTTGGATATTGCGCATATTTGTATAGATGAAGTGTTGCCAAGTCGATAGTTGCTCCAGAAGGTATTGAAGAAAGATCGAAGTGAATGAGGGCACGTTGGTTTTTGCCAGCTCTGGACCTCACATAAAGATATTCATAGCTGCTATCTTCATCAAAGTTTCCATCGGGAGAACTCTGGGATATATAAACATCTTTGTCTGGAGAAATCGTTACCGTTACTGTCGTTGCTAATGCTGGCATTACCATCATCGCTGCTATCAGTGCGACGAGTCCCATAATACATATTGCTTTTACTTTTTTCATTTTATCACCTCCTAACTTTTCTTTCAGCGAAGCGTTTTCCGTAAAGGCTTTTGCTTCGCAAAAGGGTTTAAAGAAACCCTTTTTAGCCTCCTTTTTTTCTTTTCCTGTTCTTCTCATCTTCTTCTACCCTCTTTCT
This sequence comes from Candidatus Methanophagaceae archaeon, assembly GCA_003194435.1. Taxonomy (GTDB): domain Archaea; phylum Halobacteriota; class Syntropharchaeia; order Alkanophagales; family Methanospirareceae; genus G60ANME1. The sequence continues at coordinate 113,257 of PQXC01000002.1, read as the reverse complement.
TCGTTTTCCCCACAAAAAAGAAAAAAAGGGAAATTTTGGGTTTTTATTCGTTTTTTTATCGCTATTGGCTTTGGCTTTCCCGATTCCCGATTTACTTAAATTGGCATAGGTATAGGTACCAGTCCTGACTTTGGTGGTAGTGTCAGCGTTGGTTTCGGCGTTGCCGTCGGCGGCTCATCATAGCTCACCGTCCCGTCCTGACTCACGTAGAAGACCATCTGCCCGATTGTTATCTTCCAGTCTGGGTAGTAGGGACTCGCATCGCGGTGAACGAGTTCTATCGTTGGTCTTCCGAAAGCACTAAGCCTAAGCCCGTGTCCGTCCTGTCTCAGCTTCTCAAACACGAGCCTCAAAGCTTCTGCTTTCGATACCGGCAAATACTTCACCGGCTCTTTTACCCACGAAGCTTCTTTGAAGCTGCCATCTTCGGCATCTACAATGACAACAGCGAGCGTCCTCTCTTCCTTTATCGGTCTGAGTTTGAGCGATCTGACTGTAACCCGCTCCACCGCATTTTCACCGTCCAGATCCAGACTGAGCAGTTTTACTGCTTTCCCTTCTACTTTCTGGATTTCAACAGGTTTCTTGAGCGGTATCGGTATCGGTCTCTTCTCCACCGGCACCTCGAACGGCACTAAATAGTAGTCATTTCCGTCATCATCTGTTACCAGCATCGGCTCGCCTGCAATCGTCTTTGCAAATACTGATGCGAATTCAGTATCGTAAGGCACGAGTTCCTCGGTCGCACCGTCAATTGCCGCTTTTACCACGTCCAGCCCCATCAGCTCAGGGTCTACCGGTTTCTCGAG
>PQXC01000002.1:33033-112248 GCA_003194435.1 Candidatus Methanophagaceae archaeon | reverse complement strand
TTCCAGTCCGGGTAGTACGAACTTACACCTCTCTGAACGGGTTCTATCGTTGGTCTTCCGAAAGCACTAAGCCTAAGCCCGTGTCCGTCCTGTCTCAGCTTCTCAAACACGAGCCTCAAAGCTTCTGCTTTCGATACCGGCAGATACTTCATCGGCTCTTTTACCCACGAAGCTTCTTTGAAGCTGCCATCTTCGGCATCCACGAGTACCACGACAAGTGTCCTCTTCTCATCAATACGAATCGGGTTAACTGTAATCGGAATCTGTGTGTTTGCTGGCTTTCCATCTACTGCTGCTCTGAGTAGCTTTACTGTTTTTCCTTCGACTTTCTGGATTGCTACGGGTTTCTTCCACCATGGCTTGTCCTTCACTATCGGCACCTCGAACGGTACGATGTAATAATCTCCGCTTTCACTCGTTACCAGCATCGGCTCACCTGCAACCGTCTTTGCAAATACTGATGCAAATTCAGCGTCGTAAGGCACCAGTTCCTCGGTCACACCGTCAATTGCCGCTTTTACCACGTCCAGTGCGTCTTCATCCTCAACTGCCTCAACAAGTGCCACTCGCTCGATACCGTCCACCTTGAGCGTCTTCTGCATTAGTACAGGTGTTATTGTATCCTCAAATCTCTGCCTTGCAGGCACGATTCTTACCTCTGCATCCTCTTCCGGTGGTTCAAGCACTGCGATGTACCTGTCGTTCCAGTACGAGATTCTCGGGTCGTATGTCGGTTTGTAATAGTTTTCAACCCATTCTTCTGCGGTCTTGTAGCTGTTCTCACCGATGCAGCCCGGTGCGAATGTGTTCGGGTCGTTCACCCAGAACCCATAGACATCGTATCCGTACGGCGGATTGTATGCACCTTCACGCGGATTCTTGTCGGTGTGGATTCCCCTGATTCCCATCCAGTACTCGTAGTTCCCAGCAGGGTTACCATATGCCGGAACTGCACCAGGACCCAAACACTGCCACCAGCAGATACTATGCAGCGCCTTCTCTAAACCCTCTGTTGTGTTCGCATACGTGATAGCGCTGTAGTGACCAGGAGCAATCCCGCTCATCGTAGTTGCCATACCTCGCGGGTCAATACAGTATGGGTCGCTTCCTCCGGTATTGTTTGCTAATCCCATCGCCTGAAGCTCGTCCTGCGTGTACGGACCTACATCTTTGAACTCTGTCCACATCTTTATTACCGCTGCTCCTGAGTAGTTCCACGCATTCTGTGTGTAGTACGGGTAGTCCGGGTAGTAATTGATGCAAAAGTGGTCGAGCACGATGTCAAGATCGCTGAACCCACCCATATCTATGTCGTTCTGAGTGACGTTAACCGTGCTGATGTTGATACAGTACGTGTAATTCTCAGGGGTACCGTATCCCCCCTCCATCTTCTTCTTCGCTGTAATCCGGAGCGTGTCTCCATCGCTCACATCTTCGCTTGTAATGAGTAGCAGATAGAAGTTCGAGGTGGCTGATGTCTGTGCAGTCCAGTTCTCATCAGTATTGAGGTTTTCTATCGTTATGGTGCAGTTGTTGAGTGCAGCACTGGCATTATCGAACGTTTCACCACTGATAACAAACGGTGTTACTGGTGTTTCTACTTCCTCTGCTGTTCCAAAGGCATATACCCTACCATCTGCAATCGTGAAGACGATTCCATCTGCAACCGCGGGCGATGCCCCACCAACCGTTGAATCCCATTCTACGTTGCCGTTTGTTGCGTTGAGTGCATACGTTCCAGCATACCCAAAGTAGCCAGAGGGTTTACCTGCGAAGACCTTGCCATCTGCAACCGCGGGCGAGCACGTCCAGCCACCGATATTATCTCCCGAGTTTGTCATCCAGATAGGATCACCATTCAGTGCATCGAAGCAGTATGTATATATCGTACTGTATCCCTCACAGCCTGCACAAACATATACATAGCCATCTGCAACTGCCGGCGTTGAGTCCGTTCCAGAAATCACTTCATCCCACGACCATTTGATGGTGCCGTTCGTCATGTACATTGCGTAGAGGTCTGCAGGACCATAGAAGTCATACGTGGCGACGTACAGGAGACCAAGTTCGGGTGATAGTGCAACAGACCCGCATATATCCTCTGGTGTGCTCGTATTCCAGTTCTCTAACCCTGTAGCAGCATCAACGGAGTAAACATGTCCACCCGGAGACCCCCAGTTTGTGAGATAGAAGTTACCATCCGCATAAGCGGGTGTTCCCTGTGCGTATCCTCCTGTGTGGAATGTCCAGAGAAGGTTCGTTCCTGTCGCTTCGTCTATGCAGTAGTAGTTTCCACCGTCCCAGTCAGAGAAGACAACTTTACCGTCTGCAACCGTAACCCCACCGTTGCATGCCGCACTTCCGCTTGGCACGGAATATGTCCATTCTATGGCGCCGTTACCTGCATTGATGCGGTACACCGTTGCCCCTGATGTAATAAAGACGCTTCCATCATCGTAGCAAGGCGACTGCCAGTCACCCCAGACATGCGGGTCTGTATCAAGCGGTGTGCTCCATTCAAGTTCACCGGTGAATTCATTGAGTGCTGTCAGCGATGCTTCCGTACCATCATAGCAGTATACAAAGACCTTACCCTCTGCAATAACCGGGGATGAGCTATCAACAGCATCTATGATATCGCTCGTCCACAGCAGGTTGTTATCATCCGGTGCATCCGATGCGGTTGTGCCAACGTTCGTCTCGTCATAGTGGAACTGCTGCCAGTCTATCGCAATCGCGGGTGCAACGCTCGCCATGCAGATGACAACCGCGAGCAGCACACCTGATATCATCATCGTTCGTTTATTCATTTCTTACTTTTCTCACCTCCTAACACTTTTCTTTCTGCGAAAGAAAGTTTCCTTCTTTCTTTTTACCTCTTTTATCCATCTATTTCCTATCCTCATCTCTCATTCCGTTGCTTTTTTGCATATCCCCCGAAAAAAGAAAAAAGGGGAAAATTTTTCACCTTTCTCTTTTACACAGCTTTTTCTCATGCGAATTGTGTTGTTAGCAGCTTGCGGTCAGTGTATCGCCGGTCTTCATGCTTATGAAGTAGCCTTCGCCTCGCTCCATCGTGTTGAAGTCGTTGAACTCTGATGGTGCACCCGGTACATACACCTCGAACTTATGGGCAGTGCTGTTCCATCTCGCTACGTATCTGTAGTTCCCTTCGATGGACGACAGCGCATCGTCTATCGGCTTCGAGCAGTTGAGCCAGCCGACCATGTTCAAGCCCGGCTCAAGTGAGATGTTCATTGTGGTGTATGCACTTCCCTGATATGTCCATGTTCCGCTCTCGGTCATGTGAATGAAGTAACCGACGCCGTTCTCAAGCGTGTCGTCATCGCCAAGCGCAACCCAACTGTGCGTCTCCGCATCATACCTGTATAGAGCATCATACTTGCCCGCAACAGAACTGAACACAGACGAAACCGTCATGTCATCCGCAGTAAGAGGCAGTGAAATCAGGTTCCAGCCCTTAGCGAGGGATTTGGTAAAGGTCTCTGGTTGTGGTGCTTCTCCACACTTGAATGTTCCGTTTACAAGTGTATAACCTGAGACAGGTGTGCCATCACTTTTACGTAATTTCAGTTGACACGGCACTACACATCCGGGTTCTCCACAACTCAGTTCAAGGGGTGTTTCGCAGTATTCACTTGACTCACAATGAACCGTTAAGTTGACTAACATCGCCTCATCTCCCACCATTGTAGACCCAACTGGAAGAGCGAATGTGAACAGTACCCAGTCAATTCCAGGTCCCCAGCAATCTGGATTTGCATTCCAGGAAGTCATTGACGGGTCTACCCACGGACCCCATTCATGGTCTGTCACATTCACACATGACGGGTCATAGCGAAAGCCAATCTGACCCCACTTCAGATCGTCATCCCCGCTTACATTTGCCCATACTTCAACATATGCCGAATGGCACTCGCCTTCTGGCACACTGGTCTCCAGCGGTTTGTATTTCATGAATACGTGTGCTGACGCTGTCGATACTGTAAGAACTGCGAACAATACCACTATACCCAATACTGCTATTTTCGTTTCTGTTTTTTTCATTTTTTTCACCTCCTAACAACTTTTTACATACGGTAAATTGACCAAAACTTTTCTTTCTATTCCGCACACCTCCACTTTTGTTTTTCCATCCTTTTTCTTCTGCATTTTTCCGTAAACGCTTTTTCTAAAAGGGTTTCCCTTAAAAAAGAAAAAGGGAAAAAATTTGTTTTTTCTTAGCCTGTATAGCTCGTAGCTCTTTTACTATGCAGGGCAAGCAGGGTCGCAGCAATTTAGTTGGTGAAATATTATAGCTATCGCATCGTCTATATCTGCCCCGTAATCACAGTTAACGTCCGCTGCCCATTCACATGTGTTAATGTTGTGAAATATTATAGCTATCGCATCGTCTATATCTGCTCCTCCATCGCCATCCACATCACCGCACAACGCCTTTATCAGCGGATGGTAGTCGTATCCCATGTGTGGCACGCCGGTATCACCGAGCAGGTCGTTATTGAGGTCTGTTCCTGTGTAGTTGAGCCAGAAGTTACCGCCGTAGAACGGACCATGAACGACATTACCCCACTTCGGATTCTCTACCGCCACCTTATCCACGAAATACCAGTTCAGTCTCCCAAGTTGCACTTTGTTGGAAGTGTCGTTGATGATGTTATTGAACACCAGATTCGGGTCGCCGCCGAAGATAGTCTTCCCCGGGCTCCAGCCACCGACACCTGTGACGGTGAAGTTGTTATCTCGTATCGTATTGTTGCTCGCTCTGGCATCACGTATGCCTGTTGAATCAAACACGCCTCCGAGTCTGAACCCGAAGCCCGTGTCGCCGTCAAACCTGTTCTTCACGATTGCGTTGCAGTCGCCAGAGATCGCCATCAGGTTCAGGCATGCCTGTCCTGCACTGCTGTTGCCAACCACGTTGCACCTGACCAGGTTCTTCGAGCCGTAGAGCTTTATACCACCTGATGTATTGTAGATATAGTTGTCTGCAATCACATTCCAGTCAGAAGAGACATTGATGCCCGCACCAGGGAAGTTCGGATAAATACTACCGCCCCAACTGCTGTTTATCTTGAATCCCTTCACCTTGCAGTAATTTCCTTCCACAGTAACGATGTCACCAGCAGTATTATTGCAGATTACAACGTTGCTGCCGTTTGCTATCAGCTTTATCCCCGACTTGCTCGCAGGAATCGTTATTCGCTCGTTGTAAGTACCGTTATTAACGAGGATTATGGTGTCGTTCGCAGCACTGGTTATTGCATTCTGTATGCTTCCGCTTCCACCTGGATTGACCGTCACCGTCACACGAGACACGACATTCACGTTCTGGCTCGTCATATTGTTTAACTCATCGGATTCCGCGATTTGTCCGTCGGAATCAACCGTCACGTTCAACTGCACGCTCCCTACGGAAGTGGGCGTCCAGTGAAGTGCCACAAGTTGAGATTCTCTGAAGTGCAGCATCGGCACAAACGCTTTGTCTACCTCCACGCCATTGACCTCAAGCGAGACATTGAACCCGCTTGCATCCGCACCATCGTTCCTTATCACCGCAAAGACCTCATTAGCAGTTCCGTTGGTGAGATTGCCGTCGCAGACCTGGCTCACCACGAGGTCGGTCGGCGGGATTTCGATTGGTGTTAAAGTCTTCTGCGTCGAGTTGTTACTTTCGTTCCATTCGGGTATGTCACCACCAGAATCTGCTGTAACTGTCAGCGTGTATGAATTTGTCGTTGTTGGTGTCCACAGCAGCTTCACCTGTGTCTGATCGCCCGCATCAAGACCTTCGCTGACGCGCTCTTCATCCACCACACCGCTGCCGTCATTGAGCGTTACATTGAATGCGCCTGCGCTTCCGTTGCCTACATTTTTCACTGTTGCGGTGATGATGTTGTATGTGCCGTTATAAATTGTGCTGTTGTTAATGGCAGTAACGGTAAGGTCGGGTTTCTGCGGCGCTCCTGGCTTCTCAGTGATCGCATACAGCACACCACCGTCGTTGCCGAAGAAAATGCGATCGTCTGACACCGCAACACCCTGCAGCACATATCCTCTGGAAGTGCCGTTCTGAAAGGTCTCAAAATGCCATTTGTAAGTGCCGTTCAGATACAGGCAGTAAACCCTGCCGTGATCGCAGTTCGTGGTGAAGTAAAGCGTGTTGCTTGAGGTTGATATCACAGGTGATGACTGCACACCGCCGTTGGGTGTGTATGTCCATATAACACTGCCATTCAATTCGTTCAGGCAGTACAGCTTGCCGTTGTTTCCGAATCCTCCCTGCCCGGCATACACCTTTCCGTCGTAAACCACAGGTGTGGATGTTGAATAACCGATATTACGTTTCCATTTATCCGCTGTGTTGAATTTACCAGTGCTTCTGTCGAAGCCAAGCGCGTAGCAATATCCGCCTTTTGATGTGAAGTAGATACGCCCGTAAGTTTCGTTCCATGTGATTGAAGATCGGATCTCATTTGCAGTTACACCGTAAACTGCAGAGACATTAATCTCGTCCGCTGTCGTTCCATTGCACCAATACACAGATGTCAGATTGCCCTTATCATCGCCATACACAAGATAATCGCCGATTACCGCGGCACCCGCCCAGTAATAGCCGCCGCCACTTGTTGAACTGCGATTCCAGCACTGCGTCCCGTTCTCCCAGTAGCAGTAGTATTTCTTTGGTCCGTTCCAGTCGCCGAAGAATACCCTGCCGTTGTAATATGTGACGGGCGTGTTCAACTGACAATTTGAGCACACGGATATTCCGCTTGAATTCACCACTTTTGATCCAGTTGAAGCATTGAGTATGAACAGTTTTCCTTTTGCAGTGGGCACGAATAGTCTGTTCGTCAGAGAACTGTATGCAGGGGTTGCAAGCTGAAAACCGAATGCGGGTCCCGGTTGAGTGGTGTTCTTCCACTTCAATGTCCCGTTTTCCGCATAGAACGCCCACACCTCACCGTTGCACACATGCACAAAAACAATGTCCTCGCCGCTGACATCTGCTACAATCGGCGTCACATCTATTCCAGCAAATCCCGAGCATGTTGCGGTGGTGTTGTACCATGATCTGTTGGGTTTGAGAGAGCCATTAGCCTTTATAGGCGGCAACAGCGGATTCACAACCGCATCATCATCCGTTATCCCGCGGTTCTCATGGTCGCGCTGAAACTGCTGCCAGTCAGACGCGGACGCTATCGCTATCGCTACCGACGCGGATATCACGAGCACGATACCCAGCGCCGCGATAGACGCAATCAATGGTAATGGTCTTTGCCTCCCTATTTCCCTCATCTTTATTTATCTTTTCACCTCCTTCCCGGTTGTTGTCCACACAACCGTATCTAAACTTTCGGTGGTAACCAATAAAGTGATTTTCGATTTTTGTTTTTTTGATAAGAGTTATAATCCTGATGGATAACAATAACTCCTTCTATTATTTTTCACGCATCCGCCTTTCACATCCCCTTATAAAATTCATAGCAGTGACAGTGAGATAGCTATATATTTTATTAAGTGAGTTCCATATTTAGGGAGATGAAAGGGATAGAGGCGTTGAAAGGTGATGTCAGAGCGATAGGTCCGATACTTGGTGAGATAATGATGGTTGCTGTGCTTCTCGTGATCGCCACCATTCTGGTTATAATCGTTTATAATAATGTGTGGTCTACATCTACACCACAGGTAGCAACGATTAATATCATGGTCACGGGTGCCAAAGTCGGCTCAACCAATCTGACAATAGTTCATATGGGAGGTGAAAAAGTGGCAAATGCATTCGCTCCTGCTTCATCGGGTACATCCGGATATTACATAAATGATACGATATTTAAGGATATAGAGGTGAAGATAAATGGAGATATCTTTGAAGGGTGGGCGTCTCTGAATGGGGATGGGATAACGAAATCTGATTTCTCTACTGGTGATGAGTTACGACTCGGATTAAAGCAGGAACTCGTTCAGGGTGACTGCATATCGGTTATCTACGTCCCGCAGGGCAAGATACTGGCAAGGGTGGTGATTTAGTTAGTCCATTGTGAACACGAACGCATACTGGGTGGTGGTTTGTAGTTCCCTTCTCAACTTCCTCACATCCGCCCGATAGATAAAAATCTCATCCTCTGATTGCCCCTGTCCCTGTACTCGCTCACTGCTCAGTCCCAGTATCTTCCTTACCAGTTCACACTCTATCTTGCCTCTTATCCTTGATATCCCGCGCCCATAGTCGGGAGTGAGTTCTATGTATACCGGGATTTGCAATTTTTGATATGCCTCTTCCGGTATCAGACTCGCGATCCTCTTTAGCTCTTCCTTTCTTATGCGTTGAATGCTGTTGTCCCTACCGCGAACCGCAGGTTTATCTTCACGTAGAAGTGCAGCAAGTGTCTTCCTCTCCGCCGGTAAATGCCTGTTCAGCGCCCGAATTGCCTTCGTTATCACTCGCTCATTTACATTTACTGGCATATCAATATCATAACAATATATTACTCAGGTATTGATAACAACATAATAATAAATAGTAATGGATAATGGTAAGCATCACAGGCAAGGTATTGCGAATTACACCCCTGAGGGGAGCAGAAGCAGGAGCAGATAAGAATAAGAAGAGGGTTGTTGATCTCATCATCGCCGATGCCTTTGATTACTGGCGTGTATCATTGTGGGATGATAAAATAGAACTTGCAGATAAGCTAAAAGAGGGCGATGTGGTGAGGATAGAGAACGCGCGAATAGCAGCCGAGAAGCGAGTACATGCTGGTAAATACAGTAATATAATTATAATTCGAGACCACACACGTATAGATGCTTTGAGTCAGGTAAAGGCGCAGAATCTTACCGTGCTCGCCGTTGCGAGACCAGAGAGGGGGCGAGTATGCGTTGCGGGCATAAATGAGGATGGTGAATGGATAAGACCGCAGGGCATTTATGAAGCTGATGTCTTCTCAGCCTCCAGCTCCGGTACAGGTACAAGTACAGGTACAGAGAGATTCAGAAACCTGTGTATATCAAAGATATACGTTGATGCATGGCGCGGTAGGCATCCAAGAAGGGAAGACCGGTTCTTTATCTACGGTGAGGGTGTGAAGCGTGAACTGAGCGAAGCGGAGAAGAGGGATTTCCTTGCACGGAATGTTGATGCCTCTGTTGATGCGGTATTTAAGAACGGCAGGAGTCTGGGTTTGATAAAGCCCCGTATTCTACATGTATATGAGGAGTTAGCAACAGCAATGGCAACAGATAAAGATAAGGAGCATGAGACCTATATCAGATTCAACTTCAGGGATTCTAACGGCAGGATATACCGTAGATGGTCATGCAGATGCAACGCCTTTTATCAACTCTGGAATGACTTCAAGCGGCAGCATCGGTTCTCTTATAGCTGGCGGATACACAGGTATCTGAGGAAGAACGATACTTATCTCGCAATCGGGCTTACTTACACCGATTATGGGGTTGAACGTCTGGAATATGGCGCATATCCAATGATAGTGGGTGTACATGTAGTAAAGAAGGGGTGAAAAAAAGATAAGCGTCAAAGCGATTCTGATTGATACTTTTTGCTTTTTAAAGTCAAGTTAATGCTTAATTATATATTCGCGTATGAGTCTAAATAAAAATAGGAATATATGACTAACCTGATTAAGGTGAAGTTTGATAGGACGGAGATATGGATAGAGACGGATGGAGAAGCGGCAGAAGCAGAAACAGCAGTCCCTGAAAGGGTAAGTGTATTAGAGAAAGCGGAGAGATTTATCCCATTCGAGAAGGTTATCCCATTCGAGAAGGTTTCTGATACTATAAGGGCATATTGTACCGGGCTTGTTAAAACATTTAAGGGGTTAGAACCTGAACATTCCCCGAACCGGATAAGTGCAGAATTCGGTCTCAAGTTCAGTGGTGAGGGTAATGTTTATATAGTGAAATCAACAGCCGAATGCAGTCTGAAGGTTAAGGTTGAATGGGAGATTAAATAAATGAGCGTTGAGATAGGAGACTTAGAGCAATACGTGCTCAAGATTCTCCAGCCGGAGAGGAGGGAAACAAATGGCACTGGATTCTTTTGCCATCCTGATGGATATATTCTTACATGTTACCATGTTATTGAACCCCATTTAAATGCTGGCGAGAACGATGTTAATGTTATTTATCGAGATAAAGAGCATCAAGCCCGAATTTGTGAAGAATACAGCATTAAAGATGCCGATATAGCAGTTCTCAAGCTTGTTAGACCACTGACATCGTCGGAACTAAAATACCTCTTACTGGATACACATAAGCGATGGGATGTTGGGGATGAAATCTACAGCTTTGGCTATCCTGAAGGGTATTTCAGCAAGCCGGGCATACCTATCTATGGTTCTGTTGGTGGTCCCACAAAAGTTGAAGGAGCCAGTGTTATACAGATTACCGGTCTCGATTTGAGTAACGTAGATAATGGCTATAGCGGAGCACCGGTCTTAAATTTGAGGAACAAAAAGGTTATCGGGCTTATTAATGCACGATACCAACCGATGCAAGCCTTCTTTGTGCCGCTGACTGAGCTACTTAAGCGCTGGCAAGAGTTAAGGGTTTTTCATGATGTCTTTAAAGAAATCCGTTCAAAACTTGCCAAAGAAGCGCAAAAAGGATTAGAAGGCAAATTAGGAGAGAGCAGATTCATTCCCCTTAGACTTGAGTGTGGCACTGTTCCGGTAAGACGAGAGGTGGAGGTAGTAATGAAGCGGGGGGCGAGGGAATGGTCGGCGCATGGACGCAAGTGGAAAGATTTTGATTTAAAAAAGCTCACTTCTTTCTCCAGGTCTTACATACTCAGTTCGCCGGTTGGCACGGGTAAGACCACCTTCTTATACTGGCTGGCTACACAACTGACTGATACAGACACAGATACAGACACGGTTCCCATCTTTATGCCATGTGCGGAATTTGAAAGGATAAATCCACGGAACTGGAACGAGTTAAGAGAGCATTTGACCTTGTTTCTTAAGTTAAAATATGGCTTCTTAGAGGAAGACATAAAAGACTTCTTTGATATATATTTTCGTGATGGAAAAATCTTCTTCCTATTTGATGGTCTGGATCAGATAAAAGGAGATGATTATACAGGTTTATTAAACACCATCTTTAAGATTATCGCTCTCACTCGTAATCGTGTTATTATCAGCTCCAGACCCTCTGCGGTTATACCCTTAGAATCCGAACGTGGGTTACCTTTCCTGAGATTAAAACCCTTCTCCTCAGAAGATATAAAGCTGTATTTTGGCGATAATTACGAACAAGCCCGGAGCATATCCAGATTTGCTCCTGATTTAATTCGGGTTCCAATGCTTGCTTTTATGACGAAAACGCTCATCAGGGAAGGCGAGGCTAAAAATATCTTTAACAGGGCTGATATCTACGCTCGCTTTTTGGAATATGTTATATATCAGCACGAGCCCAACAGACCACTCGTAACCGATGTTCAACTAATAGAGGGCGTAAAGGAAGCGCTCAAACGTATCTCTTTTGACGCCTTAAATTTGAAGGAGCCACAGATTCAGAAGATTTCTATCAATTTACCGGTAATCGAAGATTTAAATAGAGAGTTTGGAATAAACATAAAAGCTCTAACAAAGTTCGGGCTCGTCAACCTCATATTGGAAATGGGCGACATCATTCAGCACAGCCTCTTCTTCACACACCAGTCATTTCAGGAGTTCCTGGCTGCTCAATATATTAGTGAAGATAGCAAAAGGCTTGAGGCGGTAATTAACGAGATGTGGTCACCGAAATGGCGGGAGGTGATTAAATTCCTGGCTGGCATCAGAGGTCAGGAAATTGTTGAGAAGATTTATCCTCAAGATAACGATAACGAGGACGATATCATTCATTCACGCCTGTTTCTGGCTGCCGAATGTCTGGCAGAAGTAAGAGAAGTAAGAGGAGAGCTAAAAGAGGAGATTAATCAAAAGTTAAAAGAATTAATAAGGATAGAACCTTTCAGGCTTACTGCAATACCTGCATTAGGATTTCTCGGAGACATAACCAGCCTGAAATCGCTATTAGGGGATTTGGATTGGAGAGTGCGAGCAGCCACAGTGGAAGCATTGGCAAAATTGGAGGACAAGGTGCCAGAAGAAGCGATAAAGGATATTGCTGCTCGGTTACGTGATGATAACAGGTATGTGCGTGCAGTCGCAGTGGAAGCACTGGTAGAATTGGAGGACAGGGTGCCAGGAGAAGCGATAAAGGATATTGCCGGTTGGTTACGCGATGATGATTGGGATGTGCGTGAAGCCGCAGTGGAAGCGCTGGCTGTGTTTAAGGACAGGCTACCAGAAGAAGTGATAAAGGATATTGCTGGTCGGTTACAGGATGATGATAGGGAGGTGCGTGAGAGCGCATATAGAACGTTAAAAATCTTTTATGAATCAGGTATTCCTCTACCCGGACGCCGCAATCGCTCTCTTAAGTTCCGCTTCTTTTCCCGACGGTAAAATTTTACATTTATACAACCGAAAGATGATAATAGCCACTTTTTGTTTGCGCACAGTTATTTCTCCACCAGCACAGCATCATCCACTATAAATTGCCCGCTCTGCGTTTTATCATCCCATTCGGTATGCCATTGGAGAATGCGGATTCGCTCATTGAAGAGCGGGCAATTAATCACGAGCGTTTCAAACTCGCCTCCTTCTCCTGCGGTGCATACATAACATACGCCGTGCAAATTACATAGCTCTTTGAACGCATTACGGTCTATCAACCTGCCAAGCCATTCATCAGTGAGCCCATAAGCAGCAACTGCGGTTATTATCACCTCGAATCCTGCATCAAGCATCTCTTTCCAGAGTTCCTCGGGGTCTCTCCCCCACAACGGCGCCAAACTAACCAAGCCAAGCTCGTTGCATATCCTCTCTATACGGCTCCTCTGGTAATTGGAGAATATCGCACCAGATACAACACCATCTATCCCGTATCTAATTTTTGCTTCACGCAGGGCACCCCTCAGGTCGCTGAGCTCCGCCTCTTTCGCGCCCGCCGAATGACGGAATATCAAAGGTAGTCGCATCGCCTTCGCCTGTAGTTTTACGAGGTCTATGTTCGGCACGTGATACATGTATGAGTCGGGATTGAGTGATTTAATGGTGACAAGAACGCGAATCTCATGCCGCTTGCTGGCAATGTATGTTGCATAAAGGCTGTCTTTACCGCCAGATACCAGTGCTGCGAGTTTCACTTTGTATTCACTCCTCAAGCACGAACTTGAAAGTGAGGGTCATTACTGCGGTAATCAAGAGCAGGAAAGCGATTAATAGCCGTAATTCCGGCATCACATCTGCTATTGTGTAACCCGGGCTGAGCAGTTTCTTCGTCGCACCTACAGAAGGCAGGAGTGCAGGAATGCAAATAGGGATAAGGAGAAAAGAGAGTAGCAGAGTCTTACCTTCGGAGAACATTACGAGTCCAGAGATGAAAGAGCCGGCAAATGCGAGACAGATAGCACCTAAAATGGATACGAATAACAGAGCCAGGAATTGCATACCGGTATCAAGATGCAGGTTCAAGAATATGATAGCTGCGGGAATCAGGACACATTCGATAAACAGGAGCAGTGCAGTGCCATAGATGATTTTACCTGCGAGAATTGCCAGTGGCGAACATGGCAGGGTCTTCAAACCCCCAAGTGTGCCCATGTCGGCTTCCCGCATGAAGGATGTGGTGAATGTGAGTATGCTTGTGAAGAAGAGGATTACCCATAACGATGCAGCAGCCACTTCAGGTCGTGCTGTGCCCGCGGTACCAATACCAAACGCGAAACTGCAAATGAGGATAGAGCCAAGCGAGAATGTGAGCATTGAAATAATCTCGTAAGAGCGGCGGAACTCGGTTCGCAGGTCCTTCTCCGCAATGCCCAGTGCCGCTCCCGCTCGCAGGAAATCGAAATCATGTGCCATCTCTTAAATATCCCCCGCCACCATCCTCATTACCGTTAACGTTATAGTCATATTTATATGCAGGCTCATTATTTATCCTCGTCTTTATTATCCGCCCCTCTATATCCAGTTCACTCCACGCCCTGTATAACTCAGCCTCCGCTGTTCTATCCACGAGTGCGACAAAAGAGGGACCTGTGCCCGATAAGCTCACACCTCTCACATTGCATTCCAGCGCTTTCAGCATCGGTTCAGGACTGAAATTCAATGCCGCACAATACAAGAAGCCATTTAACGTCATCGCATCCTCAAATTTAGATGCCAGTGCGAGCTCATACGCAATATCCACCCATGGCGCTACCAATCGAGACCGCTGCACATCGGTATCGGCAGTAAATGCCTTCTCCTCAGGTACGAAAATAAGTACCCCTGAATCCTTCTCTTCCCTCATTATCAGTTCCTTCTTCATGTTGTCTGTTATCACGATGCCAAGGTGTGAACACTATATGATCAAGCCAGCCGCAGTCGGACCCCTGGGAAATTGTATCATCCTTTATATATTGCCACTTGAGCCTGTGAATGCCGGAACTGAGCTGATAGCTCTTCCGCTGCCAGTTCACATCGCCTGAGATTCTATCACGTCCGACACCATCAATATAGAACTCGAGGAAATCGAAGTACCGCTCAGACGAGACCCGCCAATCGAAAGTCAAGTTCCCGGGTCCTGATACCGTGGTCGCTATCCATGAAAGCTCACCGTGCGTTATCGAACCACTCTGTGCAGCATCATCGCCATAATTGGAGATGGTAGATTCACCGAACCATGGGGCAGAACCTCCTGTCCGCCATCTCAATGCAGTATTATCCACGGCATCGCCCAGTGTGATATGAACAGGGGCGGGGGCAGGTGTTGGCATTGGCGTGGGTGCTGGTGTTGGCGTTGGCATTGGTGTGGGTGCAAGTGTAGGCACCGGTGTTGGTGTTGGTGTGGGTGAAGGTGAAGGAGTAGCTGTGGGGGTAGGGGTAGGAGTAGGTGAAGGAGTTGATACAATACGGAGAGTCTTTTCTATTCCTCCTGCAGTGATAACAAATTCCCCAGCTGGAACTCCCTCTGTGCTTATATTAAGTCCAAAATCACCGTTCGCGTCTGCTATTACTTTCTTGGACATCTCCACCTCTACATTCACTGTGGTTGCATCTTCGGCTGCATCGCCATACAGTGCGAGGTCTTTCTCTCCTGCTATATCCACAACTATTCCGTACCATGTAAGGGGGAATAAGAATGATATGGAAACCACCCCGTTGGATGCTTCTTTAGGACCATTCAGTGGGTATTCAAAGCTTCGGAGTAATATAGGAGAGATGGATATCCTGAGATTCGTCACGTTCTCTACGGTTAAAGAGAAAGTTTTTTCGCCTTCGGGGAAGTGTATACCCCGGAATTCATGGTAATATCTACTACCATTATCACCAAAGACAGACACAGGAAGAGAGAAGGCGAAGGATGAATTTATCCATATCTCTTCGTTTGGAACCGCTTTCCCTGTTATCGAAAACGTATCCCCCTGCAGTACCTCGCCCGGGATAATCAACTCACTTACACTCGCCCCCATCACCGGGCTCTGGAGGCTCAGGAATATGAATAATACTACGAGTACAGCAACCACCCATAAAAATCCTTTACTGTACTGTTTAATATGCATTCTTAAGGTATAAAAATAGGAGAAGGGGTTTAATTTTACTATTTTTTCTTCCCCTCCCTTGTTGCGAGTGCTATGACTATACTCAGGATACTCACCAGTGCGAGCATTCCTGATGGCGTGAGTGCAGGTACCTTCTTGCTGATATGCGCCTTCTTTACCGCTGTTGGAGGTGCTCCCCTCATGATTGGTATTTCCTCGCTCGTTTGTTCACCATTTACAGTCAGCGTGAAGCTGTAATCACCTTCAGTTGGTGGGTTTCGCACGAAATCCCCGGTTGTAATCACCACTTTCGTCAGTTTTAGCCACGCCGGGAGTGATAACTCAGCATTTACAGTACCCGGGGCGTTATTCGTTGGCAGAGTTATGTTTCCCTGCAATGTTACTGAATCCAATGTCAACGGACCCACAGATGTAGTACCGCCCGGACTATAATCTACGTCTTTTGTACCTGTTGTTGAAGAATTGCCATCAAAGTAAATTGTGGCGACTACGTCTACCTTTCCCGATGGGTCACTACTGTTTGAATACAGGGTCACCTTACCAATTAGCTTGGTTCCATTATAAAGCTTTGCGGTCCCTACCTGTTGCCATCCTGAAGTGGGAGGTACCATGCTGTATCCCGCGGGGATAGTCCCGGTCATCGTCACTGTGTCGCTATATCCTGCGGGATTCTCTGCCACAAACACATAGTTTGTTATTGCACCAGTCGTGCTCGTTCCAGGGATTACAGAAAATCTGAACGTTGAACTGGTCGCTATCGCCTCTGAAGCACATAGTATTGCTATAACCATTACCATCGTCGTCAGTGCCATACTCACCTTCGCCCTCTTCTTCACCATCGCTCATATCACCTCCATCACTTTAACCATAACGATAGCCAGGAAGACGAAGATAAGCGGATTGATTGCCGCTGCGACAATCCTGCTAAAAAACACCGCTTTCTTGCCCCCGCTCGCGCTCAATAACTCCTTCGCTATCAGCAGTATGATCAAAACAGCTACGGCAAAAGCGCTAAAAATCGCTGCCTGACCAATCGCCGCTGTCGTTGTCGTGGTCGTAGTTATAGTTGTAAGCATCCTTTTACACCTCCTCCATACTCATTTCTCTCTCAGACATTGCTTTTCTCCTCCTTTTTACGCATATACATGCACAAAGATGTTTCATGTTTCTAACATGTGCTTTTAACATAGGGAAAAGCAATATATAAGCTTTTCGGTACATATATAAACCTTTCGGTTTAGGCTTGGGGCTACTGCATTAATGGCAGATAGATAGGAATGTTATGTTTTTAATGATAAGATAGGAAACAGGGGTGAAGGATAAATGAATATATCAAAAGAGAAGAGGGTGAGGGATGTGATGACGAGGGGTGTCATTACGGTGCCGTTTGACACTCCAGTAAGCGAAATAGCAAAACTCCTGGTACGGGAGCGTATATCAGGTATCGTGGTAACTGCGCCAAGCGGAGAGGCAGTGGGTGTTATATCGGAGATAGACATAATTAAAGTTTTTGAGAAAGATTGGGACAAATTAACGGCAGAAGATGTCATGTCCTCGGTTGTGAGGACAATAGACCCGGAAACGACGTTAAGAAAAGCTGCAGCGATTATGCGCGATTTGAACATCCACCGGTTAGTGATTCTCTCTCTAAAGCCCGCTCCTGGCGTTCCCATAGGGATATTAACGGCGAGTGACATACTGAGAGCGAGCATCGAGTAACATAGTGTGCATACGAAAGTAGATAGAGCTGAGCGAAGAAAGAAGCATTAAAGTACCCATTCGGTCCTTCACAGGCTTTTGTGGCTCCTTGAGAATCAGGCTTACAAGACCTCGTGACTTAAAGAAGATGCTTTGAGATGGCTTGAACAGGCAGAACATAATCTAAAACTAAAAGCAAAATTTTATTCTGACGCCTGTTTCATGGCTGAACAGCCCGCCCAGGTGGGTTTGAAAGCCTTTATAATCTACCATGAGAGGAGGCTAATTTGGGAACATTCAATTCAGAGAAGAGCAAGACCAGAAAAGGGTTGCTCCTGATGGTGAACTTGTCAAAGAAATTATCGGGAATACACCAACCCTTATAGGTGCCGTTTGCGATTAGAATGCCGTTTTCACATAATTCGATGTATTCGGTATGCCCTCCGGTTCCGGGGCAGGCAAAATTCCACTCTTTCTTTCATAACCGGGCTCCAAATCCTATCGCCTGTGCGCTTCCCCTACCAGTTCACCTATGTTTTTATAGCCATTATTGCGAATATACTCCTTCAAATCCTCCTTTATCCTTTTAAATATGCCATGACCCTGAGTTACCAGCGCACTACCTATCTGGAACAGGCTTGCACCGTTCCTCGCATAATCTATCACATCCTTCGCGGAGAATATGCCACCAACCGCAATTATCGGTATCTTCAACTCCTCATATAGCGAGAAGACCACCTGCTTCCCTCCCGCTGTGAGTGCCCTGCCCGACTTACCACCATAACCCGTGGGATTGCCAAGAATGGGTATATCAAGCGTGCGGTCAATAGGTCTGCATATAACCGTATTAACCGCCGTGATAGCATCAGCACCTGCCCGTTCCAGTGTCATCGCCAGTCCAGCGATGTCCCCTATATTGGGTGATAACTTAACCGCGAGCGGGATATGGTGAGGATGTATAACCTCCCGTATCGCCCTTATTATACTCCTTAACAGCTTGGGGTTGTTCTCCATGGATACAAAATCACTATGCGGACATGAAGCATTGAACTCCAGCATCTCTATTGGATAGTTCAAAGCGACCTTCGCCACCTCTCTACTCTCCTCTACATCCCTTGCAAATACGCTCAGTATCAATGGCACATTTGCACGCTTCGCATCTTCTATCTCCGGTCCATAATCCCGTATACCCGGATTCGGCAGCCCCATTGCATTCACATAGGTCTGAGTTTGGGGAGCGACCTCAAAGAACGTTGGATTTGGATACCCCTCCTGCTCCCTCACTCCTACCGATTTGGTCACGAGCGCACCGGCACCCGCGATTGCGTATCGGTAAAGCAATTTCCCGGAGACACCGAAACCCGCCGCATTCGCAATTGGATTGGGGAACTCAATCCCGCAGAGGTGCGTCTCCAACAGAGGCTCATATTCGGGTGTGAACTCAGGTGATGGAACTGATGATAAACCCGAACCGCAGTTAGTGTTATTGTTATTGATTTTTATCCTCTTCCCACTCTTCGCTCGCTTCCAGCATCCAAATTCCGTACCCTCCAGCTCCTCCGCATCAAATACCGGTCCTTCGGTACAAACACGGTATCCACCGAGGTCACAGGCGCCACAGGCTCCACAACCACATTTCACTATCCGCTCGACCGCAATCTGAGTGGGTATTCCCGCACGCTTCGTGATTCCGCAAACGCGCTTCATCATCAGTTCCGGACCGCAACAGAGCACCTGGTCAAAATCTTCACCCCGTAGCGTTGATAATAGCAGTTCCGTTACCACACCCCTGAAACCCTGTGACCCGTCTTCTGTCGCTACTCGCACATCACACCCTATATCCTGAAATTCCGCTACATACAGTAGTTCCGATTCGCTACGCGCACCCACAAGAACCGTTATATCTTTACCCAATTCCCGCGCTCGCTTAGCCACGAACAGCAATGGCGCTACTCCATATCCGCCACCAACAATGCAAATCCTGCTGCCGTGAATCCGAAATCCCCTGCCATACGGTCCCCTCAGTCCTATCAAATCACCCTCGTGCTTCTGATGCAGGCTGTGTGTGCAATCGCCCCTATCGGCAATAGCGAGTTCTATCTGCTCACCCCCGCCACTTACATCCGCAATTGAGATCGGTATCTCATCCACACCGGGATTCCACACCATAACGAATTGCCCGGGTTCACTTGCACGTGCTATCGCATCCGCGATAAATAAGAATGTCTTTACCTCGCTATTTGCTACTTTTATACGCGCTATTGGATAGAGTGCAGGTGCAGTAAGTGGTGACATCGCATCTCTGTTTCTGCTTTCTTCTCTCATTATATCTATATCAATGAATAGATTATCCAAAGCCGATATGCCTGTAACTCGCCATTTCCACGCCTTTCAGTTCTACACCGCCCTCCACTGCCCGTATCTCCACGCCCTCAAACTCAGGCATACCGCATAACAAATGCTGCTCAGGGTGCGTGCCCGGCTTGATATTGCAACTTATTACAATTCGCCTGCCAGCCGAGACGACAAATTTCAGGCGAGCCGATGCTGGATGGTCTCCCGGCAGTACAATCAATGGCGAATTCAATTCCCTTATCATGTATAGCACGCATCTCAATCCACTCACTATTCGGTCACCCGTACCGAATGCGGAAGCAACGAGTAAATCATCGGGCTCCAGCGCCAGCACAAATTCGCCTTTCGGTGTATCAACAAATAATTGCCTCCTGATACCTGCTTTAACCACTCCCAGAGTGCCGCTGTTGCCCTCTACAACGAGCATCTCATCCCCTCTCAGGGAGATCATATCTTCTCTACATTCTCCGACTGGCAAGCGGGACAGATTACCTTCTCACCCATCGCATCAAACTTGTTACCGCAGTCTTTGCATCTGTACCGCTCCAGTTCCAGCTCCTCTATCTCTACATCGAAACTCACATCGCCTACACTACACATACCCCATCACCTCCTTCCTTTATACACAAATTCCACACCATCTCATCTATTAGAAGTGTGGCTATATAAAATCTTCCATTCCGCCTTCCTTAAAATCCCTCTCAGCGTCTGTATCTCCCCCGTCGTGAGTTCCGCCCTACCAAGGAGTCTTCGTAACATCAGCATGGTTCTCTCTTTCTTATGCTCCTTATACTCAATCTCGTCCAGGAAAGTCTGGATATGGCGAAATAAACGCTCTTTGTCCTCAAAACTCGCTAACTTCATCGCATCTGAAGTGGACACCGTGTCCGTATCCGTATCCGTGTCCGTATTCATATCCCTCAATTCATATATGACAACCGCGACAGCGTGTGAGAGGTTCATTACTGGATAGTCTGGACTCGTTGGGATGCTAACAACCATATCACACCGCTTTAACTCCTCATTCAATAGCCCTATATCCTCCCTGCCAAATAGTAGCGCTAAAATCCCATCTTTATTCTCTTTCTTTATCCTCTCTTTTAACTGATATGGCGTTAAAGCCCCCATCCTAAGCTGTTTGCTTCTTGATATACCTCGCTTTGATGTCGTGCCTACAACAATACTGGCGTCCTCCACCGCTTCTTCTATTGCACTCACTATTCGCGCTCTGGCAAGTAAATCACGTGCATGTGAGGCGACAGATCTCGCTTTAGACCCTACACCAGTACCGGGTGGCTTCACCATATAGAGGTTATAGAACCCGAAATTCTTTAATACACGCGCCACTGCACCTATATTCTCCTCGCTTTTCGGTTCCACAAGTACGGTTCGGAGCTCCACTTCCCTACGCTTCCTTTTATTTTACACTCACTCCTTATAATTATTTGATCTTATTTTATCCTGATGTTGTTCTTGACCCTGATGTGATACTAAGATGAGAAATGAGAACAATCGAATGGGATGAAGAGCGTGAGGCAGTGCGACTGATAGACCAGACGCAACTGCCGCGGGCGTATAAAATAGAGGTATGTGAGCGAGTTGAGGAGCTTATAAGAGCGATAAAGGAGTTGAAAGTCCGTGGCGCTCCCGCTCTCGGTGTTGCAGGCGCACTCGGTGTCGTCCTGGCATGCAAGAATGCAGCCACTGCTGAAGCAATAGAAATAGAGAAAGCAGTAAAGCAACTGGAGAATGCGAGACCAACGGCTGTTAATCTCTCCTACGGCGTTAACAGGGCGTTCAATGCGGCGAAGCGCGGTGAAACACCCGAAGAAATGAAAATATACGCTCTTGCCGAGGCGAAGCGGATTATTGACGAGGATATAGCAGTAAATAAGAAGATAGGGGAATACGGGAGTGCGCTTCTTGATGATGGTGATGTTGTACTTACGCATTGCAATGCCGGCAGACTTGCATGTGTTGACTGGGGCACCGCTCTTGGTGTAATAAGAACGGCAATAATGCATGGCAAGCGGATAGAAGTGATAGCATGTGAGACGAGACCCCTTAATCAGGGCTCACGATTGACTGCATGGGAACTGATGCAGGATAAAATTCCCGTTACGCTCATCACTGATAGTATGAGTGCCGCAGTGATGCGAGAGTGCAAAGTGGATAAGGTGCTGGTGGGTGCCGACAGGGTGGTAAAAGAGGGTGTGATAAACAAGATAGGAACGTATATGCACGCGGTGGTGGCGAAGGCGCACGGGATACCATTTTATGTGGCTGCACCTATCTCATCGTTCGACCTTGAGCGGAGCTATAAGGATGTGGAGATAGAACAGAGAAGTCCTCGTGAACTGATATACTGTGCGAATGTCCAGTTAGCCCCTGAGGAAGTGAAAGTTTACAATCCTGCATTCGACTTCACACCCTTCGAGTTGATAGCAGGCGTGATCACAGAGAAGGGCGTGCTCCGCTCTCCACCTTCACCTTCAACTTCACCTTCATACTAATTTAGCCACGAGCTCGCCCCTTTCCACCCCTATGCTCTCTGCTACGGGCATGCATTTCGCCCTCAATATATATATCAACCGCTGCCTGAATTCAGTCTCAAACTCCGATATAGATTCATAGTTGCCCATGCCCTTCGCTATCACCAGATAATCATCATTATTGAATACACGAAGGAATTCCGCACTCGCATCCTCACGTGATACGCCTATACTCGCGCCGCTGGGAATCATCTCCACATC
Source organism: Candidatus Methanophagaceae archaeon (assembly GCA_003194435.1). Taxonomy (GTDB): domain Archaea; phylum Halobacteriota; class Syntropharchaeia; order Alkanophagales; family Methanospirareceae; genus G60ANME1. Next base: position 89,799 of record PQXC01000002.1, on the reverse strand, counting down.
CTCCACGCCGACATACTCAGCCGCTTCCTTCCAGTCATTCACCGTGGCATCATTTATGACCGCAGCGCTCTTCGGCGATACTACCACCTCTTTACCCATCTCGCTCAGTTCCTTCACCACAAAAGCGTCAAAAAATACCTCGCCCGCATTGTCCGTCAGATAGAGAACCCTGTCCCGCTCCCTAATCGCTGATAATATCAAATCCCTATCCCAATTCAATCGCTCATGCAGTACATGCATAAAATCTGCCTTGAAAGTCGCATCGTTATATGAGTAGCCTCTCACACCGTATTCCATCGAATTTGCAGCAGCAGCAATTCGCACCAGCGCTTCTATACCATCATGATGTGAAGAGAAGTAGTCAATAGCAACGGGGAGCAGCTCTTTCGCCACTTCATTACTCTGCCTCTTTACATGCTCATGTGGGTCTATTATTCCGCTCCGCCTCTTTAATATCCTCTCGCGCTCTGTGCCGAAGAAAGCAGGCGTTCTGCTCTTACCTTTACCCTTACTCTTGCCCTTGCCTTTATCGCTCAGATGAGAGACAAGGAAGCGGAGAATCTCATCCATTGCCGCTATCTTGGCATCATCATCTTTAAACATCATATCGCACTCATATTTCGCCCTCTCCACCAGACAGACGATGCAATCGGATTTCAATCTCATCTTTATTGTTTGAAGACCTCACAAAATTATAATATAGAAGAGAGATAATATTCGATAAGATATTTTATTTAGTTATAGTTAGTATAAAAGAAAGAAGGATAAATAGGAGAAGAAGAGAAAATGGTAGAGAAAGAGCACATGAATCTTGCAATGATAGGGCATATAGACCACGGTAAGTCAACATTGCTTGGCAGACTGCTCACCGATACAGGAGCAATAGACCCGCATATAGTGGAGGAGTACAGGAAGAAAGCGGAAGCGATGGGGAAAGCGACATTCGAGTTCGCATGGGTGATGGATTCGTTGAAAGATGAGCGAGAGAGGGGCATCACCATAGATGTCGCACATCAGAGGTTTGATACCAATAAGTATTATTACACCATCGTTGATTGCCCCGGACACAGGGACTTCGTGAAGAACATGATAACCGGTACTTCTCAGGCAGATGCAGCGGTGCTGGTGGTGGATGCGAAGGATGGCATAAAGGAGCAGACGAAGGAGCATGTATTTCTCGCAAGGACGCTTGGAGTAGGTCAGTTAATTGTCGCAATAAACAAGATGGACCGTGTGAACTATGATGAAGCGAGGTATAAAGAGCTAAAAGGGCAGCTACTTGAGCTTCTGAAGACCGTAGGCTACAAGGAGGAGAATCTGGTATTTATACCCGTTTCCGCTTATGAGGGTGAGAATATAACAAAATCCAGTGAGAAGATGAAATGGTTCGATGGTCCCACTTTCCTGGAAGCGTTGGACATGATGAAAGTGCCAGAAAAGCCCGTTCAGTTACCGCTAAGAATCCCGGTACAGGATGTATATTCGATAACCGGTGTTGGTACCGTACCGGTAGGGCGAGTAGAGACAGGGAAGTTGAAGAAAGGAGATAAGGTCATCTTCAATCCACCAGGTAAGGTCGGTGAGGTGAAATCAATAGAGATGCACCATGAGGAGATTCCTGAGGCACTCCCTGGAGACAACATCGGCTGGAACGTTCGTGGAATAAGCAGGAATGAACTGAGGCGTGGTGATGTGTGTGGACATCCCGACTCCCCGCCCACCGTTGCTGACGAGTTCACAGCTCAGATAGTGGTTCTTCAGCATCCCACTGCAATCACTGTCGGCTACACGCCCGTATTCCATTGCCATACCGCTCAGGTCGCCTCGACGATAACGGAGATAACAAAGAAGTTAGACCCGAGGACCGGGGCGACACTGGAAGAGAATCCAGATTATATAAAAGCGGGTGACGCCGCTATTATAAAGGTGAAGCCAACGCGTCCTCTGGTCATCGAGCGAGTAAAGGAGATACCGCAGCTCGGACGGTTCGCTGTACGCGATATGGGACAGACAGTTGCTGCGGGTATGGTAATTGATATAAAGTCGAAGTAATGAAGTCAGGGGAATGAACCAAAAAGCGAGGATAAAACTATCGAGTGTGGACCATAAACAGCTGGATGATATCTGCCAGCAGGTGAAGAAGATAGCGGAAATGACCGGGGTCAGTATCTCGGGTCCCATTCCGTTACCCACGAAGAAACTGGTAGTTCCGTGTAGAAAGAGCCCGGATGGTGAAGGCTCACCTACATGGGACCACTGGGAGATGCGCATCCATAAAAGGCTGATAGACCTTGAAGCAGACGAGAGAGCACTGCGCCAGCTTATGCGTATACCCATACCCAAGGATGTCCATATCGAGATAGTACTGAAGGGGTAGAGGAGAAAATAGAAAGAGATAAATATTGTCAGGTGAAAGACACATAATAAGGCGATAGAAATGGGTGTAATACCTGATGAAGAGATAAAAAAGAAGGATGAGGAGATAGTAAACCTGATCAAGGAGATAGACGGTTTGGTGGCGGAGCTTCAAAAAGCGTCGGAGGAGTCGCAGCGACTTGAATTGATAAATAAGATAACAGAGAAGGAGAGGGATCTGCGTGCCGTGCGGCAGGAGAAAGGGCGATTCCGGGCTGTTTTACCAAGAGTTCAAAAACTGTGGTGAGCAAAAAGGTAAGCAAAAAAGAGAAGAAAGAAGAAAATTTTTTCTTTTTTTCTTTATTCTTATTTTAGTAACTTCTCGGGCATTGTCGTGGTCTGTATGTCCAATCCAAGCTCTTCCTGGCTCATTCCCATTGCAAGCCCGATAAACTGCGTTGCAAACAGTATAGGGAAATTGAAGTTCGTGCCAAATGCTTTGTTCATCTCCGCCTGCCCACGGTCGAGCTGCAAATGACAGAATGCGCATGGGTGAACCATACAGTCACAGCCAGCCATTATAGCGTTCACCAGCTTCTGACGCGTCCATTCAAGCGATTGTAGTGTATCCGCAGTCCTGTTCCCTCCTCCTGCGCCACAGCACATCAATTTGTCTTTATAATCCACATCCTTTGCTCCTGTTACTCTTATCAGGTCCTCCAGTATATACGGTGTCTCTGAAGAACCATGCCCCCTCACCTCGCTCGGCTTGAGGAAATGGCAACCATAATGCACCGCCACATTCACATCGTCCATCGGTTTCTTTATCTTCTCTTTTAACCGGTCCAGCCCAATAACATCGTGAAGGATCACAATTGAATGGTTCACCTTTGTCGTGCCTTTATATTCTCTGCCAAATTTAGCAAGCACTTTATTTACTTTCTCCTTTACGTTCGGGTGTTCCTTCAGCAAATGGTCCGCTTCCTGTAGTGAACCATAACAACCATTACACGTCACGTATATCTCAAGTTCCATCTCCTCCGCAATTGCGAGATTCCGCGCAGCAACCGGTAGCCAGGTATGCAAATCGAAAGAGCCAAAGACACCCGGCGCCGGGCAGCAAGAAGCACCTACCATCTCCTTCGTTTCTATCCCGAACTCCTTGAATATCTTCTTCGTCGCTGCTTCTATCCCCGGATACCTGTTCGGCGTAATACAACCCAGGAAATAAGCATACGTACCCAAACTCTCAGCCATTTTACTTCTTACCTCCCTTCTCCATTCCTCTTAAATTCATCGTCTCCCAATCGAAATCTATCATCGCATCATAACCCGTGGTTTTGAATATCTCCTGCACCTCTTTCAGATATTCCGGGTATTTCTGCGTCGTCGGTGGCTGCGAGTCAAGACCCACCTTCTCCCTCAGCTTCATCTGGTCAGGTCCTATCGGCACTGCATGACCAGTCTTCAATACATACACACCTATCATTCTGTGTGGGACAGACATATGCCCCTCTTTCGCCGCTAAGTTCCTTATCGTCCTTATTATATCTGTTGTCTTCACACCCTTAGGGCATCGCTCATAACAGGTGAAACAGGTTGTACAGTACCATAGCTCTGGAGCGTTAAAAATCTCCTCCCTCAGGTCCAGTAGAGCCATCTGCATTAACTTCCGCGTCCTTAACGCCGTGTTACGCCCCGATGGACACCCGCCCGTGCACTTGCCACACTGAACACACGCCTTGAGCGTCTCCATGTGCTCCCTGCCGAAGACCTCACCGCCGTAATCAACTATGTCCTCATATAACGTTCCCATTCGGATACCTCCTTTTCTTTCTTCCTTCCTTTTTACATGCCTTGTCATTTACAATATAAATAATTTGCTATTTTTTCACCTTGACATGTCCATCTCATCCCATCCCATTCAATCTTCTGTACCGCTCAAAATTCCAGCATCTCCGCTTTCCATATCGCTAAGTCCAGTATCGCTACTGTCCTCTTACCTGTCAGGTAGCCACAGCATTCCCCGGGATTTACAACGAGCGTATTGCCCTCCTGCTCTATCACCCCCTTATGCGTATGTCCATAGACTACCACATCATAATAAGCAGCCAGAGCTGGTACTAATCCTGGCTTGTGCGTCACAATTACCTGCTTATTCGCAATCTCCAGCTTGTAAGGGTCCTCATAGAGCTCCCCAACACCTTTCTCGTGATACTTCCTGCTCAATAGCAGCTTATCGCCATCATTATTACCAAATATCCCTATTAGAGGCGCTTTTAGTGCCCTGAACGGCTTCTCTGTGAATGGTGCAACGAAATCACCGGCATGTATCACCATCTCCACACCCTCGCGATTGAATATCTCCACCGCTTCGCTTATCGCACCCAAATTATCATGTGTATCCGCTATCAGTCCGATTTTCATACATATCACCTACATATCACTACGTCTTTTTAAAAGAAGAGAAGCTATAAATAAATGGATGGCATCAAGGCACAGACATAGATACACCATCGTTGGCATAGATCCCGGTACCACGCTCGGGCTTGCCATGCTCGACCTTGAAGGTAAGCCAATAGAAGTCTTCAGCTCGAAGAACTATTCCATCTCTGATGCAATAAGGCGGATAATATCCCATGGTACACCCCTGATAGTGGCTTCTGATGTTACTCCGACACCATCAATGGTGAAGAAGATAAGCAAGGTCTTCTCATCGCATATCCATGAGTTGAGTGAATCGCTCTCGACAGAGGAAAAGATAGCGCTGACAAAGGGCGAAGGTTATGAGTACAGGAATGTGCATGAGAGAGATGCTCTGGCTGCCTGCCTCTATGCCTTCAAGCGATACAAGAGGAAGTTCGCTCAGGTACGTAAGAAGACACCTCCGGATGTTGATGTGGAAGAAGTGAAGGCGCTGGTAGTAAAAGGCGTATCCATCAGTGCTGCAATTAAGAGTCTGGTTCATTCAGGTTCAGAGGGAAAAGGAGAGCATGATGTCTGTGGAGACGGAGAAGATGAAGATGAGGATGAAAATGAAGATGAAAATGAGCGCAGGATTGATGGCGATATTCAGCAATTGCGCAGGGCAATCAAAGCTAAAGAGCGTGAGATAGAGGCGATGAAGGAGTATAATGCAGCTCTGAGGTCTGAGCTCGACGCGAAAGAGCATGAGATTCAGGGCTTGCGTACACGCATGGATTCCATCAGGTCAATGAGTCGCAGGGAGATAGAAGAGAGGGAAGAGATAAGGAGGAGGGATAAGGAGATAAATAGGCTGAGGAAAGAGCTAAGAGCCAAAGAAGCTGAGAACGAGGAATTGCGAAAGATCATAGAAGAACTGAAATGGGGCAAGGAAATAAAGAACGGGAAGAGGATAAAAGTGATAAAATCATTCAATCGTGAAGTGATTCAGGAGGTGGATAGGAGATACGGATTTAAGCGAGGCGAAGTAGTATATCTGGAGAATGGCAGTGGCGGTGGTGCAAATACAGCGGAATTACTGGCGAGGAAGGGTGTGTCTGTTGTCATATATGGTAAGGAGATGTCACATTTTGCTGCTGAGAAGTTCTTTGAGTTTGGCATCCCGACATTCTCCACCAATCAGATCCCGGTTATGGTGAGAGGTGATTTCGCGTTTATTGATGCACGTATGCTGAACGAACGCATGAGAGAATGGCGAAGCGATAGAGGGAAGCGGCGGGAGGAGAAGAGAATTATCCTATCCTCTATTTGTATTTGAAATGGTAAGAACAAGGGTGAAGATCTGCGGTAATACGCGAGTAGAAGATGCAGTGATGGCGGCACGAGCGGGTGCCGATGCTATCGGTGTTATAAATGTCGCAAATACCACGCGATATATAAGTTTGGAGGAAGCGAAGCTTATATTCGAGTCTCTGCCACCTTTCGTATCGAAGGTTGTGGTTGTCACGCTGGACGGAATGAGTGTGGAAGCGGTAGCCGGGCGAATAGAGTTGATAGAAGCCACTGGTGCTGATTGTATCCAGCTACACGGAGCGGAGCCGGTAGAGCTCGTTGCTGAGATACGGAAAATGGTGAAGAAGCGGATGGCAATAATAAAGAAGGTCGGTGTGGGCAGTGGCAGTAATAGTGATAAGCGAGAATGTCTGGAACATGCTATCGCTTATGAGAATGCTGTGGATGCAATACTGCTTGATACCGCTTCAGGTGGCAGCCAGATAGGTGGCACGGGTAAGAAGCATGACTGGCGCATAAGCAGAGCAATTGTGGAGCAATTGAATAAGCCCGTGATACTCGCTGGCGGTTTAAATCCCGATAATGTCGCTGATGCAGTAGCTATGGTCAAGCCGTATGCGGTGGACGTCTCCAGCGGCGTTGAACGCGAGCTGAGGATAAAAGACGAAGATAGGGTGAAGCGGTTTATAGAAGCTGCTAATTCTGTTCATGCTCGTTTATAATCTTCGAGCACCCTGTTCATTAATTCACGTGGGTACACACGCAACACTTTCGCCGCAGACTCCGGATTCAATCCAGCACCTGCGAGAATCTTCTGTGCTAATTCTTCATTAAGGAAATCCTCAGGGGCATGCAAATCAGAATTGAGCAGCATTTTCGCATTTAAATCACTACATACACGTGCTACGTGCCCGTTAGCCAGGCAATGTCCCTGCCTTGCTGTAATTTCAAGATAGACATCGTTCTCCTTCGCAAGTTCCACATCTGTCTCACTTATAAGACCCGGATGTGCGAGTATGTCTACCGAAGGGTTACTCACTGCCACTCTGTTCGTACCGCTCTCTACTGGCTCCACCAGGGTCTCTCCATGCACAACCACCAGTTCCGCACCAAGATCCCGCGCCATCTTCACCGCCTTCTCTATCTTAACCGCCGGTACATGGGTTATCTCAACGCCAATTATCACTTCTATATCGTCGCGGCGGTTATTCTGCAATTCCAGCTTCTTTAATCCATGAAGTACATACTCCATATTCGTGAAATCCACATGGTCTGTGATTGCAACCGCCTCATAACCATTAAACACCGCTCTTCTCACCAGTTCGCTCGGTATTAGCTCACCATCACTGAAGATAGAATGAGTGTGAAGATCGAACATCTATTATTCCATTCCCTGATTATTCCCTACGCTTTGTCTTCTTTGCCTTCTGTACTCGCCGTTCTTTTATACGCTCTGCGAGCTCCCTTATAACTGCACCTTTTCGCCCTACTTTATTCACCAATACCCGCCCACTTTTATTCCAGTGTGTCTTTGGGTATGCTTTATCCGCCTCTACTACGGGCTCAAGATTGAGCGCCCGCGCTGCCTCCTCTATCTCCTCCAACTTCGGCGATTTCAACCCAAGCATGGCTGGTACAATCCTACCTTCCCCTCTCGTTCTACCCGCTGCTAAATTAACCGGCCAGACCACTATCTTCTTCACACTATATCACTTCTAATACTTTCATGACCATAATAGTCAAGAAAGTGAATAGAAGCGGATAAACTGCAACCGAAGTGATCTTTCCGAGAGATATAGCCCGCTCGTTTGCGCTCGCATTCAATAATTCCTTTACTATAAGTAGCGAGATTAAAACAGCCACGGAAATAGCGCCGAAAACTGCCGCTTGACTTATCGTTGCCGCTGTCGTTGTAGTGGTCGTAGTTATTGTACTTATCATCCGCTCACTCCCTCCTTTCTCCTAATTGCATATGCATATTATTTTTAGTGTTAATAAATAAGGGTTATATAAACTTTTCGATTGACTCATCTCCCAAAGCCGTCATGATAAAGAAGATAAAGTGAAGATTTGGATACCATTAACAGTCTCAGCATCAATAACTATGGAGAGGGAGGAAAAGGAAAAAGGAAAAAAGAAAACATAAGTATTTATATATTACTACTACCGGATATATGGATCGGTGATTAAGATGGACCTACTCTGGTTAGCGCCACTGGCGGGACTGATAAGTCTTGTATTCGCAGTGATATTCGCTATTTATACGCTCAGGCAGGAATCGGGCAGTGAGGAGATGAATGCTATCTCTAATGCTATCCAGGAAGGCGCTTCTGCGTATCTCAACCGTCAGTATAGGACCATTACAGTTGTTGCGGTTATAATCGCAGTCATTTTGTTCGTTGCTTTATCGCACGCGTTTCCTCATGGTGCTTTCGATTCCGGGCGTGTGGCAATTGCTTTCATGGCAGGCGCTGCTTGTTCTGCTGCCGCTGGTTATGTTGGCATGTTTGTCTCAACACGCGGTAATGTCCGGGTTGCCAAGGCGGCGGAATCAGGGCTGCGTAAGGCGCTTACAGTTGCATTCAGGGGTGGTGCCGTGACGGGTCTATCGGTTGTTGGACTCGCTTTGCTCGGGACTGCTGCTCTCTATATCATCTATGGTGCGAATCCACGAGCAGTGGACCTCATTGTGGGCTATGGATTCGGAGCATCACTGATCTCTCTATTTGCACGGATAGGTGGTGGGATATATACGAAGGCAGCGGATGTGGGTGCAGACCTGGTAGGTAAGGTAGAAGCGGGGATACCTGAGGACGACCCGCGAAATGCTGCTGTCATTGCCGATAATGTGGGTGACAACGTGGGTGACTGTGCGGGCATGGGTGCCGATCTGTTTGAGACTTATGTGGTAACAGCAATAGCAGCAATGCTGATCGGGGGTTTGATAACGAAACGAGGCATGGTAAAAGCTATCTTCCCGAACATCACTTCTAATTTCGCTCTGATTGAGTATCCTCTCATTCTTGGCGCTGTCGCCATCTTCGCTTCCATAATCGCGATATTCGCAGTGCGAATGGGCAGGAGTGAGCGGATCATGCCTGCATTGTACAGGGGTGTCGCTACTGCCGCAATACTCAGTATGGTGATGTTCTATTCCGTAACCGCGGTATTGATCGGCACTGATGCACATGCAATCGCAATATACCTGTCCGCGGTGATCGGGCTAATAGCAATGGCGCTCATGGTCATTGTGACCGAATATTTCACACAGATACATGCACCTGTACGAGCGATTGCAGAAGCGAGCAAGACCGGCGCGGGAACAAACCTGATTACCGGGCTGGCTATGGGGATGCTCTCCACTGGCTTACCGGTGGTAATTATCTCTGGTAGCATACTGGCTGCTTATTTCATACCTCTATATCTGACTGGCAATAGCCTCGCCGGACTGTATGGTATCGCGATAACTGCGGTGGCTATGCTCTCTACCACCGGAATCATCATTGCTCTGGACTCTTATGGTCCTATAACAGACAATGCAGGCGGTATAGCGGAGATGGCGGATCTGCCCGCACAGGTCAGAGAGCGAACAGATAAGCTCGATGCTGTCGGTAATACCACGAAGGCAGTGACCAAGGGTTATGCAATTGCTTCAGCGGCAATTGCCGCACTCGCGCTATTCTCCGATTATCTGCACAAGGTGAACCTGCCAGCAGCGAGTTTCAGCCTCTTCAACCCTCTCGTGCTCGTCGGTCTACTGCTCGGTGGGCTTCTTCCCTTCATCTTCAGCGCGGTCATGATGCGGGCAGTGGGCAGGGGTGCATTCAAGATAGTGGAGGAGGTAAGACGGCAGTTCAGGGAGATACCGGGCATCATGGAGGGAGAGGCGAAACCCGAGTATGGTAAATGCGTTGAGATAGTGACTGCAGCCGCGCTGAAGGAGATGATAGTACCTGGAATGATCGCGGTTGTTGTACCGATAGCTGTTGGGTTATTCAGTCCGATTGCACTTGGGGGGCTATTAATTGGCGTTATTGTCTCGGGACTGGTACTGGCTTTGATGATGGCAAATGGTGGTGCGGCATGGGACAATGCGAAGAAGATGATAGAGGATGGCTATCTGGGTGGAAAGGGCAGCGATGCGCACAAAGCGGCAGTAATTGGCGATACCGTTGGTGACCCATTCAAGGATACCGCGGGACCCGCGATCAACCCACTCATCAAGGCAATGAATATGGTCGCGATTCTATTCTCCACGCTATTCGTGGCTTTTAGTCTCATGCCCATGCCACCATAGATAGATACGGGAATAGATAGCTCTTGATTCGTCCTTCCTCTTTTCTTCTTTATATCTATATCTATGCAATGAATATTATCTTATTAACTAACATCTATTATTGGCTGTTTGTAATTCTTGGACAGCCTATATAGGGAATAGGGAAGTAAAAATGTTAGAAGTATTGACAAATCCGAACAAATTTTTTGAAACGAGGAAGAAAGGGGAAGAGAGTTTGAAGCTGCCAGTGTTTATCGTTTTGATAAGTGGGATAATCGGCGGCATATCCGCTTTTTTGTCGAGCAGCATAATGATGGAAGCGATGGCAAAAACACTCCCGCCAGAAGCGCAGGGTTTTATGTCGTTCATGCCCATTGGCAGTGCTATTGGGGCTGTAATAGCTTCCTTTATTGCCTGGCTAATTATCGCAGCGGTATTCTTCGGCATATCCTGCATATTCAAAGGCGAGGGGAAGTTCAAGCGAACACTTGAATTCGTTGGATACGGCTACATCCCTACGATAATCGGTGGGCTGATAAGTGCTGTGCTTGTCTATAATTTCGTTACAACTGTGCAGATTCCACCGATAACGATAACAGACCCGACGGAGATCCAAGAAGTAATTACACCACTGATGAAAAGTCCGATGATGCTGCTTTCTTCTGCAGTCGGCATTCTCTTCATGCTGTGGAGTGCGAACATCTGGGTATTCGGGCTGAAACATGCGAGGAATCTCTCAACGAGGAACGCATTGATTACCGTTGCCATCCCAGTAGCTGCTTATATCCTGTATTCGGTATATCGGATGGTGGGGTGGTGATGTGAATGCGACAAACGCTCCCCCTTTTTCTTTTCTTGTTCTTCATGGTAATTTTTGCCTCCGGCGTCAGCGCATATGATGGCGTTTATGGTTTAGGAACGGAAGAGCAGGAGCAGTGGCAGGAGCAGGAATCCTCGATTATGATTGCAGGCTACCAGGTGAGTCCAGAAGTGCTTATGTACAATGACATTGGAACGGTAACTGTGACAGTGAAGAACATGGAATCGGCTAAAAGCGTGAACATAAAAGATGCACGACTGCTAAGCCGAGACATCAAAGTGCTTAGCGACTCTTACTTCAACATCGGTAGATTGGGACCTGGAGAAAGTCTGAACCTCACGTTCACCATAAAGGCGGTCTGTCCCGATGGTATCTACTATCTGAAAATATTGGTGGCTGGTGAAGACGCTCAAAATATAAGATATTCCATTCCCGTGACTGTGGACAGTTCTTCTTTAACCATTGGTGTTAAGGACATACCGGAAGATATATTTAAAGGAGAGCGTGCAAGAATCGAGCTTGCTATCGGTAATCCCAGACATAACACAGTTACAGCCGTGAAAATTGCCACCATGGAGAAAAACGTGATACCTTCTGAAGTCTTCATAGGAGCGCTCTCAGCAGACGAAACAAAAGTCGCCTCTTTTAACTTTACACCGCAAACGAATGGTGCTCATATCCTGAATTTCGTGTTGGAGTTTAAAAACGGAGATAATTATCATTCAACCGATTTAAGTGTGCCGTTGAATGTGACGGATAGCAAAAAGCGTGCGGAACTCATCCTCACCGGGATTGAGGTAGAACCCATGCTGGGGACGAACGCGTATAAAATCACTGGAGACATAAACAATGCAGGTTTAAAAGAAGCAAAGAGCGTGGTTATGAAAGTGGGCGATGCAGAAGGCATAGAAGCAATGAACCCCTACAAAGCATATTTCGTGGGCTTGCTCAGCCCAGACGATTTCAGCAGTTTTGAACTGGATGTGAAAGTTGGAGAAAATGGGACACAGGTGTCGCTCCCGCTTGTCATAGAATACAAAGATGAGGATGGAAATAAGTTCTCAAAGACCGAATACATATCGATTGAACGCCATCAGGGAACGACAACTTCACGTGAGTTGCCGGTTTCGATGATTGTTCTGCTCGTTGTGATTGCGATAGTGGTCATCGGGCTGATTGCAGGAGTTTAAAAACGGAGATAATTATCATTCAACCGATTTAAGTGTGCCGTTGAATGTGACAGAGAGCAAAAAGCGCGCGGAACTCAGCCTCACCGGGATTGAGGTAGAACCCATGCCGGGGATGAATGCGTATAAAATCACTGGAGACATAAACAATGCAGGTTTAAAAGAAGCAAAGAGCGTGGTTATGAAAGTGGGCGATGCAGAAGGCATAGAAGCAATGAACCCCTACAAAGCCTATTTCGTGGGCTTGCTCAGTCCAGACGATTTCAGCAGTTTTGAACTGGATGTGAAAGTTGGAGAAAATGAGACACAGGTGTCGCTCCCGCTTGTCATAGAATACAAAGATGAGGATGGAAATAAGTTCTCAAAGACCGAATACATATCGATTGAACGCCATCAGGGAACGACAAGTTCACGTGAGTTGCCGGTTTCGATGATTGTTCTGCTCGTTGTGATTGCGATAGTGGTCATCGGGCTGATTGCATATTCATGGAAGAAGCGATGAAAGTAGTGGAGCTTATAGAGGTAACAAAAGTTTATGAACTTCCACGTGGGAGCATCAAAGCGCTTGATAACGTGACTGTGAGCATAGAAGCCGGTGAGTTTATCTCTGTCATGGGACCCTCAGGCTCCGGAAAGACAACTTTGCTTAACATCATCGGCTGTCTGGATACGCCAACACGCGGGAGGGTTGTTATTGGCGGCGAAGATATCAACGGACTGGATGATAACCAATTAACGAGGCTAAGGCGCGATAAAATCGGATTCGTGTTTCAGCAATTTAACCTCATCCCCACGTTAACTGCGCTGGAGAACATAGAGTATCCAATGATACTGAAGGGCTTGAACGGGTATGAGAAAAAGGCTAAAGAACTCCTTCTGTCTGTTGGAATTGACCTTCGTTTAGGTGAGAACAAGCCAAACGAACTTTCAGGTGGCGAACAGCAGCGCGTTGCAATCGCTCGTGCACTGGCAAATGAACCTGATATTATCCTCGCGGATGAGCCCACCGGCAATTTGGATTCTAAGACGAGTAAAGATATTATGGCACTCCTGAAAGATACGAACGAGCGTGGAAAGACAATTATCGTAGTAACGCATGACCCACAGGTTGCTTCGTATACGAGCAGGACCTTCAGGCTTGTGGACGGGAGGGTGGAATAAAGGAATAAAAATAGACTTGATGGTAAACTGGAACAGACTTGAGATTATCTGGGATGAGTGGAATAAAAAGCATGTTCTTAAACACGGCGTTAGGAAAAAGGAAGTTGAAAATGCGTTAAAAGGGGAGATATATGTAAAAAGAATGGGGGAAGTGTACGGTGTAATTGGCAAATCGTCCGGAAGGGTTCTTTTCATTGTATTGGCTGAACGAGGAGGGAACAAAGTATATCCAATCACTGCAGCAATACGGAAGTATCTAATAGATAAATGTGTGGAAAGGATTGAGAAATCAAAGCGTAAAATAGAGGAATTGGAGAAGAAATACGATTGCAACTATGCGGAATTTATCAGTAAAATTTCAAATGCTGAAGGATTAAAAGCAGTTGAAAAGACAAGTCTGAACTGGGAAGGAGATATGACAGAGTGGGAATACTGGGGGAATGAACTGAAAGAATGGAAGGCAAGATTAGAAGACATTTTAATGAAATTATAGAGAATGCCAGGGCGGTTCTTGAAGATATGGAAATCGAACAGGACTATTCTGTTAAATCATTAAAGGAGCATGAAAATGATTTTTTTCGAGTTCGCGAAGAGGAACCTTGCAAGGCATAAGTTCAGGTCCGTGCTCGCAGTTATCGGGATTGTAATAGGCGTGCTGGCAATAACAGCGCTTGGGATTCTCGGTAACAGTGTTCGGCTCTCTGCTTCAGAGCAGTTGTGCATGATAGGAAACGAGTTAGTGGTCCTTCCGTATGGCGAAGAAACAATTTCAGACGCTAACTTTGAGAAGATAGAGAAAGTGGCAGATGCAATCCCTGTAAGGTCGAGCGTGGATAAGGTGATTCTAAACGGTGAGTCAACGCCGGTGATGATATATGGAATGCGCAGCGAGGACATACCGAAACTTCTGGAGAAGGAGGATGGGCAGTTTCTTAAACACGGTTCTTTAAACTGTTTGGTCGGGTCAAGACTCGCAGACGAATATGAGCTGAGAGTAGGAGAAAGGGCACTAATAAAAAGTCAGAAGCCAAGAATCGTGGGTATCCTGAAGGAACGGGGAATAGGATTCGACATAAATCCTGATAACGCTATAATTGTCTCTGATAAGATGTTTTCCTCGTTATACAACTCCTCAGGCTACAACTCTGTGATTGTGAAGGTGGATAATATAGAGGATGTGAAAGAAGTAAGGGAAGAGATTGAAGACCGATTGAACAAGCGCGAAGAAGTTGTAAGGGTGATGGAGCTGAAGATGATAGTGGAAGGTATAAAGAGCCTGTTCAGGACGATTTCCGTATTCCTGCTTGGAATAGGAGCTATTTCGCTCTTAGTTGCAGGCGTAAGCATCCTTAACGTGATGATGATGTCAACAGTAGAGAGAACGAAGGAGATAGGTGTAATGCGTGCAATAGGCACGTCTAAGAGTGGGATACTTCGTATGTTCCTGTTTGAGTCATTGATTCTTGGAGCTATTGGAGGCGTGATAGGAGCGATTTTGGGCTTCGGTGCTGGTTTCCTGGTGGACGTTTTGATGTTAAAGGAAGCGTCATATCTGTTTGCACCTTCAAGTATCCTGTACATATTCCTCGGGATTGCTTTCGGGGTCGGAACGAGTGTAATAAGCGGGCTTTATCCTGCATGGCGAGCTTCGAGGTTGAAACCGATAGAAGCGCTGAGGTACGAATGAACAAACCTTTCTTTCAAAAAGAAAGTTTTACAACACTAACAACAACATAACGAAGGGGGATTTTACTATATCATGGTTATGGTCATGGTCAGGGGTTGGGGTGTTGCTGGTCATTGCGGCGCTTTTACTGGCATTCACAACATACCTGACCAGATACCTGAGTAAGGAGAGGACAGTTACAAATATCCCATAAGAAGGGAAGGTGAATTATTCACTCACAATTTTCGCTAAATCGTCATAAAACCGTATCAATAACTTTGTCACTTCATTATCCTCGTTCAATGTGAAGGTTCTTATTTGTTTGCCCACTTTGCCTTCTTTCACAATGTTCATTTCCAGAAGCGGCTCGATTACTCGTGCAACGCTGGAGTGAGAAAGTCCGGTCTCCTCCGCGATACCTGAGAGGTAGGTTGTCGTGCCACGATTTCTTATTAAATACTCTAAGACAACAAGCTGTGCGTTTCTTCCAAATATCTTTTCGATCTTACTCATCTCATTCTAAAACTTAGCGATAAATAGCTAAATGTGTTAATATCTTGGTATATCTAATTTTATGTTTTTCGGTTTTACGAAGAATCGAAAAGCTTAAATAGGAATGGTGAGGGGGATTAAACTTAAAGATAAAAGCAATAACTAACTAAAACTAACTAAAATAAAAAACCGATGAGAATGAAAAAAGGGAGGCAAACTGCGGGAGGGGAAAAATGAAATTAGACGACACTGATAGGAGAATTGTTGAAATGCTACAAAAAGACGATACGCTCTCGTATGGCGTGATAGCAGAGCGATTGGGCATTACAGAAAGAGAAGTGGTGGAGAGGATTAGAAGACTTTCCGACACCAGAACCAAGATTTTAATAGTAGATGACGAACTGGATACTTTGTTACCGCTAAAGAGAGCATTGGAAATGGAAGATTTCAATGTCATCGAAGCTCAAGACGGCGTAGAGGCACTGGAGAAGGTAAGGGCTGAGATCCCTGACCTCGTGCTTCTCGATTTGATGCTGCCCAAGATAAATGGATTTGAGGTCTGCCAGCAGTTGAAGCAGGACGAAGCAACAAGTGCTATTCCGATAATTATGCTCACAGCAAAGGGCGAGACTTCTGACAAGGTCGAAGGTATTGAAATCGGTGCAGATGACTATGTTACAAAACCATTTGATCTGGCTGAATTAAAAGCGCGGATAAAGGCAGTTCTGCGTAGAACCGCTCCGTGAGTGTAAAAGAATAAGAATAGAATAAGAATAAGGAAAGAGCAATTACGAATATGAAGGATAAGAGCAACAATAAAGTGATTATTCTTGTAGTCTGCCTCATCCTTATTTGTATTGTGGCTTTTTTGGGTTTCAAGACCCACAGAGAAGTGGAAGAGATAGTGCAAGAACAATATAGTAAACAGCAACTGTTGCTGGCGAGACAGGCAGCTTTGGGCATCGAAGCATTTGCAGATGAGCGTGTAACCATTATAGAAATACTTGCCAGAGATAGGTCTGCTGATTCCATCACCAACATAACCAGATGTTTCAAAACAATCTATGAGGAAACCAGCGGTTTTTACAGTATTGAATTTATAAATGCGAGCGGAGTGGTAGTGTATGGCTACCCGGAGCATCGTGCTCCGATTGGGTATGACCTGTATGCGGCGAATAGAAGCGATGCCTTTGATTCGGCGAGAGATTCAAGAAAAACAGAAATTTCCAGTCCTACACCACTGTTCGAGGGAGGTCTGGGCTCCTTCATCTGGGTTCCAGTATATGAAGATGAAGGGGATGAAGGCGAGAATTTCAGGGGCGTCATCCTCGCCATTATACAAATGTCCACCATCACAGACCGATTCCTCGAACCAATCATGCAGGATAAAACTGGATACGTGTATATGATAGATCATAAGGGGAAATCGCTTTATGATGGAGCGAGAAGCGAAGTAATCGGTAAAAACTACATCAAGATGCTTGGTGAAAATCAAAGTGAATGGCGAGATATAATCGAGAAACAGATGAACGGCTCAGAAGGGACTGCTGTTTACCACAAAGAAGGAGATGAATCAGGATCAGAATCGGAACAGATCGTGGCGTATGCGCCAGTACGATGGCGTGACCAATTATGGTCAGTTGCTATATCTGTACCTGCAAGCGAAGTTGACCAGTTGATACAATCGGTTTATACCAAGCAGATGGCTTTTTCAGGCATTGTCATCGCACTCATCCTGGGCGGAAGCCTTGGATTAATCGTGATGTTCTCCCGGTGGAACAAAACGCTGGAAGCGGAGGTGGCATCGAAGACAGGCGAACTGATACAATCGAATAAAGAACTCGCACTGGCAAACGAACGGCTCAAAGAACTGGATAAATTAAAATCTGACTTTGTTTCCATGGTATCGCACGAACTCAGGACACCCCTTGCTGCCATGAGAACATCAGCGCAAGTACTTGAAGTAGCAGACATAGATACAGAGACGAAGAAAGAAATGCTGGACATTATTCTCAGGAACATAGACCGTCTGACGAACCTTGTTAACGACCTGCTGGACCTGTCCCGAATAGAATCAGGCAGAATGGAACTCAAATTCGAGAGAGTGTCATTGGATTCAGTAATTGCGGATTCTATCGAAAGTGTGAGGCAAACAGCCATTGAAAAGGGCATAGCACTGAACATTGAACTGCCGAAAGACCTTGCACCGGTTAAGGCGGATCGAGAAAAGCTTACACAGGTAATCATAAACCTCCTTAATAACGCTGTTAAATTCACGCCGGGGGGCGGAGAAATCAGTATAAAAGCCAGCGAGTTGAACGGGCAGGTAGAAGTCAGGGTCAGCGACACAGGGATTGGTATCCCTCCAGAAGACCTGAATAGGGTGTTCGACAGGTTTTACCAGGTTGACAGCACGCTGACCAGGGAAGCGGGTGGAACCGGTCTCGGACTGGCGATATGTAAGGGTATAATAGAAGCCCACAACGGGGAGATATGGGCGGAGAGCGAACCTGGTAAGGGAAGTACTTTTATCTTCACGCTGGAGAAATGGAGTGATTAAGTAGCTCCGTAAGTTCTGCCTTGAGTTTTTTGTAAAGTTTGACGATAAATAGTCAAAATATACAATATTGAGCGTTACCTAATTTTATGTTTTTCGGTTTTGCGAAAAATCGAAAAGCTTAAATAGGGACACTTGTATATTTATGAACAGGTTCGTTGAAAAAGAGGCGAACCGCGAGATAAAAAGAAGGAAGTGAAAAGAAAAAAATGAAAGAAGAAGAAGCAAAAAAGAAAGCAAAGGCAGCGGTTGTGTTAGGAGTGTTTCTCCTGAGCTTTTTTTCAGTCGCCGCTGTCGCAGGTCAGGCAGCGCCGCCGCAACCGGTACTTAACCTCGGTGCGGTCGTAATAGGGTTAGAAGCAGGTGCAGCAGGTCAGGCATCATTGCCACAACCTGCGCTGGTAGAGACATCCGAACAAAGCGAAGAAGAGCAGCACGAGCAAGTGGATTACAAAATATTGCAAATCTCGCCGAAGCACGAGTGGTTCGAGCTGAAACCCGGCGGTGAAAAAGAGTTTACAGTGAAGGTAAAAAACAAGAACGAAGAGGCAGTATTCACAAGCCCACGCATTGAAACCCAACCGTTTGGAGAATATTTTGTGGAAGAGGACTGGATAACAGTTGAACCGGGTAGCGCAGAGCTAAAGGCAGGCGGTGAGCAAGAATATACCGTTACGGTAAAAATACCGGAAGATGCGGAAATCGGTCATTACAGCGCGCAGATCGTATTCACAAATGATACGATTCCAACACCTTATCCAGCACCATTCCCGGTGTATGTGAACTCGCTAAGCCTGTCAATACAAGTTTGGGAACCGCCGAAGATAGTGGTACAGCCACAATACATACATGACAGGGTAGAAGCGGGAGAGAGCCAGGAGTATGAGATACAGATTGAGAACAAAGGCGACAAAGCGATTGCAATAAGCCCGGAAATTGGTGGAGAAGAACGAAGGTATGGACCTTTCGAGAATAATCTGATTCCCGAGGACTGGCTGACGATAGATGCACCTGCGAAGGTGGAAGCGAACTCGAAGGCGACGGTAAAGGTAGCAGTGAATGTGCCAGAGGATGCAAAAGGAAGGTATGAAGGCGGCATCAACCTGAACATAGACGACCCTTCGATAGAGCGGTGGAACCATGAAGTACATTTGAGCTTAGAAGTATGGAAACAACCCACAACACCGTTCAGGGAAGATTTCACGGTGAAACAGGGCGAGAAGGTCAGTGTTGTAGTTACTGCCAGACAGTATGCATACGATAAATATGGAGGAGCGGAAGAAAAAGAAGAACCTTCTTTCGATGTTGCACTCATGCTGGCAACTCTTGAAGGTGGGAAATTGACACCAGAGCCATCAAAAACGGTGAAAACAGCGCACATAAGCCTGGGTATGGGTTATTTACCGCCATGGGAAGCGTCAAGTGAAGGGATGTATCACGTGACGAGCACGGAGTACAGCGAAACATACGAGATAACTAACGCACCGGGTGGCGTCTGGACGCTGGAGATACTGCCGAGGAATGCAGAGAGTTTTGAGTACACAATAGAGATGGGGGATGAGTAAAAAACTCATTCCTTTTTTTATTTTTTCCGGGAGGATAAGGAGGTGATAAAAAAGAAATGGTAGGTGCAAAGAAAATCGTAATGGTAGTGGCAATTGCAGCAGTTGTAGTAGTGGTTGCTGCTGGCGTTTATTTAGGGCTACCGAAAATCGAGCACAGGCTTGGTCATACTGCACCTGGTTTAGATTCGGGCTTGTCCACAGCAGTAGAGTTTTCAGTTTCAGGCACGGAACTCAACGAAGAAACGAAAACGGAGATTGTATCGAAGGTCTTAGCTGAGATAACGCCTTATAAAGGCGTGAGGTATGATAAAGTGAACATCACAGCCATGAAGAATGGTGAAGACCATGACCTCAGGGTTATCTGCTTTTCAGATGCGTGCGAATGCCAGGACGTCTATGTTTTCACGTATTACCGTGCGGGAAAGGAGCTGGTTCTGAACGGGCATGTATTAGATGCGATACCGGCGGCTGAGAGAGCAAAGGCAATCTCAGTCGCACTTCAGAATGAAGAAGCTGCGAATCTGTTGAAGGAAAACAGTTTGGAAAGTGTGACGCCGACCGTCAGGAGGGTGCTTCCGGAGACTGCAGAGAAGTTCTACTTGCCAAAGACACTGCTCAGCGTTACGTGGACGCGGTTTGGGGAGAACCCCGCGGTTGTTTCTGTTCTGGTTGACCCTGATGAGGGGAAGGCTGTGGAAGTGTGGAGTAATTTAGGAGTGGAAAACGAAGGAGGTGAAAAGAAATGATAAGTGCAAATAAGAATATTACTACAGGTTTTACTGTGGCAGCTCTGGTGCTGTTTGCAACAGTCGCTGTTGTATCAGCCGCGGAAGGACCTGCCGTTATGGTTACGGACTACAAAGTGGAACCGGCAGTTTTGATGCCCGGTGACATCGGCATCATTACCGTAACAGTGCAAAACATGGACACACAATCATCGGAGACCGAGACAACTACCACGGGTAAATATTCACCATCAGAGACCACGAAGATTTCAAAGCGAAGTATAAGTGCAGAAATAGAAAGCATAAGGCTGAGTGGTAGCGACAAAAATATAGAATGGGCGCGAGAAGGCGTACAGCGCTCTGAGTATTACAACGTAGGAGCTTTAGGACCCGGTGAGAGCATAACAGTCGCAATACCGATAAAAGCTGCTACGTATACCAGCGATGGGACTTATTTCCCTGAAGTATGCATAGAAGTGGATAATGGCGACAATGTGCGATTTCCAGTACCTGTGAAGGTGGAGAGCAGCAGCGTGGAGATACTTGAGAAAGACGTTCCGTCCGAGATTTCGCTCAGTGAATCAAAGGAGATAACGGTGGTGGTGGCGAATAACAGACCAAATTTAGTTAGCGGTGTAAATGTGGAGGTGAAAGAGAAAGAGAGTCCGGAAAATGATGAGTTAGAATTCACGCCTGAGCGAATCTTCATAGGCAACCTGGCGCCATACGAGAAAAGGTGTGTGAATTTCTCGTTTACTCCTCTTTGTGTTTCCGAGGGGAATAAAGACATCCAGTTCGTAGTGGAATACAAAAATGGCATCAATTCGCATCGAAATACACTGGATTCTGCGGTATTCGTGAGGAGCAGCGCAGACTTAAGGCTCATCCTGGTAGATGCGCCTAAGTCGGTTTTGAAAGGAGAAGTGGCGAAGATAGACTTTGACGTGGCTAATGGACTGCCAAAAGACGTTAAAGCGGTATCCGTAGTGCCTGTAAGTAACGGAGTGGAAAGAGTGAGGATACTGCCTTCAGAATATTTTATTGGCGACATGGAAGCCGGAGACGTATTTTCCGCTTCTTTTGACGTTGATACAAGCGAACTGAACGCAGGAGAAAACAGATTTGCATTCAAACTGGTGTTCAGGGATGTAAACACCGATAAAACTTATGAAACTGCAGGTTACGAAGTGCGAATAGAAGTAAAAGAGCCGCAGAAGGATGCGTTACCAGCTATGTCATTCGTTGCACTGCCTGTAATCCTGTTATCGGTGATTGCAGTCGTGTGGGTGAGGGTGAAGGTGAAGCAAAGGAGGAGCTGCGTAGAATGATCCGAACAGAGCATCTAAGCAAGGTTTACCGGATGGGGGAGATAGAGGTGCCGGCGCTTCGAGATGTGAGTTTAGAAATAGAAGAAGGTGAGTTCCTCGCGATCGTGGGACCTTCCGGCTCGGGCAAATCTACGCTGCTCAATATGCTCGGCTGCCTGGATAAACCAACGAGCGGTGCGGTATTCATCGGTGGTGTGAATACCGCCTTGCTCAGCGAGAACGAGCTTGCGGAGATAAGACGCGAAAAGATAGGATTCATATTCCAGCAGTTTAATCTCATCCATTCGCTAACTGCGCTGGAAAATGTCGCGCTTCCCATGTTCTTCGCAGGTGTGAAGAGTGATGCGCGTATTAAGAGGGCTGCAGAACTGCTTGCAAAGGTCGGGCTTCGCGAGCGTATGCATCACAAACCCTCGGAGCTGAGTGGCGGGCAGCAACAGCGGGTGGCTATTGCACGCGCACTTTCTAATAACCCCGCAGTTATCATCGGTGACGAACCCACGGGTAACGTGGATAGCGAGACAGGAGATGCGATAATGGGCATCTTAGAGGGTTTGAATCGCAACGAAGGAAGGACGATAATCGTGGTGACGCACGATACTGAGATTGCAGCTCACGCGCCGCGAGTAATAAGGATGAAAGACGGGAGGTTGCTCGAAGAATGAAGGATATATTTCTGTTAGCATATCGGGATATAAAGGAGCGGAAAGCACGTACGAGTCTCACACTCATGGGCATTGCAGTAGGGATAGCGGCGGTAATCGCTTTAATGTCCGTGGGCTATGGCTTTGAGCAATCAGTAACAGGGGAATTGGTGGAGATGGCAGATTTAATCTTTGTAATGCCGGGTAAGGCGAATTTCGGGAACTATATGGAACTTGGCAGTTTTAACGAGCGAGATTTGAAAGATGTGGAGCGGATAGGGGGAGTGAAGGAAGCTGCGGCGATGATAAGCGGGATGGAAGAAGTGGAATACCGGGGTGAAAAGACAGTTATGAGAGTGATAGGTATTGACACACGAGATATCAGTGCGATATTTGGGGAAGTAGTGAAGACAGGAGATGGTAGGGATTTACGCGATAATGACCACAAAGCATGCCTGATTGGGCATAGCATTGCGAATGACTATTTTGATGAAGAGATAGGGGTCAACGACAGGATAAATATAGGCGGAAGCAAATTCAGGGTGGTTGGCGTGCTGGAGAAGCAGGGTGGATTCAGGTCGGACGTGGATTCCTCGATATATATCACGGAAAGAGATGCAAAGAGTATACTGGGCAATGATGAAATTGCGCAGATAACGGTGAGGGTGCGAGACATAGGGGAAGCGGAATTAATCGCGGAGGAGATAGAGGAGCGAATAGATGAGAACCATAAGCTTGATGATTTTACGAGCGCAATGACGATGGGCAGCGCTATCACGCAGTTAAAAACCATTTTCACACTACTGCAAGCTGTGTTAGTTGCTATCGCTTCTATTTCGCTTATCGTTGCTTCTATTGGCATAATGAACACGATGCTGATGTCCGTGATGGAACGAACGCATGAGATAGGCATAATGAAAGCGATAGGAGCAAAAAACAGGAATGTTCTTTCTCTTTTCTTGCTTGAGTCGGGCATGGTGAGCGTAGCGGGTGGTGTCTGTGGCTGTGTGCTGGGTATCATCGGTGCAAACGTCATAAGCATTGGGATAGGTGCGGCATTCGGAGAAGCGATACCGGCGATTTTGCGACCAGAGGTTCTGCTCGGCGGGATTGTGGTTGCAGTGATTGTAGGAGTGATGTCGGGGTTGTATCCAGCAAGGAAGGCGTCAAAGATGAGTCCGGTCGAGGCGGTGAGGTATGAATGAGAAAAATTGGAGGTGTAAAATGAGAAAAAACAGGAATACGAAAACAAAAATTGGTGAATTGTTCCTGGTATTAGGAACTGGTCTATTTGTTGTCGGAGCAATAGGTTTTATAGCTGGCTATTTATCACAAGAGCAAATTCCGGCTATTGGTGCGGTAGCACTCATTTTTGTTGGTGCAGGCGCAAGCATGAAAAGAAGGGGGGGATTTAAATGAGTAATAAAGAAACAAAACACATGTCCAACTTATCGTTCAGGATACTCGCATTGATACACGACAATCCCATTCGTTCGGTTTTCTGTGATCCATACAAGCTATTGAGAGTGGCGGGGTTGAAACGCGGGCAGAAAGTGCTGGAGGTTGGCTGCGGTCCGGGGTTCTTTACGATGCCTGCGGCAAAGATAGTAGGAGAAGAAGGCGTGGTGTATGCGGTGGATGTGCATCCGCTCGCAATTGAACGAGTAAAGGAGAAGATCGAGAGGGAGGGGATGAAGAACGTTAAGCCGATGCTCGCAAATGCATCTGATACAGGGCTACCAGACCAGAGTATAGACCTTGCATTTATTTTTGGGCTTCGTTACATCGCCGGTGGGCTGGGAAATGTTATAGCTGAGATACATCGTATTTTAAAACCAGGGGGTGTGCTTTCAATTGAAAAAACGAAGGGTTCAGCTAAGAAATTAATTGCAGAGGTAGAAAGGGGCGGTTTTATTTATTCAGGGCAACATGCAAGGATATTCATATTTAGAAAGAGTAAAGCTGTAAAGATAGAGGCGAGTGAATTGAAAAAATAGGTCAAAGAGAGCAAGAAATGATAGAAGTACAAAACCTGACAAAAACGTTTAACGGGAAGACAGTGCTTAAGGACGTCAGTTTTGAAGTGAAAGAAGGTGAGATATTCGGCTATTTGGGACCGAACGGAGCAGGGAAGACAACAACGCTGAGAATAATTCTGGGTCTTCTTAATCCAACATCCGGGAATGCGTTTGTTATGGGACAAAATCTGGGTCTGGGCGAGAACGAAGCACTCAGAAATAAAGTTGGCGTTCTTTTAGAAGATGACGGCGTATATGACCGGTTATCTGCTTATGAAAATCTGGATTACTATGCACAGCTTTATGGGCTCTCGGATAGAATAGAGCGAAAGAGGAGGATTAGAGAACTCCTGGAATCCGTGGGGCTTTCTGATAGAATAAACGATAAAGTTGGCAGGTTCTCGAAGGGTATGCGACGGAAATTGGCTTTGGCGAGAGCGATAGTACACGAGCCGGAAGTTTTGTTCCTGGATGAGCCTTCATCGGGTTTGGATCCCGAGGCGCAGATAATGGTGAGGGACCTGATACTTCAACTTTCTGAAGAGATGGGTGTTACAATATTCCTCAATTCTCACGACCTCGATGAGGTCCAGCGGATATGCACAAAGATAGCGATACTTCAAAGCGGTGAGATAAAAGCGCATGACACGGTCAAAAATTTAAGGGAAAAAATGGATAAGCCCCGTGTTGAAATCACTCTTTCTGATAGCAAAGATGCAGAGAAGGCATTAAACATCTTAAATTCACTGGATTTCGTCTCTGTCTCTGATTGTGAGCGAGACGATTCGAGGATAACAGCCGTGATACGTAATGAGAAAAGTTCAACGATTCTGAGTGTACTGATGAGAAATGGCATAGTAGTCGAAGAGATAAAGTGGGTCACGAAGTCCTTAGAGGACGTGTATCTGGATATTGTACAGAAAGGGAGGGAGCAGAATGAATAAGATATGGGTGGTCGCAAAGAAGGAGATGAAAGGAATTATAAAGACCAGAAGTCAGATGCTTGTAGGTATATTTTTTGCCGTGTGGTTCAGTGTAATAACAGCAGTCGGGGTCAAAACAGTAGAAGAATCCGCGGTATTTGATCAATTTAATAACCTGCTTTTCTATTTTGTGCTGATGCTGGGTATATTCATGGCATACCTCTTCTCAGGAAGGGTATTTTTCAATGAGAAAAGAGAGGGTATTATAGAAACATTACTGTGCACACCTCTTAGCCTGAGAGAAATATGGTCCGGAAAAGTAGTTGGCGTTACTATTCCTGCTTATTTAATCGCCCTACTGACAGCTGCCCTGATAACCATAATTGCAAATATCTTTTCAACGTCAATGCTGCTGCCATCGCCTGCCATCGTTCTTCATGTCTTTCTTGTTGTCCCAGCGTTCATAGCCGCTGCCGCAGGTCTTCTGGGTTTCGGACACTTTCTGCTGGGCATGCGAGAAAACCAGATTCTGAATACCACAATATTTTTTGTGATATTTCTCGCACTCTTTTTCACTAAAAATGTGATTGGTGGAGTGTACGTTTTTTCGTGGGTCGCTATCGGGGCTATGCTTGTCGTAGCCATGCTTTTACTGGCACTCACAACATACCTGACCAGATATCTGAACAAAGAGCGGATAGTTACGACTATACCATAAAATAAAAAGGAAGCGAAAAAGATGAAAAGATACATGTACATGAATGACAAAAGAGGAACATAAAGATGATAAAAGAAAAATTGGAGGATTGTTATTGATGTTGAGGGCTGGCTTAGTTATAGCTGGAGCAATAGGATTTATGGTGGGGTATTTGTCACAGGAGCAAATCCCAGCTATTGGTGCTTTAGCACTCATTTTCATTGGTGCAGGCGCAAGCATGAAAAGAAAGGAGGAATCAAAATGAGAGTTTGGATAAAGGCTTTATTGATACTTGTTGTAGTGATAGTCGCCGTAAAAGTATCAGCATATGTAGCAACGGGAACAACGTGTTTAGGATTTGTTACGGAGTCGGGAAGCATGGAGCCAAACATGCGTGTCGGTGATCTAATTCTGGTGCAATCACCTCAGCGTGCGAATATCATAACCTGCGAAGATGCCAAAATACACGATTACAGATCGTTTAACGATTACGGAGATATAATTATATTCCATCCGAACGGTATTTCTTCCACAACCCCAATAATGCATAGAGCAATATCCTGGATTGAAGAGGGAGAAGAGATGCCAAATGGTGAACCTGCTCCTCATGAGGGATACATCACTAAAGGTGATAACAATCTCTATCCAGATCAGAGAGGAATTGGGATTGAACCAGTAAAACCTGAATGGGTTATAGGTATAGCAAGAGTAAGAATCCCTTACTTAGGACATCTGTTCATGGGTGTAGGTGGCACAGTTATTATCTACGCCGGGATATACGCAATTATTGTGGCATGTTTAATGATAAAGAAAAAGAAGAGGTGAAAAAAAGAAAAAATGAAAATGACTGAAAGAAATGTCTTTGTAGTTCTATTTGGAATAATAGGAGCTTTTTATGAAGGAGGGGGGATAAAATGATGGAAGACGGAAATAAACAGGGAATTGTTCGGTGGTTTTACCACAGCATTCCCTTTATCGTGTTGTTTTTGTTCTGGGAGCTATTGGCAAGAGTAGTCCATGACCCACTCACTCTACCACCATTCTCCGCTGTGGTTGTAAACGCATTTTCTCCGTCGCTGGCTTACCACCTTGGAAGCACGCTCGCATTCTCACTGCTGGGGCTGTTGATAATATCGCTGGTGGGTCTGCCACTGGGAATGCTCATGCGCAGACACAAAAAGGCGGAATGGGCTTTAAATCCTTTCTTCTGGTTTCTGCTATTCGCCTCTGGGATTGTAACTCTCGGAATAGCACCCATGCTGGTCGTGGCGTACGTCTGCGTTTATCGTCATGGGACCGACGAACTTGTAAGCTCATGTCTGACCGATAATAACGGTTCGTATTCCCTAAAACTTCCAAATGGCGTTTATGATGTTAAAGCAACTTCAAATACAGGTTTTTTTAATCCACAATCTGCCACTAAAACGCTTGTAATTAATAATTCGAATGTTACGCTTGATTTGAAGACATCCATGTTTGGTTTTTTCCTTTTTATATATTTTATCTTCTTTATTTTACCCTCTTCTATTACAGGACTTATCATTGCAATCGTGGTGTATGCATTCACTAAAAATAGAAAATTAACTGTGATTGGTTTTGTCTCGGGAATGGTTACTGCTTGTGTATCGAATATGTGGCTGATAGATGTAATAGAGGAGAGGTCATTACCACTGTCAGCAGGTATAGCCTTTATTATAGTTGCAGTTCCAATTATTTTGTTGAGCAAACGGAAATCGAAAGTAGAAGGAGGAGGTGAGTTATGATGAAAAATTTGTTATGTATTGCACTATTATTATTTGCGGCTATTTCACTCGCTTCTGCCACGGCAATGGTTATATATAGACACTGCGCATCATCATCTCGGAGACGATTATAATTATGACGACTTTGAATTTTACGACCTTGCAATGCACCTGACCGAAACTGAGCGAATGGAGCGCTAATTTGGCGTATAAAGATGGCGTTTTAACCCCTTTAACCCCCCATCAACCATTCACAAAAGATCATCATATCACTCTCCAATCGATCAAAAGAGAAGCTATAACGATGCTGAAATAAGCGAATTAAAGGCTAAAGCGTCGTTAAGGGAGTTTACAGGCTTCTAAGCAGGTTTACAGTCGATCAGTTTGTGGATATGGTGTTGAGAACCGTAAACGCCGTTTGTGGAAAGCGAAAGAGCGTAAAAACGATAATATTTGGAGATACCACCAATTTGACGGTGGATATTAACTGGTTCAGGAAGAATTCATGATTTGGTTTGGCGCGATTATTTATGCATTATGTGAGAACTGTTCGAGCAAGTTCTTACCTTCTTACCTTTGCCTCCGTTTAAGCCCTAACCCTATGCCGATTAGCACTAAAACAACGATCACTGCTATTATCCCCATCAACGGAGCGCCTGATATAGGAAATACAGGTGAGGGTTTCTCTACCGGCTTTTCCTCTTTCATCACTTTCCCTTTCTTCTCCGATGCTTCCTCCGGCGGTTTCTTCAACTCTTCACCCGTTTTGCTCACGCCTTTCGTTTCGGTCATATTTGTAAGACCTTCACCCGTTTCTTCTTCTGTTTCTGCTTCGGCAAGACGTGCGCCACCGCCACCTAATCTGTAGTATCTCTGCTGTTCTGGCGGTTGTTCCGGAACCGAAAGTATGCCCTGTATGTAATCCCGTAACAGTAGATTTCCACAGGTGTGATGGCAGCATGTTACACCATATTTCTCGACTGATTCTTGGTATGTCTCTGCAAGTACGGTCTTTATGTCTTCGGAGGGAGTCCAATAACCTTTTCTTATCGCTTCGAGCATCCTTGCAGTGATAGATTGCTCTGCATAAGGATTGGTGCTGTCGAAGAAGTCTTTCAGACCGAGGTTGTATTTATCGCGAACGTAGACGTCATAGACCTGGTTCCACATATCTTCTGTGATCAGGTCTGGTGTTGTAACATCCCACATCCACAGGTCTTCTGTGAATTGTGCCATATACCTTGTTCCATCGTATCCGTGCTCCATCATCCCTTCAATCCATCTCGGATTGAAATACCTTGTTCTCAATTCGCAATTCAAGAAATAGCTCAATGTTTCGAGTCTCGGATTGTTTTGCTCTCTTAGGTTATTTATATACATATCAGGAGTGTCTCCGGTTAGACTCCGAACGGCCAGAGCCAGCCCGCCGAAGTAGCTTGCCACCATGGGATGGTCAAGCACACCATAATTATTTGAACTGCGACTGAACACCCCAAATTTAACATCTCTAAGATTATCTTTAAAAAGATCAGGCAGATGAAACTCACCCCATGTATTTTCGCCATAGATATAACTCTCTCTGCTGATATAGAGGTCTGCAAGCTTCGTATCATTTTCCCATGTGTTGCTTGCAGGAATTGCAAACTGAAGATTCGGTGTTGTTGTGCCTATCGCTTCCGAAAATATTCGTGCCATCGAAAGTGTTTCTGCTAAGTATTCGTTATATCCAGCTGCCATAAGTTGTGACTTTATCAATTCGGAGTTCTCTTTGACATAATTCGGGTATTCTGTACCTTTATCCTGCACGGCAAGGCGAACTGCTCTGTCAATCAATTTGATTTTCTTCTGCCACATCTGGCGGTATGTTCCTGAAGTAACGATAAGAACATCTATTCTTGGTCTTCCAAGTTCATCAGACGGTATGAGTTCCACATTGTTGACTCTACCTCTCTTATTCCAGACTGGTTTTACACCCAGTAGATACAGTATCTCAGATTCCATCACCCCCTGATGTCTTGATGTTTCGGATGACCAGAGCACAAATGCGATCTTTCTCGGATATGCTCCATTC
This sequence comes from Candidatus Methanophagaceae archaeon, assembly GCA_003194435.1. GTDB lineage: Archaea > Halobacteriota > Syntropharchaeia > Alkanophagales > Methanospirareceae > G60ANME1. Next base: position 59,855 of record PQXC01000002.1, on the reverse strand, counting down.
TTTTCAAGATACTGAGCCAATAGCTGGTCTGTAAGATTTACACCAATCTCCCACGCGGCTTTGGTCGGTATGACTCGCTCATCAAATGAATAGGTATTTCTGCCAGTTGGCAAAACATTGGGATTTCGCACGGGATCGCAATCACCTGGACCTGGCGGTATATATTTACCTTCCAAAGCATCCAGTATTCTCGATATCTCGATCTTGCATGCATCAATTCTGTTTGCATAATCTATCGCAAGATTCAGATCGTCTGTGATCTCGTCGGTCACCAGCCCCAGAATATTATTCTGTGCTTCACGCGGTGTCAGGTTGTTGAGCAGGCACTCGGTTAGTAGTAGGGTTGTGGTATTTTCAGAAGAATTAACGGCTGATACATGAGTTTCAAAATCGTCGCCAAGCATCGATTTTACCATTGCAACTAATTGTTCGCCAGCTGGTGGCTCGCCCAGAATATGGGAACCATAAGGTATGCATTCGCCCTTCAATTCTTCGAGATAACCGCTCAATTGCAATAAGAATCCTTCAAATGCAGTCGTATTGCTCGCTTTTTCACTCAGATTCACATCCAGATCGTGGTCGATGCTGAGGTTTCTGCAATAGTCTATTATCTCGTCTTTATATTTCTTCTTTAACATCTCATTACCGGCTGTATTGTACAGAGAGATTTTTTCCTGTAGCATCGTCAGGTTTTCATACAGTCCTGATGTGACAATCGGAGGAGTTATATAATCCACAATGACAGCATTCGCACGTCTCTTGTTCCGCAGTCCCGAATCCATATCCACTTTTAGGGGGTGAATATGTGGCATATCTTGCAGCAGAATACCTCCCCAGTCATATCTCGAAAGTCCGATTATTTTGCCAGGCGTTAATGATATTTGGGTGAAGAAGGTGAGCATCGCATCTGCATGGTATTCCCTGTTGATCCAAAAATAGAAAGCAATATACTCATGATGCGGCGGTATTGCGCCATCGTGGTAGAGTGTTGTATCGTTTTGCAGAAATCCCCATGTTGGATGCGGTAGAATCAAGATATTACCAAATTGAATCTTTGGTATAACAATATACTTTCCAGTCTCATTCTCATAGACCATTATTTCACCAGGCGGAGTACCAAAGCGTTCTACAACATCCTTTTGCTTGTCTTGCGGCAGTTCATTGAACCATTCGAGGTACTTCGATTCCGGGATTAATATAACGCTACCAGAATTTACCCGCTCTTCAAGTACTCCGGGCGCCCATGTCCCGACGTTACTTGCTTCCTGTATCAGTTTGGCAATCTCTGTTTTATTGGGTAGCGGTTCGGTTCCGACGTTGTATCCTCTATCTTTCATTGCATTCAATAAATTCTCAAGGCTTGCCGGAACATCGAGATAATAATCGATATCCGCTCCCGGGTTGGCTTTGCCACCGCCTTCGCTATAGAACGTTATCACAATCTTTTTCTCTGCATTATCCTTATGGTGCAGTTTAGCCCATGCAATTGCTCTATCTACCCGCCACTCAATTTGATAATCGATTGGCTTATAATATTTATTCCCTTCCTCATCTTCTACTTTTCCACCAATGACGATAGGTTCAATTATCCCATCCATTTCTGCCTGAGCGATCTCGTAAGGGTACATATACGATGGAACGCCGTAAACCGTTGTATTCCATTCATCAGGAGTCGTATGGTAGAGATTTATTCCTTGCAGCCATGGTACGTTTATAAGTTCAGCATCCTTCACTCCCTGAGTGAAATTTGTCCAGTTCATCCTGTAATTACATGTTATTATGGAATCCGCTATCGTTGTACCATCTTTCATGAAGAAATCCTTGAAGTTATACTGATGCGAACAGAATACAGGAATGACATTGACGTCCTTCCCTTCTATTTTCCGGATCAATAGATCTTCAACTCTTGAGTCATGCTTAACATAATGCGATTTATAAAATACAATCCCAATTGTAGGTTTCTCTGGGTCATATCGATGTGCACCGGTATTATTCCTGTACCAGTCAAGATACTCATCTATGTCCTCAAAAATTATATCAGAATCCGGATGATAGATCGCAAAGTTTGGGATGACAATAGGCTGTTCTATTTCACCGTTCAATCCGCAGAATTGAGTGCCCAGATACATCAGAAGTCGCCTATAATTCTCCTGACAGGGGTTGTCAATATATTGACTTATATATGGATGGTTTGTGATGTTTACGTTTGAGAAGTTGTATACATCTACAAATTGGGTTGTGATGACATAAGCTCCGTTACCTTTAGCTTTATCTATGGTATATACAAGTTTTTCAACCGCAGGTTGCGAGATGTGATTTATAAATATCACATCTTCGTTGCTTAGGTCAAGATCATCGGGTAGTGTGACGTTTGGATATGATAAGGCAAGGTACGTTTTGACATTCATCGTATCGTTGATGATTTGGTCCTGCTGGACTACTTTGCTTATACCAGATACAATATAATCAGAGGCAGAGATGATGGTGAGATTAACTCTTCTTTCGGGCGGTATTGGTGGTTCAATTGACTCGTTACCGCCGTAGAACTTGTTATCCATGTACAAAATCAAATTCAGTATGTTCTCATCGCCACCATACACCCAGTACCGGGTGATGTTCACATCATCCACATTCCCGATGCTTATGTTTGTCGTTAGGTTATACACGAAGACATAAGCGCTCTCGTTTATCGTGCTATTTATACTCGCAACGGTCTCGTTATCGAGAGAAGCCAGAAACAGAACGTTTTCGTTACTGAAATCAGCAGACTTCGCCTCTGTTGCATTGTATATCGTAATGTTTACTGTAGCGTTCACCGTAGCATTTATTGAGGCATTCAGAAGCGATGCCAGGTTCTCATCCGTTCCGAGCACAAATGTTATTCTATTCTTATCCGGTTCTTCATCGGCGGTCTTCACCGTGATATTCTCTGATACATTCGTGGAAAATGCCAAGTTTCCATTCCCATCCATTACTGTCTCATTACCTTCCGACTGCGCATATGTAATCGCTAATGGCACGAACACTTGCGCAACGAACAACACCAATACCAACCCAGCAGCTAACTGCATGCACTTATTCTTCATTTTACCTCAAATGGGAGGTAGTCCTGGAAATGGCATATAAAAGTTTCTATTTTTAATTTCAGGATAAAACCCATAATCCAGATAGCTAACAAAATTGTGGAATATCCAGCGAGAAAGAGATCTAATTTTGGTTTGGCTTGTAGTTGTGGTCAGTTAATTCTACTCTGTCGCATTTTCCGGCACGTATATTACCTCACCCGTTGTCAGCCGGTACACGCCCACCAAAAAGCCTATTCTCAGATTGCTAATCCTGGTAAGTCGAGATAGCATCAAACAGGCTAAAAATGTCGCTGTTAAACATACTGGGCATGGAACAGAGAGCCAGAGGAAAGTTCTTCTTGAGAGGTCATTGCCACGAGAAAGCCATTCTTTCTTCGTTTTTATCCCGAAATACACAAGCCCTGTTGCGATGATAAGGTGCATTGTAACACCCATTGCAAGTATATTTTGCGTTACATTCAGAGGATAACACCTACCAGATAGCCGAGTACGATAGAGGTAATGAAATAAATAAGAGCCACGTAAACAATCTCTCTTCTCCCCAAGTTGGCGAAACCGCATCCTAAACCCGTTTTTAATGCCAATATTGCTACGCCTGTAATCACCCCCAGTGTGATTAAATTGCTCCTTTTATTTCTAAAGGCGGGCTTGGAACAAGAAACTAAAGCGTGAGTGAATAAGGCAATCCATCTCTACTGCCGTATTTGCGAATGCAGTAAGAAGCAAGTAGATTACCAGCTCGAGCACACTCGTATATGCTCTTGCTATAAAGCAGTCCATACAGGAACCCGGCAGCAAATGCATCACCCGCGCCTGTTGTGTCCACGACATCGGCTGTCGGATATGCCTCCACCAGATGCGATTCGCCCGCTGTATTCACTACATAACAACCTCGCTCACCGAGTGTGACACATACAATGGATGCACCGATATCGAGTAGCTTAGAGGCACGATGCTCATAATTGTCGCCCGATATCAGCGATTCTAACTCATTCTCACTGAGGAAGACCACTTCACTTCGTTCTATGATGGTGTACAAATCGGCGAGTTCATACCTGGAGCATAACATTCCGGGGCTGAAACTGAGTTTCGATTTCGATTCTTTCAGTTGCGTTGCCAGTTCGCATAGCATCTCCAGTTGTGCTCGATTCACGAAAGAGCTCATGTGTACAAATTTAGAATTCGCTACGAACTCCATATCTATATCATTGATACGAAGTTTATCATTCACACCAGGATAGATATAGAGAGTCCTCTCTCCTTTAGAATCTATAAATCCTATTGCAGCACCGGTAGAGCCATCAACCCTCTTTATCATGACGTCAACGCCTTCTCTCATGAATGCGTCGAGGACTATATCGCCCTCATTATCATTACCAAGCACGCCAACGAAGCCGGTATCAATACCAAGCCGCGCCAGAGCAACAATTGTATTTGCAGCTGAGCCACCTGGTGCCTTATTTATATCTATGATGCCGACCTCTTCACCTGGTCCTGCTATCTGCTCCACAACATACAGGACATCGTAATTTAAAGCACCGATGCCAATCACTTCTTTCAGCGCCATATAATCTTCTCTTTCTTACCAGTACCACCCTCTTCTGTCTCTTTATATCTACGATAAAGATAAGCAACGATGAACATGAGTGTGATCACAGCAGCAATTACCACAATTAGGAGTATCGTTCTGGACAGACCATCGAACATCGGGAATACGGGTGTTGGCGTTAACCCTGATAGCCCAGGAGTTGGTGTAGTTACTGGTACAGGACTCGGACTCAGTTCCGGTACCCATACCTCCTCAGAGGATGGTGCAGGAGCAGGAGTTGTTGGTCGAGAAGCCAGACATGCTACACAGTTTGGATTGGGATCACATGGGTCTTCCGGGTCGGTGCCTTTAAGCATCTCCATTATATCTGTGATGCCATCGCCATCGCTATCAAGGAGTGCTCCGCCGCCACCACCGCCACCGGCGACTCCTGGTCGGGGTGTTGGTGTTGGAGAGAGGGTTGGAGTTGGTGAGGGAGTTGGTGTGGGTGTCGGAGTGGGTGTGGGTGCAGGAGAAGGTTTTATTAAGAGTGTGGCGTTATATTTATCGCCATCGGCGGTTTTGGCGGTTATATTATATTGCCCGGGAGGTATCCCATGGGTATCAATGGTTATGCGGAAAGTTCCTGTCTCATCTGGCATGATATTCATCATATCAACAGCTACATCAAGCGAAACAGTAGTAGCATTTGGATCTATTGCAGTCCCCCTCACCTCTATATCATAGATTCCTGTTGGTATAGGCATTCCATGATATACCGTAGCCGTGCTGTTATTGGCGTAATAGCGGAATACAAACCCTAATTTCTCGAAGCTGTCTTTGTTTATTCGCCAGTTTATCCAGACGGGTATCCGTATAGCAATATCATTTTTTACTCCATGCACCCTGAGTAATAAACTTGTGTTCCGATAAGATATATTAAAATCCTCTAATTTGTCCTTATATTCTCCTTCTGAGACGTTTATTGTGTGATTTGTGACGGTGCAACTCAGGGTTATCGGTTTATGAGGAAAGCCCGTGCCCTCTATGGTAACGAACTCACCTGATGCCACCGTTGATGGTATTATACTCAGTTTAGGGGTAGTTAAGGTGAATGAGGCATTATAGCCATCGGCGGTTATATTATATTGCCCGGGAGGTATCCCATGAGTATCAATTATTATGCAGAATCCACCCGATGCGTCGGTCATGACTTCATCGGTGATTGTAAGGTCAACATACACAGCCTCAGCGTTCCCTTCAGCTTCAGCAGTACCACGCAATGTTATATTATACTTACCCGGAGGTATTTTCGATGTTGAGCTTATCTCCGTTGTATGGTTCTGCTCATCATAGTAGAAATTAAGCCATGAATTGGTTTTATTCAATACTAAAGATATAGAAGAGGTATTTATTACCATCTCCGTATCGTTCTGCACCCCATGGAGGCGCAGCACGAAACTCGTATTTTGAGCAGAGATATTCAGTCCATATAGACTGTATTCATATTTATATCCCTCCGCTGGAGATACGGGTATCGTAAAATTAGAGATGGCACAATGTAGAGCAACCGAACTGTTAGCCGGAAAGCCCGTGCCTTCTACGGTAACGAACTCACCTGATGCCACCATTGATGGTATTACACTCAGTTTAGGAGTTAAGGTGAATGAGGCATTATAGCTATCGGCGGTTATATTATATTGCCCGGGAGGTATCCCATGAGTATCAATTATTATGCGGAATCCACCCGATGCGTCGGTCATAACTTCATCGGTGATTGTAAGGTCAATATACACAGCCTCAGCGTTCCCTTCAGCTTCAGCAGTCCCCCGTAATGTTATATTATACCTGCCCGGAGGTATTTTCGATGTTGAGTTTATCTCCGTGGTATGGTTCTGCTCATCATGGTAGAAATTAAGCCATGGATATGACCGGGTTTTATTCAATACTAAAGATATAGAAGAGGTATTTATTACTATCTCCGTATCGTTCTGCACCCCATGGAGGCGCAGCACGAAACTCGTATTTTGAGTAGAGATATTCAGTCCATAGAACCCGTATTCATACTGCCCCGCTGGAGATACGGGTATCGTAAAATTAGAGATGGCACAATGTAGAGCAACCGAACTGTTAGCCGGAAAGCCCGTGCCTTCTATGGTAACGAACTCACCCTGCTTCACCTGCCCCGGTGTTACAGTTAGCGCCGCGGCTGCGGATGCCACGGATACGGATACGGATACAGTGCCAGCAAAAGCGACCAATAATATAGTAGCAATCACGATTTGTTTCATTTTCTATCCCATTTCATCCCCCTCTTTCTCCCCCTCGCACTATCTCATGCATTGGAAATAAACGCTATAGTACATATATATACCTTTCGTTTCCAATCCAATATCGTATTTTTTACAGGAGGTATGGTATGGGGAGTGGAGATTGCGGCGATAAAAATATTGTTCAGCCGGCTACAGGGAGTGTAAAGCAAACGGTACACCCCTGTCCCAGTTCGGATTCAATCCAGACGCGTCCCCCATGTACCTCTATTATCTTCTTCACAATGGCGAGCCCGGCACCTGTACCATTGGTATTGCTATCGAGCTTATAGAAAAGCTCAAATACCTTCTCATGCTGACTCCTGTCTATCCCTATGCCATTGTCCCGCACGAAGAAGACAACTTCGTCATCATCCTTCCGATAACCGATAAATATCTCCGGATGCGGTTGATCGCCCATATATTTTATGCTGTTCGTTATGAGGTTCACCAGCACCTCAACTATTCTCATACGGTCAACATGAACGACAGGGAAATCATCAGCTACTGTGATCTTCACACCGCTTGATTCAATCTGCTGCCTTGTTTGCTCCAGCGCTTCATTTATAATCTCACCAAATGGTACCTCTTCGGGTGGATTCATCACGCGACCGATACGTGAGAGTTGCAGGGTGTCATTGAGGAGCTTCTCCATCTTCTTCGCGGCATCCTCTATGTATTTGAGCTCTTTATCCACCTTATCTTGCTCGTTTCGTTTCAAATCTTCGCGAAGCAGGTGTATAAAGCCCTGAATTGTCAATAGGGGTGCTCTGAGGTCATGCGACACTGTATAGGTAAACTGCTCAAGCTCTTTATTCTTCGCCTCCAGCTCCTTCTCTGCCTCCTTTAACCCGGTAATATCATGACTTATCGTCAGGACATGGGTTATTTCTCCTGCTTCATTCACCAATGGCGCTTTCTTTACCGATACATAATGCCGTTTACCGGCTCTGTCAGTATAGGTCCGTTCGGGGATATTTACCACCCTCTTCGTCTGAAATACCTCTTCGTCTTTATCACGATACACCGTCTTCCCTATCACTTCTTCCTTCTTGAGCCCCGTTATCTCACAATATGCCTTATTGACCATAACGAGGCGGTGTTTTGAATCCTTGATGGTGATAGTATCCGGGATGTTATCAATGACATTCTCGAGGAATTCACTTGCTTCTTTCAACTCCTTCTCCATATATCTCCGCCTGGTGATGTCCCTTATAGAGACGAGGTTCACATGCCGCCCCTCATAGATCATGTCAGTTCCGAGCCATTCAACCCAGAATTCTCGTCCTGATCGGTTTATCACACGATAAGTGCCTGGATGGCCACCTCGCCCCGCGCGCACATCTTTGAGGATTTCCCTCACCGCATCGCGGGATTCAGGTGCCACTAATTCGAGTATATTCCTCCCTATCATCTCTTCAGGCTCTACCTCAAACATCGCTGCGAGAACGGAGTTATATTTGAGTATCCTACCGTCATAATCAACTATCAGGATCCCATCCAGCAGGTTATCGAATACAAGACTGAGATTCTTCTCCTGCGCTGCCAGTCTCTGCTCAATTCGTTTTCGCGCTGTGATGTCATGATAATGCTCTATTCTCCCACCTGCGAATACACCTGTCCTTATAGGGGTGCTCCAGTGCTCAAGGAATCGCTCTCTTCTATTTACTCCCGGGAGCACATGACACTCAAACTGTTCGATGTATGTATTATTGTCATATGTACTGAGTACTACACGTTCAAACTTTTCTGGCTCTTCAAAGATGTACTTTATCTTCTCTTTTATCAACCGTCGCTTATCCATCCCAATAATGGCATCTCGCTCGATTCCAAAGAACTCTTCTATTGCATGGTTAACCCATACGACCCGGAAATGGTCATCAAGGATGATAATACCGCTGGATAACGAGCCAATAGCATCATTCATCAGACTTAAGTATTTCTCCTTCGACTCCCGCAACGCGTCTTCCATCTGCTTTCGCTCTATCGCAATGGCTATCTGGTCAGCTACGAATTTGAGCATCTCCAGGTCCTCATCCGAATACGTGGATGCATCATGGTAGTTAAATAGGCACATAACGCCCATGACCTTATCCTTTACTCTTAAAGGTGTGCCAAGCAAGACCGCGGGTAGTGCCTCAGCCTTCTCATGAGCAAATCTGCTGATGAGTTCCGTGGTGGCGATAAGCGGTTTCCCTTCCTTTATTAGATAGGATGCGAGAGTTCTCCACCATGGACTAAAGGAGCTCTTCTCGTTCACATTCGCAGGATAAACCAGATTCAAAGATTCCTTTTTAGCATCGTAGAGAATGATACAGATGCTGATGTTTTTCATAAGCTCGTTCAGATACTCATGGACAGAGCGGAATAGTTCATCGAGGTTCTTTGCCCTGCCGGCAGCATCTGTGACCTTAAACAGGAGTAACTGCCGCTTACCATCCCCACTACCCGGTCCTTCCAAACTCATTTTTTGAATATCTACAATTTTTGTAGAGGATATATAAATAGTATTCGGTTCAGAGCAAAATTGCTTTAAGTGAGCAATATTTTAAAACATTAACTATATATCAAGCATCTATCCATCATACCTTTATATGGCAACCATTATAGAAGGTGAAGAAGAGATATCGGTGAGGGATAGAAGTGTAATAAAAGGGCAAAAAGGGCAGAATATCCAGAATAGTATCCGCATCGCTGTTTGCTCTGAGCTGCGCAGGCGAATCATCATCGCTTTACGCGAGGGCAAGAGGGCGCTGAGCGAGTTGAGGGATTCACTTGGGGTAAGTTCTACAACTGCGATACATGCATTGAGGGAGCTTGAGAAGGAGAATATAATCTTTCAGGACGAATCGAGGAGATATGGGCTGACGAGGATAGGGTATGTTATAGGATTAAAATTGAGTGATTTCATTGATGCTGTGGAAGTGTTGAAGAAGCACGAGGACTTCTGGCTTACGCACGATCTCAGCGGTATTCCACCGCATCTGCTCGAGAAGATCGGGTGGTTGAGCAACTCAAATGTAGTAAAAATAGACGCATTAGATATAATCAAGACACATACAACTTACATTAGGACCCTCAAGACTGCGAAGTGGATAAAAGGAGTCTCCCCTATATTCTCTCCAGACTATCCAAGGATATTTGAAGATTTGATTACTAAGCATACCTTTACACAGCTTGTATTAACTGAAAGCGTGCTGAAGAAAGTGATAGATACCGTAGGTTTAGAAAATCTAAAATATCAAGTCTCTAAGGGATATTTAGAGATATTTGTAATCGAAGAGGAGGTAAAAGTAGCTTTTACTGTCACCAATTTTTTTCTTTCTATAGGATTGTTCAAACCTGATGGAGTATATGACACCACACTTGATTTAATCAATACTGAAGAAAGGGCTGTTCGTTGGGGTATTGAACTGTTTGAATACTATCAAAAGAAAGCGAAGGAAAATGATATATCAAATTTTTGTAATGGCTAATCCTACATTCTCCCCAGCGGCGTTTCTCTATTCGGGATGGTGCTGCAGGAGCTGTAGGTATGATAAGAATTTCCTTAGTGTGGAAAAATGGATTCAATAATAGACTAAATAAGTTAGCATCATTTCTAATTTCAACTTCTCTTTTTTTAGCAATAAGCGGCTCTCTTAAAGTTTTCTTCTCGTGTTTATTATTCAATCTATTTATTTTAAATCTGATTTTATCAGTATTTTTTATGATTTTTAGTATATATAATCTTAACAAACTGACAGATATAAAAGAAGATGCTGTTAATGTTCCTGATAGAGCAAAATATATCAAAGGAAAAGAGAAAATTTTTATTTTCTTTTTGCTATTTTCACTTACAATTTCCTTATTTTTGGGCGTTTTGCAAGATATTTTATGTGTGCCAATTATTCTTTTTCCCATATTCGTTGGGGTTATTTACAGTGTAAGGGTATCATCTAACCTTCCTCGACTAAAAGATATAACCGGTATAAAAAATTTAGTTGTAGCAATCACGTGGAGCGTTGGTTCAACTTTCCTTCCTGCGATTTGCTTACCTCAAAAAAGTAATATGCTGATAACTTTGGTCTTTTATTTCTTTTTTCTCAAAAGCTTCATCAACACGGTCTTATTTGACATTCGAGACATCGAAGGCGACAGAATGAGCGGAGTACGAACAATCCCGGTAGTATTTGGGCGAGAAAAAACGAAGAATCTTCTCCTTATCCTCAACTCGACACTCATACCCTGGCTTGCGATCTCTTATCTCTCAGGCTTTTTTCACCACTATCTCTTCGTTTTAATCTTCACTATTGCTTATGGATATGGATATATCTTACATTTTTGCAAAGAAGGGTTGAAAATAGGTAAATCACTGGATTTAATCGTAGATGGCGAGTGGATACCGGTGGTACTGCTGTGTGTTATGATGCAACGGCTTAACTTAAACTCCCATTACTTCTTCTCCCTTATCAGCCTTTTCAAATTGGTGGGATTGAAAGAAGGGTCATAGCCCCTGATCGGTCCCTCTATTATTCTCTTCCGCTTCCAGTCTATCTTCCAGCCATGCTCGTCCTCAAGCTTCTTCAGTAATTCATTCTTCGTCGCCACAGGGAGGTCAGTTGCAGTCCTTACAAATAGATGCCAGTCAGGCGGATAGGTCTTGAGATACTTCAGGCTCAGGTCTATATAATGCGTGAGCTTTATAGACCGTCCACGGTCTGTATCAGATGGTCGGAAGCATAATTTCGCAATCATCGGCAGTGCTTCCTCCACCGTCTCGCAAGCAACGAGCAAGTCCTGTGGCGCGGGTTCGAAATAGACCATTGAGCCATTACTGGCATCTATTATCTGCCAATCCTCTTTTATATCCGGTCGTCCGAGGAACGCCCTCCGGTATTTCGTACCATGCGGACCTACCACTGCAGGAATGCCCAGTCTGTTGAAACCGGTAGCAATAGAAGCCGCTTTCTGTGACATCGCACCCCATGCAACGCCACAGGCACCCACTCTGCTCAGGATATAATCGGCAATCTCTTCATAATTGCCCCGCAGTGTCCTCCTCGCAAATATACTCGCTATCTTAATTGTGGCATCGTGTATATGTGCATTGGAGACGCAGGAGCCTATGTTGAGAACACCACCGGCATCGAACCTGCCATGATGCTGCTCATACACGGTCTTGCCCTCCTCATCCTTCCATAATGCCGCGTCAATTGCCATGCAGCCCGTCAGCGTAACTATATAGTTCCGTTCGGCGAACTCCTTCACGATCAGCCACGCATCTTTCGTCCCATCTGGATAATTACCACAGCCTATGGGTGCAATAACACCAGGTATAGTTCCAAGGACGATTGGTGCTCCGACCTCTCTTATCTCACTGTCCCATACAGGACCCCTGCCTATACGCATTCGCCCCTTCTCCTCTCTTAGCTGCGGATATGCCGCTTTTGTTATCACGTCCACTATCGGGATATGCTTCTTGCAGACCTGTTCACACCTGCCACAGCCGACGCATTTGTCAAACAGAGCAGCAAGCGGTTCTATACGCCCTGTTGAGGCACTTTGATTCGCTTCACCAATGGGAAGTCCATTGGGGCATGCAAGGGTGCAGTTCCCACACTGCGTGCATTCACTCACATAATGTCTGAACTCTTCGTCACTCAGGATCAGCCTCAGTGCTTTCCTCCTCTTGGCTATTTGCATTGCGGTCTTCACAGCCACCTCACCCACACGCTCAGGGTCTAATATCACAACGCCTGGAACTCGCTCGTTCACCAGGTCAGCAACTATCTCATCGGGATTATCATCAGTCCGGTCCACGAGCCCGTGCAATGCCTTATCGTTCGTTGCTATCAGGGGCGAATGAACCCTCTTGCACTGCTCTAATATATCCGCGCGGATGCATTGCTCATCCACAACCACGACATCCGCAATACCCGCCCGTATCACACGCAGTTGCCTGCCAAGCGCAGAAGCTATCTTTGCCTTTTTATATACACGCGTGGTGTCAATTGCGGTGCAGCAGATTCCCGCAAGTTCAACACTATCTTCAAGCCCATTATCCGTCAGATAATCACCAATATCAGCAGCAGGGGGGACATTATGCCCTATAACAAGTATAACAGGCTTATTGGTGTCTATTGTGCCTATCCCGACCTCGACCAGTGGCACATCGGGTCCCCCACCCTCATAGCTCGTGGGCATGCCATAAGCGGCAATCTGGATGATATCCGCAGCTTCTTTGCTCAGTGAGTCGAGCATGCCCATGTGTAGTGCTTTCGACTCGAAGTCCAAGTATGAACCCTCCTGACCCGTATGGAGCGCATCAGCCAACTGCACTATCTGCTCCTCAATATAATCAAATACGCGCTCATAATCGCCAATTGTGCGTGGTTTTATACCACATATCAGCCTTGTAAGCGGCGCTTCCACATTCACATTTGGTCCGAAGTCTATCGGCGTATCCCTCCCAAACTGCTTAATCAAATCATGGAGCAGATGCCTTCCATGCCCACAATGTGCACTACAACCCACCAGACATGCGAGGAGAACTATTCTACCGTGCTGCGCATCCATCCTTATGCCACATGCGCCCTTCTTATTGCCCGATAAATCGCATTTGCCATACGTGCAAAGACAGCACATATCGCAGAAAGGCGCATAAAAAGGCTTGTAGCGCTTCAGGAGCTTGAAGTCCCAATCGCGAAGCGTAGCGATACCAGGCATTGGGTGTGGTCCGAGCGGTTCCCATTCCTCCTCTTCCTCCTCTATCTCACCTATGCGAATCTGCACATTCTCCAATCCTGCGATTGTAAAGAGCCCGCCTTTCTTTAATAACTCCATCTTCCTTACCGCCTATTTACCCTCACTACCTTAAAAATTTTGTCCTTTTTGTTTTTATACAGTTGTACATGTACTTGCTTCGCTCACCTCTCTCGCCTCTTTATCATCACGCATACGTCATGCACCACCTTTATGTTATTCTCCTCGCAGAAGCGTATTGCGCGTTTGGATTCGGAGCCAGGCTGCATCCATACTCGCTCTATTCCCAGTTCCTTGCATTCCTCAACTATCTTCTCGGTCACCACCGGCGGAACTACGGTATCAACCACATCGGGCTTCACGGGCAGTTCACGAAGCGAGTGGTAGCATTTATCACCGAGCACCTCATCAATATTTGGGTTCACCGGATATACCGTATAGCCCGCCTCCTTCAGGTCTTTATATACCTGATGCCCGTATTTTGCTGGATTCCGCGATACACCAACGACCGCAAAGACATTCTCTTTCCTTAAAAACTCAGATATCAGGTCGTCCATCACGCTCACGCATTCACTCATTCACGCATATATGTGTATGTGTTCTTCTCTATTCTTATTAAGAGTAGCGGTAGCGTGGAGAATATGCCGCACCGACTCCAGATCCGCCATCACCTCCTGCGGCGCTTCACATATCGCTATTGCACGCTCAGGGTCCTTCAGGAGATGCCCGGTAGTGATGCACACTATCTTCTCCCCACGGTCTATCTCTCCTGCGTCGTACAATTTCCGCAGACCTGCAATGGATGCGGCACTCGCAGGTTCCACACCTATACCCTCTGCCCGCGCGAGTAGCAGTTGCGATTCCGTTATCTCTGCATCACTCACCGATTCCGCAAGCCCACCTGAGTTCCGGATAGCGAGTAGCGCCTTCGCTGCGTTCACTGGATTTCCTATTCTTATCGCTGATGCAATGGTCTCGGGCTCAGGTTCAGGTATTATCTCCGTTCTTGCATCCTTAAATGCCCTCACTACCGGTTGCGCACCTTCAGCCTGGATACCGGTCATCATCGGCACGGAGCTGGTGATGCCCAGCTTCTCCAGTTCTAAGAAGCCCTTGTATATCGCACTTATGTTACCGGCATTCCCAACGGGCAGGATAACGCGATCGGGAATATCCCAATTTAACTGCTCCGCAATCTCAAATGCGATCGTCTTCTGACCCTCCAACCGGTATGGATTCACGGAATTCAACAGGTACAGGTTCTCCTCCTCACATAGTTCACGAACAACACGAAGCGCATCATCGAAATTACCGAGTAACGAGAGCACCTTCGCACCGTGCATCATCGCCTGTGCCACCTTTCCCAGTGCCACTTTACCCTTTGGGAGCAGTACATAGCATGGAATACCAGCCTTCGCTGCGAATATGGCGAGAGAAGCGGAAGTATTGCCCGTAGATGCGCACGCAACGCCCTTTACATGCAGTTCCATCGCCTTCGTCACGCCAACAGTCATCCCCCGGTCCTTAAAAGAACCGGAAGGGTTCAATCCCTCGTGCTTCACCCATAAGTCCCCGATACCCAACCCTATTGATTGAGCCAATCTATCACAGCGGTAGAGTGGTGTATCTCCTTCATTTATCGTTATCGGGCTTAGACTCGAACTCGAGCCCTCCTTAAATGGCAATAAGGCTTTATACTTCCATACACCCCTCCCTTTCGCTTTTACTATCCGCTCATTGTCTATACTGGAATAATCATATTTGATATCCAGCAGTCCGTTGCATTTATCGCATGTATATATTACCTTGTGCGCGGGGAATCTCCTCCCGCATTTTATACATTCAACTCTGTATTCCATCGTAGTTATAGTTACATAATGGGTCCTCAGCCCATATATCTCCATACCGAGCGAAGGCACGGATACGGCATCCACCGCCACATAGCTCCTTGTACACACATGAGCCGCACTTACCACGTAAGAACTTCGTCTTATCACGAAATGCCTTTAATACCGGATTAGCAGCATCGTTCCACAGTTCACTGAATCTCTTCTCTCGCACGTTCCCGATCTTAAACTCGTCCATCTGTGCGAACTGGCAGGGATAGACATTGCCCGAAGGGTCAACGTTCGCTACCCTGTCACCGGCACTGCATGAGTCACCGGTATATTGAAGCAGTCTCAAAGCATTTTCATACTCGGGATTACCTTCCTCCTTCAGTTTTTCAAGCAGATAGACACCATCCTGAGGCGCATCCACCGTAAGGATCTCCATCTGCTCAGGGTCCAGCTCACATGCGCGTTGATAAAGCAGCTCGAAGATTCGGTATGTCTCAAGCGGAGAGAGCTGCCTATTGTATATCTCCTTTCCCCTACCGCTGGGAACGAGCCAGTAAACGCAGAATCGCGGCACGTGCAACTCCTGCGATAGCTCCAGCAAGCTACCTATCTCCTTATAGTTATCCCTCGTCAAGGTGACCCTGATGCCGGATTTGAGTCCGATATCCGCGCAGTTGCGCAGCGCCTGCACTGCCTTCTTGAAGCATCCTGGCTGGTTCCTTATTCTGTCGTGCGTCTCTTCAGTCGCGCCGTCCAGCGATATACCCACATACTCGATACCGGACTCTTTAATCCTCATGGCAACCTCATGTGTTATCAATGTGCCGTTAGTGCTCAGAGCGGTCTTCAAACCATGTGCAGTTGCGTAATCGGCGAGTTCCCAGAAATCGCGCCTCATTAATGGCTCACCGCCTGTAAAGAGTAGCAGAGGTATCCTCATCTGTGCGAGGTCTTCTATGAATGCTTTTGCTTCTTCTGTTGTGAGTTCCCGGCTACGGCTATTATTATGCCCTGCTGTTCCGGCACTGATGTAGCAATGCGCACATGCGAGGTTACACATGCTTGTAATGTTCCAGAATACAACGGGTCTGCGCGTCTCAGCGAAAGCCAGTAATCTGCTTGGGACCTGATGAGGTGGCTTTTTTCGGTGCTTCAGGGCATCACTGACCGTGCCTTTACCATGAACGAGCTGTGTTATGCGTATCATTTCTCTATGTAAGTAAATATAGATATCATTCAGGTTAAGTATTTATTTTATAGATCATTGTATTGTATTGATACAAAAATGAAGAAAGAAGAGCTAATACATCTGCATTTGTTATTGGCTCAGTTGAAGAAGTGTTGTGAGGAAAAGGGCATAGACTGTGATTTTGCAAGGTATAACGAGCTGGGTATCACACCCTTCCAGGTGCACAGGAGCAAGGAGGAGCACAAGCAGGCGATTTTTATTCTCGGCTCTGAGCTTGTGTCGCTGGCAGCGAAGAACAATCTACCGCTGTGGAAATAGTCCCGCCCGATAAGTCTGCCTTTTCCCTTCTCTGTTGGTTAGTGTGTGTTAGGGATAGGGGATAGCAAAAGGGTTTATCGCTGATATAATTTGTATTATTATAAATCTGAAGTTGTTATTATCCAGAGATAGAGTGGTGAAGAGGATGATGGATATAAGGCGTGGTGCATGGATTCGAGATAAAAAACAAAAGCCTTTTATAAACATTTGTATTTAAATTTAAAATGCTTTATAAAAAGTAGGGAGGAAAGAAAGATGATAAAAACAGATATTGAAGTGATTGCGAAGAGAATACTGCCTCTGGTGATGATCCTGATATCAGTCATAGCAATATCGGTGTCATTTGTGGCGGCAGCAGAAGAAGATTTCGGTTGTGCCTGTCATTCAGATACAGAAGCAAACTTCAGTACATCGTTGCACTACACCGGTGCGGGAATGAAGGGCGAGTATGCGAAATTTGCGGCAAAAGAGTTCGGGATAGACATGGAAGAGTATTACGCAAAGTGGAACTGCTCTAAATGCCATGCCACCACCTGCGAAAAGTGCCATGGAGAGCACCCACATGAGGAGGACATGAGCAAAAATATCTCGACATGTGACCAATGCCACTACAAGAAGCAGTCAGCGACCTTTATAGGGGATATGCCAGCACATAAGAAAAAAGGACCAGCACCTGACATTCATTATGAGAAGGGACTAACATGCGCGGACTGCCATAATGCGGCTGAGGTACACGGAGATGGAAACGTATACACGACTCAGCTTGAAGCAGTGACGACAAAGTGTGAGGACTGCCACAATAGTCCAGGAAAAACTGTCAATAACATGTCGGTGACACAGTATTCAGCCGATATAGATGCGCACAAGATACATAAGGATAAACTCGACTGCATCGCTTGCCATTCGGGATGGACACTGACCTGCAAAAATTGCCATTTAGATACCCGTAAAGGTGCGCAGCCCGTGTCTGACGAGTTCTATCTTGGCGTGGCTTCTGATGGCAAGATAAAAACTTTCGTCAAGATGGAGGCTCTATATGATAATGCGTCCCATGTAGGATATGGCGAGTGGTTCTCGCACACGGTAACAGATAAGGCAAAAGACTGTGCATTTTGTCACGAGAGTAAGGAAGTGCTCTGCGAAGGATGCGAGGGGGATATACTCGGAAAGGGTGGTTCGTTCATACCACAAGAGACGATAGAGCGGGTTTTAGCAGCGCCAATTGAAACGCCCACGGCAACCCCTACAGCTACACCCGTAGCTTCACCCACGGCAACGGCAACGGCGACACCAACAGTAACGCCAGTACCTGCTGCTTCGCCCACAGCTACACCCGCAGCAACACCAACACCAACACCAGCAGCAACACCAACGCCACCAGGCTTCGAGCTGATACTGGCAGTGGTTGCACTGGCAGCGATAGCATACCTTGTAAGAAGGCGGAAGTAAAAAGTAAGTTGGGTCCAGAATAGAATATATAGTGTGACTGGACCCTATTTTTTCCCTGCTGAAAATGGAAGGTGATGATTAACATGGCAGCAGAAGTGGAATGGGAAGTTACGGTTCCAGAAAAGCGGCTTAAGGATAAGTTATACTTTGAGAACCTGAAAGCGGTGGTTATAGATAGGAATATCTGCAGTCGGTGTTTAACCTGCGCGGCGATCTGTCCAGGAGGGATAACCGTTGTGGATGACCGTGTGGATTTCCCAGATTATGAGACAAGATGCATGGATTGTGGCGCCTGTGTACGCGTATGCCCGCGATTTGTTTATGAACCCAAGAGTGGTCTGGGCTCATACATCAGATTCATCGCCGGGCGTTCAAAGCGATTCACGGGACAGGATGGTGCAATGGTGAGCGAGCTTATGGTATCAGCAATGGAGATGGGAGTGATAGACCGTGGTCTATTTGTTAGTCGGGATGAAGATTGGGCAACTGAGGTATTTCATGTGAGAGAATCCGAGCAACTCAGTATTCCTACGCTCGGCGGCACGAAGTACACATTCGCGGATGTGCTTCCGGAATTGAAGAGAGCAGTAATGTTCACGAAGAGTGGTGTTGGTATTGTAGGAACGCCCTGTATCGTCTCAGGAGTCAGGAGATTGCAGCAGGAGTTCCCCATATTCCGCGATAGGGTGAAACTTCTCGTCGGCTTGTTCTGCACTGAAAACTTCCATTACAGTGATATCACGCGATATCTAAAGGATAAGGGCGTGGACTTCTCAAAACTCATCAAGACAGATATAACAAAAGGGAAGTTCATTGCCACGATGACCGATGGGGAAGTGAAATTCAAGGTGAAGGAACTTGAGGGGATTCTCCCGAGTGGCTGTAATGTCTGCACGGATTTCACCGCGGTGGAGAGTGATGTGAGTGTGGGCAGTGTGGGCAGTGCAAAGGGATTCTCTACGGTGGTTGTGCGAGAGGAGAATGCGGATAAGATCATAGACTACATCAGGGAGAAGGGTTATGCAGATTTTGGCGAAGCAGACCCGGCACAATTGGATTTCCTCATCAATCATAAGAAGGCGAGAGCGAAGAATATACCCCAGGAGTAACCTATTTAAATTCTTTGAAAGTCATTTAATTGATTATCAGGATGATAATAGGTACTCGGGGCAGTAAATTAGCGCTATTACAGACAGAGAAGGTCTGTGAACGATTGAGAGAGCTGGGCATTGAGTATAAGATAAGGATAGTGAGGAGTTCAGGCGATGTTATGCTGAACAGGTCGTTATACGAAATGCCAGACAAGGGTGTATTTGTAAAGGAACTCGATGTGATGCTGTTAGATGGAAAAATAGACATTGCTGTTCATTCTATGAAGGATATACCACTCGAAAGGGATGAGAGATTGGAGACTGCTGCGGTATTACCACGTGATTCACCTTTTGATGCTCTCGTATCGGATTATAATCTGAATGATATGCCAGAAGGTGCAGTAATAGGTACATCGAGCGTGAGGAGGCGATTCCAGATGCTGAACTACATGGAAGAGCGAGGCATAAAGATAAGGATAGAGGATATAAGGGGCAATGTTGATACGCGGCTCAGGAAGCTCGCAAGTGGTGACTACACCGGTGTGCTACTCGCGGAAGCAGGGCTTCAACGGCTGCAGTCCAGGGTGAATTACGAGCGATTGGACCGGGACCCGTTTGTACCTTCGCCCAATCAGGGCATCATCGCTGTCGTAGCGAGGAAGGATAGTGAGGAGAGTGAGCTCCTGCACCAAATTGAGGATGTCAGCACGCGAATCGAGGCTGATGTGGAGAATGAGGTATTAAAAGTGATTGGCGGCGGCTGTGCGCTTCCTGTGGGTGTGCATGCTTCCTGTGTCAATTCATCCATTGGATTATCCATATACATAGGCTACTCAGGTAAGAGATACATCTTAAAGAAGACTGTTCTTCCCAATGAGGGTTATTTAGAAGCTGCTCGCAAGTTCGCTATTGAGAGTGTGGATGAAGGGCTAAAGGAACAGGAACAGGGTTAAAATGGTGCCCACAAAAGACCCGCAAACGATTCTGACTTCTATCTTCAATTACCGTTCCTTCAGGTCGAAGCAGAAGGCGATAATTGAGAATGTATTAGCTAACAGGGATACGCTGGCTATTCTACCCACCGGTGCTGGTAAGTCGCTCTGTTTTCAGATACCTGCATTGATGTTTGAGGGGTTGACCATAGTTGTGAGTCCATTAATCGCATTGATGAAAGACCAGGTGGACGGGCTGAGGAGGAGAGGTATTCATGGGGTGGCGTATCTCAATTCCGCGCTACAAGAAGCAACAAAGGAGCGAATATACGCATTATTGAAGCGTTCAAGGCTGAAGATACTGTATGTTGCGCCGGAGACGTTTATAGATAACAAGTTGATGAGTATACTCAGGGAGAGCAATATCAGCCTGATAGCAATAGATGAAGTCCACTGCATTTCTGTCTGGGGTCATAACTTCAGACCTGATTATTTACGCCTGGGACGTGTGATAAAAGCGTTGCACAACCCTCCTGTGCTCGGACTGACTGCGACAGCGACGGAGAAGGTGCAGGAGGACATCCAGAAGCAGCTGGGCATCAGGTGCGATGTGTTCAAGGACAGTTTTGACCGCAAGAATCTACTCTTCTCTGTTATCCAGCTGGAAAGTGAGAACGAGAAGCGAAAGCTTCTGATAAGGTTTCTGGAACAACTTGAGGGTTCCGCGATCATTTATGTCAATTTCACACGCACGGCAGAGGAGCTGGCTAAGTTCCTGACCGAGAATGGCTTGAATGCGAGATATTATCATGGACAGATAGAAGATAAGAAGGAGAGAGGGAATATCCAGAACGAGTTCATAAGTGGCAAAACGCGAATAGCTGTTGCCACAAATGCGTTTGGAATGGGCATTGATAAGGAGGATATACGTGCAATCATCCATTATAACCTGCCAAAATCTATTGAGAACTATTATCAGGAGGTGGGACGCGCAGGGCGTGACGGAAAGGAGGCGTATTGCATCCTGCTTTATTCAAAATTGGATGAGATTCGGCTACGGAAGTTGATTCAGTACAGTACACCATCAATGAAACAGGTCAGGGCGGTCATGGGACTGCTGGAGCGCGGGATAGGGAACGTGCTGTATGTAAATGAGAAGCGGATAGCAGGGGAGCTGAAGTTGAGTGAGGTACTGATGCGAATAATTCTGTA
The DNA here is from genome assembly GCA_003194435.1 of Candidatus Methanophagaceae archaeon. Taxonomy (GTDB): domain Archaea; phylum Halobacteriota; class Syntropharchaeia; order Alkanophagales; family Methanospirareceae; genus G60ANME1. Next base: position 38,159 of record PQXC01000002.1, on the reverse strand, counting down.
TCAACTGGAGCGAATGAACGCGATAAAGACATATTTCAGGGTCTTTCGGCATGCTGCTGTGACTGTGAGGATGGCGGAACAAGAACCATCGGAGGTACAGGTGTATACGCCGGAAATGAAGAAGATACTGGATGATGCATATTTCAAAGCGAATAAATGGCTGGACCTGGAATTGCTCAGTGGTTCTACGGGCATATCTGTATCAAGATTGAACAATATTTTGAGGGATATGAGGAATGCAGGGTTAATAGAACTTGTGGAGCGAGATTTCTGCACCCCTGTAAGGGTTTATCCAGCAATAAAGAATATAGATCTGTTAGAGCTCCAGGAGACCTTCTGGCGATTGGAAGAGAGCAGCATGGATAAGATAGACAGGGTGGTAGAATACGTGATTAGCGGAGAATGCAAAAGGAAGTTCATCCTGAACTATTTTGGTGAGGCTCATGATGGGCGATGCAATGCCTGTAGCATCTGTAATCCGCAACTAAGGGAGTTAGCGGTGTCTTAACCTTAACCAAAAACCTTCCCAAGAAAATACAGAAGACAAAGGATCAAAATCAATATTAACAGTGCTATGATGAGATAGGGCAATAACTTAATGATCAGCCACACGATGCCCAGAATAATGAGGATGCTCAGCAAGAGTAACACCAATGCCGGTATTCCATTTAGAAACCATGAGAATCGCATCTTTCACCACTGTTCACATTCACAACGAAATGAATCGCACCCCTCCAACCTCTAACTCTATAAACTATACTATATCTTCACACCGATCGGCATCACATATATGGGCTTATGTGCCTCAGGGAGATTCAGAACCTTTGCAACTTCGTCATCATCAAATGCGCCTATTGCCACGGTAGCCAGACCCAGAGCCTCGCATTCCAGATATATATTCTGTGATACATGCCCTGCCTCTATATGCACGTATCTTATCCCCCGCTCGCCATACCTGCGGGTCGTACGTTCGTATTCCGCAGTGATGACGATAGAGAACGAAGCATCAGCAATGAACATCTGCCGCAAGCAAGCGGTTGCCAACTCTACCCGGAGGTCACCGTCCTTATGCGGCTCCAGATAGCCGTTCTCTACATGATATACCCCCGGCTCTATGTGCTCCACAGCTCCTGCTCCTATCACGAGGTATAGCTCCAGAGGATATGTAGCACCAGCGGAAGGCGCTTTTGACGCAGCCCATACGAGTAGTGCGAACTCTCGCCTCTTTATCGCATCATGTTTGAATGCCCTTCGTGACTTACGCCCCGCTATCGCCTCCTCCACCGATATAGTGCTTTTATACTCCGGTACTTCCAATTTCACACGTTCCATATCCCTTATTCCGTATTTACATTTCTTAACTTTAACTTAACTTATACTTATTATCCTTGCCGCAACTCCTCACGTGCTATTACCATTCTCTGTATCTCCGATGTTCCAACAGCGATACTGAGTATTCTCGCATCCCGTAACAGCCTCTCCACCAAGCTTCCACGTGTGCAGCCGAGTCCACCATGTATCTGTGCGGCGCTCGTTGCTGCCTGGAAAGCGGTTTCAGACGCATAGAGCTTAGCCATTGATGCCGCTTCCGTTATGCGCTCGCCTTTATCAGCGAGATAAGCGGCTTTATAGGTAAGCAACCTCGCCGCCTCTGCTCTCATTGCCATATCAGCAATCATGAATTGAACAGCCTGGAAATTTGCTATTGGCTGCTCAAACTGCTTGCGTTCACTCGCATATCGTTTAGAAACTTCAACACAAGCCCGGGCAATACCGACACCAATGCTGCCCATGACTATTCTATCCCTGTCCAGGGTAGCCATTGCAATTCTGAACCCGTCACCCTCATTGCCGAGCATATTGGCAGCAGGAACGCGGCAATCATGGAATTCAAGCCCACCAACCACGCAACCCCTCATACCCGTCATCTCCACGAGTCTGGAGAACGAGAAGCCTTCAGTGCCCTTCTCCACGATAAATGCACTTATCCCCCTCCTCCTCTTGCTCTTATCTGTATATGCAAAGACCACATAGATATCGGCGACTGCTGCGTTCGTGATAAAAGCCTTCCTGCCATTTAATATGTATTCATCACCTTCCCGCACCGCAGTTGTCTCCATGGAGAGAGGGTCAGAGCCCGCAGCAGGCTCGGTGACTGCAAATGCGCCCAATTTCTCAGCATTACATAAAGGCTTCATATACCGATGCTTCTGCTCTTCAGAACCTGCGAAATAGATAGGGAACAGTGAGATAAGGGCAGCGCAACAGAGGAAGCCGATACTTGCACTCGCCTTTGAAAGCTCCTCCACCGCCAGTACATAGCACATCAGGTTATCACCCAGACCGCCATACTCCGCAGGAAATGGAATGCCAAAGAGTTTGTGCTTACCCATTCGTTTCACGATATCCATAGGGAATTTCCCCTTCCGGTCTATCTCTGCTGCGTGTGGCAATACCTCCGCGGTGGCGAACTCACTGACGAAGCTCTGAATTTCTCGCTCCCGTGTTCCTAACTCGAATTTCATCTCCTCTCACAAACAAAGCAGAACCAATAATTTTTATTACTCTATATTAAAAGAGAAGTGAGGATAAAAAGGTTAATGAATAGGGGGTAAGTAAGACGAGGAAACCATCTGTGAACATAGGAATGGTAGGGCATGTTGACCATGGGAAGACGACCTTAGTGAATGCGCTCTCAGGTGAATGGACGGACAGGCACAGTGAAGAGATAAGGCGCGGGATATCCATAAGGCTTGGCTATGCAGATGCGACCTTCAGGCGCTGCCCGGTCTGTAAGGAGCCGGAATGTTACACGGTGGAAGAGGTCTGTAAGCACTGTGGTTCGAAGACAGAAGAGTTAAGAACAGTCTCCTTTGTTGATTCTCCGGGGCATGAAGCCCTGATGGCAACGATGCTGAGTGGCGCAGCGATTATGGATGGTGCGGTTCTGCTCATAGCAGCTACTGAGCCCTGCCCTCAGCCGCAGACGAAGGAGCACCTGATGGCTCTCAGTATTGTCGGCATAGAGAAGGTGGTAATCGTGCAGAATAAAATTGACCTCGTCTCACGGAAGGAAGCGATAGAGCACTATTTACAGATAAAAGAGTTTATCAGGGGTACAATTGCGGAGAAAGCGCCTATTATTCCCATATCCGCACAACAATCGGTGAACCTGGATGTTCTGATACAGAGCATAGAGCAGACGATACCAACACCCTCTCGCCCCTCTAACGAGCCCCCGCTTATGTATATCGCGCGCTCATTTGATGTAAACAAGCCGGGAACGCCGATAGAGGATATAAAAGGTGGTGTGATAGGGGGTTCACTGATTCAAGGTAAGTTGCGGGTCGGAGATAAGCTTGAGATTCGCCCTGGTCGGATGGTAACTTCGGGTGGAAGAGAGAGATGGGTACCAATTGAGACTGAGATAACGTCTATAATGGCGGGCGGTGAGCTGGTGGAGGAGGTAACACCCGGAGGACTGATAGGAGTGGGTACGAAATTAGACCCGAGCATGACGATAGAGGACTCGCTTGCTGGTCAGTGTGTGGGTTTAAAGGGTACTTTACCTCCCACTCGCGATGAGCTCGTTATTCGTTTCCATCTGCTGGAACGCGTTGTTGGCGTGGCAAAGGAGGTGGAGACAACGGCGATAAAGGTGGGTGAGAGTTTAATGCTCAGTGTTGGTACGGCGATAACGATGGGAGAAGTGAAGAAGGTGACGCGGGAGACGATGAAAGTGGAACTGAGCCGCCCTATATGTGCGAAAACAGGTGCTCGTGTGGCAATTGCGCGAAAGATAAGTGCGAGATGGCACCTTATAGGTGCGGGAACAGTGGAGTAATGGCGAAGAAGCGGTTAAAGATAGAGCCTTTTGTGCGGTATGGCGAGGAATATGATGCGTGGTTCGATGAGCACAGGCATGTGTATGAAGCCGAACTTCGCGCAATAAGGGCTCTGCTGCCAAAAACGAAAGAAAGCGAAAACAGAAGTAAAAGTATAGAGATAGGCGTGGGTAGTGGTCGTTTTGCCGCTCCCTTAGGTATCACACTCGGTATAGACCCCGCGCCTGGGATGAGACTGCTAGCAAAAGCACGTGGTATTGAAGTAATTGGTGGTATTGCAGAGGCGCTCCCGCTTAGAGATTCACATTTCGAGCTCGTGCTCATGGTTACCACCATCTGTTTCCTCGATAACGCAGAGAAGGCATTCAGGGAGGTCTATCGTGTGCTCAAGCCTTATGGCTGCTTCATCATTGCTTTTATAGACCGTGACAGTCCTCTTGGTGAGATATACAGCCATAAGAAATCAGATAGCCCTTTCTATCGCGTTGCGAGATTTTATAATACGCGTGAGGTGATTGCGCTCTTAAAGGATACGGGCTTCGATAAGGAAATCAAAAGTATGCAGACTATATTTCGTTTTCATACGCAGTTAAGGGATGAGAAGGAGGAGGATAAGGTGGAGGAAGTGAGGCAGGGTTATGGTAAGGGTTCGTTCGTCGTGTTGAAGGTGGTGAAATGACTTGACGCTTGTTGCTGGTATAACCGGTGGGATAGCAAGTGGTAAGAGCCTTGTGCTCAAATTATTCATGGAACTTGGTGCTTTCGGTATTGACTGTGATAAATTGAGCAGGGAAGCGGTGAGACCATGCTCAGATGCGTGGTGGCAGGTTGTTAATTACTTTGGTAATGGGATAGTCAGGAGGGATCTGGAGATAGACCGGAAGAGGTTGCGGAATATTATAATGGAGGATAAAGGGAAGCGTAGAGTTTTAGAGGCGATAATACACCCGGAAGTGATGGCGATGTGCAGGGCGAGGATAGAGGCGATAAAGAGGATAGAGCCTGATGCGCTCATCGTCGTTGACGTGCCGTTGTTGATAGAGACGGGGCTGCAGGCTGAATTTGATACTGTGATAGTGGTCTATGTGAGTGAAGCGGAGCAGATAAGGCGGGTGATGGAACGTGAGGGAGTGGATGAGGAAGAGGCGAGGAGATTGATTGGACTGCAAATGCCACTGCGCGAGAAGTTGAGATTCGCTGATGTGGTGATAAATAACGAAGAGCAGATAGAAGAGACTGCGAAGCAGGTGAAGCAGGTGTTTCAATCGCTATATCCAAAGG
>PQXC01000002.1:28777-32833 GCA_003194435.1 Candidatus Methanophagaceae archaeon | reverse complement strand
CATGACCACCCTAACTTTTTATGGCGGTGCTGGCGAGATAGGCGGGAACAAAATCCTGCTGACAGATAAAGAGAAAGATAACGAGACACGCGTATTCCTGGACTTCGGCATGAATTTCGAGAAGGAGCGGAAATATTACGAACCTCCGTATCTCCAGCCAAGAAACGAAAAGCATTTATTGGGCTTAGGAATTCTACCACCTTTGAAGGGGTTATATAAGAATGACGAAAACGAACCCTCTATTGATGCCGTTCTACTGTCGCATCCGCATCTGGACCATTATGGCTACATCAAGTATCTCAAAGACGAGATACCCATCATCTGCGGTGAGACAACAAAGACCATAATCGTCGCGAAAGAATTGAGCGGTCTCAGCGCTTCCGGATACCAGATTGCTAAGCTTGGTAAAACACGGGATTTAGAGATTTTTAAAGAGTTCTTTACGTTCAGGACCAATCGCCCACCTTCACCTTCCGGCTCTGGTATCACATTCAATCCTATCCACGTTGACCATTCCGTGCCAGGTGCATACGGGTTTATAATAGAGACTGCAGCGGGTAACGTCGTTTATACCGGTGATTTCAGATTACATGGACCGCATCGCCAGATGACCAGGGACTTCATTACCGCAGCAAAAGAATCAGAACCATCCGCATTGATCATAGAAGGAACGAACATAGTAAATGCAAAAGTATCGAGCGAAGCCGAGGTGAAATCAAAAATCCTTCCCGTGATTGAACATACCAAAGGGTTAGTAATGGCTGGCTTCTCGATAAATGATATAGACAGACTGAGGTCATTTTATGAAGTAGCACAGGTAACCGGTCGTAAATTGGCTATATCTATGAAGCAGGCATACCTATTGCATGAACTCAAAAACGACCCGCATCTCTCATTATTCCCGCTTTACGACCCTAATATAGCGATTTTTAAGAGGGAGAAGAAGAAATTATATCTGTGGGAACAGGAGATTACTGACCATTATGACAATATTATAGATGCAACAGATGTGGAAAATAGGCAGCATGAATTGATATTGACCACGAGTTTCTACGATATGAACGAATTGATAGCAATAAAGCCCGTTCCTGGTAGCACTTATATCCTTTCACAAAGCGAGCCATTTAATGAAGAGATGGAAATAGATTTCGTGAAATTATTGAATTGGCTCGAGCGATTTGGTATTCCCCAGTATCATATCCACGTCTCTGGACATGCGCTACCGTACCAATTAAAGAGAGCAATTGAAGAAATCAACCCACGGAAAATTTTCCTGGTGCATACCGAAAAACCCGAACTTTACAAACGCTTTTTAAGCGATTTGAACATGGAAATTATCAGTCCAGAGGAAGGGAAGGAGTATGAAGTTTAATTTTTTCTGACGGAGTTTGTTGAAGATGTATTGAAGAAGAAGGTACCGGGTATAGAAAGTTATCCTAGCTAGTATAAATACAAAAGGCATTATCTTCCGATCCGTGCCTGTACGGCAGCGAAGATTACAGGCAAAGCGATGGTAACATCGCAATAGAGTGTAACTGCTTTTGCATTTGTGCCTATTTTACCCCATGACTTCGCCTCTTCCAGTGTTGCACCGCTTAAGCTGCCATTCTCTGGCGTATTCGTGGTGATCTGGATAGCGAAATCGAACCCTTCGCGTCCATCTTCTCGCGGTGGTGCTACCAGGGCAGTTTGCAGAAGGAAGTTCTTTGGCACACCTCCTCCCAGTATAATCGCACCTGTATGCTCCGCATCGCAGAAGATGTCTATCAGTTCTTTCATGTCATCAAATGCATCCACGTGGAATGCTGCATTCATCTGTTTATATATCCACGTATGGAGTCCAATCATAGAATCTGCAATTGCAGGACAGAATACAGGAACATTAGCATCTACTGCACTCTTCAATATAGAATTCGGGTCTGAAAGATTCGACCCTATTGCTTCTATCACCTCCCTTATACTATAGCTCCTATCAGGGTTCATACGCTCAAAAGCAGTTCTTATGAAATCCTCTAACCGCGCAAATGCATCGTCGTGCACCACAACATCATATATCCTCGCCATGGATTGCTTCCTCAGTTCAGGGTCATCCATCTTTGATTCTATGATTTTATAATGGTGCGTACCAAGTGCTTCAATGATATCATGTACCAGGTTCGCACCCGTTGTTATAATTACATCCACATATCTCGCCCTGACCATCTGTGCTATTACATCCCGCATGCCCGCAGGTACCAGAGCACCAGCAATGGCGATGAACTTTGTTGTATCCTCTCTCAACATCTCCTCATAGATATCCGCCGCCTTCGCCAACCTGCCAGCGCCGAAAGCACAGTCGCGCATGCCGCTCACAAGTTCATCCACGGTCATCCCTCTCCAGGTCTTTACTCCTTTAATCTCTTCCATCGTTTGAATTCCTCTTTACACTTTTAAAAGTAAAAAACCTTTCTTTCAAAAAGAAAGCTTTACCAAAGAAATATTATAGTAATAGTACTTTATGTACTATGATAAGCATAAGCGTAATAGCGATGGGGGCTGTAAGGTAGCCAGGTCATCCTCCCAGCTCGGGGAGCTGGTAACCGGAGTTCAAATCTCCGCAGCCCCATCCCATTAACCCTAACCCATTAGTTTTTAAGGTGAAAGAAGAGAGATGAGTGTGACGAGATATGCGTATGTATATGCCCGAATAAGAGCACGACTGAGCGATCTGCTGGGTAATAAGGATATAAGGGCGCTTGTAGACGCCCGTAAGGAGGATTTCCTAGCTATTCTGATGGATAGTCCATATAGAGCGAGCATGGCGAAGGAAAACCTGACGGAGGTAGATGCACGCGTGATAGAGAGGGCATTGAAGCAGGAACTGATACATCAGTACCTGATGGTGATAAGATCAACGGATGCAGCAGTGAGGGATTTCATGATCGAACTTTTCAGGCGTTTTGAAGTGATGAACGTGAAGGCGATTATACGGGTAAAGGCAGTGGGTATGGCTACCGGTACCACCGAATCCGTTTTATTATTCCCGGTTGAGCCATTCTTTAGAGATTACAGGGACATATTGGTCGAGGCAGGTTCGCTGGAAGATGCAATAAAGCGTTTTGGAGAGCCCTACCGTGGAGTATTGGAAGATTCGTTTCAGGACTATAAAAAGGAAAAGGGCAATGGGAAAAGGCTATTGGACCTCGAGAATGCACTTGATAGAGATTTATTTGGCGCTATATGGGACAAGAAGGAGCATTTGGGGAGAGCGGACCGGGAGACCGTGGAGAAGGTCATAGGCACGGAGTTAGATATAGCGAATCTGATGACCATGTTACGGTGTAAAGAGGAAGGGATAGCAGGAGCTGAGATGGAGCGATATTTCATGCCTTATTCTTATGCTCTTGATCTTGATGCGGTGCAGGATGCCATGTCAGCAGATAATATCCCCTCTGCCATACAATTGCTGCCCGATTCCCCTTATAAGTCGGTTTTAAGTGACGCTATACACCATTATGAGGAGCAGAAATCGCTTGTCACCTTTGAACTCGCTCTGCAACGATATTTCCTCAGGTGGATAAGGAAGGTGATGTCTGGTTATCCAATTGATATAGGTACGGTATTAGGCTATCTCTATCTAAAGGAGGTAGAGATAAGAAATCTCTGCACTATCGCGGTATGTAAGGAGAACGAACTACCAGCGGAAGAGACGCTGAAACTCGTGATGATGTGATACACATAAATCGGGCGGAATTCAAACGGCTGATCCGAGATTTACCCCTCATTTGCAAGGCTGCCGGGATAAAGCATATTCCTCTCACGTTAACTGCAGGCGGTGGCGGACAAGGAGGGAAATAGTTTACCCCGCCTGAGGTAATCCGAAGGGAGTTATCTTAGTTTACGTTGACTTTTGGGATGAAGCCCCCAAAAAAGCAAGTTTTATTTCATTAATTGTATTTGTATAGCTCACTTCAAACAGAGCTCATTGACGAGCAATTTTTTGAGTTCGTCGTAGACATCTTTTCCCTGTAACCGCCACGTGGCGAAGACGGAAGCGATGTATTGGTAATATTCAGC
>PQXC01000002.1:16478-28577 GCA_003194435.1 Candidatus Methanophagaceae archaeon | reverse complement strand
TTTTTATTAAATTCTCGCAATGATATCCTTAGATGTATCGCCCCTTTTAGGTACCAGAAATGAGCCTGCTCTGGAGCTAATTCAACAGCTTTTGAAAAAGCCGCTAAAGCCTCTTCGTATCTCCCAAGATTTCCTAATGCAAGACCTTTACTGAACCAAGATAATGGTTTACTCTTATCGAGTTTAATCATCTCTTCAGCCTTCTTCAGAGCCTCTTCAGTTTTTCCCTCTCTAAACAACAAAGTCCTGAATTCCGCTTCGATAGATTCTTCTTTTAGCTCTCTATCTTCGTAAACCAGGAATTCGTCTAACAGATTAACAGCCCCTGTTTTATAAATTTCTTCCACTATTTGTGGTATCAACTCCCTTTTATATTCCTTAGGGAGGCTCAAGAACCAATAACTCGCTTCTCTTACCCGAGTCTCGTCCAGTGTTTCACGCAAGCGTTCCAAATCTTCCAGGAACTTCTTCTTCCTTTCTTCTGGACTATACCAGAGTTCTAAAAATTCTATCAATATCGAAAGCCTTTTCATTGCGAACGGCTGCCGTCTCAATTCTCTCCACAACCTGAATAACCTCTCCCGCACTTCGTATTTCGCGGTCCTACCCATTCTTCGTGAAATAACGTAACCGTCTTTTTCAAGCCGTCTAAGTTGAGTGTTCACGATTTTATCATCCATTCGTGCCCTCTTCGCTATCTCCTTCGGTGTTGCAGGTTTCCCAATTTCTATCAAGGTATCGAAAATCTTCCTCTTCTCCGCACTGAGCAATCTAAAAACATCCTGATAATAAGGTGTGTTTTCATCGAGCAGTTTAAAGAAAACCTTCTCAACATCCACTATTTTGCCTTTGCTCATAAGGTCATAAAGCAATATTGCCATCCTCGGATTACCGCCGGTAAGAAGACCAACAGCATCTATTTTTTCTCCATATTCATCCATTTTGCCAAAGAACTCTTCATTATTCTCAATCTTGGCTATTTCCCTGACAAGCTCCTTAAGCTCTTCTCTTCTAAGCTCCTTGAGATATATAATATCAAAGAATCTGAAGAACGGCTCCTCATGTTTAGAGACCTGTGGAAATACGAGTGGTGAGGTGGTAACCACCGTAAACATATTTTCCGTTTGAAAAAAGGATCTTAACCTTTTGACTTCCTTTTTACTCATTTGCTCACCCAATATCTGATTCAGGTTCTCAAGGAATAGCACAATCATTTTACCTTTGCTCTTTAACGCATCCAGGCGCTCCTATGACTACTTCATCGTCTGTCATATTCTCAAAAATGCTAAAATTAATTCTTTCTCCCCCGTCATCTCTAATACTCGTAAAAGCAAATCAGAAACTCGGTATATCGAGAATTCTTCCTCAGACAATTTTATCGGCAAAGAATTCTCTATTCTCTCCTTAATGTTATAGTATAGTAGAGTGATGAAATGGGTTTTCCCTACGCCTCTCGAACCCACCAATAAATAATATCTCGGTGTTCGATTCTTCACAAGCATCTTCTATTTCTGCCAATTAAAAGCCGATCCAGCATCTCCTTGTCCATCGCATCCGGTTGAAACCTGTAAAGCACTACTTCAGCCATACAATCTCCACCAGTCCCTCAATACCTTCGATTGAAATCGGATATTCTCACCATCAACTTTAATATAGAAATCATTTTCAAGATCGAAAATTAAGTCCATGAATCTTCTTTCGTCGTCCATTCCTGTTGCTTCTCTGAACAAATTGAATGCAAGCTGCTTTGGTAATTCCTCATCGGCGATGCAAGCCTCTCTTAAAATCTCTTCCGCCGCTTTCGCCATCATCCCACCATAATGCCCCTTCAACCTGCTCCTGTAATATTCAAAATAACCTTTTCCATCAGCACCGAGTAATTTGCTGCTGTATACCTCCTCGATCATCTCCTCTGTTAAATCACCTTTTGACTCCCGTAGGGTCATTTTGAGGAGAATTGCAATGAAAAAAGGCACGTAAGGTTCTCCAATGAGTTCCAATAACTTCTCTCCCATCTCTCTTCTGTATTTTAACCCTTCTTCATTTAATCCCTTCTTTATGAATTTTAAGGCGTCCTCCCTCGAAAAAACCACCTATGGGAACTCGTTCGAAGTCATTTAACCAGGAAAGACCATTGATTCCTCTTACAACTCGGTCAAAGCTTACTGACCCACCAACTATAAACCTCAAATCTTCTATTGTTTGCAGCCTCATACTCCTGAACCACTGAAGGAATTCTCTCGCATCCTTATTCTTTTCTATCATGATCATGTTGCCGATGCACTCGGATAACTCATCAATTACAATGTACACCGGCTTTTTATCTGACATATTCTTTATTGCATCGAAAATATCTCTTCCTCTCTCAATCCACCTCTGAACTTCACTTTTACCCCTGTTCCCGCTACCGAAGCTTCTATCCCCTCTAATAACTCACCCAGTCGTATAAATGAACCCTTCAAAGATTGGAGAAATCTTCTCCTTGCACTGGTTTCGTCGAAAGCTGTGGTTGCTAACTCAATCAAAAACTGCTCAGGCGCATCAACGTACATTATGTCCAAAAACGGGCATAAATAGCCTCTTTCGCTTAATCTCCTCATGACTTCTTTCATTACCGAGGTCTTCCCATACCTCCTGGGCGAAATCAACAAAATATTATTCTGTTTTAACGATCTAAATATCTCTTCAATCTTTTCTTCCCTATCGAAGAAATCCCTCCTCATGGCGGGGCCACCAATCTGTAACATCCTTATCACCTAACGATATTGTTGGACAACATATATGTTATATTAAATATTGTTGTATTTGCATTGGTTATTAATATTAGGATACTAATGACCCAAATCCTGGTATTATTCACAATTCTATCTCTTTGTGTACTGGTCTCAATAATTTGAGTCCAGCTCAGCTTCTGCTCCTGATGCGATTTCAAACCGTGTACGCAGGAACTGGATATCCAGAGATGCGAGTAGCCATCCTGCTCTGGGTCCAGAAGGCTTATTCAGCAATGAAATGTAAATAGCTCTAAAAACCTCTTTTGGGTCAATATTCGCAGTGGCAGCGACCTCATATATCATATTATGCCATTCAGTAGCATTGAGACTTTTTTTAGATACGATACGCTGTGCTATCATGCGTAAAGCTCGCCTCTGGGCATCAGAAAGCCCTTTTATACCTTCCCACGGCACTGATAACTGCAGCTCGAATTTAAGGTCCTCAGGTGCATACCTCTGCAGCCAGTTCTGAGCGTATCCTGCTTTCTTCCGTATCGCATTCAACTCTTCCTCTTTTTCGTCCTCTGCACCCTCCGGTAGCTCATAGCCACTCCTCCGGATAACTGCAAGTAGCTCATTGAAGTCACCGCGAGCCACCTGTACGAGTGTCAGAAAATGCCGGAACGGTATTTTTGCTGCTAAACCACTTCCTATACCTCCTACCTCACGCTCATATTCGTCTATCAGGTGCAATAGCGGTGTGGAGGGGTCAAATTCTATGTGCCGGTCGGGTCTTACCCGCCATATGAGGTGTTTCAGTATCTCCGGTGGTACAACTTCCAGTATCTCCTGGATTGAGATGTTGGTGCCCCGTGAAGAAGACATAGCCGTGACTTTCGTTCTGTCTCCTTCCCTGAGCTTGAGCAGGATATGCTCAAATGGGATAGGATAAGGTGCCTTGAAATTGTATATCTCAAGGGCTATCCTCTTACCAGAATCGAAGCTCCCACCAGGTGCTGCATGGTCTTTACCAAAAGGCTCAACGGTAACGCCGAGTATCCTCCATCTCGCCGCCCAATCCACACGCCATGCCAGTTTCCCACCGCCTCGCAATGACGCAGTGCCTTTGTTCCCGCATTCACACTCATAATATACCTCTTGCTTAGCCATGTTATAGCCTGTTACTACCGCAGAGGTGATTCTGCCACAGGCATCGCAAAGCGGTGAGAAAGGTGACCAATCAGGGGGCAGATGCCTGCCTGAAGTCTCGTGTATTATCCTCGCTAAATCCTTCTGCCTCAACAACGCCTCTTTTATCGCATCTGCATATAAGCCTGATTTATACATCTCATCGGCACGTAGAATCTCTATCTCTATCCCCAGTTCAGTCAGGGATTCGAGGAACGGACTGAGGAAATGTTCAGCATAGGAGGAATGGCATCCTTCAGGGTCCGGGATCTCCGATAACGGTCTCCCTACATGCTGGTCGTATTCAGGTGGCAGGAATGGGTATCTTCTTCGCAGTGGGTCGAAGGTGTCAGCCACATATATAAGATCTGCATCCACATCCATATCCATGAGCGCATTCCGGACTGCATCACCAATTATTATCTCACGGAGGTTCCCGATGTGGATATCACCTGAAGGAGTGATACCGGTGGCAACGACATGCTTCCGCTCTTCTCTTTGCGCTATAATGTCCTTCGCTATCGCCTGTGACCAGTGCATCTTATCCTATTATCTTATTATGAACTATGAACTAAGAATCCAGTGTTAAACCCACGGATTTGTTACAGTTACAGATTGTCTTACTATCCTATCTATCCTATCCTTTCATCCTTTCCACTTCACCCAATCTTCAATATCTATATTCTTAACTCCTGTTTCTGTATCAGTGCCAAATAGCATCCCGGTTATTCTTTTCACCGCCGCACCTGCCTCCGGATGCATCATCATGAACATGTCACCACCTGCTATGCCCAGCGTCAATCCCGTGATGATCTCATATAAAGGTCCACGCTTGACCGCGGGACCCCAATCAGAATCCTCCTTGATTGGCGAGTTCTTCATCCACGCCTCTCTCGCACCCCACGCGTTCGTTATGCCACAGGAAATAGGAAATGCCAGGTCTGTATCACCCTTTAACGCCGATATTCTCATCCGCTCTATATTCGTGAATGCATAATCCAGTCCATAACCAAGTGCTGCTGTTGTCGGGTCTATCACTATGTCTTTACGTGGCACGCCGAGTTTGAACAGGTACCGGTTCAGCGTCTTCTGCGCATTTATATCCAGTTGAGTCCATGATAGAATGACATGCCCGTTAGCCAGAGCTGCTTTTGCTATTCGCTCATAATCCATGTTCAGGTTTGCTGATGCAATCAGGCAGCGTTCGCCAGCAGCAACCTCCGCCGCGGCTTCCAGCACCTCAGGGTCTTTATCTGGATTGCCGGAACCACCAATGACTATGGGCACCTTAACCGCCTGTAATACCTCCTCTACCGTCTTCGCCGCCTCCCGTGCGGGTGTGTCCTTTATCATTGGGTCTGTACTTATCAGATGAATCGTAACCATATCAGCACCGAATTTATGAACATTCTTCTTCGCCCACTCCCCCGGGTCCTCCATCACATCCTGATAATGCTCCCGCACCGCCTTTGCCAGCGATATTGGCATGTCAAAACAGTCTACGGAGATCACCGGCGGGTGTGGCATTGGATGGTCGAAGTTATAGAAAGGCAGAGCTTTCTCACCACCTATTGTCACTGTGCGCTCTCTGGTACCACCATCGGCAGACGTAGCTCCTATTGTTACCTCCTCTATCTCGCCATTCCACTCCGCTTTACCGACCTCAAAGCTGGCTTCTACCAGCTCCGGAGCAGCCTCTTCCCTCACCTGTAACTGCTGTTGCTGCTGCAATGCCTGTATTATTGCAGGGGCTATAACGGTTCCTAACTCTATCTCCACATCTCCTTTTATCTTCACGTCCTCCAGCTCCACCACCTCGTATTCCTCTATCATCTTCATTATATCCGCCAGGCTCACCTCTTTCGGCATCTTTCTATTCACAATTACAATTGACACCTCTTTATATATTTTTATCATTTTTTTCTCATGAGACTGTTTTTAATACAAGGATGTCAAATGAGCGGTAGAGATGTAAAGGTGACACCCCTCACAGCTCTCTTACCGGGAGAAAAGGCGAGGATAGTTGCTCTGGGGCATGGTAAAGGGCGCCAACGCCACCTCAGGACAATGGGGCTGATGGAGGGAAAAATAGTAGAGATGGTAGCGATGCAGCCTGCAAGGGGACCGCTGGTCATAAATGTTGATGGCACCCAGATAGCAATCGGGCTTGGAATGGCGAGGCGTATATTAATAGAGAAGATGTAGGAATAGAAAGATGAAACGGATATCAATGATGGGGTGTCCAAATGTGGGCAAGAGTGTCCTCTTCTCACGCCTCACCGGTGTGAATGTGATCTCATCCAATTATCCTGGTACAACTGTTGACTTCACGAAGGGCTATACGCGCATAGGCGGAGAAAAGTTCGAGTTGATTGATGTACCCGGCACATACTCCTTAGAGCCGATCTCAAAGGCAGAAGAGGTAGCTCGTACCATGCTCCAGGAAGCGGATATAATAATAAACGTGGTGGACGCGACTCATATGGAACGCAATCTGTATCTCACACTGGAGATACTGGGCATGAAAAAGCCGACTATCATCGCATTAAACCTCTGGGACGAGGCAAAGCACATAGGCATTGATATAGACGTACGGCAGCTGGAGAAGCTACTCGGAGTACCTGTGGTTCCGACATGTGCTATAACCGGTGAGGGAGTAAAGGCGCTGACGTTAAAATTACGTGCTGCGAAGCAATCAGAGCAGATCAAACCGATGACAGAGGAAGAGCGGTGGCGGAAAATAGGGGAGATTATCCGAAAAGTTCAGGTTGTGCATCACCGACACCATACTATCTGGGAACACATAGCTGATATCACCGTGAAGCCCGCGACCGGTATACCAATTGCGATGATTGTGATATTCCTGATATTTTTATTCATCATCCAGATAGGGAATCTGATAATAGAATATTTGATGGACCCGATATTCTACAATTACTACGGTCCATGGATAGTGGAGTTTGTGACCGCATTTTATCCTGAGGGGCTGGTACACGAAATACTGATAGGTAATTCCACACTCGAATCTCTTAATTTCACACAGTCGTTCGGGCTTCTGACAACAGGGTTATATGTCCCTTTTGATATGGTCCTGCCGTTTGTGGTCACATTTTATATCATGCTCAGCCTGCTTGAAGATACCGGCTATCTGCCTCGACTCGCGGTGCTTGTGGATACTGGACTGCACAAGCTGGGCTTGCACGGCTCTGCAATTGTGCCCACAATATTAGGTCTGGGTTGCAATGTCCCGGGCGCATTAGCCACACGGATAATGGAGACAGAGAAGCAACGATTCATTGCTGCCACATTGATGGCTATCGCGGTACCCTGTATGGCACAATCAGCGATGATATTTGGTATTCTTGGCAAATATGGTATGAGGTGGATACTCATGGTTTACGGCACTCTCGCTTTGTTATACATCTCTCTGGGACTGGTATTGAAGAGGATAATAAAAGGTGAGAGTCCTGAACTATTGCTGGAAGTCCCACCGTATCGCAAACCAGACCCTGTGACACTCTTGAAAAAGACGTGGACGAAGGCGTATGGCTTCTTGGTGGAGGCTGTTCCGTTTGTCCTGCTGGGCGTCTTCGTTATGAATCTGCTATATATATCAGGGGTGATAGAGTTACTTTCAGGGTTATTTTCACCTGTTCTCACTACCCTGCTTGGCTTGCCCAAGGAGGCGATAGTTGCCCTGATCATGGGCTTCTTGAGGAAGGACATCGCTGTTGGCATGCTATTACCACTGGGAATGACCCCACAGCAATTGACTATCTCATGTGTGATTTTAAGCACATATTTCCCATGTGTGGCTACTTTCGTCGTCTTGCTCAAGGAATTAGGGATCAGAGATATGCTAAAAGCGACTGGGCTGATGCTTATCGTTTCTCTCACCGTCGGGGTACTCATGAGGGCGATATTGATTTAAAATATCCAACCAGTAAGCCACTTCAGACTATCTTTATAGCCTACTGCGATGGGATAGCCCGATATAACCGGATAGAATAGTGCGAAGAGGGCAACCGCGAGGATAACAAAGCTTAACATAGCAAATAAAAATAACCGCCTCTTCTCTTGTAGCATCGTCATGCAGTAAGTAATAGCGAGTATCATGAAAGGGACATCAGCCACGAAATGATAAATGAAGAGTATCCGTGTGATGAGCGCATAGGGTAGCCATAGCAGCAGGAAAGGCAGGACAATGAAGAGCGCCGTATAATCAAACTTCCGTATCAATCTCTGTATCACGATGAAGCCCAATGCGGGTATACTGCCCCACCATATCGCTGGATTGCCCATCAGAACGACCGTTGAAACTGTACCTGTGCCATCAAGCGTGTTGGAGTACATCCAGAGTGGCTTTAGCATCAGTTGCCAGCTCCACCACGGGGAGGAGAAGGAATGTGTAGCCCCGATACCGGCGTGATAGCCGAACATGCGGAACTGCAATTTGAAGACATCAATCAGACCGTGCCCCCCACCTGCGAGCATTGAAGGTATATAGCTTGCGAGATAAATCGCAGCAGATACCAGCAGACCCGCCAGGACCAGCTCCCAATCACGCTTCTTGCATACCAACATGAGAGCCAGAATAGCAATAAAACCAAAAAATGCAGTCCATTTCACAGTGAAACAAAGCCCACATGAGACGATACTGAGGAATAGAGCATAGGGGCTTCCCCTGTAGAGGTAAAGGAAAGCAAAAAAGAAGCTGAGGAGTGAGAAAAGAGCGAGATAGATCTCGCCTGTTGCTAATCGCGCGAGTGAGAAATGCATGAAATCAAAGGTTAGAAGAGAAGCGGCGAAGATGCCTGCTCCGCCACTCTTGAACATAAGTCTGCTCAAGCTGAACATAATGGGTATCATCGCAGCAGCAGCGAGTACGCCCAGAAATCGCCATCCAAATGGGTTCATACCAAATATGAGGATGCCAAGTGCGATTATGAGTTTTCCAAGTGGTGGATGTGTCCATTCATACGGCTCTTTAAAGTTCATATATTCCCACGCTGTTCGTACAAAGTACATCTCATCAAAATAAGCACCGTCTTCCTGCGTAACAGGTAATTGCACACGATTCTGCTCGTCAATCAATCTCGAGCTACCTTCTCCTTCTATGTCCTTGATTGCTATTCTCCTGTTCGCTCTGGATAATACCAGTATCTCACCTATTTTACCCGTTGATTCGTTCGTGAAGTGGAATTTGAGGAATCGCGCGTTGGTGTTCAGTTCTATCTTATCCCAGTTGCAGAAGTGGACCTTCTCTAAGTTATCATAGGAGTAGAGTTTTTTCCACTCATCACCGCCGGGTGGTGTAGATGTAGATGCAGAGCCATAGAGGTCGAACACCGTTCGGTTTGCATCGCGCAGGAAGATATAAACATCGCCCAGAGGCTGAACAGCACCGAAGTCAAGCACAACCTCATCAATGCCAGTACCAGTACCGTGGTCGTGGGGCTGCCAGCAGGATGAAGGTATCTCAAGAGCACCGAGATTGATTGTGGCTATTACAATGAATATAGCTGTGAGAGCAGCTATTGATGCTATCTCCCAGGGCTTCCATGCTATCCTCATCTCCGTCTTCATCTTATAGTGCAATATTAATTATATTGCATAACTTATATCCTGAAGCGAGCAATATCAGAATCAGATTCTTTTAAAGGCGGAACAACCATCTTACTCTTTTCATTTCCTGCCCAATATTCCACCACCGCCTCTGTATCTGCATCTGCGTCAACATCAGAATATCTCACAGTCAGCTTTGCCGCGAGTTCCACTGCTTCTCTACTCTTAAAACCTTTTAAAATCGTTATCGGGCTACTATAACCCTGAACTTCAAAGAGATAATCATCTACATCCCGCAACTGCTTTAGAACCTCATTTTCTTGCTCGTTCCTGCCCACTATTATCTTCGAGGCACCGAACCTGAAATGTCTGCCCACTTTCAGCAGTTCAACCTCCTTCATCGTCAGTGCTCTATCCTCATCATGCACCAGTATATCGCGTACCCGCGATGAGAACTCACGACAGGTTAATAGACAGCCCCCAGAGGGGGTCGGATAAGCACCGCCAAGATTGTATCGCTTTGCAAGTGCAATCTGAGTCTTCCTGCTCCTCCCTCTTATCGCGAGAAGCTTGCTCCGGTCTATCCAGCCCGCTCGCTCTGGAATTGTCTCGGGCATCAATCTCGCTGATAGTGGTCTCAGGACTTCACCCTCCACACACGCTTCCTTATCCTCCAGTGCAAGTGCTCGTCTGTGCTGGCTCATTGGTCGTTCGCCGAGAACATCACCGGTAACAATGAAAGATGCATCCACCTGTTCCGCAACTGCCTTCGCCTTCCGGAGCATATAAATATGGCAATCTATGCAGGGATTCATCGCTGAACCATAGCCGTATTTCGGGCTTCTTAATATCTCCAGGTATTCCTCGCCTGCTTCCACTCTCACAAGTGGCACCCCAAACCTCCGTGCCGTAGCACCCGCATAGTCTTCTTTCTCGCTCAGGAAAGGTAGCATGAGATTTAACGCTACCGCTTCTATCCCCTGCTCCAGAATGAGCTTCAAAGCCAGTATCGAGTCCAAACCGCCGGATAACAGTACCACCGCTCTCATCGCTCATAATAGCATCCTAATACTAACATACCACATACCACAACACAGGGACAGAGTAACGTAATGTAAATATAACGCATACAAATCCAAATTTATGTAAGATAGATGTTTATATAAAGATAAGATAAAGAGATGGAGGACAGGGAGGGGCATAAGCATAAGCAGGAACATAAGCAGAGGATAAGGTATATTGAGCATCCTTCGGACGTCGGGTTTGAGGTGTATGGAACGACGCTGGAAGAGCTATTTGCCAATGCTGCTATTGCCTGCTATGGGTTTATGACCGATATAGAAGAGATAGAAGAGACTGAGGAGCGAGCAATAGAGATCAAATCAGAAGACCTCTATAGCTTGATGTTCGATTGGCTGGATGAGTTGCTCTTCCTCTTTGAGTCAGAATCGCTGGTCTTTAAGAAGTTCGATTTGAAAGTGGATGTATCTGTATCCGGGGATGGCAATGGCACAAGTATAATAAGTGGCAGGTGTCGTGGTGGCAAATTCGACCCTTACAGGCACGAATCAGGCATAATAATAAAAGCGGTCACTTATAACATGATGGAGATAAAGAAGAACGAACTCTGGCACGCAAGGGTTGTTCTCGATGTATAAATGTAATATAGCATGAAGATAGACCGTGAGATAGAGATAATAAGAGGCATACCAGCATTATATTTCCCAGCCGGGGATGCTTTATGTATCGCTGACTTGCATCTTGGCTATGAGGAGGCACTGATGGAGGAGAGCGGGATAGCATTGCCTTCAGGGCAGTTGAAGGATGTGGAACAGAAGTTAGAGGCGGCGATTGCAAGCTGTGGCTGTGAACCTGCTAAATTGATAATAAATGGCGATTTGAAGCATGTATTCTCGGAATCCAGCCGGCAGGAATGGAAAGAGGTGCCAATATTCATACAGTTCGCTCTTAATTATGTCAAGGAGATAATACTGGTGAGGGGCAATCATGACACCTTTTTGGGACCCCTCAGGCGTTTCGGCTCGCGTATAAAGGTTGTAAATGCGCTCTCATACCATGATACGCTCTTTATTCACGGGCATAACCGCGATTTTGCACGGATATTGAGCGAGAGTAGCGAGCGGACAGTTGTGATTGCGCATGAACACCCGATAATCGTTCTGGGCGACAGTGTTGGGGCACGTGTGCGGTTACCATGTTTCCTTATTGGTAGATTGGGAGCAGGTGCGAGGCGGGTGATAGTAATGCCAGCCTTCTCGCCTTTAGCCGGTGGTACGCCAGTGAATCTTGCATCGAAGGAGGATTTCTTATCACCGATACTGAGAAGTCCAGAGGTTGAGATAGATAAGATGGAGGTATATACAGTGGATGAGGATGTGGGTATCATGGCATTCCCCGAGCTAAGGAGCTGGAAAGACGTTTCATTATCGCTATGAGGGTGCATCACCCATTTTATTTTAATCTGCTGTGTTGCACAATTAATTAAACGTATTTGTATAGCTCACTTCAAACAGAGCTCATTGACGAGCAATTTTTTGAGTTCGTCGTAGACATCTTTTCCCTGTAACCGCCACGTGGCGAAGACGGAAGCGATGTATTGGTAATATTCAGC
>PQXC01000002.1:0-16278 GCA_003194435.1 Candidatus Methanophagaceae archaeon | reverse complement strand
ACCCAAACCTCCCGGTAATATAATCCTCAGTCCTCTTATCCTTCGGGCGCTCAAATATCTGTGTGGTCTCACCAAACTCTATCAGTTCACCCAGGAGGAAGAAAGCGGTAAAATCCGATACACGTGCCGCCTGCTGCATATTATGCGTCACTATCACAATAGTATATTCCTTCTTCAATTCCCGCAGCAACGCTTCTATCCTCGCGGTTGATACCGGGTCAAGTGCCGAGCATGGCTCGTCAAAGAGAATGACCTCCGGATTCACCGCCAATGCGCGTGCTATACACAACCTCTGCTGCTGACCGCCGGATAACTTCAATGCGTTCTCTTCCAGCCGGTCTTTCACTTCTTCCCACAACGCCGCTTTCCTCAAACTCTCTTCCACTATTCTATCCAGCCTTCCGTTTCGTACCCCGTGTATCCGAGGACCGTAAGCGACATTATCATATATGCTCATCGGGAACGGATTCGGCTGCTGAAATACCATCCCTACGCGTTTCCTCAACTCAATAACGTCCACTTTTCCGTTGTATATATCAACTCCGTCTATGATAACCTCACCTTCCGTCTTCACACCGTTAAGTTCGTTCATCCTGTTCAACGCCCTCAAGAAAGTCGTCTTGCCACAGCCTGAAGGTCCTATCAATGCCGTTATCCTGTTCGCTTCTATCTTTATACTCACTTCTTTCAACGCATGCACCGTTCCACCATCGTAATAAACATTCAAACCCTTGGTCTCTATCTTACTCATTTTTCCTTTCTTCACCCCCTACTTCCACTCATACGCTTTCTGACGTATCTATTCCGAAGTAACAAAGCGAACACGCTTATCATTAAGAACATCATGATTAACACGAGAGAAGCGCCAAATGCGTATGACTCCGCCACATCCCTGGAGGCGGGAACCACTGTCAGTATCATATAAATATAAACCGGTAAAGCACCAACATCGTCCAGTAATGACCGGGGTATATAGGTAACAAGACCTCCGGTTGTGAGAAGTATAACAGCAGCTTCTCCTATCGCCTTCCCGGCACCCAGCAGTATCCCGGTTATTATACCCGGATAGGCATTTTTCAGCACCACATTACGTATGGTTTGCCATTTAGAAGCGCCTAAAGCAAGAGAAGCTTCACGGTAAGACCGGGGGACTGTTTTTATCGCTTCTTCGGAGGCTCTGACCGTCCATGGCAGGATCATGAATCCAAGAGCCAACCCCCCCGATAACATAGAAGGACCGAACCCGATATGATAAACGAGGAATGTAAGCCCGAACAAGCCTATCACTATTGATGGTATCCCGGCTAAGCATTCCACAAAGAACCTGACGCTTTTTGTTACTATATTCTCCGTGGCGTATTCAGCAAGATATATCCCCGATGCTATACCAAGAGGAACGGCAAAGAGCAGACAAACAGCGAGAAGACATAATGACCCGATTATATGCGGAAATATGCCCCCCTCCTCAAGTGCTGCATAATTTGGCGATTTCAACAAGAAATCGGGGCTTATGACCTGGATACCTTTCAAAAATATGTATCCCACTACTCCGAACAATACTGCTACGGAAATTAAAGCTACCATGCATAGACTTATTTTTATTATCTCATCCTTCATCTTATCCCCTACCAATCACCCCTTTTATTATGCTGGTGGCGCCAAATCGCCCCTTTATCGCAACAGTTGTTACTAAATTGAGAATCGCTACTATCACGAACAGAACGACCCCGATGGCGAACAGCGCGTGCTGATGCATTGAGCCCCACACCGTATAGGAATATTCGAGCACAATCGTGGATGTGAGCACGCGAACCGGCTCCAATACGGATGAAGGAATCCAGGGTATGTTCGGATTACCAATGACCATCAAAACCGCCATTGTCTCTCCTACCGCATTTCCCATACCCAGAATCAAAGATGCTAAAATCCCGGAACGCGCATTTGGCAATAATACTCTCCTGACGGTCTGTAACTGTGTAGCACCGAGAGCGAGCGATGCCTCTTTGTATCCCGCTGGAACCGCTCTTATAGAATCCTCTGATATGCTGATCACGTGTGGCAGGGTCATTATTGCCAGGATTAGCCAGCCTGCTAATATACACTCTCCATAACCGCCGAACGAGTCCCTTATAAACGGCACAAGCACCATTAACCCGAAAAATCCAAGCACTACCGATGGAATCCCGACCAGCATCTCCACACACGGCTTTATAATGTTACGAACCCAGTGAGGAGAGAATTCAGCTAAGAAGATTGCTGTCGGTATGCCAATAGCCGCGGCAATGGCTAATGCACCAGCGCCCACCACGAACGTGCTCACCACAATGGGGAAAATGCCGAACTGCTCATGTCCTGGACGCCATGTCATACCGAAGAAGAAATCCCTGCCCAGCGCCAATGCCGGGATACTCTCCTTCAGTGTGAATGCGATGATGAAAAAAACGATAAGGATGGAAGAGAGTGCGGATGCGAATAATAGCTTTTCTATTATCTTCTCCCTCGTGAGTTCCATCCTTCTAAATTTGAATTTTAAACCACGAACATGCTCTAAAGCCTCCATTTTAGCGCTTTTTCCTCCTTTTCTCTAACACCAGTTCCTGTCCTCCTCTTGAATACATCCGGTATATCCTGATTGTTCCGTCTTCCTTTTCCGGTTCCTCTATTTCTATCAGGTTGAACGATTGTGGGATATTCCATTTCACGCGATTCGTGCATGCCGTTCCCGCATTTACTATTATCATTCCATTCAAGCTCCATATCCACGGCACGTGTTTATGCCCGCAGAGCACGAGGTCTGTCCCGCATCGGATGAGCAGTTCGAGAACATCGCCGGCATCCATCGGTATGTTTCTTTCGCGTCCTGTTTTAGGAACGGGAATTAAATGGTGATGGAGAGCCACCACCTTAAAATCGTTGTTATTCAGGCACTTCTCTATCCATTCATATTTCTCTCTGCCCACGTGCCCATCATCGAGGTCTGGCTGTGTAGAATCCACACCCACAATTGTTATTCCCCCGTATCGCTCTACTTTCGACCTTGGACCGAAAATCTCTTCGAAAGCGAGGTAGCCAACGTTCCTCGCATCATGGTTGCCCGGTATCACCACCTTCACCCCGCATTCTATCCGCTCGATATAGCCTTTAGCGCGCTCAAACTCGAAAGCATAGCCACTCTCCGTTAAATCACCGGTAACGACCACGATCTCCGGCTCTATCTCGTTTATCTTCTCTATCACTTTCTCAGCCAGATCGGGCAGGAAGTGCGGTTCCGCAGCATGAATGTCCGAGATATGCACTATTTTCATGTCTTTCGTCTCCTCTTCACCTCCTCCTGCTGTGCACCGCATAAGATACCGCTACCGCTAACAGACCCGCGACTGCAAATATCATCCCGAATCCAGGTGTTGCAGCGGTAGGCGTTGGCGTTGGCGCTGGCGTTGCAGTGGACATTGGCGTTGCTTCCGGTGTCGGTGCATGTGCTATTTCACCCGTTTCGCCCGTCAATCTTATGTAACCCATATCCTCAACCACCTTCTGCCCCTCTTCGCTCAGCACGAAGTCTATGAACGCTTTCTCGAGTTCATCTGGCTCTCCTTTCGTTATCAGGTATAGTGTCCTCACGATTGGGTATTTACCTGCGAGGACGTTCTCCACCGTTGCCTCTACCCCGTTTATCTTAACCGCTTTCACAGAAGGGTCAAGGTAGCCAAGGGAAAGATACCCGATGCTGTTTTTATCTCCGCTTACCGTTGCTCGTACGTCACCATTCGAGGGCTTCACCGATGCTTTTCCTGTTAGCTCGCGTTCAAAGGGCTTCATCACATATTTCTCAAATACTTCCCTTGTCCCGGAACCCTCTTCGCGCGTTATCACACGAATCGCTTCATCTGCACCGCCCACTTCCTTCCAGTTCGTTATCTCACCTGCAAATATCTTCGACGCCTGTTCCAGCGTCAGTTCGCTCACCTTGTTGGAGGGATGCACTACAATAGCCACGCTATCTTTACCTATCGCTACCGGTTTCAGGTCTGGATACTTCTCCATCTCCGCTGGCTTCAC
Source organism: Candidatus Methanophagaceae archaeon (assembly GCA_003194435.1). GTDB lineage: Archaea > Halobacteriota > Syntropharchaeia > Alkanophagales > Methanospirareceae > G60ANME1. Next base: position 12,219 of record PQXC01000002.1, on the reverse strand, counting down.
ATCGCGCGATGCCGCACCGATATCAATCTCGCCTGCGCCCACCGATTTTATGCCATGACCCGACCCGCCGCCGGATACAGATATTCTCAGCCCGGGGTTCTTTTCCATGAGGAGTCGTGCACATTCCTGGTTTATAGGCAGCACGGTTGTAGAACCTGCGATTGTCAGTTGTCCAGAGAGCTCTGCTGTTACCCCCTGGACTGGCGCAGGTACTGAAACCACTGCTGCACCTATTGTCGCTATCGCCGCTACCACCGCCACCATAATTGCCGCCATCCCTACGGGACCAAATTTTTCCATTTTTTTCTTTCACCTCGGATATAGAAAAAACGAATGGGTTATATAAATTTTTCGGAATTTATGTATGTAGAAATAAATATATAGAAGTGGTGAAATATAGTATTCCATTCCATATTCCATCGAAAAGGTTTTTAAAACTGTGAAGATTAGCTTTAGATAGCAATAACATGAGGTATATGGTATATGTTATATGATAGATAGCAGAGGGCCGGTAGATCAGCTGGAAGATCACTCGCTTGGCGTGCGAGAGGCCTCGGGTTCAAATCCCGACCGGTCCATATAACATACGGCATAAAGCATAAGGCTAATGGCAGACCGGGGACCACATCCGACACTGCGCATCAAGGGTGAGAAGAGCCATTCGCTACTGGGTAAGAAGATAGTGCTCGGTGTTACGGGCTCCATCGCCGCCGTCAGGACTGTTGAACTCGCACGAGAATTGATAAGGCACGGAGCAGATGTATATGGTGTAATGAGTGAAGCCGCCACTGAAATTATCCATCCCTATACGCTTCATTACGCTACGGGGCATGAAGTAATAACGAGATTGATGGGTAAGATAGAGCATGTTGAGTTCTTGGGGATGCAGGGCTCTGCCGACCTGTATGTTATTGCACCCTGTACAGCAAATACGCTAAACAAGATTGCGACCGGCGTTTCTGATACAACCGTAACTGCTTTTGCAACCACCGCATTTGGCTCTGGAATCCCTGTTATCGTGGTTCCTGCAATGCATGAGACGATCTACAGGAGTCCAGTCCTGATAGAGAACATCAAGAAACTGAAGCAACTGGGTGTGACAGTCATAGAGCCGAAGATAGAGGAAGGACTGGCGAAAATCGCATCCACAGAGGAGATTATCCTTGTGGTCGAGCGTACGCTATCTGCGGGTAAACTCGCAGGCAAACGCGTTTTGATCACAGGCGGACCAACAATCGAGCCAGTAGATTCTATTAGAGTATTGACGAACCGCAGTTCAGGACGGACGGGGATTGAACTCGCCAGGGAGGCATACAGGCAGGGTGCGGATGTCACGCTTGTGCACAGCAAGGAACTGAATCTGAGAATGATAAGAGAGATACGGGTGGAGACTGCGGAGGAGATGATAGATGCGTGCATTAATGAGCTCCGGAAGGCTAAGGCTAATGGCGGTAAAGAAAAAGAATACGATGCACTCATCTCCGCTGCGGCTATCTCGGACTTCTCTCCGGAGTTGCACGATGGAAAGCTCCCTTCTGGTGCTGAACTCCACCTCACGCTCGTGCCCACGAGGAAACTGATAGAAGAAGTGAGACAGGAATTTCCTGAGCTTGTTATTGTGGGCTTCAAAGCCGAGGTGAAAGTTAGCGATGAGGAACTGATAGAGAAGGCGAGGGCGAAGATGAAGAAGTATAATCTCGCAATGGTGGTTGCAAACGACCTTGCGAACGGCGGTATGGGAACGGCTGAGAATGAGGTCTATATATTAAGAAGGGGTAAGGATGAGGTGAAGTATATGAAGGGAGCGAAGGCGATGATAGCGGTAGAGATAATCAATGAGTTATCGGGCTTGTTATAGCTTATAGCACTCAGAAGAGCGTTCTTACCAGTGATAATAGCATCTTCGGGTTCTTCTTCGCCATCTCCTTCATCAATGCTCGTTCCGTGTACTCCTTCAATTTTATCTCGCCAGTTAAAGACCGGAAGAACCTGTTGAAGTTCTGAGGGCTGAGTTTGAGCAGATAATTCTTCGCTCTCAAGCCTGCATATAATACACGCCCGAACTCCCTCCACCATCTCCTCTCATATTCGCGCAATCTCCGCGCTGTACAGTCCTTTTCCCGCACTGCTTTCGCTATTACATCACCCGCTATTAGCCCGCCCTGTATAGCTTCCAGAATACCGCCACCTGAGAAGGGATTGACATGCCTGGCAGCATCACCGACCATGAGCAAGCCATTTGTTACTGTCCTGTATACAGGTCCGCTGAGTGGTACCGCACCAAATGTGCGTGCTATTATCTGCCCGTTCGGGAACTTCTCGTGCACGAAAGCATCCAGGAAATCAATTGCGCGATGATGCTCGCCCGAGATATTACCGCCTATCCCGATTCCAACATTAGCACGGTGCTCTCCTTTCGGGAACACCCATGCATAGCCTCCAGGAGCAATCTCCCACCCGAAATACTGCTCGCAGTAATCGCTATTCGCTTCTATATCGCACATAAGATACTGTGCACAGGTGGCAACATCTTCTAATCGGAGCCTGGTATCGAGACCTGCCCATCTGCCCACACGCGATTCCACGCCATCAGCAGCCACAACCACGTCCGCAGAGATGCAGACTTCTTCGCCTGATGCGTTCACATACACACCGTTCACTCGCCCGTTGGATTTTGAAACGCCGTAAGCACGATTCTTGACCCTCACCTCTGCACCAGCCCGGGCTGCTTCCTGTGCCAATGACTTGTCAAAAGTGCGGCGGTCAAGCACATATCCCGCCACATCATCACTTGCAGATACAACCAATTTCGTGCCTTCAGGTCCATTTGTGATAAAACCCTTTATCTCGGTGCAAACGCATCTGGGGTCAATCTCGATGAACTTCTCAATCTCACGGCTTACGCCTTCCGCGCATCTCACTGGCACGCCTATCTCGGGGTTGCGGTCTATCAGAAGCACATCCAGCCCTTTATCCGCAGCAACTAAGGCGGTCATGCTGCCAGCAGGTCCTGCGCCCACCACAACGACATCATGCTCTTCTTCCTTCATTACTTATTACCTGTTACCTATTACTATTAGCTATTAGCTATTTTGAAGTCTCCGCAGGTATGGTAGTATAGAAATAATTCATAATTAAATTAAAGTTAAAAGAGGGAAGTTATAAGAAAAAGGAGAGAAGATGAGATGAGACTGAGAGTGGTGTATGATAATGAAGCGAAGGAGGGTTTAGAGCGCGATTGGGGCTTTTCATGTCTGATAGAATCTGCGGATAGAAGACTTCTGTTCGATACAGGCGCTTCAGAATCTATACTATCGCGTAACATGGAGAAGCTGGGAATACAGAAGGATGAGATTGAGATTATTGTGCTCTCGCATGAACATTGGGACCATATTGGTGGTCTGAGTGCGGTATTGCATCCCGATGCGAAGGTGTACTTGCCTGGCTCTTTCACAGCGGCAACGAAGAAGAAGATCAAACGAAATGCAGCAGGCATAATTGAGGTATCTGGACCCGCAGACATCATTCCCGGTGTTCATACAACCGGAGAGCTTGGAGCTGGGATAAAGGAGCAGTCACTGGTTCTTGATACGGGAGTGGGCGAGCTGGTCTTAACGGGCTGTGCACATCCGGGTCTGGATGTTATTATGGATTCTGCACAGCTATTTGGCAAGTTAGGCGGGGTAATGGGCGGTTTTCATGGCTTTGACCGTCTGGAGCTCCTGAGGGGACTGAAGATGATCATCCCTTGCCATTGCACTGTCCATAAGAGCGAGATATTAGATATGTATCCTGAAGAGGCGAAGAAGTGCGAAGCTGGTAAGATAATAGAGATTTAGTTATAGTTAATTCAGCCAGTCAGCCACCAATCTATTCTTGCCCCGCAGGAACACCGTTGGTATCCCCTCCTGACGTAATCTGCGTCTCAATTCCGCATCGTTTGTGAGAACCGCAGCATCCTGCATCTTCGCCATCATTATTATCTCGCTATCCGTATCCCTATTTGTGACCCTACCCTTTCGCTCTATGAACACCCTGCTCCTGCTCCTGCTATCCGCGAGCTGAAGATGCTGGCGCACCAGTTGATAGCCGATCTGAGCAGCTTTCCTCGTCCGCCCTTTTTCGCTCTTGCTCAAAGCCTCCAGCTCCTTTATTACCGATTCTGGTATGATTATCTCCAGATAGCCCATATCTTCAAGTTCCTCATAGATATCAATGCCGAACGTCCCCGGAATGAGTAACGCATTTGTATCCACTATCACCCTCCTCTTATGCACTTCCTTTATTCACTCACCCCTGAATTTCGGCTTCCGCTTCTCTATGAACGCTTGCAGCCCTTCCTTCGCATCTCCGCTCGCAAGTGCGGAACTGAAACATTCCGCTTCATAGCTCAATGCCCGCTCAAAACTCATTTTCAGCCCGTTATTCACTGCGAGTTTCAATATTCCGAGAATAAGTGCGCTCTTCGTCTGCAACTCGCTGAGCAGAGCGTCAACAGCAGTGTCAAGCTCATTTGCGGGCACAACTCTGTTCACAAGCCCCAATCGCAGCGCCTCCTCTGCTTCTATCTGCTCGCCGGTCATGAGCATCTCCATCGCTTTCGTCTTGCCTATCAACCGCGTCAGGCGCTGTGTACCACCGCCACCCGGTATGATTCCCAGATTCACCTCCGGCAGCCCAAATACTGAGTTATCCGATGCTATCCTGAAGTCACATGCCATTGCAAGCTCCAGACCACCACCCAGACAGAACCCATTTATACGTGCTATTATCGGCTTCCTGAGTCGTTCCATGTAGTTCATGATGTCCTGAAACCACAATGATAAGTCTCTTGCCTCAGCCTGGCTCTTATCCTTCAGCTCCTTAACGTCCGCACCCACACAGAAGGCTCTGCTGCCCGCACCGGTTATTACAATTGCCCGCACCGTGACATCCGATTCTGCATCCTCCAGTGCTGCTCTCAGCTTCTCCAGCAATGCGGTATTCAATGAATTAAGAGCTCTCTCTCGGTTCAGCATTATCGCAGCCATGCCCTCACGCTTCGTGTATAACACCTCTTCTCCCATATTCATATCTCACACCCATCTTCACATCGTACTTCTTATGCCCAGCAATTTCCTTATCACAACCGTCAAAAGAAATGAACATATCATATACCATAGCAGCCAGTAAGGTATTCTGAATATAAAGGTATGTGAGAGGTTCTTTGCACCTATAAGAGGGAATAGCACCACCTCACTCGGAGCATATTCCCACATCCAGAAGAATATCGGGATAGTAACGATGATAATATAAGCCATGGGTTTGAATTGCTGCCGCATCAACTCACCAGAGAATCGCGCCTGCTCACTCATCACCTCTGCACGCCTCTTCTCTATTTGCTTTAGCCTGTGCCTGTTGTTCTCTCGCTTTGCCGCTATGTACTCTTTCTGTAGCTCCTTTAACTGCTTTTGAAACTCCTTCGACTTCGCCATCAACTCCCAATCTGTTGTGTATTTCTGGATTACCGAGGTGTATATGCCGGTGAGAACTGCCAGGATTAAGACAGTAATCAAGAAATTCCCGGCTAAAGAAGCGAGCGGGCCAAGAACTATATTCAGGATTGAAGTTATCTCTTTACGATACAGCATCGAGCCAAACATAACAAAGAGGGCGAGACCCATAATCGCACCCTCTACAAGGCTCTTCAACAATTCTTTCTTTCGCTCATCTACGCGTTTCACTGTCATTCCTCATATTACATATAAAAATAGGTAAATATAACTAAACTATAACTCTATAATTATAATCTCCTCCATGCATAAAAGAACCGCTGTAAAGCCGTGATATTACCCAGGACAGCGAAGATAAGCATAATCCAGCCGAGGAAAGAGAAGCCGAGAGCATGGTAGGGATACAGCCATGTGAGTATTGTTGCAGCGATTATAAGCAATAGCCTGTCCGCTCTGCCGACCATGCCGCCATATACCCTGCCAAGACCCACTGCCTGCGCCTGAGTGCCCATATACGATGTCAGGAGTATACCAATAATCGCCAGCAAGCCTATCTCCCAGCTCACGTAGCCACCAAAGATGATACCACAGAGAATAAATATATCCGCATATCGGTCAATCACATGGTCGAGGAAATCGCCCTTCTTGCTCGCAATACCCGCCTCTCGTGCCAGAACGCCATCAAAGGTATCCAGAAAGGCATTCATGGCTACGAGAACGCCAGCGAATAGCAGTAGCAGATGATGCCCTTTGAGTCCCGCAACCGTGAATAACAACCCGGCGAGGGCAGCGGAGAATAGAGAAAGCAGAGATAGCGAATTCGGTGAGATGCCAACTGCGGCAATAACCCTCGCTATCTTTTTGGATAACCTCCAGTTATTCACAAAAGAACGCAGTAAGGAGTCAATAGCCATTTTGAGTTGTGCATTGTATCATATCATTTCATATCATTTCATTTCAGCTTCTTCATCATCTTCAGGGGCATACCCCGCATCATCGGGATTCTACCCCTACCGGAAATAAGGCTCTTCATCATCTTCTGCATCATACGATGATATTTTAATAGCTCGTTGACCTCCGCTTTTGACGTGCCCGAACCAATTGCTATCCGCCTCAACCTCGAACTGTTTATTATCTTCGGCTCATTCCGCTCTTCCTCCGTCATGGAATCCATAATCACCCTGAATTTCTTCAATTTCTCCTCTGTTACCTGATAAGCGCTATCATCAAGGTCTATATCCAGCCCACCAAGTGGTAGCATCTGCATCAATTTCTTGAACGGACCCATCTTTCGCAACATTTCTAACTGCTTATACAGGTCATTCAATGTGAATTTGCCCTTTAATGTCGTTTCCATCTCCTCTGGCTTCAAACTATCCTCCGCCATCTCTATCAGCGACTTTATATCACCCATCCCAAGCATACGGGAGACGAACCTGTCAGGTTCAAATCGTTCGAAGTCATCTATCTTCTCCCCTGTACCAAGGAACGCAATGCCCGAGTTCGTTTCTGCAACGGCGGAGAGTGCACCGCCACCTTTCGCTGTACCGTCCATCTTGGTTATAATTATACCGGTGATGCCAATAGCATCATCAAATGCCTTCGCCTGTACCGATGCTTGCTGTCCGATACTGGCATCGAGAACAAGAAGCCGCTGTTCGGGCTTTATCTCCGATTCTATCTTCCTGATCTCCTCTATCATCTCTGATTCGAGCGCATGCCGACCAGCAGTGTCTATTATCTTGATGTCATACCTCTCAAATTCTTCTATTCCCGCCTTCACTATCTCCAGTACGTCAGTTCGCCCACATGATGCGGTATCGAAGAACGGGACATTTATCTCTGCACATAGCTGTTTTAACTGCGCTGATGCCGCGGGTCTATAAATATCGGCACAGATGACCGCGGGTTTCAAGCCCTTCTTCTGGAAATACCGTGCCAGTTTTGCACATGAAGAAGTCTTACCCGAGCCGTGCAAGCCGACCATCATAATCTTCTGCGGTGTCAGAGGTAGTTCTATACCCCTGCCCAGAATCTTCATTAACTCCTCATAGAGTACTTTAATCACATGCTCTCTCGGATTCAGGACAGCCTTCTCCTTCAAAGCGCGGTCCCGCACACGAGTTGAGAGCTCTTTCACCAGAGAAATCTTGACATCCGCCTGTATCAATGCCCGTTGAAGGTCTCGCACAAGCTCATCCACTGTCTTCCTGTCTATCCGCTTTGACATCGCTATCTTCTTGACCGTCTCCTTCAACGAACTGCTTAATTTATCTAACATCTCTACCTCTACTACTCACTCCCCCGCTCCAGCATCGCTTTTATCTTCTTCAACCGCGTGAAATTCTCGCGTTCCATCTCTTCCAGTCGCATCCGAATATATTTCCTGGTCGCCTTTAAACTGGGGATCATGATATATTCAAGTGCATTAACGCGTCTCTTTGTCTTCTCCACTTCACCTGCGAGATTTCGGACCGCTTCTTCCATCTCACCGAGTTTTATTATCAGTTGCAAAGCCTCTTCAAAGCTCCTCGCAGCCCTATCAAGTGCAGAAGAGGAGTCAATAAGGCTATAGCCGCGTTCGGTAACATTTCTCACCAGTTTATCTGAGAGCTCTAAGATTGGTATCTGCACACCCATTATGCTCCTTGTGGAAGAATCAATGAGGATCCTATGACCGGTCATCAGGGACTGTTGCCTCACCTGCTCGACACCAGATAAAGCCTGTGCGAGGATTAAGGACTCAAAAGCTTCGCCCAACTTCGCTTCCACCTCTTTCCTTATGTCTCGTACCTCACCTATAATATCCAGGAATTCCGCAATCAGGGCATCCCTCTTCTCCCTCAGCAGGTCATGCCCCTTCTCCGCTAACTTCTCCCTGCGGCTCAATCGTAGTAACTCCATACGTGTGGGGCTTACACCCTCTATTATTTCAGGCATGACTCCTCATCTCCTCTTATCTCCTCTCATCATCCAATAGCTACTTTCAATGCTCATCACCGTTGCCGCTACCATTGCCATTGCCCTTGCCCACGCCCACACCCTTCTCCACGAGATAGATACCATCCTGAAAGACTCTTGGGTCATAGCCCTTTATCCTCGTTGTCTGTTCTATATTCGCGGCACTCTGTCCTACCGCCTCTTTGTTCACACCCGTCAGTAATATCTCTGAGCCTTTATCCCTTATCTCTACCTTCACACCATCCATGAGCTTCGCTATCCTCGGTCTCCGCTCGCCCAGGAAATTTGAGATTGAGACACCCTTGCCATCCTTAGTTATTGCCATCTGCATGGGGAAATGGGCATGGACAGCTTTCAACCGATAAAAGAACCCTTCCTTCACTCCGGTAATCATATTTTTGATATGAGAAGCGAAAGTACCGGCAATTGCTTTTAGCTTCTTCCTCGCGTTCTCTGTCCTGATAACCACTTCGTTCATATTCTTATCTATACCTATCCGCACTCCGGGGTGCCATAATTCGCGCTCTATCTCGCCTATTGGTCCTGTAACCTTCACTTTTCGCCCCTCTATCACTACTTCCACACCTTCGGGGATCTGGATATGGACGTTAATACCTTCTTCCTCTTCCTTTCCTGTCATCTTCTCTCACTTCTCACTGCCCTTTGCCCTTGAAGAATAGAAGTGATAGAGAAGTATATAAATTTGAAAGCTTCTATTCTCTTTCTTGTTGAGCATAGCATGATAAAGAAGTTAAGCGAGATAGAGCGAGAGCGGGGATTATTCGACCGGAAACATGACCTGAATTCGGTCATGCCCATTGTGAGAGAGATAATCACATCGGTGAAGAAGCGAGGAGATGATGCATTGCGTGAGTACACCCTTAAGTTCGATTCTGTGCGTCTGGATGAGATAGAAGTGAGCGAAGAGGAGAAGGAATCGGCGAGAGCGAGTGTGGATAGCGAGCTGAAGTTGTATATCGAGGAGGCATTGAGCCGGATAAGGAATTTCCATCACCGACAGAAGAAGGCGGCATGGATAGAGAGGTTCGCAGAGGGGATGTATATCGGTGAGCTGTATCGCCCGTTTGAGGCGGTTGGAGCTTATGTCCCGGCAGCTTATTTCAGTACCGCATTGATGTGCGTGACACCAGCAAAGGTAGCGGGTGTACGTGATATAATAGTGTGTAGCCCGCCGGGCAAGAAAGGCAATCTGGAGCCACCTACGCTTTACGCCGCGGAGCTCGCAGGAGCCACCCGGATATTCAAAGTAGGAGGTGCGCAGGCGATTGCTGCTCTCGCTTTCGGGACCGAGAGTATACCAAAAGTGGAGAAGATAGTGGGACCCGGGAACCTGTACGTAACAGCGGCGAAGATGCTTGTTCGTGAATATGTGGAGATAGATTTCCCTGCTGGTCCCTCTGAGGTGTTGATCATCGCCGATGCGAGTGCGAATCCGGACTTTGTTGCTGCCGATATGCTTGCACAGGCGGAGCATGGCATAAACTCAAGAGCGGTTCTCATCACCGATTCCAGGCGAATAGCAGAGGAAGTAGAGCGGGAGATAGGCTCAGACTCAGAGAGGGAAACTCAGAATTGGATAATACTCGCGTCCAATATAGAGGAGTGCATAGAATTCGCGAATATGTATGCGCCAGAGCACCTTGCGATAATGGTAAGCAACCCACTTGAGGTACTTAAGCAGATAAAGAACGCAGGGTCAGTATTCATAGGCGATTACACACCGGTAGCGGCTGGCGATTACGCAACCGGTGCGAATCACGTGCTACCCACTGCGGGCTATGCAAGAATATTCTCAGGGCTTGATGTTGCTCATTTCATGCATCGGATCACAGTGCAGCACATGGATAAATCCGCTCTGGAGCGGCTGAGGGATGTTGTAGTGAGATTATCAAGGGCAGAGGGTATGGAGAGACATGCACATTCTATTGAGGTCAGATTCAGATGATACAAATTTCGGTTCGGAACCACCCCCATTCGGAAGCACCGAAATATAAAGAGATCCATAGATAGGATTTGGAGGAAAGAATGAACTTCAAGAGATCGATGACGAAGAAAGAGGAGTAGATTTAGAGATACCGCCAGGCTCAGATTAGTCATATAATCTATATTATATGTCATAAGTCGTGAGAGGCTCTAAAAAGGTATATTAAAGTCTCCAGAACGGGCTTTGGTATTATATGACATTCCAATCCTCTAGTGCGTCCAGTATTATATGACATACTGAGCACCTCTATATTTGCGCTGTAACCCATTTTTTAAAAGCTACTTGACTTATTATATTCATGACGATGATATATTTCGTTATATCTCAAATATGAAGATGGGCATGATTCAGTACTTCCAAAAGTGCAAAAATTATATATATTTATGTAATCTATATATTATAAATAAATCTATAAAAGTTTATAATCTTTTTATATTTGTGTATTTTAGTTTGAGGTTGGAATTCAAATCTCATAGAGCGATTAAAAATCTAAAATCTATAAATTCTTCATCCCGCGAACTCTTCTGCAAGTAAATCAGCTATTTTATACATATTGGCGGTATAATTAGCAGGCAGCGGGTCCATCGGGGCTGTCTCGCCTCCTATCTCCTTCGCTATCGTTTCGCACTCCGTAGTAGCGAATTGCGGTGCAACGAAGACATAATGCAGATTGTATCGCCTGGCATTGTCTATGCAATCCTGAATAACTCTGGCTGTCGGCTCTTTACCGCCGTGCTCAACCGGTATTTGTGTCAGGTTATATTGTGCAGCGAGATATCCAAATGCGGGATGGTAAATCATGAAAGCGCGGTTATTGAACCGATCGAGTTTGGAATGGATATAAGCATCCAGAGCATCAAGTTCACGCAGATAGTCTCTTGCATTATTGATATAGAAGTCGGCATTCTCAGGATCTGCCTGAATGAGTGCATCACGGATATTCATAACCATAATCTTCGCATTAGCGGGTGAATTCCAGATATGGGGGTCATTATCAATGATAGTTATACCTTTTGAGGTATCAACGATTTTAATTGCGGGGTTGATAGCGCTTATCTTCTCCAGCCAGTTCTGCTCTAACCCTAAGCCTGAGCCGACCTTGAAGTATATCTTTGCAGTGCTTATCTGCTTCAATTGCTCGGGTCGGGGCTCATAAATGTGCGGGCTCGCACCCGGTGGCACCATCACCATAACCTCCACGCGGTCACCACCCACATGCCTGACGAAATCCGCTTCCGGTAGGATGGTTACAACCACGCCTATCTTATTAGCATTAGTATTTTCACTGACATTGCCGTTGCTCACCAACCACGGTTGAAGTTGAATATAATTATAATGCAGACTCACTGCGAACGTGCCGATGCCGATAATCACCACGACTAAGAGCGTGAGTGTCAGAGCTATCCATCTCCTCATCATTATCTCAGGATGTATTACCTGATTTTATAACAGGAATAATACATAAAAGATAAAAGCTTTTCGATTTCCGATTTAGTATGTATAGTCCCAAAAATTTGACTTTAAATACCTTCAAACAACTAATGAGTTATGGCAGACTAACAGAGAAGAAGGTAAGGTACATCGTGCGACACAAGAGAAGAGGAAAGAGCAACAGAGAGATACCGCGTCCACAAATACTTGCTTGAAGAAGGATTGGCAAAGAGAGCATTCGATGTCAGCTGCCCATATAGACTGGTTTGAGAGGGACGGGATAAAGTTCTGTGCTATTCTGGATGATGCTTCAAGGAAAATCCTTGCAGC
>PQXC01000025.1 GCA_003194435.1 Candidatus Methanophagaceae archaeon | reverse complement strand
CTCCCTCTTCTTCCTGAAGATACCGCCGTGATCTATCGAGCCTATGTACTCGGTTATTTTCCTGACCTTCTTGCGCTCTTTATCCCATTCGCTCGTTGCACGATAGACATAGTAGTTGTTTTTGATGTTTTTCAGCTCTATATGAGATGGCTCTTTCTTCTTTATGCGTTCAAATGTCTTCAGGACTTTTGGTGGGATATTTCTCATATGGGTTAAAATATATGGGTTATATATTTAAATGATTTTCGGTTTTTACCCGGTTTAATTTACTTGGTTTTGGTAGAAACCATGTAACGGGAGATAAAATTAAGAAAAATTGGTGATATTGTGCTTTCGGCGTGATTTGTGGCTACAAACACGCCAATTTTTGGTGCAACAGAGATGATTATGGGTTAAAAAGAAGAGTTACGGTTGTATAGTTTATATTCCTGTCTACAATATAGGTAACTACGGGGTCTGCATGCATCCTCTGCCTTATAGAGTTTGCCAGGTGTCCCAGAGTAAGCAGATTCCATTTAAATAGGGAGATGCCCTCTTCTTTATTAATCCTCTCACCCGATAAGATTTTGTCCTTTAAATCAAGCATTTACTACTCTAAAAAGTGTATCGAGCATGTTTTTATAGCATTCGCCGAAAAGACTGTGCCTCTCGTCAAAATAGAGTTTTATCTTTGCGTTCTCATAAATCCTAATCTCTCTCGCATCTTCAAGGAAATCGCTAATAGCCATAGACGCAGTTCCTGGACCTGCTCCAAAATCAAGTATTTTAACCACTTCCTTCCCTGGAATTATCTCTATCCCATTTTCGAGATTTTTCTGCAGAATCCACCTTATTACGGGGTAGTTCAAGAAGAAATAATATCGGAGGTAAGCTATTATATGGCACTCAGTTCTGTATAACTTTTCAGCGGTAACTCTGTCTCCCTCTGATATTTTCCGATATTCTCTTTTAAGTTCTCTCCATGCATCATTTATACAATCATCGGTATAACTCGCCCACCCCAAATCATTGATGCAATTTCTCACACGTTCACTCACATACCCCGGAATATACAACTGCTCCTCTTCTTCAATTCGCCTTCTCAAATTCTCTATCCGGGTCATACACATACGCCCAAATCCAAAATCTTCTGTCTTGTTATTCTCCCCCCTACAGAGCTCTTAATGAAGAGACGTGAATTTAAAAGAATATGCCCGCCCGGAAAGAATACAAAGTTCCTCACTTAAATAAAGAGGGATTGACGGCATTGGCTTTCATTTAATAAATAAAGCTTTTGAGAAAATTAAAGCTATCTTTGAACTTATAGGTGTTTTTGTAGAGTGGTTATTAGCAGATGCTACATGTAAGTATGGTACCGATTGGAAAAGACCGATTTATCTTTGGTTAGGGGTTGTTTTTTTCTGCACAGTCTTATTTTGGATTGGAAACGATATTGTTAGGGTTGATGAGTCGGCAGCATCTTCTTTTCTGGAATCACTTTATTTTAGTATAGTTACGATTACAACTCTGGTTATGGGGACTATCGTCCAAAGCCGGGATGCTTTCAGTTTTTAGCAGGTTTTGAAGCGACGTTTGGAATGTTTATGTGGGCAATTTTTATTGCTGTATTTGCAAGGAAATATATGAGGTAGGGGTAAAAAGAAATATTGGATTGGCGCGTTGGCGAAATCTATCGTTTAAGCGTCAATTTATTTGTGCCATTTTTACTTTTCTGCGAAAGAAACTAAAATCAAAATCTTTTTATTTTTATGATGATTTTACCTATTTTGATATAACGATGAAATGCGGAGATGAACGAATTTACAGATGGATGAGGATGAGACTTTCTCACAGCTTGACCCCAGGATTCGTAAGATATTGGTGAAGACCTTTTCACAACCTGCACCTACAGAGCCACAGAAGCTGGCTATACCGCTCATTCTTGAAGGCAAAGACGTATTACTCATTGCACCCACAGGCTCTGGTAAGACCGAAGCGGCGATTCTACCGGTGTTCCACAGGCTACTGGAGTATGAGCATGACAGAAGTGGCTTCCTCGCACTTTATATCACGCCCCTGCGCGCTTTGAATCGTGATATGCTATTGAGGTTAAAGCGCTGGGGCAAGGAGCTGGGCATCAGTATCGAGGTGCGACATGGCGATACCAGCGCGTATATGAGGAGAAAACAGGCTATAAACCCGCCTGACATGCTCATTACTACTCCAGAGACGATACAGGCGATATTACCGGGTCGGAGGCTGCGTGAGAATTTGAAATCTGTGAAGCATGTGATAATAGACGAAGTACATGAACTTGTGAATTCAAAACGAGGTGCACAGCTTTCAATTGCACTTGAGCGAATAGCACGCCTCTCAGGTGATTTCCAGCGCATATGCCTATCCGCCACGGTTGGCAACCCAGAAGAAGTGGCGAGATACTTCGCGGGGCGAACTGGTACGATGACAGTTGTGAATGCAAGTACAAGAAGTGAGATGGAGATAGATATTTTATGCCCTGGTACGGAGTTAGATGCCCAGATAAGAGCAATAACCGGTGCGGTGAAGAGTGCAAAATCGAGTTTGATATTTGTAAATACGAGAAGAGCTGCGGAGATGCTTGCTTCTTCCATTAACAGGTTCGAACCCGGGCTGGTTGGTGTCCATCACGGCTCACTCTCGCGAGAGACGAGGCTGGAGGCAGAGGATAAACTGAAGCGTGGCGAGATAAGAGGGCTTATCTGTACCAGTTCTATGGAACTCGGCATTGACATCGGCTCTGTTGATCTGGTAATCCAGTATGCATCGCCACGTGAGGTGACGAGATTGGTGCAGAGGGTGGGTCGGGCATCACATTCATACCAGAAGAGTTCGCATGGCATGATCATTGCACTTACACCCGATGACGTTGCTGAGTCGCTGGTGATAGCACGTAGAGCGAAATCGGGCGATATAGAACCGCAAAAAATGACGATTGGCTCGCTTGATGTCATGGCGCATCAAATTTGCGGTATTCTGCTCGATTACGGCACAAGCACGATATCACTCCCGGAACTTCACTCTTTTATACGGGGCGCATATCCATACCGTGATGTTTCACTTGATGTAGTGAAGCGAGTGGTGAAGCAATTGGAGGATGAAGGGCTATTATTATCAAGAGTGGATGGAGCGCATACGCATGTAAAGAGAAGCAGAACCACAAGGGAGTATTACTATGAGAACCTCTCGATGATTCCCGATGAGAAGAGATATGAGGTGATTGATATTGTGAGTGGTAAGCTGATCTGCATGCTGGATGAGCGATTCGTACATAATTTCGCCACTCCTGGTGCATTATTCGTTGCGAGAGGTGAGACATGGCGAATAGTTGATACAGTTCCAGGGGCAGGGGCAATAACGGGAGCGGGAGAGCGGCTGAAAGTGGAGCCAGGAGCGAAGAAGGAGGGTGAGATACCGAACTGGGAAGGAGAAGAGATACCTGTTCCTTTTGATATTGCGCAGGAAGTGGGCGAGTTACGAGCCGAAATCGCATCTAATCCTCGCAAATTCGCCGATTCACCAACGCTCAAGTCGGTTGTGGAGCTGATACAGCGGCAGATAGAGGAAGGACATGCAGTACCAACGGCGAATATGCTGCTTGTGGAGCTGAATGGAAATAGTAAAGAGGTGGTGATAAATGCATGTCTGGGGCATCTTGTGAACGGGACATTAGGGAGGGTGATAACCGCCCTGCTCGGTGCTCGACTCGGCACTGATATCGCAATGGAGATAGACCCGTATCGAATAAAGCTAAAATCAGGGCTTAAGATGGATAGAAAAGCAATAGAGGAGACGATCCGGGCACTGGAGCCCGAATTTATTCGCACGATAATAGAAAAGACATTGAAGAACTCATTGTTATTCAAATGGGAGCTACTGAATGTGGCGAAGAGATTTGGTGCATTGCGTAAGAATTACGATAGAAGCGGTGTCTCCTTAGATAAACTGGTAAAGATATTCGCGGGCACGCCGATCTACGAGGAGACGGTGAATGGGATATTTTCAGATAAGCTGGATGTGGAGCGTACAGAGGAGGTGGTGCGAGGTCTGAAATCAGGCTATTTGAAGCTCATTTTCGCGGATTCGCAAACCCCTATTGGTGCATCCGGGTATTCGAGCTGGCGAGATGTTCTGGCAACGGAGCGCGGTGAGAGTTTGATTATAGATGCACTTAGGAATAGAATAATGAACGACAGGGTGATTTTATTCTGTTTGAACTGTAAGCACTGGCAATCGGTCAGACGAGTGAGGACGATTGTGGAGCTCGGTAGTGAATCGCTCATCTGTCCGGTCTGTAATTCGCGTTTGATTGCGGCTTTGAAGCCATGGGAGAAGGAAGAGATCATGGCGGTGAGGGGTACAGGTACCGGTACAGGTGAAGCGGAAGCGAAAGTGGAAAAGAAACGGGTGATGCGTGTATATCGAAATGCGAATCTTGTGCTTTCGCATGGCATTCCCGCGGTAATTGCACTCGCTGCTCGTGGTATAGGTCCAGAAGCGGCATCGAGAATAATAAGGAAGGCAGAAGGCTCAGAATGGAGGTTATATCGCTATATACTGGAGGCGGAGCGGCAATATACGAGCACGAGACGGTTCTGGGACTGAGACTGATAGCCCGGTCAGTATTTTCTGTGGCTTTTGAGTAACCTGGAGCCCATCTCTTATTCTTATCCATTCAAATTCAAACTAAATCAACCCATTTTTCATGTTATGTACGCATCTACCCACTGCGACCAGAACTGAACAGGGTTCTTAACTGGCACCATCTCCCCTTTATCCGGGCTGAACAGCTCGCTATTGTAAAATACGAAGCCCTCGTTCATTTGATGTTCCAAATTGCTCCTCAATATTCCTTCCACGGTCTCTTCTTCGAGTTCGCCCGCTGCTCGCAGTATTCTTATCAGGTAAGGCGTGTCCCGTGGCCAGACAACCGCCTCATGGTATTCCGCATCGCCATAATAAGTCCTCCTGGGGGACTTCTTCACCAGTATCCCGAATGGTAAGCCATTCTTTTCCACTAACAAGTTCTCCTTCACTTCTTTTATGAATCCCTTCAACTCGTATTGAGAAAAGATATTCTCATCCAGCAATAGCGAGAATGCGACCACTCCTGGAGACCCCGGCGTATTATCCTTTTTACCGTTCACCGTTACGAGATTGTACAAAATATTCTCTTCAGCATTCCAGAGCACTTTTTTGAAATTTTCACGCGCTTTTTCCAGTAATGCGGAATACTCATTTCCTCCGGTCTCGTTCTCAGGGTTAGAACTGCTCAGGCTCAGGCACATGTTCACACAAGCCCTCAACATTTTTATCCATTGCGCATTTATCTCAGGCAGGAAATACTTCGGCTTGTTCAGTTCGTCTTCGTTACATGCATCACACCACGAATCAGGTATCCTTGTCGAGAAGTTGAATTTTTTACCTCCTATTTCTACTTCTCGCTTCGTATCGGTCCACGAATGCCAGGGAACGATGGAAATAAGCCCGTTTTCGTTCAGCACCGGCGCACCATTTATCTTTTCCAGAGAGTTCATTTTGAATCGCGAGATGGTGAACTCTGCCCTTCGCAAAATTGTGCTTGCGAAATTCTCATCCTTCCTCCTCTTTAAAAATTCTCCCGCCGCGATAAATGCGAGCAGTGTTGCATCTGCACTATTATAGTCATAGTCCAGGTGCTCGTGCTCGCCCTCACCCTCACCCTCACCCTTCCTTTCCGGGAATCTATTTGGTATCCTTCCGTATTTGTCTTGATATTCGAAAGCCCGCAGGATAATGTCTCTTATCCTTTCGGCATGCCCGATACGGAAGAGAGTCTCAATGTTGTTTATGATTCCTTCAAACAGGTCTCTAAACCATGGTGTTCTGAACCAGAAATCGCCAGCTTCGTAGAAAAAATTTTTGTCAAGATACATGCCGAATCTGGAGAGTGCAAGTGCCCTGAACGCAATTGCAGGTGCACTTAAACTTAAGCTCAGCGATTTTACCATTTCAATAGCTCTCTTCTCTTCTTCGCTCTCGTCTCTCAGCCATTCTTTTCCTTTTTCGGTCAGCCATTCGAGCTCGAGTTGAGTTTCTGTATTTGTATTTGAATTTGTATTTGAATTTGTATTTGAATTTGTATTTGAATGGCTGCAGGTTGTGGCTGTGGTTATGGCTATGACAAGCAGAGCGGTAGCAGTGGGAGTAGAAGTAATATCTTTATCACCCATGGGGATTTCAAGCTCACCTAAGGATACCGGGTTCCTTATCTCCCCTTTGAATACTACTTTCCCATCTATGTTCTCTCTGAACCCTGAGCCGAGTTTATACCACCATTCGATCTTCTTCTTTCCCCATGTTCTGACCTCGCATTTATTCACCGTTCTTAGTGAGATGCATTTTTCAGCCCGCCAGATAAGCATTCCATCGTTTAGAGCCTTGCAGAAGTGGCTATCAGGTGCAGACTCGTCATACATGTGTCTTATATCTACAATTGGCTCGATTACAATTGAAGATGCGTTGGTTTCGAGCGAGACGCAGGCAGTAACACCGTTTCGCAGCGCTCCAGTATCCATCAAATAGTAAGTTATAGCGAGGCGTATTCCCTCTTCTTCGTTATTGTAATAGTAAATCATTTCCCATGGAGAAGCAATTACTTTCTTCGCTCTTAGCTTGATATACTTCGATCCTTTCTTCGCACCCACTGCTATTCCATCCAGGAAATGAAAATTCTCACCCTCTATCAATACGGATAAACCTTCATAAGGATAATCACGGTTAGGGACGATCTTCTCTGAGGAATCACCAAAAGGTACAGAGAAAACCGATTGAGACCATGAAGCTTTGGGTCTCTTTAGAATGATATGCTTAGTTCTTGCAGGATTTATATCCTCTATCGGCGGTATCTCGACGTTAAAATCCATTGGTATCTCTTTTTAGTTTTAGACTCATTACTTTTATATTCTCATAACCATAAACCCTTTTAAAAATAAAAATGACTACATGAAAAACACCTCCTTATAAATAGGGAAGAAGGAGGTGCATATGTATATAGGATTGGATGTACATAAAAAGTTGAGCTACTATTCGATGATAGACGGCGAGGGAACAGAGATTAAGAGAGGTAGATTTCCAACAACATGCGAAGGTTTGGACGAATTTGCGAATGAGCTGCCTGAAGGCGCAAAAGTGGCGATCGAAGCGTCGACTTCGGGTATTTTTGCGTATGAATATTTGGATGAAGGGGGAATAGAGGTGCATTTGGCACATCCGGTTTATGTTAAGCCATTTGCGAAGAAGCATGTGAAGACAGACAAGGTGGATGCCAGGGTGTTAGCGCAGTTGTTGAGGATGGATTACTTGCCGGAGAGCTATGTTCCAGGTAAAGAGATAAGGGACCAGAGAGTTATGATTCGGCATCATGCGAGTCTTGTTCGTTTAAGGACTTCAATAAAGAACAGAGTGCACGCATTACTGGCGATAGAGGGGATTCAGACATCGAAATTCAGTGACCTATTTGGGAAGAGAGGGATGGAGTTCCTGAAAGGAGTGAAACTCCGGCAAGTGAGAAGAGAGGCACTGGATAACTACTTGGAGGTGTTGAAAGCGCTGGAAGAGAGGATTGAAGAGATGGAAGCTATCTTGAAGGAGAGAGCAAAGATAACGGATGAAGCGAAGTGGCTGATGAGCATCCCCGGCATAGGATACCACAATGCCCTGCTAATACTAAGTGAATTGGGGGAGATAGAGCGATTCAGCAATCCGAGGAGTATGGTTAGTTATTCTGGACTGGCGCCAAAAGTGGAGCAATCAGGGGATTATACGAGATACGGGCACATAAACAAGCACAGCAATGGGTTCCTTCGGTGGGCATTCATTCAGAGTGCGAGGGCAGCAGTCCGTTCTTCTAAACCAAATCGCTTCCAGAGGATATACAACAAAATAAAAGCGAGGAGAGGGGAAAAAGTGGCAATCGTTGCAACAGCTCGTCACTTGGCGGAATCGGTCTACTGGGTGCTGACAAGAAAGGAATACTATAAGGAAAATAGGGCAATAAGAGCCTCGTACTTTTCATGATCCCTTAGAGGATCGCCAAAATGAGTGAGGCCGCCACCCTAAACGACGCGTAACCATGTGCCGAAAAAGGAAAAGGCACGAAGAGATGAATGTCGAAATATATGGGTTCACGAAAAAGGAAAGAAG
>PQXC01000024.1 GCA_003194435.1 Candidatus Methanophagaceae archaeon | reverse complement strand
CCAGTTCCTTCTCTATTATTCGCCTCGCCTCCACTTCAAACTTGCGCTTAACAACTCCTTTATTGGTTATTATACCTATAAATGGACATTCCGCAGGTCTTGCCTTATTCTCCGGACACACGCCCGATGTGAATCCACGACACCATATCCCTGAAAATATGGCAGGATATTCACGTGCACATATCTTATACATACGCATTGCGAGTTCTCTCATCTCCGGCGATGCGCGCACGCAAAGGCGAAGCATGAAGAAGTTGATCAGGCTGCGAACGTTCATAGTAACCACGTAATGAGTGTGCAAAGCCATTGGCAATACATATCTCGCCTCCTCTCTACCGATCCCGAGCCCTCGCAGCCGAACGTATGCCTCCTCAGCATGGGACATCGCTTCCCTGTAAATCCTCATCGCTTCCTCATCGCCCTTCAGTCCCTCGGGAATATAATACTCAAACCCCTGCTCTTCATTATATCGCGTGCTCCTCGCGGTATGCGATGCGATTCTGTGCTCTAACAGCTCTCTACTGAGCGCTACACTTATACCCGCGATATCGAATGTGAAGTGGATATGTTCAAGCACTGAGGAATAATCATTATCGGTAATCAGCTTTACTATCGCTTCCGCACCGCGCATTGAAGACAAACCGCTTACTCGCGCCGCATTCGCAACCAGAGCCAGCCCCTCTTCTGTCACCCTGAGCAATTTCACTTCCATTGCAAATAACTTTATTGCATGGAGACAGATATAAAAGATAAAAAAGATAAAAATAAAAAGAAAAATAAAAAGAAAAGCTTTTAAAAACCGGGGTTTAAAATAAGCATTATGAGAATTAAATTTAATGGCGAGACGCAGGATGTCGGGAGTAAGAGGCTGGGAGATATAATTGAAGAACTGAAGGGTTTATACCGGCAGGGTTGTATAATAGCTGTGGTTTCAGAGAAGGAAGAGAAGGAGTTGAAGAATGAGTTTGCAGTGGAGACAAAGCGGGGTGAAGCGAGAATAAGAATCACCAGAGAGGAAGGAGAGAGTGAGGCATTGTCTTTATTTCTCAGCGGTTATAATAGGTTTAGCAATGGTGTAATAGCCTGGAAGACCGATGATGTAACTGCTATTGGACCGATACAGACAGATTTAAGTGTGGAAAAAGCCGAGCAGAGCTACAAGAAGTGGGATGTCTTCCTCGGTCTTGGCGGTTTCGACCCGAATTTGACTTACCTTATGATAAGTAAGCGTGAGCACAAAGCTGCTTATGGTACTGCTGCCGATGCCGTAATAGGGAAATTGACACGCGGGAGGAGCATAATCTCAGGTTTAGAGGAGGGTGAAAAAATAGAGGGGATACACCCGATAGTAACAAAAGCGGAACGAGTTGGATTCGTCACTACGGACCTGGATACAGAGATAGAGGAGGGGCAGGAGATATTCACCTTTGCGAAGATAAAACTATTCAGAGAGGCACCGATGTCGAGTGAACATTTCTTCTCACTCAGTTATCGTGGTGTTATCCACGTGGATGACCTCTCAAATACATATGTAGCGGCAGAGAGCCTGAAAGGACTCAGTTTACCTGCAGAGAACCTCGTTTACAGGTCAAAATACCATCTCTCAGCGCGAAATAGAGGTACAGAGCGTGGGAAGGTATTTTTATATAAGGATAGCAGGTTGCCAAACCCCTCACATAATGTATTCGGTGAGATAGTGCAGGGCGGGGAATTGATAGAATATGCGCATCAGGGTGATACGATACTAATAAAGACAGAGCCAAAGTGGATGATGATGGTGGGTAAGACGCAGAGAGAAGCGGAAGAGTTCTTTGCGCATGAGGATATTGAGCAGGTCAGAGAGGGGAATACCAGTGATGACGCTATCGTTGTGGACCAGAAGCCCGAGCTGACGATGGAGATTATTGACAGGGGCACGGTGAGAACAGTTGGTGTAGATGCGAAGGATGTATATGAAGTGGAGCTGTTTTACGATAAGGCACCGAAGACGGTGTGGTATTTCAAGAAGCTTACAGGGTTGATCAATCGTCCAATAGGGCATTTGAAGGTCTATTTCAGCATTCCGGGGTCAATGGTCCTGTTTGAGGGCAATGCAGAAGAAGCGGGGACACTGGTACCGGAGAATATACCGAAGACTAAAGTAGAGAAGGGAATTCTGGGCGTTACAAATATGTCAAGGTCGAACAGGGGACTCATGGGTATTCGGTTGAGTGACAGTGATACGTATGGACCAACAGGTGAGACCTTCGACGGTGCCAACCTCGTGCTCGCGTTCTCGCCCCTCACAGCTTCTACGATGGAGCGTCTTAGTAAATTAAAAGAGGGCGACGTCATTTATGTGAAGGAGAGGGCATAGCAGCGGCGGCAGTAGCAGTAGCACCACCTACCAGAATCTTCTTTACACGTATGTGGGGAGCGTATTCAGAGACCGGGACTTCCTGACCCGCTTTGCCACAGAATCCAATTGAACCCCTTACTTTTTTCTTGCCTACCGCGTCTATGCTCTTTAGTATATCCAGCGTTCGCCCTGAGAGCGATACGTTCTTCAGTCTCTTTGTGAGTTCACCCTTCTCTATCAGGAAAGCCTCCTCCGCACTGAACTGGAATTCACCCCTTACTGTGTCCACCTGACCGCCACGCATGCCCTTTGCATAGATACCGTAAGAGATATCCTCACGCATCTCTTCAAAATCGCTATCCCCAGGCTCAATAACTGTATTGCTCATCCTCACCAGTGGCAGTTCAGAATAATTCGCTGCACGTGCATTCGAGGTCGGTTCCGCATTGAATCTACCTGCGGTCTCGCGTGTATGCAGGAATGATACGAGTATGCCTTCTTTTATCACTTCCGTTCGCCTTGCACGAAGGCCCTCATCATCATATCTATAATAGCCATGCGAGTTCTCGATGGTCGGGTCGTCCGCAACCGTCAGCCCCTGATATGCTATCTCCTCGCCCAATTTGTCACTCAATATAGACTCGCCACAGAGTACATGGTCTGCCTCCGCAGCATGCCCGAGCGCTTCATGCATGAATACACCCGTGAGTTTCGGGTCCATAATCACATAGAACATGCCGGCAGGGGGCAGTTCAGCATCAAGTAATCGTAGTGCTTTATCGGCAGCTTTTACGCTCATAACCTCGGGATTCTCTGCTTTTATCACCTCAAAGCCACCCACTGCGCCGATACTCTCCCTGCCCTCCTGTAAGATATTCCCGCGCTTCGCAACTGTATACACGCGCATGAAAACCGCAGGTGCCACTTCCTCTATGTAGCTTCCATCCGAATTCGCATACACGCGCTCCTCGTAGCCATCGAGATATGATATGGAAACACTCTTTATGAGTGGCGAATATTCCTTCGCTGCTCTATACGCATCCTTTATCATGCGCTTCTTCTCTTCAATGCTCACATCAGCGGGGTTTATCTTTGGATTTAGCCTGAAATAGTCGGTTATTGATGGTGCTTCTGCCAGCTTTATCGGTTCTGATTCGGATTCATGGGACGATAGTGCCAGTGCACGAGCAATCCTGAGAGCATCCTCAAATGTCTCACTAAGTCTAAGTCCAGACTTTGATGATTCGTTAGAGGAAGCGAAACCCCATGAGTTACCATACAGCACACGAACGCCTACCCCATGATCAATACCATAGCTCATCTCCCGAAAGACTCCATCCTGCACTTCTATAACTGTCGCATAACCCTTCTCCATACGGATATCAGCATATCTCGCTCCCCTTGAGACCACGAAATCTATCGCTCCACTTATCTCTTCTCTCATGGTAATGCTCATGTCATGAATCATGAAGAAAGTTTTTTAAATTTTAATAATGGTATGTTAAGGATAAGAGAGCGAAGGGACCGTAGCTCAGCCCGGGAGAGCGCTCGGCTGAAGACCGAGTTGTCCCGAGTTCGAATCTCGGCGGTCCCATCATCGATGTTCTATCATTCTTTGACTTTTTGGGATTAAGATAGAGATAGAGGGGTTAAAAGAGCCGGAGAACGAGTCTGTATTTGAGATAGGCAACCCGATAGACACCAGAGAAGTGAGACGTTAGATGGATAAAGATAAAAGATACCGCAGTAATGCAGGCAGAAGGATCCCCTCACTATCGCTCAATATTGGTAAATATCAGCCTGCTTCCTCGCGACCATCCTCGCGATGAAAGCGCGCGGGGAACAGGGTCTCACACGATACCTGATTTTTCGCGTGATTATCTAAACGTATGCAAAACATATATGAAATCAACACATCCAGCATTTATTTGAATGATAATTGAAACAAAAGTTTAAGATATTGGTAACATCAATAACGAACAGTAGATAAAGTGTGGTATGACATTTAGCTCGTTCATAGCTTTTTAAATCCCAATTGAAGCGATGGAAAAGCTTTTATATAGTGATGACGAATATATAAGTAGCCAGGTGTGGAAGCCATGATGGGCGTAAAAAAATCGAAAAATTTTTATATGCCCTCTTCCCTGGTATATATGAGAATAAGAAATTAGGAGGTGAAAAGGAAAAAGAAATGAAAATGAATAAGTTGGTTCTGCTGGCAATCGGAGTCATTGCTGTCGGCATCTTCGCACTACCTTCTACCGTTTCGCTATTCAGTGGTCAGCATAGATGGTACAATATAAGTGGTACTGGAAACGAGATACCATGTATAAAGTGTCATGCGGATATATACGATGAATATACATTAACAGGAGTTCATGGAACACTGAGTGAAGGTGATAATTCATGGACAACAGGTGATAACCCCAATGCAGCCTGTGGTGCATGCCATCGGGTGGCATACGAGAACAAAAGTGGATGGACCTATGGTAGCGGTGATGGAGTAGATTCGACGCCGGGTAAGGAGGCTCATGCGGCATCTACCGTTGCATGTATGGCATGCCATGAGTTCAATAACGCATACGGTGCGCCAGCGGCAGGCGGTTTTGCTATGCCATTCAATAACAGCTCCTATATAGACCCCGTTAGTGGGCTGCACTTCGATTATGCCGATGGTACACATCCAGGTGGGCATGCTGCGCACCAGGGCTTTATAGAAGGTGCGATAAACTTCACGAAGATGGAAGATGCGAACGAGGCATGTCTTGGATGTCATACACATATACCGGTGAAGATAACATGGACGCATGCACGCAGTCTGGAGTTCAATGCGACATACAATGCAAGCTTGAACCTGCCACCAACGCACTTCGATACATCTGATTACGAGGCTAATGGCACCGTAGAGGTGACCTCATACGGTAACCACACCGGAGGCGCGAATACAACGGCGTTCCCCACTCCGGTAGCGATATGGGGCTAGATAAATAGAATAAAAACTGGAAATTTTTTTCCGTTTTCTTTTTTTATTTTTAAATGGCAGGTGTGAGGAATGAAAAATGAATAATAGAAGGTTATTGTTGCTGGCGATAGCAATTGTCGCGGTTGGTGTGTTCGCATTACCATCAACAGTATCGCTCTTCAGCGGGCAGCATCGGTGGTACAATCTTTCAACAGGTACAAATGACGTGCCCTGCGAGAAGTGTCATGCGGACGTTGCGGAAGAGATGAACGCTCTTGCAGGACCACACACAGGAGAAACGGGATATGGACGGCTCAAATGCGGCTATTGCCACAGATTACCGCCCGTTCAGCATAGGAATACGACATTTGAAAGTTACACTTACGCGTCCGGGGATGATACAGGCTCTCAGCCGGGCGTAGAGTCGCACGCCGCTTCCACTATACCCTGCATGTATTGCCATAGCGGAGATAAATCTGGTGTGAGGCATACTAATTTTGCGACCGGTGGCTGCTGGGGGTTGTGTCATCACGCGGACTCGCCTCCACCTCATGAGGGTAGATATACAAATGACGAGGATTGTAAGCGATGTCATGCAAATGCTCACTCTGGAGATGTATATTATATTCCACCGGCAGGTGGGTTTAATCTCACACTGAACGCATCAGACACAGGCGAGCACGCGGCGCACAAAGCTTTCGTGATGGATTCGATAAGCAATTCAGACATGGAGGATGCGAATGAAGCGTGTATTGCGTGCCATACCTCGATACCGGTGAAGATACAGTGGATGCATGCATGCAGTTTAGAGTTCAATGCAACGTATGATAAGGGTCTGGTATTACCACCAACGCATTTCAATACATCCGATTACGAGGCTAATGGCACTGTGAATGTGACGTCATACGGTAACTACACCGGAGGCGCGAATACAAGTAGTTTCCCTGAGCCGGTAACGGTATGGAGCTAACAAAAATGGAAGGAAGTTACCTGTATTATACTTCGTATAGAATCAAAAAGTTAGATAGAAAAAAACCGAAAGTTTTTTATTCTCGTTTTTCTTTTTTACTAAAAATGGTTAGATGTGAGGATGAGAAATGAATAGTAAAAGGTTATTGCTGCTGACGGTAGCAGTCGTTGCGGTTGGCGTGTTCGCATTACCGGGTACGGTGTCGCTCTTCAGCGGGCAGCATGCGTGGTATAACATATCAGGACCAGAAAATGAGATACCGTGCAAGAAATGCCATGCAGATGTTTACGAGGAGATGATGAGTATGGAGCCGCTGAGTAAGAAACTCGCAGGTGAATCCAGTTCGCCACATAGTTACATGGACGAGAACTGTGACCTGTGCCACCGAACTTGCTTCAAAATGACTTATAATAGTAGCGCAGGTAAATATGAACCTTCATCGGGATACACATACGCAAGGGGCTATGGCAGTGGTTCAGAACCCGGTGTGGAAGCTCATGCGGTCTCCACAATAGAATGCATGGACTGTCATGGTATCTCTACCGATAGCGGGGGCGGGAAATGGAACCACTATGGTTATGAGGAATACAATGGTCGGTGTTACCTATGTCATGGAGGTTCGGGATGGTATCGTGGAAAGTATATTACGGTTCCCTTCAGGGATTATGCAGATTTCATCTCGGCAGGCGGGTTTGGATTGGGCACTACAGGCACAGACACGGGCGAGCACGCGGCGCATAAAGCCTTCGTGTTGGATTCGATAAACGATACAAAAATGGAGGGTTCAAATGAAGCGTGTATTGCGTGCCATACTTCGATACCGGTGAAGATACGATGGACGCATGGACGCAGTTTAGAGTTCAATGCATCCTATGACAAGGGTCTGGTATTACCACCAACGCACTTCAATACATCCGATTACGAGGCTAATGGCACCGTAGAGGTGACCTCATACGGTAACTACAGCGGAGGCGCGAATACAACCAAGTTCCCTGAGCCGGTAACGGTATGGGATTGAATAAGAGTTAAAAAAACTTTTTTCCCTTCTCTCTTTTTATCTTCTCTCCTGTCCTATCCTGTCCTATCCTATGAGCATGATGGAAGAATTCATCCTGCGCTTGATGTGAATGTGTGAATGTGAATGGAAAATTATAAATAGTGTCAGGATGTATCCCGCCGGAGGTGGATTCGGTTTGACAATTGACACTGCGGACACTGGCAATATGGCAGTACATAAGACATACGTGATGAATTCAATAAGCAACCCTGATATGGAGGATGCGAACGAAGCGTGCATTGCATGCCATACGGGCATTGCAGTAAAGAAGATGCAAAATTAGAAACCACGAGATTCCACGAGATAGACACAAGATTCTGCTCTCTGGCTTCTTGCATCTTCTCAATCTCTTGTGACCGAAAAAACAGGAAAGAACACGGAGAGCATAGTGGGAAAAAGGAAAAAGAGGGGCTTCATCCCAAAAGTCAACGTAAACAAAGATAACACCCTTCGGATTATCTCAGGCTGGGGTAAATTATTTCTTATTGAAGAGCATAGTTACACTAACCGGGGGATTTGGAAGTTCCCTATCAGTGCCAATTTGGAATTACTGGCAACTTACCCAAAGAGGGATTCCCAAATCCTTCGCCCTTCTAATGTAGAGCATTCTTTTAATGTTATACGCCAACACTTTTATTGCGAGTTCTCTCCGCTTTAGCCAACCTTTTATGCTTTTAATATCGGGACCAAAACACCTTTTGATGCTTGAGAAAACGGACTCTACAACGCTTCTTATGTGATACTCGTCCATCCATTCATCTTTATTGTTCGAATACGCCTCGAATGATATTTGCCATGCCGGGTATCCCTTCGCCTTAGCCGTAGCGTTTGCCTTGAAACAGAGGAATGGCTTTCCCCCCTTGTCCGCCACCGCCTGGCAGTTAACGCGAGAGGAATATGCTTTATCGCCGGCAGCCTTGCGAATGCGGGGTAAATCTCGGATCAGCCGTTTGAATTCCTTTGCATCGGAGCCCTT
>PQXC01000023.1 GCA_003194435.1 Candidatus Methanophagaceae archaeon | reverse complement strand
CCTTAACTCCTTCTGGAATCTCAAACTCAAATTCACTGTCCTGGATACCGGTGTTTATCTTAAGATTTCTATGTTCTAACGTCATTACGGGTTCATCATCCTGATATGTCTGAGTTTTCAAAAGCAATCCCGTTTTGTCATCCATCCAGAACCAGTAGCTAAACTTATCCCGTTGCTTTTTCAGAACAAGCATAATCTTGTGCGCTTTTCTGTTATCCATGAGTTCTGTCCCCTTATACTCTGCTTTGCTGCTGCTATTTACCATGAATTTAATAACTTTGGCATAAACAAACAAACCCGGTCGCATAAACGCGAAAATCTCGTATAATAGCAGTGGTATCGTAATAGAAAGAGCGCACAAAAAACAGAATGTAAGCCTCACACTTATCCATTCCATCGGGCTGTAAACAAATATAGGCATATCACCATGGAATAGATTGGTTAATAAGAAGTGAAGGGAGTCGTTTGAAAAAGGGAATATGAGTAGGGTAACCGTTGCGAACGGGATTAAAACAACTACAAGTCTTCTTCGTAGCTCAGAGAGGTGCTCCACCAGTGGAATCTCCTCAGCTCCCAACGATTCACTTATTGTATCATCTCCGATTCTTTCCATTTTTATATCCCCTACCCTTTTAGGAGCGATTGAGGATTAGGATGGCGAGCATTAGTGAGGAGTTTGGGTATATAATTGGAGCGTTAAAGAAAAAAATCATGCTCATTTCTGGCATTGTCATTGCTGGTATGCTCCTGTCTTTTTCATTATTAGCAGACCCCATACTGCTGAGAATAAAACAGGACCTCTTGCCAGAGGGTGCAGTCCTCATCTATATTTCACCCGTGGAGGTGATAATGCTGAAATTAAAGATAGCTTTGCTCACGGGTATAATACTTGCCACGCCCGTTATGTGCTATTACGTGTATAAGGCATTAAAAGAGAGGTTTGGGATAAGGAATCCAATGAAAAAATCGCATCTCATTATATTGCTTAGTTCTGCCATTTCTTTGTTTATCACGGGAATAAGCTATGCTTACTTCCTCATGTTGCCTCTCGTTCTAAATTATCTCAACTATATGTCAGCATGTCAGCAGCAGCGGGAGTTGCTGCAACCTGGTCTATCAACGAGTTTACATTTTTCGTCATCATAATAACGCTCATAATTGGAATATCGTTTGAACTCCCCGTCGTCCTCCTCTTTGCTGTTCAGTCTGGACTCGTACAGATAGATACACTGAAGGGATACAGGCGATATATATACGTGGCAATGTTCGTGCTCGCTGCGCTTTTTACACCACCTGATGTCGTGAGTCAGCTTATTGTGGCTTTCCCACTGGTAATTTTCTATGAGGTGGGTATAATAGTTGCGAGCGTCATCTCTAAGAGACGTTTGTAATTGCAAGAAATTATCTTAAAAACCAATATCTTTTTAATAATTCACCACACCACCTTTATTATTTACATTGGAATAGAATACAGAACCCGCTACATGACGCTCAGCCATGAACTCGTATGTGTGTTGTGCGAGTTCTCGCGCTCTACTCTCACCTTTCACTATTCCATAGGTTGCAGGACCGAAAGAGGACATGCCGTACCCCAATGCGTGAGTAGCGAAGAAATCGAATAGTTCTCTTATTATATGATGCTGGAGTCCAACCTCGATCTTCTTGAACCCTATCTGCTGTATCATGCTCAAACTCTCCCCAAATGTGTATATATCTTTCTCAATGACGGATGGGAGTATTCGCATGAGTATCAGCCTGCATAACTTCTCCACCTCTGTAGCTCTTATCGGGCAGTTCCGTTTGAATATCTCAATCTCTTCACTACCATGTGCGCCACGCTTAACGCGTGGAATAGCGAGAACGAAGAACCAGTCTTCGGGCAATGGGTGCTGGAATAGAACGGGAGGCGGTGGGACTTCCGATGCGGAAGAAGGAAGAAAAGAGTGCTTCACACCTGCACTTGCACCTGCACCCCCGCTCCCGCCTCTTCTAAATAGATGCCCACCATCGAGTATGAACCCACCGTGGTCAAAAGCAGCGGTGCCAATACCAGATGTACCGCCACGACCTACCAGTTTCGCAAGTTCATAAGTTGTGAAATCACGATGTTCAAGCACGCTTATCGCCTTCGCCACACTTAGCGAGAGCTGTGTCCGTGAGCCTAACCCGACATGATGTGGCAATGCCCTCAATATCTCCACCTTATAATAGTACTTCAATTCAGGCTCTATCCTCTCCCTTATCCGTTTCAATATCGGCAGAACCTCTACGGGATTCTCTGATTCTTCTTCCGCTTTCGATGCCGATTCAGAATCCAGAGGAGAGACTCTTATCTTCAATGATGGCTCATTCAATGCAACGCCAATCCCCGCATCTACTCTGCCAAGTTCCCCGTTCAGGTCTATAAGAGTGAAGTGGAGCCTGCTGGGTGAGGTCACTGTTACTGTTACACTTGCACTTGCGTCTGCACTCATTTCATCTGTGTATCTAATATTTAGAGTTTACTTATATATGGTTGATAATGCTCAGGAGATATGTGTCCTTGTGCGATTCACCATCATCTGCTTCTATGGTATATTCACCGGTTAAAGCCTCGGAAGTGCTTTTTGGGTGTTTATCTCTTCAATAGAAGCGAGGGGATATAAAAGTGACATCAAGCAGTGAGACACCAAAAGAGAAAAAAAGAAATAGCAGAGCGATACGAAAAAAACGGAACAGTTTACTCAAGAAGTGTTTTTGCCTTTTTCTTTACCTTCTAAGAAGTTCAAGAAGACACTTGAGTCAATAAATACCCCATTCATCTTCGGTTTCCTCTAAGAGCTTCAACAAATCCTTTCCACGGAAAATCCCGAAGAGCTTCTCCGGCAATTTCTTTATGTCTACCTTTATCTTTTCTCCTTCCTCCAATTCTACCGGCTCCAACGGCTTGAACACCCCCTTTTCATAAACAACCTCAATTGTTTTTTAGTTATTTAACATGAAAAGATATTCCTTCTTAAACAGTATCGCCAAAAGCCCATAATCCTTCTGTATAAAGAAAGGTGCGGGGCTGCACGAGCATCGAGGGTCACTGAACAGAGAGAAGTGGTGATCGAGAAATTCGGCTAAGGCAACTACGAGTTCCTTCACTCTATCCCCACAGTTTACTCCCCTCTTTCTCCATCCTTTCCTCTACCTCTTCCCTATAAGGAACACCTTCTACACCCACCTTTTCAACGACAAAAGAAGCAGCGCAAGATGCAAATCTCGCCGACTTAACTGCATCTTTCGTCTCATTAAACCTCAACAAGAAAGCAGCGCCGAAAACATCACCCGCACCAGTAGCGTCCACCTCTTCCCTTTCAAATGCATCTATATGCTCATGATACGAACCTTTATTCAAATACAATTCCGCACCGTTCCTGCCCCTTGTCAATACAAAAATGTTTGCATGTTCCACATATTCGGCCACATCCTCCTCAAAAACATCCTCATCGCTTATTATCACAAAATCCACCTTCTGCAAGACCTCATTCGCTTTCTCCCATCTCTTTTTCTCTATTCTCCCTCCCTCGCCGACGCTTCTCATCCAGCCCTGTGGCGCTACACCGATCATAGAACGCTCAAATTTTCTTATTATCTCCTCCTCTAATTCATTCAATACCGGACATATATAAACGATTTTGGCATTATACCACACCTTCGGTATCGTTTCTTCCTTTATCCTCTCTGCAACACTCGTGACGTATTGAACTCTCCTTCCACCACCTTCTCCTCCTTCTTCGAGAGGTTTATTGTAAAATGTCGTTGTGTTTTCTCCTATCTGATACGCCAACCGAATGCCTTTTAACGCACCAAAATCTTCAAAATCCCTCCCTACGCTCGTGACTATCGCGGAATCGAATCCGAAGTTCCTCGCTAATATTGCTGAATATGCCGAAGCACCACCGATAAAACTTTTATTAAAATTAGAAGGTTTGAAAAAAGGTTTATCATGGGTTATGAAACCCAGAGATAGGAAATAGGGTGGTTTAGCTTGAAACTCTGATCTATCTCTCATGGTACCGTACATCCGTAATTAATAACTTTTAGCTATCTATTATCAATATCCTTTTGATGGTATGGTTCATGAGATGCCAATAACCACGCTCGAAAACGGGATTGCGAATGCAATAGAAGCGATAAAGAGTGGCGGTACGGTGGTTTATCCAACTGAAACGGTTTATGGTCTGGGCGCCGCAGCGTTATCAGAGGCAGCGATAATGAAGGTGTACGAGCTAAAGAGGAGGAGTTTGTCAATGCCTATCTCACTCGCAGTCTCGTCTTTTGAGATGCTGCATGAGGTAGCTTATGTGGAGCAATCATACATGGGTATTATAACCAGACTATTACCTGGACCCGTCACGATATTACTAAGGAAGAAGGAGATAGTCCCCGATGTTTTAACAGCACATTCGCAGGTTGTCGGCGTAAGGTTCCCTGAAAATCAGATAGCAACGCGGATAATAAGCGAGACGGGACCAATAACCGCGACGAGTGCGAATCTAACGGGCGAGAAGCCACCGGTATGTGTAGAGGAAGTGAAGATAAAAGCTGATGTTATTATAAATGGAGGTAAATGTAAATATGGTATACCGTCCACGATAGTGGATATGACGAAGGGGATGAAAATACTGAGGGAAGGAGCGAACTATGATAGAATATTGCACATCCTGCAAAGCGAAGCTGCTGGAAAAGGGTTACACGGTCTTTCCGTGCCCTAACTGTGGCAAGGTGGAAATAGGTAGATGCGCGAAGTGTCGGAAGCAGAGTAATTTGTACAGGTGTGAGGCGTGTGGCTTTGTGGGTCCATGATGCATAATGCATGATGTGAGATGGAATGAGGTGAAAAGGAGATGAGATGGCAAGGTAAATCCGTCAGGAAGCCTACAGGGGGGAGGTTGCATAGACATAGGAAGAAGCGAGCATATGAGGCTGGTCGCCCGGCTGCAGAGACGGTCATCGGCACTGAAAAGCGGAAGATAGTGAGGACGATGGGGGGTAATATAAAAGTACGACTGCTGCGCTGTGAGTATGCTAACGTCGCAGACCCGCGAAGCGGTACGACGAAGAAGGCGCGGATCATCACTGTGAAGAGCAATCCTGCCAATCCGTTCTACATCAGGCGAAATATAGTAACGAAGGGCGCAGTGATAGAGACCGAGCTGGGTGATGCGCTGGTCACGAACAGACCGGGTCAGAATGGAATGGTGAATGCGAAGTTGATCTGATAGGCTGATAGGATATAATTTGATCCGGGATGTACAAATTAGTAGGGACAGTAACAGGCGAGGTGCAATTGCATAAGTTCGATTTCATTGTGAGTGGAGAAGTAAGGATAAATGAGTATGTAAAAGTCTGGAACGAGCTTGATGGGTGGGTACTGGCACGCGTAGTGAAGCTGGTAGATGCGGATAAGAAGAGGGCAACTGCGGAGGTCATAGGTTACAAAGATGATAGAGGGTTTTTAATGCAGCCAAATAGCACGGTCGCTCGTAATGATAAAGTCTTCAAGGCAGACCGTGCTTTTATCATCGAGACACTCGGACTGAGATCAGGTGGCATCTACTTAGGACTACTGGATGGGCGTAATATACCGGTGTATCTAAGGAAGGAAGAACTGATCCAGAAGCATTGCAGCATATTGGCTAAGACCGGAAGCGGGAAGTCATATACCGCGGGTGTGCTGATAGAGGAGTTACTGGAGAAGAATGTCCCTCTGCTCATTATAGACCCCCATGGTGAGTATATAACATTGAAATACGAGAACAGGAGCGAAGAAGAACGGAGACAGATGGAGAAATATGGAATCACACCCAGGGGCTATGCTTCCAGGGTCGTTGTATATACACCCACCAACTTCTCTATAAATCCCGACGCCGACAGATTGTTCAGGATAGATGGTATAAACCTGAGTGTGAAAGAGTTATACGACCTGTTTCCTATGTCTGATGCCCAGTTAGGGGTTTTATATCAGAGTATAAACGATATAAAATCGCAGAAGGAGTTTTACACCATTGAAGATATCATCAAGAAGGTATCGGAGAGCAAGAGCAGTGCGAGATGGAGGATCATTCATTTCCTGGAGCGAATCCGTGAAACGGGCATATTATCTGACAGCCCCACAAGGATAGAGGAACTGGTGAAGGTGGGGCAGGCATCAATAATAGACATGAAGGGTGCGGAACCGGAGCTACAGCGCTTAATTGTGTATCGAATCTGCAAGGAGGTGTTTGAAGGCAGGAAGATGAATAAGATACCGCCATTGATGCTCGTAATAGAGGAAGCGCACAATTTCTGTCCCGAACGCGGCTTTGAGAAGGCAGTGAGCTCGAATATTCTAAGAACCATCGCATCAGAGGGCAGGAAATTCGGGCTTGGTCTACTTGTCATCTCACAGCGACCCGCGCGGGTGGATAAGAATGTCATCTCGCAGTGCAATACGCAGATAATCCTGCGTGTGACCAATCCGAATGACATAAGGGCATTAAGTCGGGGTCTGGAGTTCATGAGCAGTGAGATGGAGGAGGAGATAAAGAGGATTCCGCAGGGTGTCGCATTATTATCGAGTCCGGGCATAGAGCTGCCTATACTCGTGGATGTCCGTGTGAGGAGGAGTGAGCACGGCGGTAGAGCGGTTGATTTTGATGATAGCGATAATGGAAGGGGGGAGATCGAGATAGAGGAGCAAGAGCGTAAGAAGAGCATATTCGCACGGCTGTTCTCAATCACATGATTATTGATTATTTTACACTTTTTCTTTTTCACAAAAAGAAAACCTGTCAATCGCAGAGAGAATCATGGATAAAGCAGAAAAATGAAAAAAAGATACAGTCTACTAATAATGGGATGCATAAGTATAGCTATAATATCTATCATTGCATCATTTTATATGCCCTATAATGGAGAAGAGACATCAGTAACCATTGATAGTGCAAAGCAATTAAAGATAAACGCAAGTGAAATCGGGATGGGATGGGAGGAAAGGGTATTTGTTTATGCCGACAGACTTAAACTTGTGGATTCTTTAAAAGAATTTAAAATTGACGAAAGGCAACCTTTTCTTGTGATGGCTACTGAATTAGAGAAATGTGGCATACAGGACGGATATGCATTGCATTTACGAAAAAAAACAGGTGAACCTTTCCCAGATGCAGCAGTGATCTGTGTTTTTATCTTCAATGATGCTGAAGGTGCAAGAAAATTCTTTGATTATATGAAAAACAAAAGGAATGGATCGAGCATTTCAGGGATTGGTGACGAAGCTGCTATTTATCCACGTGATGGCTGGCTCGTTAGAACGTCAAATGCATTTATCGAAGTGAGCTTTACACGAGTGGAATATGAAGGAAAAGGAGAAGAGGGGCGGATAATTGCAGAGAAAATTGTGGAGAAAGTCAGCCATAAATGACCTGAAGTGCATCTTCGCCTGAGCATCAAGCCACTCCTGCTTTCTTCTTATATTTCCACCCATATTCCCCTCCCCTTTGCTTTTGGGTGCATTAACCTGCTTCTACCTTCACGACAATTCTTGTTCTTGCACTTGCATTGCACGGAAAGTTTATAAAGCTATATAATCTTTTTTGTTTTGGTGACGTAAAATGGCATTAAGTATAGGCGAAAGAATAAAGGGGTTTTTGTTCAGTCCTTCGGAAACTTTTGACAACTCTAAGGACGATACGATTGGCGACGCTTTCAAGTATTTCGTGGTTATTCTGACAATATTTGCAGTGATCATCTCTATCCTGCTCGGAGTAGCCTTTTCGCTGTTCGCAGCAATGTTGGGGATGCTTGGAGTACCTATGATGACATTAGGGGCAGCAATGGGACCTTTGTTCGCAGTGGTCTTTTTTATCCTGACGCTCGTGAGCGGAATAATCGGCGTTTTCATTGGTGGTCTCTGGCTTCACATCTGGGTATATCTCCTTGGTGGTAGAGAAGGAGTAGAGCAGACGATAAAGGCATTGATGTACGGAGTGACACCGGGCTACCTCCTGGGCTGGATTCCGATCGTCGGAATCATCGGGGGAATATGGTCGCTTATCGTAGAAATCATCGGCATAAGGCAACTTCATGAGCTATCCACAGGAAAAGCAGTTCTTGCCGTGATTATTGCAATAGCTATCCCACTAATCATATACGCAGTTATAATCGCAGCGTTTATAGCAACGATGCCGGGACCAGGATTGGGACCAGGACCGGGTTTGGGACCGGGACCGGGACACATGATCAGACCATGAACATGAATAGGAGGCATTTAGTCCTCCTATTATTTTTTTCATCTCAAATGTCATTGTCGTCTCATCCACCATATATTTTCCCATACCCGGGCTCAAAACCACTCATCACCTTCTTGAGCGCACTCAAGCCAGAACTGCGAAGGAAATAGCATGGTTTATTCCGCATTTTGCATGCCTCTTTCACCATTCGACATGCATTGTGGCTGTTTATGTCAACCGGGCAGAATATAACATCGCTCTTCTCCACAATCCCTTCTATCTCCTTCTTACCACGCATACAATGCCCACCGTGATAACAGAACACGC
>PQXC01000022.1 GCA_003194435.1 Candidatus Methanophagaceae archaeon | reverse complement strand
ATCATCTTCCCCGCCACTTATCTGTATAGAGTGCACCCTGGTTAGTATATAGTCAAGAAACAGTATTTAAAACTTTCCTCTCCTTTTCCTTCTCGAAGCCTATGGGAGAGCGGTACCGGTACCCTATGGCAGAATATAGCTTCTTTTTGTTGTATACGTCCTTTAACGCCAGTTCTGTGTTAAGGCTTCTATCCAGATTCCATCCGCTGCATTTGTCCATGTCAGGTATAGCATTCACCCGCCCGGTCTTTGGCTACCGGCTACCCGAGCCACTGCCACTTATAGTGTCTATTTTAGGGGCGTACCCATCATCCCTCCCTTTCTTTCTCCTTTCTCTTACTCCAGACCTTCCAGCAGTGCAGATTCTTTAACCCTATCGAAGATATCACTGCTAACAGCCTCCACCGGTCTGTTGCCATCTATTAAGAATGTATTACTCTCTTCTTCTGCCAATTTGCGATAAATCGCATGTATCTTCTCCAGTTTCTCCAGCTCTTCGTAGAGCTCCACATGGAATCGCTGCTTCTGAATCCGCCTCATGCATATAAGCGGCGGGGTATCAATAATGAAGGTCAGGTCGGGCGTTAGTGCCTTCTCGTTTATCTTCTTTAGCCAGTCCAGGTCAACCTCAATAGACTGGAACGCATAAGAAGAGAGGCGATATCTATCGGTGATCACAATAACACCCTCATCTAGGAGTTTTATTATGTTCTTAGTATGGAGCATTCTATCGGCTGCGAATAGAAGTGCGAGCGTCTCGGCGTCAATAACCAATTCTTTCCTCAGTACACCACGTATCAAAGACCCAATCAAGCCATCTGTCGGCTCTTTTGTTAAATATACCTCGTAACCTTTACTGCTTAGCCAGTCCCGCAGCCTTGATGCCTGTGTTGTCAGACCGGAGCCGTCCAATCCCTCAAAGGCGATAAAAGGCATTCGCTTATTCTTCATCTTCATCTTCTTCTTTCTCTGAGATATTCGGTATAATTTTATGATTTTTATTGTAGTATTCTATTGATGATTTAAAATGTTACCCGATGAATATGGCAGGTATGGTAAGTACGGGGGCAGGTTTGCACCTGAGGTGTTGATGAGCGTACTGGAAGAGCTTGAAGATGCTTTTTACACGTTTCATCAGGATGAGAAGTTCAACAGCGAACTGAACGCGCTCTTGAGAGATTTCGCTGGTCGCCCAACACCGCTTTATCTCGCAAATAACCTCTCTGAGCTGTGTGGTGGTGCCAGGATATACCTTAAACGTGAGGACCTGGTGCATGGTGGTGCACATAAACTGAACAATACGTTGGGACAGTGCTTGCTGGCGAAGTATATGGGAAAGAAGCGGATAATAGCAGAGACCGGCGCGGGACAGCATGGAGTAGCAACCGCGATGGCTGCAGCCGTTCTCGGATTGCAATGTGAGGTATATATGGGCACAGAGGATATAGAGCGGCAGAAGCTGAATGTGTTCAGGATGGAACTGCTGGGTGCACGTGTGAACCCGGTTGATAGTGGCTCCAGGACATTGAAGGATGCGATAAATGAGGCGATGCGCGACTGGGTCACCAATGTTGAGAATACCTATTACGTGATAGGCAGTGTTGTGGGACCACATCCATATCCATTGATGGTGCGTGAATTCCAGCGTGTCATCGGCAGAGAGACGCGGGAGCAGATATTAGCAGCCGAGGGGAGACTGCCCGATGCCATCATAGCGTGTGTTGGCGGCGGTAGCAATGCAATGGGTATATTCTACGACTTCATAGATGATGCAGTAGAGCTTATAGGCGTAGAAGCCGGAGGTAAAGGTCTGGAGACCGGCGAGCATGGCGCTTCACTCTGCGCAGGCACGGAAGGCGTTCTGCACGGGATGTATTCGAAACTGCTGCAGGATAAATACGGACAAATAAAGCAATCGCATAGTTTCGCTCCCGGACTGGACTATCCGGGTGTGGGACCTGAACTGGCATATCTTGTGGACTCCGGGCGGGTGAAAATGGATTCTGCCACCGATGATGAGACCCTAAGAGCTTTTGAGACCCTGTCCAGAGAGGAGGGTATAATTCCTGCACTGGAATCCGCCCACGCTGTTCATTACGCAATAGAGCATGCAAAGGAGTGGGATTTAATCGTGGTGAACCTCTCGGGCAGGGGAGATAAGGACATCTTCAGTGTAGCGGATGCTTTTTCTCATAAAGGAGGTACGGGGTGAAGATATAATATGATACTCGAGATACTCGCATTTATTATCGGTCTGGTATACGGGTACGTGAAGCCGGGCAAGGAGAAGCGGTGGGAACTGCTAAAGAGAGGTATTGTGTATGGTATAATTCTTGGATTGTTATTCGGGTTCTTCGGTCTGCTGATAGGTGGGCTGGTGCTATCTGTAGCAACTGCAATAGGAACCGTTATAAAGATGATAGTTCTCACGATTATATTCATAGCTGGCACGTTCTTTGGTGACCTGCTTGAGACAGTGGTGAAATAGAGTAAAAGAGTAAGAGTAGGATGTACACAGGGATTATCCAGTGGGATATCAGCTCATTTTATGCTATTAACTCGATTTCCAACCCCTTATTGGATTTATTCATGGTAGCGATAACACATCTGGGCTCGATATTCTTCATCTCTATTCTTGCACTTGTAATGCTCCTGATCGTGAAGAGCATGAATATTAAGAAGATAGCGGTACTGATATTGATAGGTCTGGCTATTCATGCGATGCTTATCACCCCGATTAAGGTTGCTGTGAACCGCGATAGACCATCAGAGGCTTTAAATAATGTATCACTGAAGGTGGGGGGATATGAAGCCAAAGCCCATGGCGCATCATTTCCAAGTGGACATGCAGGTAGATGGTTTATTATAGCCACAATCCTCATGCCATCAAGGAGAAAGAAGAGGAAATTTAGTTATTTCTCTATCGCTATTGGAATTCTTGTCTCCGTCAGCAGAATTTATGTCGGTATGCATTTCCCGCTGGATGTGATATTTGGAGTCGGGTTTGGTTTCCTCGCGGGCTATCTCACACTGAAGCTGGAAGAGCGATTCGAGCCACAGATACAGAATCTATGCCTTAGATTGCCTTTTTTCGGGTCAGATAACAAAAGCTTTTTATAATGGGCTTTACCTTATTGAATAATGGGAGGTGATAGCATGACCATGACAAAGAGGGCATTGATGGTAGGATTCTCATTACTGATGCTTGCTGGTGCTGGCGTCGCCGATATCGAAGCGGTCTCAGTCTCATTCTCAGTCTGGGATTCATATCCGGATTTAAAGGGGAACAACATATGGAATTCACAGCAGAGCTGGCGAACGCCACATGGCTGGACATTTAATAATAGATATGATATGATGGAATCGGTAAAGGCATATATGCACAGAATGCTCAACGAATCGCAGACCAGAAACCAGTATTACCATATCTTCCCCACTTCAGGCGCTGTGTGGCAAGAGGAACCTAATGTAGACATGATGGAATCGGTAAAGGCATATATGTACAGAATGCTCAACGAATCGCAGACCAGAAATAGATATTACCGAATCTTCGAATAAGATAAGCGATAATAAAATTAATTTTAATCTTTATTTTTTATTTTATCTTTCTATCTTGGCATAAAGCATGAAGGAGTTAATTGGAATGAAGAAACCAATACCACAGGATAAGCTGGTGCTGGTCACCTCGGCATTGCCATACGTCAACGGTGAATGCCATATAGGGCATCTCAGGACTTATGTCCCCGCTGATGTATATGTCAGGATGCTCCGTAAGATGGGCTATAAAGTCATCTTCATCAGTGGTTCAGACACACATGGAACGCCGATAGTGCTGAGTGCGGAAGCGGAGGGTGTAACGCCGGAAGTGGTGGTTGAGCGCTACCATGAGCATTTCAAACGGATTTTCAAGGCGCTGAATGTGAACTTCGACTATTATGGACGGACAGATTCGGTGAGTAACCATAAAAGGACGGAGGAGATAGTGGAGAAGCTAATAGCGGGCGGTTATGTATATAAGAAGAAGACGAAGCAGGCATATTGCAACACCTGCGGACGCTTTCTGCCGGATAGATATGTGGAGGGCAGATGCCCTTATTGTGGCGCGATCGCACGTGGTGACGAATGTGACCAGGGCTGTGGCAAGCACCTTGAGCCCGGCGAGATAGAAGAGCCGAGATGTAAGATATGTGGCTCAGCAGCGGTCTTCAAGGAGCAGGAGCATTTCTTCTTCAAGTTATCTGCATTTGCTGAGTTCCTGGCTTCCTATCTCGATACGCTGGGTGGCACGCTGAACGCCCGTAATTACGCTAAGGAATGGGTGAAGCGAGAGCTGAGGGACTGGTGTATCACGAGGAATCTGGAATGGGGAGTGAAATTCCCGGGTAGAGACGACCTGGTCGTTTATGTCTGGGTTGATGCCCCTATCGGGTATATATCATTCACAGAAGAGCTATTGCGAGAGAGGGGCGAGAAAGAGGATGCATGGGCACGATACTGGAAAGATAACGAAGCCACAATCATACATTTCATCGGCACCGACATAATATATCATCACTGCATATTCTGGCCCGCGATGCTAAAAGGAGCGGGCTATTCGCTGCCCAGTGCGGTCATTGCCTCCGGTATGGTGAAGATAAACGGTAAGACATTCTCCAAGAGCAGAGGGAACGTGGTCTGGGCAGCGGAATTCCTGGAACGGTTCCATCCCGATACGCTGAGGTATTATATAGTAGCGCAATCGAGCCACACGAAGGAGCTGGATTTCTCTTGGGATTCCTTCTTCATGCGTGTGAACAACGAGCTGGTGGCTATTCTCGGTAATCTCGCATATCGCGTTCTTACGTTCGCATATAAGAATTTCGGTGCGGTGCCAGGCGGGGAGATAGAGGAAGAGGTAAAAGCGGCGATAGAGACCGCACGTGACGATGTGATAAGAGCAATGGAGGATTACGAATTTAAGAAGCTGGTGGATGCGGCAATGGGACTCGCGGACTTTGGGAACAGCTATTTCCAGCGTGAGGAGCCCTGGCACCTGATAAAAGGAGGAGAAAGCGACAGGCGCAGATGTGCAACAATAATAAAGAACGCACTGCAGATAATGAAATCGGTGTGTATATTACTGGAGCCGGTGATGCCGGAGAAGATGGCAGAGGTGTGGTATCAGCTTGGTATGAAGACGGATATACACGAAACGAAACTTGAGGAGCTGATGTCACCGATAGAAGAAGGGCAGAAGTTGAATAAGCCGAAGATGCTATTCCAGAGGCTGAATTGATATTGACATTGATATTGATATGATATATGACAGGAGATGGGCAATAACAAGAAAGTTTCGGTTGTCATACCTGCGTATAACGAGGAATCGTATATAGGAGCATGTTTGAATAGCCTTGTGAATCAGACACTGGATAGGCGTGATTATGAGATCGTGGTTGTGGATGGCGGTAGTGAAGATGAGACGGTGGACATAGCGAGAGAATACGCCGATAATGTGATCATACAGCATAGTAAAGGAGTAGGTGGTGCGAGGAATGACGGTGTGGAAGTATCAAGTGGTGAGATAGTGGCGATGACCGATGCAGATATAATACTACCGTGTAACTGGCTTGAACGAATCTGCAATGATTTCAGGGCTGACGGTGTGGTTGCTGTTTATGGTCCCATCATCCCTATTGAATCGCGATTCAAATACAAAGTTCTGATTGGTGCGTTCAACAAACTCGCTCATTTCGCAGCGACCTCGGGGATATTCCACGCCACTCTCGGGTCCAATACAGCGATAAGGAGGGATGTATTCCAGAAGATAGGTGGGTATTCCGATATGTCGGCGGGTGATGATTACGAGATTGCACGCAGGCTCAGGCATGAGGGTGCTATACGGTATGACCCCATGCTTTCTGTCCATTTCTCAATGAGGCGAATGGAGAAGTATGGATTTATACGCGCACTGTATATATGGGCGATGAATGTGGTGGCGGCGAAGCGAGGAACGCGTGCAAGGATAAACTATACCAGGCAGACCTATCGTTGAGATGAGATAAGATATGAGGATAGTTCAGGCTTCATGTTATTACCCACCACATGTCGGCGGTGTGGAGAACCACGTTAAAGAGCTGGCAAATGCGTTGAGTGAAGCGGGGAACGAGTTGAAGATTCTAACTGCGGACATACCACCGATGAGAGACGACCACAGTACGAGCATGATTACGAGGTTCAGGGCGATAGAGCTCTTTCCTGGCTATGTACCCCTCATCTTTGGGCTGTCGCGAGTAAGAGATATAGAAGCAGATGTGTTCCACTCGCATTGTCCGCCTCCTTTCTTCTCACAGGCGCTCAATAAAGAGAATAAGCGTCCTCATGTCATAACGTATCACTTTGATCTGGAAGTGCCGGAGAGGGTCGGGAGTTTGAGGATACCCGCTGTGCTGGCTAAATTCGTAGAACGGGTTTACAACGGGCATTATGCGTTACCACTGCTCGATGCCTGTGATGCTATAATAGTTACAGGCAGGAGCTATGCGGAGACCTCACCAGTTCTCAGTAAATTCAGCAGTAAATGCGAGGTCATACCCAATGGGATAGATATAAGGAAGTTTGATGCCGTTATAGAGGATGTAAAAGCGAGCGTAAAGCGTAAGAAGAATATCCTGTTCGTTGGCAGGCTCGTCTATCCCAAGGGTATAGAGTATTTGATAAGAGCAATGCCGGGGGTATTGAAGGATGTCCCGGAAGCGAGGCTGATAATAGTGGGTAGAGGAGAGGAGCGAGCGAGCCTGGAGAAGCTTGTGAGAAGTTACGGACTTATGCGAAAAGTTGAGTTTCGTGGGTTTCTGAGTTTCAGAGAGCTCGTTAAGAGCTATTTAGAAGCTTCTGTATTCGTGCTCCCTTCTTTTACCAGGCTTGAGAATTTCGGGATTGTTCTGCTTGAGGCGATGGCGTGTAGAACGCCGGTGATAGCATCGGATATACCGGGCGTGCGTGAGAATATAACAGGCGGCAATGGACTTCTGTTCACGCCGGGTGATGTGGACGGTCTGAGCGATTGCATTGTGAGGATAATCTCGGATGATAGGCGGGTGATGCGCATGGGTGAAGCGGGCAGGAATCTCGTTGAGGCGAGATTCGATTGGAGAGTGATAGCACAGCAAGTGTTGCGGCTCTATGAGTCGTTGATTTAATGTATATCCGTTTATATCCGTTGAAGGATTCCGTCAGATAGCCAGCCCCTCCAATAGCTACCGAATCTGGTCTGTGGGGAGAATATGAATGTTTACGGATCGCGGAACATTTTCTTTTCAACCTCATCCCGAAAGGGAAGTTAGGAAAAAGATGAACAAATACAATAAAGTTTATTTTTATATAACTGTTTAGTGTTATCATTTGAGGAGAGATGGACATAAGTGGAGCATTGGAGCTGTTTAAGCTGGGGGCGCAGAAAGGGATATACCTTCTCTCAACGAATTTGTTGTATCCTGTAATAATCCTGCTGTTTATATTGATTTCATGGAGTATGATCGCGTTTGGCGGTTTTCTTTATGAATGGCGTGTGAGGCACCGTGATTTTATTTCGCTTGAGCAGGGCGCTTTAAAAGCGCGAGCGCTACTGAATGCGAACGACCTAGATGGCGCTTTTGAGCTGTTGAGCAAGTCATGTTCCACGTATTACGTACACGAGTTCATCAACGGAATATCGAAATCCAGGGGCTTGT
Organism: Candidatus Methanophagaceae archaeon; assembly: GCA_003194435.1. Taxonomy (GTDB): domain Archaea; phylum Halobacteriota; class Syntropharchaeia; order Alkanophagales; family Methanospirareceae; genus G60ANME1. The sequence goes on along the minus strand of PQXC01000022.1, from coordinate 1,746 downwards.
TTGCGAGCAGGAAGCTTATGCAAGCCAGGGTAGAGAAGTTACTGCAGGATCTGGAGACAGATATGACGAAGCGATTGGAGAAGTCGCGGTTTGTAACCCGTGCGGGTCCAATGTTGGGGCTGATGGGCACGCTGATACCGATGGGACCCGCGTTGCTCGCGCTCGCGGGTGGCGATGTAAAGACATTAGCTGATAATCTGATTATTGCTTTCGGGACAACGGTTGTTGGACTCGCAACTGGACTGGTAGGGTATACAGTCACACTGGTCAGAAGCAGATGGTATGAGCAGGATATGAGCGATATGGAGTATTTAGCGGAGATTCTGTTCGGTGAGAGTGAAATTGAAACTGAAGGAGGTTTGGAGTTGGGGAAGGAGGGGGACGGGGAGTTTAAGGATGTAGGAGAGCAGAAGCTGCGGCTTCACCAATACCTGAATAAGGTGAAGAGTTGGAAAAAAGGGAGATTGAGGGAAGTTTTAAGAAGGAGAAAGACCCAAAATTGAAAAGAAGTTAATCTCATTTCAATAAGGTTGTGCATATTTATAACAAATTTTTATCATTATCATCAAAAAATTTTTATCGTAATACCAAAAGTGTGTGTGGGGGAGGGGGAGGCGAAAGGGCGGTGGAGAGGATGAGCAAAACAAAGGAATCACTCGCTCTGATGAGCATAATAGGGCTGTGTGCAGCGATATCCGTGCTTGCGCAGCCGACGCCAACAATACCTTTCGTGATTTATGGATACGTTTTTTACGAAGATGGCAGCGAGTGCAAAAACCCCGTGATTAACGTAACAAACTTGAATAGCGGTGCGGAGTGGCAGGCTGAGACGAATGAAAGTTCCAACTATTACCAACTCGTACTTGTGAATGGAACCGATGTGAATGCGAGTGAGATGTTGCAGTTTGATGTCAAGAATCACGATGAAACTCAATTAAATATTACATCTCACAAAGTAACAATGGAGGAGATAAACAATGGCGGGATTTTCAATTTCAACATCACGCTTGAAGCGCCGGAAGCGCCAACAGTGCTCACCTTCGACACTGGAAAGCCAGCCAACCCATACCCGAGCATTTCAGGCACACACAACGGCACGATAACGCCATACGTGACTATATACAATATATCCAAGCTTTACACTTATCCATGCCCGGGCACAGGCGGGCATACTGAATATGTTGCTTTTTATCATGACCCGAATAGAACAGAAAAGATAACGGAAGGGGAGTGGGAAGGTTATAATGGCGACTGGCATAATGTCTCTTTCTCACCTTTCACAATGTTCGCAAATCATACATATTACTACACGATAAAGACAGGCTCGTATCCGCAGATTCATCACGCCCCTGTGGTGGAAGCGGAAGGAGGGATGGGGATAATTAATTGCAATTCGTTCGTGGATGCGAACGGGCGTTCGTACACCAACTGGATACCGGCGATACGGTTGGTAGGAGAATCTGTAGCGAAACGTCCAGTCCACAACATAGATACCGGTGAGAATTTCTCAACGATTCAAGCAGCAATAGATGACCCTGACACAAAAGACGGAGATACAATCGAAGTTGATGCTGGAACATACATGGAAAATGTAAACGTCACAAAACGGCTCATCCTGCGTGGCATCGGCATGCCAACCGTTGATGCCAACGGCTCAGGGAATGCGATTACTATTACCGTGGATGGTTGTATTGTGGATGGATTCAAAGTGACAGGTGGGTTTACAGGTGGGTCATCTGGGGTCGA
>PQXC01000021.1 GCA_003194435.1 Candidatus Methanophagaceae archaeon | reverse complement strand
AACTAAAGGCGAAATTTTCGCCCCACAAATCAAATTTCCCTTCCACCAGTCGTTTATACTCAACGAATTGATGCGGTCTGTTATCCAGCCGAAGCGCTGGAGGTTTTGTGCAAACTTTCTAAAAGTTTGATGCTGCGATTTCTTCAAATCCACAATAGAAGTTATCAGGATTTTCAATTACATCCCACCCGGTGCAAGCACTCCTACAATTCTCTCCCCAGCCGTTCCATCATTGGTTTGCGAAATGAGCTGCCAAATGGAAGATTGGGACATTCCATTCGTACTCGATAAATCATCCAGGATTATCACTTTCTCTGCATTTAGTTCAGCCAATTTTCTGCACAGATTACTTCCAATTGCTCCTGCGCCGCCAGTCACCAATACCACTCTCCCTTCATATTCATTTTTATCCCCCCTTTTATCCCTGGAACCTTCACACCCTTTCCTTGGCTTTCCCAATCGCATTCAATATAAGTCCCGTGAACACGCTGGACACACCGATTACGTAATCCTCGGCTGCATGTATCACGCCACAGAATGGATATTGTTTGTTTATGCGATTTTCATATTCTCACAGATTTAATTAACCTATGGCTTTGACAGTATTTGCAAACTCGTTGACGACTCTCTCAAATTCTGCTCTTATCTCATCAGGTATCACTTTAACCACTGCCTTTTGTTTTGATAGAAACAGTATCTCAATTCCAACCACTCTCGCTTCGGAATCATATTTTATAATAACCCCATCTTCTATTTCCCTTGAATAGCCCTCCTTTGGTGGCTCATCAAACCACATATCCAACGTATCCATCTCCCTATCATAATAAACTTTTACTCTCTTCGCCATATCACCTCGCCCCTTTTTATTTGGTCTGTCTTGTATGATGTAATTATATAACCATCCTCATTAAATGTTTGGCAACGACACAAATAAAATACTCCCCAAAACGTCTGTAATATAGATAAACAGAAGGGTCAAGTTTTTCTCTCACCACTACTTTCGGTTTACTCAATGTTTCCATTACCAATTCAGCAGCTTTCTCTCCAAAGCTTTTGAATGATTCCGGATGTTTCACTTCGATTATATATCTCCAGTAATCTGTCGTTGTCCTTATGTTTCTGCAAGTAACAGCGTGGATTTCAAACAAAAGCATTGGTTTGGATTAAACCTCTTTGAAAGGTTTGATGTGCAAACTTTCCTGAAGTTTGATACTGCGATTTCTTCAAGTCCACAATAGAAGTTATCAGGATCTTCAAATTACATCCCACCCGGTGCAAGCACTCCTACAATCCTCTCTCCAGCTCCACCATCGCCAAATGGTTTTTTCAGTTCCAATCATTTCCCATGTTCAAATTATGTATTCCCTTTCCTCTAACTCTTACCTCAAGCAGCCCTTCTTCACAATCCTGTTTTTATAAGCTCTTAGCTCTTTGAAATCCCGTATTGCAGTTTTTTTACTGACTCGTTCATTTAATCCCGGCTTTTCCAAAACAATCTTCCCCGGCTCAGGAATTAACGATAAAATATCTTCCGGAGTCTTTTTCGTAACTTCATTTAATTCTCCTTTGGGCTACCATCTCCAAATATTTCTCCGTTGTCATCTTAAAGTTTTTTGCATTACGTATAAAGCTATCAATTAATTCAGCCTGTTGCCTGCTCCATACTTCGTTTGGTACGCTCTTAACCCATCTTGCATAATAATGAATGAATTCCCGTCTTTCCTTCTGATTTTTCCCCTTATCATACTTCAATTCCATACTCCTCACCTCTGACGTTTAGTGCTTTCATAAATTCCCTCAGCCGATTTACTTCTATCTTTTCCCTAAAAATATCCCAGAGATATATTGCATCCTCTATATCCTTATCGCTACCCAGATATAACTTGTACGGTATCTGAAGTTCGATTGGAGAAATAAACAAACGCTTTTCTCCCAGAACTACTTCCAACCGGTTATCAATGGAGTATCTATCGAAATCATCCTTCACAAACTTCAGTTCAATATTTGGTATTATCGTATCTTCCTTTGCTATTCTCACCCTCAATCCCTCCTCAAGCATTTCATATAATCCTGTTACGTCTTCAGGATTTAAGAAATAATAACCATCTCTACCGAGCCTCTGGTAAAAAGAAGCAAACGTGTCTCTATCTATATATCTTATTATCGTGTCAATATCCTCAGTGCCACGTGCCCTTCCAAAAAGAATCACAACATATCCGCTTACAATCACGTAATCTACATACTCCTCAAGCAATTCCGTGAAATCCAAGACGAATCTATCCAAAGTAGTAAAGACTTTGTTCTCAATTGCTATCTTCCCATGCTCATATTTCAGTTCCATACAATGCCCTTTATTTTATTCAATGTCTTTTCCGTTTTTAATTTTATCTCTTCCTTCTGCTGTAATCTATTACCACTCCCTTTTCATTCAGCAACATCAACATTTCCCACTTATTCCTTACGCATGCCACTTCTGCTGCTTTTCCAAGCGATAACTTACCTTCTCAGTAAAGCTCTACCAGGCCCCACCATTCAAAGTAGTCTTGATCGTCTCCAAGCTCGCCTCGCTCAAACTTATCCACAAATTCATCTTCATCTGAGGACATCCCATACCTCTTCTTTCTGTTACTTATAACTATAAGTGATTTTCATTTAATCGCGAAATTATAACCTCATCAAACAGTTTTTCCATATTCATCATCTTCTTCATCCCATCCTCCCCAACCAGAAGATATAATTCGGGTCTTTCAACCACATCCTCACTCGGGGAGCCCATGAGAACACTCCACTCTCCTCATACCTCCCCAATAACTCAACCGCTCTCTCAAATCCTTTTTTGAATATTCTTACAGAGGGCGTCTCCCTCAGCGTTTCGACGATTGTGGATAGTTTCTCCACGAGAAGCATATTAACTATACATCCGTAATGTCTTGAATACCAGATTGAAGCTCTGTACAACGCACGCTCGAGTCTGTTCAGCCTTCTCCAGTTACCGTTTCTAACCCCTTTCTTCAGCCATGTGAGGAGTTCACGGTGTCTCAGAATCTGCATGATGTTATTTTAGTTCATTCATAGCTATATAAAGCTATCTACCAATTCGGCATTTTTCCGGTTGTTGAGGCTGTCTAACACGATTCTTCTTGTATCCAGCTCTTTGATAGCCCGGATGCTGCTGAGACAGGTGATCATGGCGTATGCGCTTGGCGATGAGAGAGGTTAGGAGGAGGTCATGGAGAAGCCACCGATCATAACCAGTTACAGCCGCAGACAGAGCTCACTGGGGAGAACCTGGGAGGCTTGCCAGAAGGAACAAAGGTGAGCATGGATAACGGTCACCAGTGATGACTAGACTACAAAACGGAACGCCGTAGGATGGCAGCTAAGATGCGGGCGAATGAGGAGAAAGAGGAGTACAAGATGCGTAAAGAGACGGTTGAGTGCCCTTCGGAAGGAATGATTAAAGAAAGGGGCGGGGCTGCACGAGCATCGAGGGACACTAAGCAAAGAGAAGGCAAAATACGAAATAAGCACGTATATTGCGATATTGCCGGACTATAAGGGTTTTGACTGGGTTTTTGCAACTAACATCGAATACGGAAAGATTTTTAGTTACGTGCGGTATTATAAGAAGAGATGAGGCATAGAGACTACTGGCAAGGAACTCCCGAAATCCCCTGGTTAGTATGCTCTTCAACAAGAAATAGTTTACCCCGCCTGAGATAATCCGATAACGAAGGAGCAACATTGTGATGGGTGCATAAATGGTTACTTCAAGCCCATTGCTCAGTGATTGTCTGGATGTGGCGGGCTTGGGCACTCTGCAGTGCTTCGCACCTTACCCCTATCGGGGTCACTTAACAGAAGGATATGTGGCTTTGCCTTCGGCTACACTCAAATTTCGCCTTACAGCGGGACTTCACATATCCCACAAACATTGTCCGAAATCGCCTGAAGCCCCTTTGTGGAAAATGTTAGTATCGCGGGATTGTATAGGGTGAAATGATGAACAGCTGGGCGAAAATAATAATAGCATCAATTGTTTCAATCCCAAAAACCCGAAAACCCTGTAAGGGTTTATTTCACACAGATGTGTTTGGCATAGCAGCGACCCTTAGTTCCCGAGTGCTCGCGCAACTCAGTACAGTAAGGGACGCAGACGGGCTTATCTGCCGGGTTCGGGATGGGACCGGGAGTTTCCCCGCCGCTATGGCCGCTATGCCAACACTCATTAATTTAAATTTTCTATATTAATAAAAACCTTTCTTTGCTGATGCCCGGGACCGATGACCACTACATTTTCTTTCTTCATTTCACCCTCCCATTTTAACTACCTTAACTACTCCATATTTTACAAGCGAGAGAGTCCTTATATCTTATACAAGGAGGTAGGAGTGTGTGTGTTACAGAATGGAGATAGGGGAATTGATGGCGATTTCATCAGAGATAGGGAACGCAATAAGGAGCTGTATCTCTGGGACTCGCGATTATGGTGATGTAATAGAGAGGAGGGAGCGAGATGTAACGAGGCGAATAGATATGGTTGCGGAGCGTGCACTGGAGGAATCGTTGAGAAGAAGAGACCGGTGTGCAAGGATAATATCAGAGGAGCTGGGCGACCATGTGTATCCAGCGGGGGGTGAACCACAATTCACACTTATATTTGACCCGATAGATGGGTCTACAAATGCTACCCTCGGTATCCCCTTATTCTGCACTTCAATTGCATATTCACCTCACGTAGAAAGGGTCACTTTTGATGATATCCGGGCGAGTGTGGTTGAGACCATCCAGGGCAGGCGGTATTATGCCACGCGTGGCGGTAATGCATTTGTGGATGGCACAATACTGCCACGAGCGGTGAGAGGTAAGACGAAACGAGTTCTTTCTATATATACCTATGGCGCAGGTAGGATACCATCGGGGCTTTTGCAATTTGAGAGAGAGGCGAAGCATGTCGTGGTCCGCGTGCTTGGCAGTATAGCAATGGAGATATGCCTGGTTGCGGAAGGTGCGATAGATGGACTGATAGATGTGCGGGGCATGATAAGAGGATATGATATTGCAGCGGCATCACTCATCTTAGAGGAAGCGGGGGGTATCATAACGGACTTGCAAGGTGAAGAGCTGAGAAGCAGGGAACTCGGGAAGTCTGGGGATAGGGGTATATCTTGCATAGCGGTACTGGATAGGAGTGAGTACTATGGGCGGATCTTAAAACTTGTGCAGGATGATGGATTGATGGATGAGGGCTAAATGCGCGAAGAGGAGGAGAAGAAGGAGATGCCTGTGGAGTTATTAAAGAACGAGCAGGAATTGGTGAAGGAATTAGGGAGACGGATAAGGGATAGGGGTGATGCAACAGTAACAGCATTAGTGCTGGATATGGGTTGTGGCACAGGGCGGCTTGCGGCATATCTCAGTGAAGAAGCTGACTGTGAGGTGCTCGGAATAGATGTGATGCGGGATAAGATAGAGCGAGCGAGGCGAAGATGGGGTAGGGGCGTGGAATTTGAGGTGCAATCAGCGGAATATGCGGCTTTAAAAGATGAAACATTTGATTTCGTTGTATCGCTGAAGGTACTGCACGAGATCCCCCGTCCCGAGATTGCGTTGAGGGAGGCGATTCGCGTGTTGAAGAATCGAGGGCGGATATTCATCATTGACTGGATAGGCGGGATTGCCGCCACAAAGCGCCATGCGCATGCGAGTAGATATTTTACACCACAACAATTAGAGGCGTTGCTTTCACTAACGGGCTTCAGAGATATAGCGATAGAGGCGAATAAGGAAGGAGAACTGATGTTAGCAGAGGCGATCAAGTAGCCACATAAGAAATAAATAATACTCACAACTGTTATGAATAAATAAGAAATTGATATGAGAAAAGGCTTCTAAGGTGAGCATCTCAATTTTGGACGATTGACAAAAACCGAAAAGCTTTTATGTTGTTTCCACGCTACTATATTATGCCTTTTAAGGCAAAAAGAGAGTAAAAAGGAGGGAAAAGATAAGTTATGGCTAAGATAGAGGATAAAGTGGACTTATACGACGACAGAGGGAACGTACTGGCGAAGGACGTGCCAATTACGGCACTCAGTCCGTTGAAGAACCCAGCGATAAAGAAGATAATCAGTCTTACGGTGCGAACAGCAGCAGTTGACTTAGCAGGGCTGGAGAAGAAAATAGCAACCGGTGCATTAGGTGGCAGGGGAATGCTGATAAGGGGCATTGGACGTGACCTGCCGATAGTGGACAAAGCGGAGGAGATAAGGAAAGAAGTAGAGGATATGCTGCGTGTAGAGCCCGGTGACGACACAAGGGTGGACCTGATGGCAGGTGGTAAGCGAATGTTGATAGAGACGCCAACGGCGAGGATTCTCAGTGATTATTCGGTTGGATTAACGGCGCCGTGCGCAGCACTGACGCATGCGATAATAGATGTGTGTGATGTGGACATGTGGGATGCAGCGACGGTGAAGGCAGCGGTATGGGGCATGTATCCGCAGAACCCCGACCCTGCAGAGGGTGGATGCGCAGTGAAGATGTTAGTGGATGTGCCGATGAAGAATGAGGGAATGGGATACGTGCTGAGGAACATACCTGTGAATCACCTTGCGGCTACTGTAAGGAAGAGAGCGTTGCAGGGTGCGGCATTGACGATGATACTGGAGAAGGCGGCGCAATGGGAGATGGGTAACGCAATAGGACCATTTGAGCGTGGACATCTGCTTGACCTGGCATACGAGGGTTTGAATGCGAACAATCTGCTGTATAACCTGATAAAGGAGAATGGTAAGAGCGGTACGCTGGCTGATGTAGTGTACAGCCTGGTGGAGAAGGCGAAGGCAGATGGGTTGTTGAAAGAGAAGAAGAAGATGCCATCGGGATTTATTGTATATGATACCGATGACATGCAGTTGTGGAACGCGTATGCAGCGGCGGGGATGCTTGCTGCGGTGTGTGTAAATTGTGCAGCAATGAGAGCGGGGCAGCCAGTGCCATCGAACATCATGTATTTCAATGAGCTGCTGGAGCATGAGACTGGCATGCCCGGGGTTGATTATGGAATGGCACAGGGTACTTCCGTGTCGAGTTCGTTCTTCTCGCACTCGATCTACGGTGGTGGAGGTCCTGGTGTCTTCTATGGTAACCACATTGTTACAAGGCATGCAAAGGGGCAGTTTATACCGTGCTTCTGCGCCGCGATGTGCATAGATGCTGATACGATGTACTTCATACCCGCAAGGACATCAGCGCTGTATGGAGAGGTCCTGGGTGCGATACCGGAGTTTGCGGAGCCGATGAAGGCAGTAGCTGAGGGTGCAAAGGAGATAATGTAGGTGTAAGGAGGTGAAAAAGAAATGCCACAATTTTGGCCTGGTTCGAGTTTTATAGCCGAGAACCGCAGGAAATATATGAATCCCGAGTACAAGTATGAGAAGTTACGAGATATACCAGAAGAGGACGTAGTGAGATTGCTGGCGCATCGTGCGCCTGGTGAAGAGTACAAGAGCATACATCCGCCACTGGAGGAGATGGAAGAGCCGGAATGCGCAGTTCGTGAGATGGTGGAGCCCACAGAAGGAGCAAAAGCAGGCGACCGGATAAGATACAACCAGTTTACAGATTCAATGCAATTCGCACCGATAACGCCAAGGCAGCGAGCAGTGGCGTATTATTGCAGGTGGAGAGGTATAGATGTAGGTGTGCTATCAGGAAGGACGATTATAGAAGCGAGGGAGCGGGATGTAGAAAAGATAACAAAAGAGCTATTGGATTCTGAGACGTACGATACCGCAAGAACAGGTCTCAGAGGAAGGACGGTGCATGGGCACGCAGTCCGACTGGATGAGCGCGGTATGATGTTCGATGCGTTGAGGAGATGGGCAATTGATGAGAGCACGGGTGAAGTGAAGTATGTGAAGGACATGATAGGAGGAGCGATGGACAAGGAAGTGGTACTGGGCAAGCCGCTTCCCGAGGATGAACTGAGGAAGAGAACCACAATGTACAGGAATGCTCAGGGCGGTGTCTGGCAGGAAGCAGATGACCCTGAATCAATGGATGTATGCTCGGAGATACACTGGAAGAGAACGGTCGCCGGGTTCCAACCGTGGAAGAAGATTGCAGATATAAAAGGTGGAAAGAAGGATGTAGGTGTAAAGGACCTGAAATTATTTGTACCAAGAGGAGGTGTAGAATAAAATGCCATTTGGAGATGTGCAGCATAATTTCCTGAAGGCGATGTCGAACAAGTTCGCCGAGAAGCCTGATAGCACAAAGACCAAGTTCTATGTGTATGGTGGATGGACGCAGTCGAAGAGGAAGACGGAGTTTGTAGAGGAAGGAAAGAAGCTGGCGATGGCAAGGTCCAGTCGAACGCCGGGATATAACCCGGATGTGGGAATGCCTCAGGGACAGCGATACTTGATGCCGTATATGTTGAACCACACGGATATCATGGTAGAGGCTGATGACCTGCACTGGATAAATAATGCGGCGATGCAGCAGTGCTGGGATGATATGAAGAGATGCATTATCCTGGGCTTAGATGATGCGCACGGTCTGCTGGAGGCGCGATTGGGTAAGGAGGTCACGCCAGATACAATAAGCCACTACATGGAAGTGCTGAACCATGCACTGCCAGGTGCGGCGGTCATTCAGGAGCACATGGTGGAGACGAAGCCGATGCTCGTGAACGACTGCTATGCGAAAGTATTCACCGGTGATGACGACCTTGCGGATGCGCTTGACAGGCGATTCGTGCTGGACATAAACAAGGAGTTCCCGGCTGGCTGGACACGCCCTGGGGAGCAGTCGGACCAGTTGAAGGAGGCAATAGGTAAGAAGATCTGGCAGGTGCTCTGGATGCCAACGGTGGTTGGCAGGATGTGCGACGGAGAGACGATGTTCAGATGGGTGGGCATGCAGGTCGGGATGACGATGATAAATGCATACAAGATGTGTGCGGGCGAGTCAGCGACCGGAGAGTTTGCGTATTACGCGAAGCATGCTGCGGTGGTCCAGTTAGCGGGGAAGATGCCAGTAAGGAGAGAGCGAGGACACAACGAGCCCGGTGGGTTACCGCTGGGTATAAATGCAGATACAACGAGGTCACCGGCGTTGTTCCCGAACGACCCGATAAGGGCGGAGCTGGAGAGTATCGCAGTTGCCGCTCTGGTTCAGGACCAGCTATGGTTCGGGACATACATGAGTGGTGGTGTCGGGTTCACGCAGTATGCATCTGCGACATACACGGACAACATCCTGGAGGACTTCTGCTACAAGGGATGTGAGATTGGACTGGACTATGCAGGCGGAGAGATGGCTTCGCTGAAGGGCGACAAGCTCACGATGGAGATTCTGGAGAAGATAATAAGAGCGGAGAACGATTATTGTCTGACGCAGTATGAGGCATATCCGACGGTAGCGGAGTCGCATTTCGGCGGTTCAGTCAGGGCGTGCTGTGCGGCTGCGGGTTGCGGTTCCGCGGTTGCATGTGCTACGGGCTTGGCGCAGCCGACACTGAGTGCGTGGTCACTCTCGCAGTTGGGGCACTATGAGCGTGTAGGCAGGCTGGGATTCTACGGTTATGACCTGCAGGACCAGTGCACAGCAGCATGCTCGTATTCGTACCAGAGTGATGAGGGACTGCCATTCGAGATGCGAGGCACGAACTACCCGAACTACGCAATGAATGTCGGGCATCAGAGCGCGTATGCGGGTCTGGTTGCGGGAGCGCACCTTGCGAACAAGGATGCATGGGTGCTCTCACCACTGATAAAGGTGGCATTCTCGGACCGCGACCTGCCATTCGACCGTGGGTATGTGACGCGTGAGTTCGGTAGAGGAGGACTCAGGGAGTTCAAGGTCGCAGGCGAGCGTGACCTGATAATAGGCGGCTATTACGGCAGGTAGATATCAAAGAAAAGTTGTGAAAGGTTGTGGGAGAGTTGTTCTCCCACTTCTTTATTTTTCTTTTTTCTTCTATTATAAACTGTATTATAAACTTACTTTACTGTATGAATTTTATAATTTTTTAAAAATAGTATGTTTCTTAAATATTTTTAAATAAAAAATAAAATATATGATGGGAAATGAATAAAGAAGTAATAAAACAGGAAGTATTGGATTCATTAGCGAGGATAGGGAAGCAATGGGATTTGGAAGAATCGGCGATACGTGTTTGGGGCTGTATGCTCTTGAAATCATGCCCCGTAAAGCAATGCGAGATAGAGGAAGGCACAGGGTACAGTAGTAGACTGGTTAGAATAAGCTTACAAAATTTGAGGAAGGCAAATTTGATTAAGCTGACCAACTTGGGAGGTGAAACTCATTACTCCGTTAATACATC
>PQXC01000020.1 GCA_003194435.1 Candidatus Methanophagaceae archaeon | reverse complement strand
CCACCAGAAAAAATCGACCAATATCGCTCGTCTCATGATAGTATATATAGGTGAAATTTAATTCTATTCATATTCACCCATTTTCATGCTCATGGGTGTCCCCTTGGGTCATGGAGGTTTCTTTTTACATGACTAATCTTCTGTAATTCCTCCTTTGAGTTAATACCCAACGAAACCACTATCCCTACCAAAAGTACATGCAGGCAGACGAACTTTTTGACTGAACGCTTCGTATAGCGATGCAAATTCTTTAAAGAGAAAGCATTTTTCGCTAATTTGAATATATCCTCTATCATGCCTCTGATCGGCTTATATTTCTCCCAATTTTCAAGTTTTGCCTTTAAACTCTTCACTAAGCCTCTATAAAATTCCTTTTCCTTCTCTGGATTGGAGCGGTTGAAAATGGAGAGAGGATAAGAGAGCATTGCCATCAATTTTTCCATTTTAAAGTTCTTCCTTGGGAATATCACTGATATAACTTTGAATCTGGAAATTCCCATAGCATAGTTCTTGTATGCAGAATACCCTTTGTCAAAGATAATTGTATCGCCATCTCTGGCTATTTTTCTCCTTTTTAGCTCTTTTAAAATCTCCTCGTACAGTTTATCATCATTTGGCGATCCCTGGTGGAGCAAGAAAGCAACAAGCATCAAAGAAGGATATTCTATGACCAGGGTGAGTTTATAACCTATATAATAGCTTTTTGACGGAGAATACCCCTATTTGAACTCTTTTTCCTCTATATCAGCCTTGGTTATCTTTTTCCTGAACTTCAGGTAGTCTCTCTACAATCTCTCTCGGAATCGTGGGAGTTAAAAATATAACCCTCCAGCATTCGCCATTTTTAGATATTCGATATGAAATCGTCTTGTCTGTGGATAGTCTTTCAATAAATAATATCACCGTAATAATCAAATTCCTTTACCAAACTTTCTTTCAGGGAATTGAAATTCTCTCCTCTGACTCTGATACACACTTACATACTCCCCCTATTATATTATCCAAACTTTTGATTCTTCATTCATGGTGCTCATACCTGCCCCTCACTCGTTTCACATCCTCATGCGTATGTTCATGGATATGGAGATGTATATGTCTGCTATTTATCGTCTTTGTCAATTCCGCCACAGCATCATCAATTGAGAGCGGCAATTCTTCACAGGGATACCCGAAACAGCGCAGTACCTCAAAGAGCTTGTACACCTCTGGCACCTCCAGATTATTATCACGCAGGAGTTCCACATCATTGAATATCTCACGCGGTGTACCCTCTGCAATCACCTGCTTATTCAGCACATATACACGGTCTGCGAGTTCAGAGAGCGCATTTATATCGTGTGTTGCTACTATTATCGTCTTCCCCTTCTTGTTCAATTCATTTATTATCTTTATCAGCTCCATCCTGCTCCTCGGGTCTAAATCCGCAGTTGGCTCATCCAGAAGCAAGACCTCAGGGTCTATACTGAGTACTGCGGCTATCGCTGCTTTCCTCTTCTCGCCACCACTGAGATTGTACGGGTGCTTATCCTTTATAGCCGTTATCTTCATGAGATTTAACGTTCGCTCTACACATTCCTCTATCTCCGACTCGGGAATGCCAAGATGCCGGGGTCCAAAAGCGATATCATCATAGACCGTAGGAGAGAAGAGCTCAACATCAGTATCCTGGAAGACGAGCCCGACTCGCCGCCTGAATTCGTATATCGCTTTGCTATTTATCGTTGCATCGTTGAGTACCAGCCCCATAGCCCTGACAATACCCTGAGAAGCAGCAAATAGCCATCAAGAATCTCAAGTAGTGTCGTCTTCCCACCACCATTTGGTCCAAGAATAGCCACACGTTCACCTCTGTATATCGTCATGTTCACATTCCGCAGCGCCTCTGTACCGGTAGGATACCTGAAGGAAACATTCTCCAGTTCAAATATTGCATTGTTCATCTTATCTTATATCTTATATCACCTCCATGAGTAAAGAAGAGATACAGAAGAGAGATATAACAGTGACAAAGAGATAGCTCTTGAATCCAGCTCCATTATCATTATCAGGGTCTGAATGCCTCTGTTTACTACTGACAGTGCCATTAAAGCCCCTTGAAAGCATCGCCAGATATAGCGCCTCACTCATATCATACGATTTCAAGACAAGGCACCGACAATGCCTGCATTTAACTTCCAGCTACTGATTGAACTCTCCCTACCCACCGTGCGACTCTTTCGTGAGAACAGCATCTTCGCTACGATGTCAAGTAATAAGAAGATATAGCGGTATGTCATACTCATAATCATGGTGAATACCCTCGGAAATCTCAGACGGTTCGAGAGCACCAACGAGATCAGACCAGCGGGTGGAGAGCATGAGCAGAATGGCGAAAGAGACCGCAGTTGTCACACGTGCCAGGAAAATGGAAGCCCAGATCACACCCTCACGGGTTATCTCTATTCTCGAGAATGGTCTGAGCAGAGGTATATTTATCAGATGGTGAAAGTCGTAAAGTACAACCAGCGGTGTACCCTCATACGGCTGGAAGATGTTGAATATATAAGGCAGTGCGATAATACCCGTGATAGGGGAATGAAGAACAAAATCCGGGGCAGATAAAACCTTAATGGTATCAGTGACACTGAGGCTAATATCAGGGATAGAGCGAAATGTTATAGTATCACACAAAATCATCAAATCAACTCAATTTTAATTCTCGCCACAGCCTCAATATCCGATATCCCATGCCAATTATATCTCGCTTCATGTCAACCTTTGTATCGCTGGAGCACCGCCATCGTACCGGGAATTCTTTTATTCTATAGCCTGCTCTCTGCGCTCTCACCAGTAGCTCTGTATCCCAGAACCAGTGCTCATCCTTCACATCGTCCAGAATAGCGAATAGCGAATCTCGCCTGAACGCTTTGAATCCACACTGGTGGTCTCGCAACTCAGACTTTAAAAACAGCCGTGTCAGGAAATTGAACCCTTTGCTCGCTACCAATCTCGTTATAGACCGCTTCACATCGCTTCCTTTTAACATCCTCGAGCCTGTTGCTATATCATATCCCGCACGTATAAAGTTTATCAAATCTCTGAGGTGTATCAGGTCTGTTGCGAGGTCAACATCAATATAAACCAATATATCACCTTTTGCGGCTCTAAATGCACGATTTAATGCTTTACCACGTCCCAATCGGGCATCACTGTGTAGATGCTTCACGTAATGGAGTTCCTGTGCAAGCTCCTTTGCTACTCGATCCGTTCCGTCTGTGGCACCATCTTCAGCTATGATGATCTCAAAAGAGCGTGTGATATCCATCAATCTAAGGGCAACTTTGTCAACGGTATTGCGCAGTCGTCTCGCTTCGTTGTACGCTGGAAGGACAAGTGAAACTTCTATCACTTCCATCACCACCATATTGTGATTATATGCTTATGATTATAATATACGGATAGGAGAACCATAAAAATAGAGGTTTATACGTTGGAAACGCTGATGATTAGATGTGGGTATGAAGAAGCAACTGGAGATTCTGCTGGAGCAATTAGAAGATGTAGAGAATCCATCGGTGGCAGAGGAGCAATATAGCACACCCCCGCCATTGGCTGCGGAATTGCTCACACTCGCTTTCCTGCACGGGGATATAGCAAATCTTACTGTTTATGATCTCGGCTCAGGAACGCGAAGAGAACAGCCGGAAGCCGGGTGTTGAGGTCGAATTCAGGCGATGTGATATCTCCGTTTTGAAATCAATAGAATAGATTATAAAATAAAAAGAGGGAGATAATTTAACCCCTTCTCCATCCTGTATTTGAATTCTCCATAGCTCTATCTCCTTCTCTTATTGATGCAAACAGATACAGCCACTACCACTACTAACGCTGTTATCACAAATACAGCTTCGAACCCGGGCACTGTGAGCTTTGATGAAGTAGATGTTGATGCATTCTCAAGTTGCGTTGTCGGTGTTGATGCATGTGCTTGCATCTCTTGAGACGCTGTTGGTGTTAGCGTTGGAGTTGGTGTTGAAACAGGAACAGGAGTTGGTGATGCCTGTGTTCGAACCGGCATGACAATGTTTACCGTTGTTGTGTCCACGTGCGATTCACCGTCATCTGCTTCTACGGTGTATTCACCGGTTAAAGCCTCGGAAGTGCTGAAATTGACTTTGAATTTACCGTCTTCAACGGTTGCGAACTTAGTTCCAAGGTTTATCGGTCTCGTCACCCTGACAATGATAGGGTGTCCTTCTCTATTTGACGTTCCTGCAACTACCAGGTCACTGCCAAGTTCTACATCTGCAATAGCAGTCATCCAATTCCAGAAATAACATTTTTATAAGATTAAGTATGAAATAAGTAACGAGGTAATAGAAGATGAAGATAACAGCAGTGATGTGGGGCAGTGATATGCCCCTTTTAATAGAGGCAAGTAAGGAGCTCGGAATAGAGCTAAGCGCGTGGTCCACGCACGATGTGGAAGATGATGCGAAGCGAGAGGACTGTATAAAATCCTTTGACCAAGCGGACGTCATCCTCTTACATCCATCAAATGAAGAATTCTGGGATGAGCTAATCGAAAGGTTGAATAAAGAAGTGCCAACAATCTCTTTCGGACATGATTCTTCCTTCTGGCAGATTTCAAACGTTCCTCTGGAGGTTGTTGCAACGGTCAATGCCTATCATGTGTATGGTGGGTTGGAAAACACGAAGAACATGCTGCGCTATATCGGGAAAGAGGTTTTAGGCATGGATTATGAATACGATGCCCCGAAGGAGACGATGTGGCAGGGGATATACCATCCAGATGCCGAAACTGCTTTTGAGAGCATAGAAGACTATTTCGCATGGTATAAACCCTCACGGAAACACAAAGTCGGCATTCTCTTCTTCAGAACCTACTGGGCAAATGGAGACCTTGAGATCGTGGATGCATTAATCCGCGAACTCGAAAAAGAGTTCGATGTGATTCCCGCCTTCTCTTACGGTGCAGGTGATAAAGAACTGGGTGCTAAATCGAGCAGGGAAGTCATTGATGCATTCTTTATGAACAGGATTGATGCACTAATAAACCTTCAATCGGTATTTAATGCCGCTGGTGAGGCTGGCGCGGTCAATGCACTGAAAGAACTTGATGTCCCGGTATTTCATCCCCTGATGCCATACCACACGACCGAAGAAGAATGGCGAAGAGGTAATCAGGGGTTGAGCAGCCTTGAAGTCGGCTGGAGCGTTGCGATGCCGGAATTGGAAGGCGTAATCGAGCCGATAATTATAGGAGCTCTAAGAAGAGATAGCGATGACGAATTTGAGCGGCATACGCAGATAGAAGAGCGTGTGAAAAAGCTCGTGCACAGAGTGAAAAAATGGATAGCATTGAAAGATAAACCAAAATCCGAGAGAAGAGTTGCTTTTATCCTCCATAATAGTCCATGTGCAAGTGTTGAAGCAACGGTGGGTAGTGCCGCACATCTTGATGCCCTGGAGAGTGTAGCGAGGATATTGAGGAGGATGAAAGAGGAGGGTTATTCTATCGAGCCACCGGAAGATGGTAAAGCGCTTATAGATGATATTATGAGCAGGAAGGCAATTTCAGAGTTCCGATGGACGACGGTGGACGAGATCGTAAGCAAGGGTGGTGCACTTGCACTGCTCACCAAGGAGGAGTATGAGAAATGGTTCGCAACGCTATCGCCCGCTGTCAGGGAGAAGACATGCTCCGCATGGGGATACCCGCCCGGTGAGGCAATGAATGGTGTTCCCGCAGCAATGGTCTATGATGATAAGATCGTGGTAACGGGCGTAAAATACGGAAATGCAGTGGTATGCGTGCAGCCGAAGCGTGGCTGTGCGGGTTCGCGCTGCGATGGCAGGGTATGTAAAATACTGCATGACCCGGAAGTTCCTCCGCCTCATCAATACCTCGCCACTTATCACTACTTAGAGGCTGGTTTTCATGCTGACGTGATCGTCCATGTAGGAACGCACGGCAACCTGGAATTTTTGCCTGGCAAGTCCGTCGCGCTCTCCGAGAGCTGTTATCCCGATGTTGCTATCGGGAATCTCCCGCATCTGTATATCTACAATTCCGATAACCCGCCAGAAGGGACAATCGCAAAGCGGAGGAGCTATGCAACGATTATAGACCACATGCAAACCGTAATGACCGAAAGTGGCTTGTATGGCGATTTAAAAGAGCTTGAAGACCAGATTGCAGAATATAACAGGACAAAAACATCGGACAGGGCAAGAGCACATGCCTTAGAGCACATTATTATTGATTTGATAAGAAAAACGAAACTGTCAGAGGAGATAAAGCTTGATAAGAGGTTAGAGAATGGATATTCCTTTGAGAAGATAATAGAACTTGCACACAACGCTATCACACGCATATACAACACGCAGATTCCTGATGGCATGCATATCTTCGGTGAGATACCGCATGGCTCTAAAAAGGTTGAGCTCATCAATTCGATACTGAAGCATGACTCAGAGCTGAGGAAAATAATCATAAAACTTATGGGACTCGATATTAAGCCGTCAGATGCGGGAAGCGAGCTTTTAGCCATGGTGGATGGTATTGCAAAGGAGTTTATTTCTGCTTCCTTATCCGGAGAAGAACCTCTGGAAGCTGCGAAGAGAATATTGGGCGATAGATTAAATGTAAATGTAAATGTAAATGCGGATAATAAGCTCTCTCTGCTGAGACAGAAGGTAATGGATATTTCTGCAAGGATAGAAGCATCAGACGAGCTGGGGAGTTTGCTCCATGGATTCGATGCCGGATACATCGAGCCAGGACCTTCGGGGCTTATAACAAGAGGAAACATAGAGATACTCCCAACAGGCAGGAACTTTTACTCGCTTGACCCTTTTAAGATACCAACAAAGGCTGCGTGGGTGATAGGTAAGCGACTTGCGGATGGTGTAATAAGGAAATACGAGGAGGAAAACGGAAAACTTCCGGAGAACATAGCAATGTACTGGATGGCATCGGACATCATGTGGGCGGATGGCGAGCAGCTCGCACAGATAATGCATTTGATAGGTGTGGAGCCGGTCTGGGGAGATGGACGGGTAAAAGGCTACAGGATAATTCCCTTAGAAGAACTCGGTCGTCCAAGGATAGATGTTACCGTAAGGGTGAGTGGGATTACGAGAGACTGTTTTTATAACTGCATCGAGCTCTTAGACGAGGCGATACGGGAGGTCGCAATGCTTGATGAGCCCATAGAAAAGAACTATTTGAGAAAGCATACACTGGAGAATATGCAAGAAAATGAAGATGCAGATGGGAATGAATTTGCACGGATATTCGCGAGTAAGCCCGGAACTTACGGTAATGGTGTGAATCTGGCGGTATATGCATCGGCGTGGGAGAAGGATAAGGACCTTGCAGATGTTTTTGTGCAATGGAACAGCTATGTCTATGGTAAGAAGGTTTTTGGGATTGAAGCGCGTGAAGCATTGATATCACAGCTCAAAACCGTTGATTTGACATTTAATAAGACCGTTACGGATGAATACGACCTCTTTGGCTGCTGTTGCTACTTTGGAACGCATGGCGGGCTCACAACTGCTGCAAGAGAGCTCTCCGGGCACGCGGTCTCGGCATATTATGGTGATACGAGAGACCGCGACAGGGTTGAGGTGAGGACGCTCGCAGATGAGATTCGGCGGGTTGTTAGAACGAAGCTCCTGAACCCGAAGTGGATAGAGGGGATGAAACGACATGGATACAAGGGTGCGGGCGACATATCAAAACGAATAGGGAGAGTTTACGGCTGGGAAGCGACGACACAGGAAGTAGATGACTGGATATTCGATGATATAGCGAGGACTTTTGTTCTGGATGCGGATATGAGGAAGTTCTTTGAGGAGAACAACCCATGGGCGCTGGAAGAGGTCGGAAGGAGATTATTGGAGGCTTATGAACGCGGGCTGTGGAACGCAGATGAAGAAGTGATAAAAGGCTTGAGGGGTGCATACCTCGAGATAGAAGGCTGGATAGAGGATAAGATGGGCGAGGTGCGAGGAGATTTTCAGGGTGGTGCGATAGATGTTATAACAGTAGAGGATGTCGAGGTATTGGCGGCTAAGGTGAAAGACATACAGAAGGAGTGAAAAATGCCTGAAGAATACTTACCCAATCTGCCTCAGATTATTCGCCTGTTTCGTGAGAGCGTAGCATTAAAGCCCGCAGAAGCAAGCTTCCGCAAAGGGCATTGATACCGAGTGAACCCACCGAACAAGTATATATCGTATTTGGTGAAAATAAAAAAAGCATATAGACGCATAGAGTGTTTGTATTAGGAGTGTTTGCAAATGATCTGTCATATTCTATCCACTTCTCTGCTATACGCCCTTTACTGGATAGCAAGAACTGTTCCTATCATAGCTATAGGAGTATTTGCAACGAGCTTTGCCATTAACATCGGGCTGATGAGGAAATTTGACAGGTTGACCAAGCCGCTTTCCAGTAAAGCGAATATCAGCACGCTATCTGCTCTCTCGGTGGTGACCTGCGCATTTAGCACTACTGCCGGATACTCCATGCTTGTTGACGGACTGAACGAGAAAATAGTCTCCGAGCGAGAGGTCATTGCAACCACGCTAATCAGCTCTTTCCCAAGTATCCTCTCTCACCTCTTCACGTATTTCATACCCGTGGTGATTCCTATTTTGGGATTGACTACTGGAGCTATCTACGTGTGCATAGTGGGGTTCGCGGCATTCTTGAAGACCTGTTTTGGAATATTCCTTGCGAGGCTATGGCTAAAAGATACGAAAAACAAAAACTACTCATCCAAACCCCTGCCCCTGTCATCCACCAATCTTGATCCGGCTCGTGCCCATGTAGGGGATAAGAGAAGTGCATTGGCTAAAAGTGCTAAGAGCACATACAAAATGCTTAAACGGATTGTGCCCACGATGTTCGTCACCCTGATTCTGGTATCCGTAGCGATGGAACTGAACCTGTTTGATTCTTTTTCTACGTTTTTGGAGCCGGTTACAGGCATTTTGGGGTTGGAAAGCGGAGTCGCACTGATCAGTGCAACAGAGATTGTAAACACCTATGCCGGGATAATCCTTGCGGGCAGCCTCCTCACTGAAGGATTAATCACGACAAAAAGTGTGCTAATTGCCCTATTATTGGGCACGGTGGTATCGTTCTCGGCAAGATTTGTGAAACATTCTTTGCCCTTGCACGTATCGCTTTTTGGACCCCATTTAGGGGGGAAGACGGTTGTGCTAAACGCAGGAACAACGCTTGTCATACACGTGCTGCTCATCGTAGTATTGTTGATAATTTAGCGTAATCACGGGGATATTAGTTTCAAGCTCTTAGCCCCGCATTTTTCTTAAATTATGCCTTTTTGGAAATACAGACAAAATATCAAAAACTTTATCTAACATCAATATTATCACATTATTTTAAATAGTTATAAATCAAAGACGAAAAATAAAGGGACTGAGGAGAAAAAGGATGCCTCACCATATTAGAAGGAAGATATTACCATTCACCGCGATCGTGGGACAGGAGAAGATGAAGAAGGCGCTTATTTTGAATGCCATTAATCCTCGTATAGGTGGAGTGCTAATACGGGGTGAGAAAGGAACTGCGAAGTCCACTGCCGTTCGTGCGCTTGCAGAACTCCTGCCAGAGATAGAGGTGGTTAACGGCTGTCCGTTCAATTGCAACCCTTATGACGAGGGTGAGATGTGCGACCTGTGCTATGCTAAGAAAACGAACGGTGAGGAACTGGAAGTGGCGAAACGGAAGATGTGGGTCGTGGACCTACCGTTAGGTGCGACTGAAGACCGTGTCGTGGGCTCGATAGATGTTGAGAGGGCGATAAAAGAAGGAATAAAAGCGTTAGAGCCCGGCATACTGGCTGCTGCAAATAGGGGTATCCTCTATATTGATGAGGTAAATCTTTTAGATGACCACATTGCCGATCTCATTCTGGATTCTGCTGCGATGTCCATAAATGTAGTAGAACGAGAGGGTGTCTCGGTTTCTCATCCTTCTAAATTCATCTTAGTTGGAACAATGAATCCGGAGGAGGGTGAGCTCAGACCTCAATTATTGGATAGATTCGGTCTACAAGTAAGTGTAGAAGGTATAGACGATGTAGATAAAAGGGTAGAAATAGTGAAGCAGGTGGAGAGTTTTGAAAGGGACGCGGAAGAGTTCAGGACGAGGTTTGAGGGAAAACAGAAGGAGTTGAGGGAGAAGATCGTGCATGCGAAACAGATAATTAATGAGGTGGAGATCAGTGATGATTTGCTGAGACTGATAGCAGATACGTGCATCAAACTCGGTGTCAGGACACATCGTGCTGAAATTGTTATTAATAGAACGGCAAAGACGATTGCGGCTTTTGATGGCAGGGAGAAAGTAACTCTTGAGGACGTAAAAGAGGCGATGGAATTGGCACTCCCGCACAGAATGCGCAGAAAGCCTTTTGAACCACCGAGCCTGGATACTGAAAAACTCGATGAGATGATGTCTGACAGAGAAAAGCAGCAAGAAGAGAAGCATGAGGATAAACAGCAACAGCATCAATATCAACATCAAAGTGGCGAGAGAAGAGAAAATAGAGAAAATAACGAGCACCTCGATGCGAATCCAGAAGTTCATGATGAGAATGGTGATACAGATACAGAAGAACAGCAAAGAGAATCTGTTTTTAGCATAGGCGACCCGATTGATACAAGAGCAGTAAGAGGAAAACAAAAGAGAGATAGAATATATCGCAGGAAGATATCTGGAAGGAGAATACCCACACTCTCACTTCGCAATAACGGTAAATATGTGCGTTATGGGTTCCCAAGTGGCGAAATAAAGGACGTCGCTCTTGATGCTACTATACGTATAGCGGCACCTTACCAGAAAGAGAGAGAAAGAGAACATGAGTCTGATTTAGCAGTTGTTATAAAAACGCAGGATATCCGGGAGAAGATCCGCATAGGGAAAGTATCAACGGCAACGATGTTCGTCGTGGATGCCTCGGGGTCAATGGGTGCGAATCGGCGGATGGAGAGTGCAAAAGGGGCTGTTCTCTCATTATTACTGGATTCATACCAGCATAGAGACAGGGTTGGAATGGTTGCGTTTAGAGGTAACCGTGCAGATGTCCTGCTTCCACTATGCTCAAGTGTAGATTTGGCTTATAAGAGGTTGAGGGAACTACCAACTGGCGGAAGAACGCCATTAGCCGCAGGTCTGGAAAGAGGATTGAATCTTCTGATGGCTGAGAAGCAGAAGGATGAGGGAGTGATACCCGTGCTGGTCTTAATATCTGACGGTCGTGCAAATGTTTCCTCCTCATATAAAGACATCAAAAAGGAATTGTTAGCGCTTGCGGAGCACGCACGAACCGAGGGTATACAGGTGATTGTGATAGATACTGAGGTGGTTAGCAAATCGTTCGTGAAAATGCAGCTTGGATATTGCAGAGATATAGCCGCTAACTCAGGCGGGAGATATTATCCCATCGCTGATTTAACACCGCAGGTGGTGCATGATATCGTTATTCAAGAGCGAGAGCGGAGTGTATTGCACGATTTGTATAGTGTTTTAATTTGAGGTGAAAATGCGAAAATGGCATCAATATCGGGCACTGAAACTGTATCAGGAGCAGGAACAGGAACGGAAAAAATAGCGGAGATAAAAACGCAATACAAGAAATTTATTGGAAGGAAAATCCTCTTTATCCTCTTTTCCCTTATCCTGATATTTATTATCGCTGGCGTATCCGCAACACTTGGCTCTTATCCCATCTCGGTCACGGAGGTATATTCGATAATATGGCATGGCATATTTCAAAACGTCGAAACGACACAAGAGATTGTCGTCTGGAACTTGCGACTGCCGCGTATCATAATGGGCATCCTTGCGGGCATGGGGCTCGCAATCGCCGGGACGATGATGCAGGGGATTCTAAGAAATCCGCTCGCAAGTCCCTTCACGCTGGGAATCGCATCAGGTGCGGGTTTTGGTGCGGCTCTTGCCATACTTTCAGGTGCAGGTATTATCGCTGGTGCGACTGGTGAGTATCTCATAATAGGAAATGCATTCCTATTCTCTCTAATCCCCACTTTTGTTATCTTACTTTTCACGCGCTACAAAAGAGCTACGCCTGAGACAATGATTCTCGCTGGTATTGCGATGTTATACATCTTCAGTGCGGCGACGACGTTATTGATGTACTTTTCCGAATCTGAAGCGGTAAAAGAAGCTTACTTCTGGATGGTTGGCAGCCTTGGAAGAGCAACCTGGGATGAACTTATCTTCAGCTTAAATCTGGGTTCACTTTATATACCCCTACCGGGTCCAGTGCCTATCGTGCTTATAGGCTGTATTATCCCGCTTATGTGGAAGTCATGGGACCTGAATGTGATGGCTGCGGGCGATGAAGCAGCGAAGAGCCTCGGCGTTAATGTCGAGCAAACCAGAATCCTTATACTGATAATTGCTTCTTTGATGACCGCGGGTATTGTTTGCTTCACGGGAACCATAGGTTTTATAGGATTGGTTGCCCCGCACATGTGCCGCATGGTTATCGGCAGTGATAACAGGTTTTTAATTCCTGCATCAGGTCTTTTTGGTGCTGCTCTTTTGCTTACTGCCGACACCATTGCAAGAAGAATTATAGCACCCGAAATTCTACCAGTAGGAGCGATTACAGCATTCATGGGGGGTCCTCTGTTCCTTTACTTGATAATGAGAAGGAGGCGGGAATATTGGTAAAATGAAACTGAAGATAAAAGATGTGGAGTTTGGCTATTCAAACATGCCTGTGCTGCAGAATGTGAATATAGAGCTTGCGGAATCGGAGATTCTGGGTGTAGTGGGACCGAATGGCGCGGGCAAATCAACCCTGCTGCGCTGTATTGATCGAATTCTCATACCACAGAAGGGCTGTATCATGCTCGATGGACGTGATATAAGGGAAATAAGCAGAATGGAACTTGCAAGAAAGATAGGATACGTACCCCAGGATGGTTCTCAAATCTTCCCCGCTACGGTCTTCGATACCGTGCTCATGGGCAGGCGTCCGCATCTGGGCTGGCGAAGCAGTGAGCGAGACACGGAGAAGGTGTTAGAGACGCTAAAAATGCTGAATATTGAGGACCTGGCGATGCGGGACATAAACGAACTCAGTGGCGGTCAGCAGCAGAAGGTCTTCATTGCGCGAGCGCTCACACAGGAACCCGAATTACTTCTGCTTGATGAGCCCACATCCAATCTTGACATCAGGCATCAACTTGAGGTGATGGAGATAGTGAAACGTGTGGTAAGAGAGCGGGGTATCTCAGCTATAATGGCTATTCACGACCTCAACCTCGCATCTCGCTATGCTGACCGGATAATAATGATGAATGGAGGTAGGGTATATGCGGAGGGGAAACCTTCTTCGGTACTGAATGCAGAGAATATCAGACATGTCTACGGTGTGGAAGCGAAACTGAGCAACCACGATGGCAGACCTTACATTGTACCTCTAAGAGCCTGTGTTAGTGCTAACCGTTAAGTTAATCAGGTAACTTAATTAAACCTTATAGTTTATAGTAAACTTAGTAAAGTGAGGTGTTGAAATATGTTGAGTGAAATACCGGTGGATTTGGATAGAGTGAGTAAAGCTGACAGAGATAAGGAGATATTGCGTGTGGGACTGATAGCGGAACTGGATGCGGTGAATCTGTACGAACAACTTGCAACGATGGCGGAGCGAGAGGAAATAAAACGTGTTCTGCTTGATATAGCGAGAGAGGAGAAGACACATGTGGGTGAATTCCAGGCATTGCTCTTAAAAGAAGACGAAGAGCAGGTTCAGGAACTGGAACATGGCAGGAGAGAGGTAGAGGAGATAGAAAAAGGGGAGTAGGTAGGAGGAAGGGGGAAAAATGGAATTCGCAGATATATTGAAAGGTGCGGAATCTGAAGGAAAGGAGAACCATCTCCCTGTGATTGATGTGGATAAGGAACAGGGCATTGTGCATGTGGTGGTGGGGAAGGAAAAGCCGCATCCCAATACTATGGAACACCGTATATCCTGGATAGAAGTGTTTGGAGTGAAGAATGATGGTCGGATAGTCTGTATCGGCAGAGGTGCGTTCGCAGCGGCTTATACAAGCCCCGATGCCCACTTTAAAGTGCCACTTAAGGAGTTCAAGGCTTTATGTGCGCTCTCTTATTGTAATGTCCATGGTCTGTGGCAGAACTGTATAGAGCTTGTGTGAGGATTAAAAAAATGACAATGGCTGGAGGTACAGGTAGAGGTGCGGGTAGAGGTGCAGGTGCAGGCAGTGGAACAGGAGCAGGAAGAGGAAGAGGAAGAGGTATGGGAAGAGGCAAAGGCAGGGGCATGGGTGGACCGTCTCAGGCTGGTGCTGGCGGTGCTCCCTCGAGGTGTATCTGTCCGCAATGCGGGTATGAAGCTCCCAAGAAGCGCGGTGTGCCCTGCCGTTCCATGAAGTGCCCCAAATGCGGAACGCCTCTTGTAGGCGCATAATACGCGCATCCACCCTAAACCATCGGGAACAGAATGATGGATGAATGAAAACCAAGTTTCCTTTGAGTTGATTGCCTGCTCATCTTTGACCGGGGCATGAGCGAGGAGAATTTTATCAAAGACTGAGTGTAGGGGAGATAGGACTTGAGGACCTCGACGATGGCGACGGTAGCTCGCCCACCACGTTCGGTTCAAAATAATAAATCTCTCGTAGTTCATCGTCAGTCATCCCTGGAAAGACTTCAAACTCTCTCGCGATGAGCGCTTGTTTCTTCTCTTCCACCTTCTCCCTCACATCATCAGGAACTAAGTCACTAAAGGGGGCGAGCTTTACTCCTCCTTCAGCAAGCCCATACCACCAGTCCTGACCCGGATATTCGTTCCATGTTCCCTCATGCACTGCCTTCACTATATCGGTCATGATGGGTGTCCAGTTCCAAACAACGCCAGTTAGAAACACGTGTGGGGCAAATCTTCTCATATCTGAGTGATAGCTTATGAAATAGACCCCCTTTTCCTCTGCTGCTTCTCCTGGAGCAGAAGAATCGGTGTGATGAGTGATAACGTCGCATCCCCTGTCAATAAGGGATAAAGCAGTTTCCTTCTCTTTTGATGGGTTGCACCATTCGCCTATCCATTCCACATAGACCTTCGCATCGGGATTAACGGAGGCAACACCTTTGGCAAAAGCGTCGATGCCCCGTACCACCTCAGGTGTCGGCATAGCAGCAGGGTATCCGATCTTGTCTGTTTTTGTCATGGCACCAGCTACCATTCCAGCTAAGAACCTGCCTTCATACATCCTCGCAAAATATATACCTGCATTGGGTGCTTTTTTCTCAACCCCGTCTCCCCACATGAATATGACATCTGGGTAATCTGGAGCTACTTCTTCTATATATTCCCCAAATTCTGGACCGTGGCAGAAGATTACTTTGTATCCTGTGTCGGCATACTGTCTCATTATCTGTGGAGCATCAGGACCACAAGCATTCTCCCTTTCTGAGAGTCCGACATAGGACAGCGTTCCAGCCATCCTCTTAGCCCCTAAGTGGCCTTCTCTGCACCAACCATGGTCACTTATGGAACCGCAGTAAAGTACAGCCACCTTTAACTCGTTTTCCCTTTCTTCCCCTTTCGGCATTATTGTCTCTTCAGCCTCTTTTTCAGGTAGCTCGCCCACCACGTTCGGTTCAAAATAATAAATCTCTCGTAGCTCCTCGTCAGTCATCCCTGGAAAGACTTCAAACTCTCCCTCGATGAGCGCTTGCTTCTTCTCTTCCACCTTCTCCCTCACATCATCAGGAACTAAGTCACTAAAGGGGGCGAGCTTTACTCCTCCTTCAGCAAGCCCATACCACCAGTCCTGACCTGGATATTCGTTCCATGTTCCCTCATGCACTGCCTTCACTATATCGGTCATGATGGGTGTCCAGTTCCAAACAACGCCGGTTAGAAACACGTGTGGGGCAAATCTTCTCATATCTGAGTGATAGCTTATGAAATAGACCCCCTTTTCCTCTGCCGTCTCCGCCGGTGCATAAGAATCGGAATGGTGGGTGATAACGTCACATCCCTTATCAATGAGGGATAAAGTTACTTCTTTCTCCTTTGGTGGGTTATACCATTCGCCTATCCATTCCACATAGACCTTCGCATCAGGATTAACGGAGGCAACACCTTTGGCAAAGGCATCGATCCCCCTCACCACTTCAGATGTTGGAATGGCAGCGGCATAGCCGATCTTGTTTGTCCTGGTCATGGCACCAGCCACCATTCCAGCTAAGAACCTGCCTTCATACATCCTCGCAAAATATATGCCTGCATTAGGTGCCTTTTTCTCAATCCCCGATCCCCACATGAACACGACATCGGGGTAATCTGGAGCTATTTCTTCGATATCTTCACCAAAGCCCCAACCGTGGCAGAAGATTACTTTGTATCCCGCCTCGGCATACTCCCTCATTATCTGTGGTGCATCGGGACCGCAAGCCTCCGCCCTCTCGGAGAGTTCAACGTAGGGCAATGCTTCAGCCATCGCTTGAGCCCCTAAGTGAGCTTCGTATGTCCAGCCATAGTCCCCTATAGGACCGAAGTGGAGGACAGCTACCTTTAACTCGGGTTCCCTTTCTTCCCACAAGAATGATACCACGGCTAGTAACACCGCTGCTACCAATACCAGTGTTACCACTATTTTTGTTGCTTTTTTCATCTTATTCATCTTATTGGGTGCATTACCCGATTTTTATAATGGAAAAATTGGTATATAAAAGCTTTTCGGTTTCGCGGCTTCATCCCAAAAGTCAACGTAAACTAAGATAACACCCTTCGGATTATCCCTGCCGGGGTAAATTATCTCTTGTTGAAGAGCATATACACTAACCGGGAGGATTTGGGAGTTCCCTATCAGTGCTTGGAATTACTGGCAACTTACCCAAAGAGGGATTCCCAAATCCTTCGCCCTTTTAATGTATCTTTTAATGTTATACGCACACCTCGAATGATATTTGCCATGCCGGGTATACCTTCGCCTTGGCGTAGCGTTTGCTTTGAAACAGAGGAATAGCTTTCCCCCCTTGTCCGCCACCGCCTGGCAGTTAACGCGAGAGGAATATGCTTTATCGCCGGCAGCCTTGCGAATGCGGGGTAAATCTCGGATCAGCCGTTTGAATTCCTTTGCATCGGAGCCCTT
>PQXC01000001.1:169828-243235 GCA_003194435.1 Candidatus Methanophagaceae archaeon | reverse complement strand
ATCTATCTCTGCTTTTTTTACCTTCCCCTGCAAATCAGTCCTCAAATAAGCATTCTACTTCTTACGCGCTACGTATCTACCTCGCTGTTCTATCTCTGATACGCGGGTCAATACCTGTGGAGCATCGGGCAAGGAGCGCGTATAGCCCTTTATAAAGGACTCCTTCAGTTCTTTCCACGACTTACACGTTGCTTTTAGGCTCTGGAAGAAGACATGAACGTCCACACCCATTGCTTCAATGCTCGAATCGAAGAACGAGAGCCCGAAATCTATGAGATAAAGGATATTATCGCTGCCGAGTATAAGATTAGAAGTGGTCAAATCGCCATGTATTATACCGTTTCTATGCAATTTGCCGACGAGTTCACCTATTTGCTCGCTTATGCGAGGTGTTATCACTTCCCTGACTAAATCCCCTTCTATTCGTTCCATCACCAGTGTGTAATCGAAGATATCGAAGATGATAGGTGTGGGTATACCCCTTCTTCGCGCTTCCGAGATTAGCTTCGCTTCACTTCTTGTCCTCTCCTTCCTTATTCGCTCGTCTATCTCTTTTATCCTATATCGCTTCCTTATTCGCCGCTTAAAAACGAGTCCATCCTTAAACTCTATTATCGCCTCTGCACACTGTATCATGATGATAAAAAAAAACCCCTTCTTTCAAAAAGAAAGCTTTACCAGAGAAATAATATACATTATGTACTATAAAAAGGCAAAAGGGAAAAAGGGAAAAAGAAAGAAAAAAGAGGGAAATATTTATAATGTAATGACCTTCTTCACTTTTCCCAGTTCCGCCAACAAATCCTGTAATTCCAGCTTCTCCAGGCCCTCCGGTATATCAAACCTTGGGGGTTTCCCACCTAAGAGTTTCATCCATGCATAGCAGGCATACAGGCGAACACCAGCATCGCTTGCCATCTTTATCAGTTCGAATGGGTCCGAAGGAACACCCATTGCCGCGGCATTCTTCTTTATATCCTCCGCATAGCTCTCCAGGCCCGGATCATAGCGGAATTTCTTGTCTATCAGTGCCGCCAAACCCTCCTGCATGAACACCACTGCGATATCCTCTCCTGCCTTACTCCTATTTGTAGCAACCACGAGTGCACTCAAATAGGAGTTTATCGTTCCCTCCTTACATAGTATTATGGTATCGGTCATTTCTTATCACTCACCATGGAAAAGAGGTTTCCCATTACTTATAAAGGTAAAGGTAAAGGTATAAGTATAAGATAAGGTATAGCAATCTTATCGTGGAATTATTGCACTGTTGCCCGTGGGGTCATCTATTATCAGCTTCATCTTCGCTTTACCTGCCTTTATATCCTCTATACGTCTCAATATACGTTCCGCACGCTCTTTTCGCGCTCCTTCTTCCTCTCTGCTCAGCATCTTCACCACTCGCTCCACTCGCATCAGTACACCCTCCACCGTTGTGATGAACGACTCTCCCTTTCTTGGTTCCACACTCACTCCAAGTTCCGGTATCTCAATTCGTCCATAGGAAGACCTCACCACGGTGGTATTCAAATCCTCCACCGAGGACACGAGCATCTCATGCCTCTTCTTGTTCTTACCCCCTGATAATAGCATCACATCAGAAGAATGGTACCCACAGGATGGGCATGATACCGCAAACAGCATGACATCGCCAAAATAAGGTATATTATATGGTTTAAATTCCTGATTACTCTCCGCTCCACAGACCGGGCATCTACCCTTCATTTACTTTACTTCACTTCACTTTCCACCCACCTTCTCCCTATCTATCCTCACACCTCCGGGCGCCACTATCACCTGATCCTCTCCAATACCTGCGATATCACCACCGACATCAAGAGTAGCCAGTTTGAGGTCTTTTATCGCCTTCTCTATCAGTACTTTGTCATGCTTTGCCAGTGAAATATCCAGAATCAGGAGATTTCCTGCGTATATCTCCTTCTTTAACTCAGGAATATCGTATAATCCCGTCAGCTCCGCTGTCTTCACATACATCTTCACCTCTTCCTTATCCTCCAGCTCCTCCTCGTACTCCTCTATATCCAGGTCTAAATCCAGATAATCCTCCTCTTCTTCCTTCCGCCCGAGG
This sequence comes from Candidatus Methanophagaceae archaeon, assembly GCA_003194435.1. Lineage (GTDB taxonomy): Archaea > Halobacteriota > Syntropharchaeia > Alkanophagales > Methanospirareceae > G60ANME1. Next base: position 241,146 of record PQXC01000001.1, on the reverse strand, counting down.
AATCTACCCAGACCTTCTTTTAAACCCATTCTTACCTCACCTTTTCCTCCCTATAATATTATTTATATTATATTAGCTTATTAGCTCTTCTTCCTCTTCCCGAATAGCGAGGGTAGGTGAATTACATAAGAACCACTCTGTTTTATCCCCATAACTATCTCTCTCTTCTCCATCAATGCCTCCAGATTGAGTTCATAGACCCCGGCATTGAGAATCCTTAAACTCTCAATTTGTTCCTCTGGTCTCATATCCCTACTCTCTTCCACCTTTATTCTATCAACCAGCTCTCTGGCTTCCAGGTCTTCACCATCTCTTATGTAGAGGAATAATCTACCTCCGCATTCCGGGCAACCATTCAGCATCTCCTTGGTTATCCGCTCGAATTTCTTACCACATTTCAAACATTTGTGCATCTCCCTCTCCTATCCTATTTCCATTCTCCCCATCTTCTCATGCGTTGTCATGTTGTGGAAATAATAGCGCTTATCAGGTCCTTATCCTTCCTTATCGTCTTCATCTTCGCTGCAGGTCCGATAATGGTGAGTCGCGTCTTCCTCCTCAAATTTAATAATCCCCTCTTGGCTGGATACCCACTTATCTCTATGCCCGTGAAACTTTCATCCACCTCCAACATCGTGAGTTCTATCAGTTTCATCTGCTCCTCTGCTGTCAGTCCACCTTCCAGCACCACTATATTCCCGGATTTCACTCCGTCTAATATAAACCTCAACTTCTCCATTGAGCCCATAGATTCTACCTTATCTCTGGATACTACGTTCATCTCTATCCCGGTACTTGCTTCACTCCCTTTAACTTTACCTTCACCTTCCTCTTCACCGGAAGACCTTTGCCATTTCTTCATATAACTCCTCCATGTTATCGCCTTTCAATGCCGACACAGGTACCACACGATGCTGCGGGAAGGCATTTTTTATACGTTGTGGAGTAGCATCGGGCAGATCAATCTTGTTCGCTGCAATGATAATAGGTATGCCCCTCGCTTCCATATTCCCTATTATAACAACATTCGTCTGCGTATACGGGTCTTCTGTGGAATCCATAAGTAAAATAACACCGTCAATATCATCAAGCCACTTTATCGCCTCTATAACGCCTTCCGTTGCCTCCTTCGCTCGCCTCTTCGCTTCGTCCTCCTCCAGACCATAAGCCATGAAATCGCGAAAATCTATCTTCGTTGCCAAACCCGGGGTATCAACCACATCGAGCATCAATTTCGCTCTGCTCCCCCTTGGACGGGGGTCATAGTCACGGTCACGGTCACGGTCACGGTTACGATCACGGTTGCTGTTCATAATCCTCCTTCTGAGGTCTATGAGAACCCCTTCCCTCTTGATTACCCGTCTTGTCTCATGCGGTATCTCCGTTGCTACTCCCATATCCTCGTTATTATCCACAAAAGTATGTATTATCCTGTTTGCCAATGTCGTCTTACCCGCGTTTGGTGGACCATAAATACCAATCTTCACCGCCTTCTTCCTGAAAAAGAGAGCTGTTATTAGCTTTGATAAAGCCCACCTCATCCTCTTCCTCTTCCTCACACTCATCTCCATTAACTATTCACAAAGGGCTTAAATTTAATAAAACCCTACTCCTTCTTAGATAAATACGTCTATTATGAAATCCATGATACATCAGGAGGGTTCGGAGATCGAAGGAATTGGTTGAGATAGAAGGTACAGAAGGGGAGGTTATACGCGTACGTATACCGCAGCGTGAGCGAGGAGAGGTGTTAGCGATAGTGGAGAAGATGCTGGGAGGGCGAAGGGTACTGGTTCAGTGTGAAGATGGTGTGGAGCGAATGGCGAGAATACCTGGGAGATTAAAGCGGAAGGAATGGATCAACGTTGGTGACGTTGTAATCATCGTTCCGTGGGAGTTCCAGAATGAGAAGGCTGACCTCATACATAAATATACGAGACCACAGGCAGAATGGCTGAGAAGGAAGGGCTATTTGAAGTAGAGCGATGGCTGAAGCGGGAAGAGAGGCAGTTACCAAAGGGGAAAAAGAAGAAGCGGGATTACCGTGATGAAAAGATCGAGCAGTATGTCTTTGACCTCCCCACCTTAGAGACCCTGTATAAATTCACGAAGCGGGGCATAATAAAAGCGTTGGGTGGACCTGTAAGCAGGGGGAAAGAAGCAGTGGTCTTTCATGCACTGGGTGCATCTGATCAGGAACTGGCTATAAAGGTGTATAAGGTGAGTACCTCTAACTTCAATGCCATGCTCGATTACATGATTGGTGACCCGAGGTTTGAGCACATAAAGAGGGACCGGAGGAGTGTAATATTTGCCTGGGCACGTAAGGAGCTGAAGAACTTGAAACGAGCTTTTGATGCCGGTGTCCCGGTTCCAGAGCCGATTGCATGCAATAATAATGTACTGGTGATGGAATTTATAGGAGCAGAGGGCATAGCAGCGCCGAGATTGCGTGATATCCCTATCGAGATATTACAGCGTGATTTTGACCTGAATGAACTGCTCACATGTATAGTAGGGTACTTGAAGAGCCTTTATAAAAAGGCGAACCTGGTTCATGCGGATCTCAGTGAGTTCAATATACTGATGCGTGGTTATGTGGAGGATGAATCGGAGGTGGAGCCTGTACTGATAGATATGGGGCAATCCCTGCTCCTTAGCCATCCAAACGCTGATGAATTCCTCAGACGCGATGTTGGGAATATCGTTTTTTTCTTCAACAGACTTGGTTTAAAATGTTCAGAAGAGGAGATAATCCGCGAGATAAAAGATGGCAATAATACAGTATGTCAGAGTGCCTCTGGATAGGATTGGGGTGCTCATCGGGCATAATGGAATCGTGAAGGAGGAGCTTGAGCGTGCATCAGCGAGCAGGATAACGGTGGATAGTGAGGATGGTGAGGTATGTATAGAGGGCATGGAGGGAGAGGACCCCACGAAGACATTGAGAGTGGTAGATGCGATCAGAGCGATAGGACGTGGCTTCTCACCTGAGAAGGCTCTTGCACTGCTCGAGGACGATTCCCTCCTGTTCGATGTTATCTCACTCGCGCATCTCACGCCAAAGGCGCTCAAACGGATGAAAGGGCGCATAATAGGACAGAAGGGTAAGACAAGACGGGTAATAGAGACGCTTACAGGCGTAAAAATCTCCGTTTATGGTAAGACTGTGAGCTTAATAGGCTATCCAGAGCAGATAAAAGTGGCGAGGGAAGCGATAGAGATGCTGTTAAAAGGTACTCCCCACAGTACTGTGTATAGTTTCCTGGAACGTAAAAGGCGGGCACTGGAACCCGAATGGTGAAAAGAGACGAATAAATAGTAAATGGAGATGGAGGACGAGTATAAAGAAGAGAGGAAGCGAATGGTTGATCTTCTGAGGCGGCGGGGGATTAGTACAGAGGTATTAGAAGCGATGAATCGTGTAAAGAGGCATCTCTTTGTACCTCCTGAACTGAGAGACCAGGCATATGGTGATTATCCCTTGCCTATTGGCGGTGGGCAGACGATAAGTGCACCGCACATGGTGGCGATGATGTGTGACTATTTAAAATTGGAGAGAGGGGATAAAGTGCTTGAGATCGGTGCTGGTTCCGGGTATCATGCCGCGGTCATTGCTGAGTTGATAGGCACTGAGGGACGTGTATATACAGTAGAGCGACTGCCTTTGCTGGTTGATTTCTCAACCCGGAATCTGAGAGATGCGGGCTATAAGAATGTGGTCGTAGTATCAGGTGATGGAACGCTTGGACTTCCTGAACATGCACCTTTTGATAAGATATGCGTGACATGTGCAGCTCCATCTGTACCACCGCCGTTGCTCGAACAATTGAAGACCGGGGGTAGGATGGTCATACCCATTGGGAGATATATACAGGAGCTGTACCTGGTGGAGAAGAAGAACGGGATCGAGAAGCAGAGTAAGTGCGAGGTCGCATTCGTACCCCTGATTGGTAGATTTGGTTTCAGGTAAGATGAGTGAGGAGATGGTATCGCCTGCGAGCGGTCGGATATTGAGGATTATAGAAGGAAAAGAAGGAGAAGAAGGAAAAGAGAGGACGATCTCTATATTCATGCATCTCTATAATCTCCATGTCACCGTTGCGCCACTGGATGGCGTGGTGAGGGGGATAACACCAGAGCAAGGCACTTATAAGCCCGCATTCATGCGAATCAGCGATTTCAATACGAAGAATACAATTGTGCTGGATACGAGGTATGGTGCCATAAAGGTGGTTCAGATAGCGGGTTTCTTTACGCGCAGGATAAAGTGTGAGGTGGAAGAAGGGCAGAGGGTAAGCAAGGGAGAGCGAATGGGTAAGATATGCTTCGGCTCACGTGTGGATGTGAGTGTACCAGAGGGGTTTGAGCTATGTGTGGGTAGCGGTGCAAGGGTGAGATGCGGTAAGACTGTGATAGCAGTATTATCGTAAATTATTGGGTCACAGAATGCCACCATTCCATGATATATTCCGGCAATCTGAAGCCACGTTGATTCAATCGTTCGACCAGATGCAGTGGTAGCGGACTGAGAGCAAATGTAGCGCGTTCATAGAACTCGATTGGTGAAGAGGGTATGATGAAGCTCTTGGACTCTCGCGATAATGTGGATTCATTGCCAACGATGGAATAAACATAGCCACCAAATTTCTTCTGCTCACTGCACCAGCCGAAGAGTGGCTCCGTCTCACCCGACCATGAGACCAGGAACAATATATCTCCGGCTCGCGGTCGCGGAGCAAAAGGACCGGACAAATAAGCCTCATCGCCTATCGCCCTTTTAACATGCTGCAGTCTTATCGCAGTCATCTTCGCTACGTTCCTCGCTGGACCCAGCCCCCCCATGGTTATCCGGCTTCTTGTTTCTAATTTAGAGATGATATCCCCGTAAATCTCTGAATTGATAAATTCTTTTACAATACTGGTTATTACCCTCGATTCCGCATCTATCTTCTCGAATACGGCATTATAGTCTGCATGCTCGTTTATTGCCTCCTTTGTCTTCTGGAATAGGAGTAAGGAGCCCAGCTCGTAAACATCGCTCATAATGCCATGTTTGAGGAAAGCATTGGTCGAGTTAGACCTTTTACCTCTACCCTTCAGTTCCACCATATTGGCATATTCTTTCTCCCCTATCTTCCCTATTGATGAGCTGGGATTCGATACGACGACATCAATGGAGAATTTAGGGCTTCCTGTACGCTCTATATACTCAGCGAGCTGCTTAACCACGATCTTAGGTGTTGCGGTCTCACCACTTCCTGAATTGACAAGCAGTGCTATCTTATCATGCTTCTTCTCCAGTATTGGTGCAGCTTCAAGGATGTTCCTGCCCGGGAAGTCTATATCAACCAGGGTCCGTACCACCTTGTTCATCTGTCCCATGCCGATGTACAGAGCGCTCTGAGACCTCCCCTCACCGACGAGGATTATACAGTCGGCATCGAAGAGGTCCCGGTAGAATGGCTTAAACTCCCTCTTCTTCACATTGTGAACATTTCTTATCACGCCGTCTATATAGCGGACTTCTCGACTGACGTTGTTCTGGTTCATATTCATATTATACATTCACGCTGAAATACCCATCATGTGTTCTTAAACTTTTCGCTTTTTTCCGGTAGAAGACAGAGCTGAAAACCACCTTATAGACAAGTATAATTATAATTAATAAGTACGGGCAACAAGGACTCTACTCCCACTGCGCGTGCAGATTACACATCTTTTTTTACCACTACCTTCCCCTTCTGCTACCCCCTTATCCTCATACACCTCTCCCAGTACGCTTACTCCAAGTGTGTCCTCCAGTTCCTTACCACAGCTCTCGTTATCACACAGGGTCAGGGAGATGATACTGTTTCTCACCGCTTTTCTTAACTCATCCATCTCAACCATCTTACCCATTTTACTGTCTTCTATATTTATAATATTCGAGGCAAGCTTTTCTTTCGCACGCGCGTATAGATGCCGCTGAATATCGTCCAGTGTTTTCTTGACCTCAGGAACAGCAGTGTTAAGAGATACTTGAGTCTTCCTGAAGTCGTCACGTCGTACGAATACACAACTGTTATTATTCAAATCCCGGGGTCCTAACTCGATCCGTAAGGGGACTCCTTTCATCTCCCAGTAGTAATACTTCGCACCAGGTCTCTCCGGGGAGTCATCCAGGATAACTCTCACATCCGCTTCTTTCAGAGCTTCATACAGACTGATACAGGCTTCCTTCACCTCTTCCATCCCGCTCCCGTTCTTATCGCCTGAGAATATGATAGGGACAATAACCACCTGGATGGGTGCCACCTTGGGCGGTAAAATCAGACCGTGTTCATCTCCGTGTACTGCGATAACTGCAGCTACGCATCGCTCGGAGATACCATAACACGTCTGGTTAACGAGCTTAGATGAACCATCCTCAGCCTCATATCGTATATCAAAAGTTCGTGCAAAGTTCTCGCCGAGCAGGTGGATAGTGGCGATCTGCATTGTCCTTCCATCTGGCATGAGCGTATCAAATGCGATGGAATATTCGGCACCCGGGAATTTATCCCAGCTCGGTCTCTTTGTTATCACATAAGGAACGGCGAGCTGGTCAAAGAAAAGCTTGTATAGAGCAACTGCCTTCTTTATCTGCTCCTCTGCTTCTGCTCTACTCGCATGTGCGGTATGTGCCTCTTTGAAGGAAGTTATCTCGCGGACTCGAATCAACGGTCGCGTGTGCTTCGTCTCGTATCTGAAAGTGTTCACAATCTGGTATACACGAATGGGCAGGTCGCGATGTGACCTTATCCAGAGTTTAAAGACGGGATATATCGCAGTTTCGGATGTGGGACGTAGTGCAAGAGGGATGTCCAGTTCAGTACTTCCTCCGTGGGTAACCCAGAATACCTCATCCTCAAAGCCCTTTATATGTTCCTTCTCCTTTAATAACTCATCTCTTCGTATCAGTAAAGGGAACAGTACCTCCTCATGCTCCTTATCCATAAGTGAGCGCAGGATGTTGTAGATTAAGTTCCTTAGCTTGAGTCCGTATGGATACCAGACATATTCGCCCTTCACCGGGTATCTCACATCCAATATCCCCGCACGCTTCAATATCTCATTATACCAGCTACTGAAGTTATCCTCCTTCTTTAGAATGCCATTCTGGTGCATAAAAAGCCGCTGGTGGGATTTGAACCCACGACCTGCTGATTACGAGTCAGCCGCTCTACCACTGAGCCACAGCGGCTCAGGCTTATTGGCTTATTAAAACATTAAGGAAAAGATGATATATTAAACTAACATTAAACATTAAACTAACTACAAACTCCTTTGTTTCTTATCGAGGGGTCCAGGGAATTATGCAAAGGAGGATCTACTCAAGCGTGTGTGAGATGAGATGAAAGGCGTTCAGTCCGCTCTTGCGTTTATTACAGGTATTGTGGTGCTGGCGGTTCTGCTGCAAGCCGTGTGTGCTGCTGACGCTGAAGGGTCTGCAGTGTCAGTCGTCAATCACGATGTGGAGCCTGCGGTCTTCTTTCCCGGAGACGAAGGAACAATCTCGCTCACACTCAAAAACACAGTGACGCAGTCCACAGTTACAGAAGAGAGCTTTAAGCAAGAGCATGAAGGCTCTTACACACGAACTACGACGGTCTCAACGACGAGTGCGGAGATCGAGAGCGTTAGGCTCGTGAGCAAGAAATGCGTTGAGTGGCTTTCCTCTCGCACACGCAGCAGCGAGTTCTTCCGCATCGGCGCGCTCGGACCCGGAGAGAGCATTCGCATATCTTTCCCTGTGCGTGTGAATAAATTCTGTGAGGATGGCACTTACTTCCCTGAGGTGCTCGTGTCCGTTGAGAACGGTAAGGATGTGCGTTTTCCAATTCCTGTGCGAGTGGACAGCAGTGCATTAGATATTCTTGTGGATATTCCACCCGAAATATCACCCGGCGATTCGAAAGAAGTCCGGGTGACAGTTGCGAACAGTCGACCGAGTGCAGTTTCCGGCGCCCGCGTCTCTGTTCATGCGGATGCGGATGAGGGCTTGGAGCTCACGCCCGAATGCATTTTCGTTGGAAAACTCGAACCCTTTGAGCATAAAACGGTGAATTTCACGCTCTCCGCCCTCGGGGAGGAAGTGGGGGCAAAGGCGGAGTTCAAAAGCATCGTGTTTGAAGCGACATACAAGAACGGTGAGAACGAGCATAAGAGCGTGCTTGAGACAGGCATCCTGCTGAGGAACATATTGGACATGCACTTGATTCTTGTGGATGCACCTGCGAAAGTCAAGCGGGGTGAGAATGTGAGGATTGAGTTTGATGTTGCGAACGGCATGGAGAAACCTGTGAGTACCGTGAGTGTCTTTCCCTGTGAGCCCTGCGAGCAAATGAGGATTCTTCCCTCTGAGAGTTTCATCGGCGACATGGACGCTGGAGATGTCTTCTCCGCATCATTCACGGTGGACACAAGCACGCTTCCGCAAGGAGAGAACACATTCCGCTTCAAACTCCGCTTCAGAGATGTCTCAACGGGAAGAATGCACGAGACGCCGCCATGCGAGGTGAAAATTTTCGTTGAACCGCAAGAGGAGAGCCCTGCATGGTCATTTCCGCTTCTCGCAATCGTTGCGCTGTCCGCTGTGGTAATGGTGTTCTTTGCGTTCATCGTGTGGCGGCGGAGAGCGAGGTAAGGAGGGGAAAGAGAGAAGGCACATGTCTGCGGAAGAAATAGTTCGGCTGGAGGGCGTCACGAAAGTTTACCACATGGGAAAAGTGGAAGTTCAAGCGTTGAGAGGCGTGAATTTAAGTGTTAAGCGTGGCGAATTCATTGCAATTCTCGGTCCTTCGGGCTCTGGAAAGTCCACTCTACTGAACATGATGGGATGTCTGGACAAACCCACGAGCGGAAAGGTGTTCATAGAAGGCACAGATACGAGCAGATTGAACGATAACGAGCTCGCCGCTCTCAGGAGGGAGAAAATTGGATTCGTTTTTCAGCAGTTCAATCTCATTCACACGCTCAATGCATTGGAGAATGTTGCACTACCGATGCTTTTCGCGGGCATACGAAGGACTGAAAGAATGAAAAGAGCGAGTGAACTCCTGCAGAAAGTCGGGCTCTCGCACAGAGTTTATCATAAGCCCATGGAGTTGAGTGGCGGCGAGCAGCAAAGAGTGGCGATTGCTCGTGCTCTGGCAAACAATCCTGAAATTATCGTGGCGGATGAGCCTACTGGAAATGTTGACACGGATGCTGGAAACGTGATAATGGGAATTTTTGAGCGATTAAATAGTGAAGAGCGCCGAACAATCATTTTAGTGACGCATGACTTTGACATTGCCGCGAGAGCTCACAGGAAATTGCGAATGACAGATGGCGCGCTCTTATAAATGGGAGGATGCTAATGGGCATTTTCACACTTGCTCTGGGGGATTTGCGTGAGAGGAAAGCCCGTTCTGCCCTGACAATGCTTGGTGTAGCAGTGGGGATTGCGGCAATTGTCGCTTTGATGAGCATAGGTTTTGGCTTGAAGTATTCAGTGACATCTCAATTGACCGAAATGGCGGACACAATCATGGTAATGCCCGGAAGATTCACACAGGGGCGGGGATATGTTATGCTCGGTGGTTTCAACGAGCGTGATTTGCATGACGTAAAAAGGATAAGCGGTGTTCGTGAAGCGGCGGCGATGTTCAGTGCCGTGAAAGATGTGGAACATCGAAGAGAGCGAAAACTATTTGAAGTCGTTGGTATCGATCCGAAGGAGACGCATGCCGTCTTCGGCAAGATAGTCAAGGAAGAGGAGGGTAGAGGACTGCGAGAGAGCGACCACAAGACTTGCGTCGTGGGTCACAGCATCGCAAAGGATTTATTTGTGCATGAAATCGGCGTAAATGACCGTATAAAAATCGCAGGACGCACTTTCAGGGTCGTTGGCATTCTTGAGAAGCAGGGCGGATTCCGCTCTGAGGTGGACACGCAGATTTATATCACAAAGCGTGATGCGAAGGAGATAATAGGCGATGAAATTTCCATGATCTTTGTCAGGGTCAGAAATATAGAAGATGCGGAAAGGATAGCAGATGAAATAGAGGAGCGAATAGATGAGAATCATAAGATAGAGGACTTCACTCAAGCACTAACAATGGGCAGTTTCATCCGCCAGCTCGAGGAGCTTTTCAAAATTTTACAGGCTGTTCTGCTCGCAATTGCATCAATTTCGCTAATTGTCGCTTCCATCGGTATTATGAACACGATGCTCATGTCCGTGATGGAAAGGACGCATGAAATAGGCGTGATGAAAGCAATAGGTGCGAGAAATAGAGATATTCTCACCATTTTCGTGCTTGAATCCGGGATAATTAGCGTAATTGGTGGCATTTTAGGCATGCTTATCGGGGTTATAGGTGCAAATGTGATAAGTGTGGGCTTGGGGTCCGCATTTGGTATTGAAATTCCCGCGATTTTGCATGCCGAAGTATTGCTCGGCGGTCTTGCAGTTGCAGTCATCACTGGCGTTCTCTCAGGCGTTTATCCCGCAATGAAAGCGGCGAGGATGAGTCCCGTTGAGGCTGTGAGGTACGAATGAGCATGTTAAGCAACAGGCATCAAAGAAGCTATGACCATGGTGAGTTTGTAACCTATATGGCTTTGGGGCATAATTTATAGACACCTCCTTACATACCAAACAGCATTGAATATACACTTTTTCAGGATAATCTCTGCTAATATGTTCTTATTTTTCCTGAACCGCACTACCTGCAATGCACTTGAACGACAATATCATTGCTTCTATAATGGATCGGATGTGATATTCTCGAAGAAATTTCTTCTCAAGCCACTCCATTATCATCTCCTTCCAGGCTTGACTCTTTGGCTTTGGCGTGACGCTCTTCTTTGGTTTGAAATACGCCTCCTTTATCGGCGACGATTTCGCAATTATCCCTGCTGAGATAAGCGGGGTCACCCGTCATCTTATCTACACTTTCAACGTCATCCATCATCTCTTTGAAGACGGGGGAATCGTGCCGCCTCCCTTCCGTCAGTTTTTCTTCTACTATCGCCCTATTTACCAAATCTGCGATTATGTGCAATTTTTTGAAGTCCTTTCTCCTGTTATTTTTATCTGACCATGCCCCGGTCCTCTTGCTTTGCTTGAGCCCCGTGGAATCGACACCATACACCTTTGAATCCGGTATAATTTTCTGTATTTCCGCCTCTAACCTTTCCCAGTATTTTAACGGTGTTCTTTCAAAAACGCGCTTTATGGATCTCCTATCTGGGGTATTTGGCAATTCTGCGAGTTCTATTAGCCACTTGTTCGTTTTTAACCAATTCACGTATTCCCGCTCGCTTAAAACCATCCTGAACATCATGACCGCCAGTAGAGCCATCCCCTTGGGCGGATAGTAGGGCTTCCCCTTCCCCTCCTCTTTATCCTATAAGGGTCACCCAATCGCCAAATAACCGACTTTAACAGCTCTGCCAACTTCCTTATCTCGTTATCCCTGCCGTTCTCATATTCTGCCCAATTAAAACCCTTCTTTTCCTTTCTTACGCTACCACCTATTCTAAATATCTACCATGGGTTTATTTAAATTTTTTGCCCCAAAGCCAGTGACCGAAAAACTTTTTTATTCCATAGGGTAAATGTATAAAGTCACGGGTCCCCGTGCGTAAGTGCGGGCTTTTACTTACAGGCTCCGTACTTAAGTACGGGTATAGTGACTTGTATAAAAATAATGGGATATGAAAAAGGAAAGTGAAAGAAAATTTAGAATAAGAATAATGTTGGCACTCGCTGTTCTATTCGCAACGCTGGCATTCGTAAGCATTGGATGCGCATCCGGAACTACACATTATGTTAATCCGGGTGAATCTATTCAAGCAGCGGTGAATGCGGCTGACCCCTACGATACTATCATCGTGCGTGATGGCACCTACACCGAAAACATAAATGTGAACAAGCGATTGACGATTAAGTCGGAAAATGGCTCGGCTAAAACGATTGTTCAGGCGGCGAATTCCTCAGATCATGTCTTTGATGTGACAGCGGATTATGTGAACATAAGTGGATTTATGGTTATGGATGCGACTAAGGATAAAAAAGCTGGAATATATCTCTCAGCGGGTCACTGCACCATTTCTAATAACCAAGCATCAAACAACAACCGCGGCATTTACTTGAAACATTCGAGCAACAATACGCTCACGAACAACAACGCTTCGAACAACTGGTGGGGCATCCGTTTATATTCCTCAGATAACAACATCTTAGCCAGAAACAAAGCATCGAACAGCCAGTTCGGCATACACTTGATTTTTTCATGTGACAACACCTTAACCAGAAACAACGCTTCGAACAATGGGGAAGTAGGCATCTACTTGGATTATTCGGATAGCAATATTTTGAATAGCAATAATGCAAACTCGAACAACAACAATGGCATCCGCCTCTTTGATTCAAGCAATAATACGTTAATGAACAATACGATGTCTGGGAATAAATACAACTTTTGTGTTTGGGGCGATAACCTTTCTCACTTCACTCAGAACATAGATGCAAGCAACAAGGTAAATGAAAAACCTATTTATTATTTGGTTAATGAACAAGATAGAGCGGTGCCGAATGGTGCTGGCTGTGTGGGAGTTGTGAATTCAACAAATATAACCATGAAAGACTTGAGGTTAACAAAAAATGGATTTGGAATATTACTTGTTTATTCAAAAGATTCAAGAATAGAAAATATCAATGCACGGGATAACGATTATGGCATCTACTTGAAGCATTCGAGCAGCAACATGCTCATGAATAATAACGCATCGAATAATAAATGTGGCATCTACTTATCTTCTTCAAGTAACAACGCCTTAACCAACAATAGTGCATTGAATAACTGGGAAGGCATCGATCTCAGCTATTCAAACAGCAACACCTTAACTATCAATAAGGCAATCTCGAATAACTATAAAGGTATCTTCTTGTGGTATTCAAGCAACAATGTCCTAACCGGCCACAACGTAAACTCGAATAACTGGTATGGCATTTACTCATGGGGCTCGAACAACAACAAAATCTATCTTAACAACTTTATAAACAATGGTAATAACGTTAAATCTACCCTTTCAACTAACATCTGGAACTCCACATCAAAAATAACTTATGTTTATAACGGAACAACTTACGAGAACTACACAGGCAACTACTGGAGCGATTACAAAGGAAGTGATGCCGATGGGGATGGAATTGGCGATGCTCCTTACAATATATATTCCGATGCTGATAGCCATCCACTGATGGAGCCTTGGGAGAATTACTTTGCACCTGTACCTTCAGTCTTTGACACTGGCGCAGGCACTTACCCGAGTATAATGGGAACACATAAAGGGGAAATCAGACCTTCATGCAACATCAACGTTAGCAAATTGTACACCTACCCCTGTGTTGGAACCGGCGGACATACAGAGTCGATTGAATTAGAGGAAAATGGCATTCCGATAGCAAATGGTACCTGGAACGGATACCAGGACGACTACCATAACATAACAATAAATAACGTAAGCGGTGCTCCTTATGTCATGCTGTATGAAGGTCATAAATATAATTATACTATCGTAACAGGCTCATATCCTCAGATAATCCATGAACCCAGCAAAGAAGTAACAGGGGGAACAATAACATGCACTCTGTTCACAGATGCGAATGGAAAAACATACACAGATTGGATACCTGCGATAAAGTTGGAATGAGAAGAAGTAGGTATTTGGGGGTCAAATTATGATTTCTCCTACTTAGCCCGACAAACCACCGATGGCGGATATATCGTGGCAGGGGGTACTTGGACTTACGGTGCTGGTGGTGGGGATGCATGGCTCATAACGACCTATGCTAATGGAACTACTGAATGGACTGAAAGGTTTGGAGGTCCTTCCTTTCAATGCATCCAGATTCCTATCCTTTCTATGTTTCTCCACCGAATTCTTCAACGAAAAAAGGAGTGTTCCCAACCTTCTGATTATCCTTTTCCTATCTTCCAGCGTCATTTCCCTGTCCTGCCAAAGCTTAAAGCTGGTATCGCGGAGCACATGGATTAAATCCAGCTGAAATCTCATTTTGCCTTTCACAAGCGCCTTTCTCATTTCTCTATCGGCATCACCGATGATTACCGCCTCCTTATCCAACAGTTTCCTCCCAGAGGTTTCCGATATCTTCCCACGTAGACTTCGCGAGTACTTCGAAATCACACCGATATTGAGGGAGTGAAAATGCTAAAAAACAACCCGGTAAATATTTGTGTCTTAATGCCAATAATAGGATACTTCGCTTTTCAAAGCGGGGTGGGCAAGTATAGAACTATAACTTTTCCCCTTCAGCATACCCTACTACCCGGTGGCACATCCTTATCCGGATGCAACAGTACCGGCTTGCCATCAACCGATACAGCCAGGAGCATGCCCTGACTCTCTACACCCATGAGCTTCTTTGGTTCCAGGTTCACAAGCACAGGCACGAGCTTACCAATCAGTTCCTCTGGCTTATACTCGTCTGCAATCCCCGCAACGAGCTGTCTATTACGCCCATGCTCATGTTCATCCCCATTCCCGATATCCACCTCGAGCTTGATTAACTTCTTACTACCCTCTATTCTTGCTGCATCCTTTATCCTGCCGATTCGCAGGTCTAATCTTTCAAACTCCTCTATTTTCATTTGCTCCATCCTCGCATTTCATCGTAATACTAAAATAAATAAAAGATAAAAACATCATTATAAAAAAACATGACGGAGTCAAGAGGTCAAAGGGGCGTTTCACCCCAATAGAGGGGTTGCCTTCGCGGCAAATATTTCAATGATTGCTCAACTCAAAGGAAACTTGGTTTCGCATCCATCATTCTGTTCACGATGGTTTAGGGTGATGAGCGTATTTTTTTATCAGTGCATAGGGTCCTTTTCCTTACCATAAAAGACCGCTATTTCTTCCCTTGGTACATTGAGTTTATCCATAAGTGCAACAAGCCACTGGTCTAAAAGGACGGTGAAATGGCGCAGTTTGGCGCCTCACAAGTCTTTTCAAAATCTATTGAACTTAATCTCCCAAATGCTTTTTCTAATAGGACTCTTAGCGAGTTGGGTGCTCGTCTGCCTCTCTGATTCATCTGTTTGTTCTTTATTCTTACCTCAAGCATAAAATAGCAATAACTTTTGGTGGATAAGAACCAATATACGAAGCGCCAAACGAAGCAATTTCTCTTTTTAAATTACCAATAGATATGTACAAATCTTTTTCCTCAACCACCTCTTTCTTACCCTTAAATGCTCTCGAAAGTAACTCATAAAGCACCGGGTCCTTCACCTTTAAACCTCTTCTCGCTACGTGAACATGCTTCACATCTCCTGATTTCAACACTTTATACAACGATATCGCTCCATTTCCTGCATTGTTATTGTTATCGCTAACCTCGAAAATGAGCATCAACACGTTCCATGTAGCTAAATCATGAATACGATATGCCAGCAGTTCTCCGGAAACAAAAAAAGAACGCATCATGGCTCTAAAATCTTTTATATAAGGTGGAGTGGCATTATCCATCCAGGTTCTTATCATCTCCGTGGGCATCAAAATCCTTCTCCCTAACTCGTAACACATTCCCTCCTCCACCCAATACCTGGAAGTTGACCTCCTGTACGGCTTGGAAGGCGGGTCTTTTTCGAGGTCAAAGAAGTATGTATGTGCTATTTCATGTGCACATGCGAATCGCTGCCTGACCACCGGTAGCTTATTGTTGATCTTCATTAAAAAGCCACCTTTACAGGGAACGATCAATGCATCGGTATCTAAGGCAGCTCTCTCTATTTCAATGACTTTTCGCTCCTGCGCGACTATTTCTGGATTGATAGGGGGTGTATTTTGCCCTGTTTTAGCTACGAGGTTCTCAGCATCGTCAAACAAAGCTTTTTTCACTGTTCTCTTTAAATCTTCAAAATCGGCAATCTCTGTCGCATTAAAGGCTTCACCGAGAAGTTTATCGCCAAGCCACTTCCATAGCTTTAACTCTTCCTCGAGCCGGTTGTTATTGCTACGGTCACGGTCAGAGTTACGGTTAGCCATTTTTCTATTTTTAACTTACAATACAATTACTTACAATGGAAATGAAAGAATAAAATGGAAGGAAGTCTTACTTACCTGTGCTTACACTTACTACTTATATTATATACAATGAAAAATAATGTAGCAATTGGGATAAATGAAAAATAATATAGCAGTCGGGATAATAGCCACACTGGCAATCTGCCTGGCTATTGCAGGGGTCGCATACATCAACCCCGGTGTGAACGCGATAAAAGGTGAGGGTAATTCCACCATCTCCGTTTCTGGAACCGGGATTATAAAAACAGAGCCGAATCAGGCTAAGGTGTACCTGGGTGTGGAGACGCAATCGGGGAATGTAACGGAAGCTTTAGAGGAGAACTCTTTAAAGATGCAATCCATAATCAAGGCGATCAAAAAGCTCGGAATACCAAAAGATAGTATAGAAACGACTTATTTTAATGTCTATCCGGTTAGAAATTATAATTACGAAAAGAGCGGTGAAGAGATCGCTGGATACAGGGTAACTAACGAAATAACCGTTGAACTCCAGGATCTGGATAAAATAGGGGCAATTATTGAAGAAGCCATGAACGCAGGCGCGAACAAAGTGAGAAGGATAGAATTCGGATTGACAGAAGATAAGAGGAGAGAGTTGAAGAACGAAGCGCTAAAAGAAGCCTGTAAGGATGCAAGAACGAAAGCTGATGCGATAGCCAGTGGTTTAGGTCTTAGGATCACCAGAATAGCCACAGCAAAGGAGAGTGGTACCTATGTGGCGCCATATCGAGCAGAAGTATTTGGCAGTGAATACGCCATGCCAATTCCAACCACGGCTCCAAAGGCGATACCACCACCAATCGAGCCTAAAGAAGTGAAAGTCAGCGCTACAATTGATATCGCCTACGAGTGCAGGTGAGAATTAAATTACACAACCTTATATAATATGCTCGCAGTGATAAATAAATAGTGGAGAATGAATAATATATTGACGGTAAAATGAGCAAGCATCAGAAGCGAATAGCGGCGCCAGGAAGCTGGCAAATAAGCAGGAAGACTGCCTGGTGGACTGTAAAGTCCAGACCGGGACCCCATCCAAAGGATAGGAGCATACCTCTGCTATTGATTGTGCGGGATATGCTTAAATTGGCGGATAACAGTAAAGAGGCGAAGCGGATACTGAACGAGGGTAAGATTCTGATTGACGGACGTATAAGGAAAGACCACAAATTCCCGGTTGGTATCTTCGACATCCTCTCCATTCCGGAGATAGAAGCGAATTACATGGTATTGATGGACAAGCGTGGTAAACTGTCACTGCATCCGATAAGCTCAGAAGAAGCCAGAAATAAACTCTGCCGCGTGGAGAACAAGCGGATGTTAAGGGGCGGGGTGATACAATTGAATCTGCATGACGGGCGGAACCTCCTGCTGGGAGATGAGGATGGAGAGATAAGAACACATGATTCTATTATGCTCGCTCTGGACTCGAATGCGATATCGCAGCATTTCGCTTATAAGGTTGGCAGTAAAGCGATGGTGATCGGGGGGAGGCATTCAGCGCAGATAGGGGAGATAGAGGAGATAAAGGTGGTAAGAAGCCCGGAGCCAAATGTAGTAATATTGAAGTCACTTGAGGATGGAGCGAGTTTCGAGACGATAGCGGATTATATATTTGTAGTCGGAGAGGATAAGATAGCGATACCGGTGAACGGGAGGGAGTAAATAAAGATGGGATCGAATCAGAATCCAATGAGGAGGATAGAAGTGGATAAAGTGGTGATAAACATGGGTGTAGGCGAGAGTGGCGAGAAGCTGGCAAAAGCTGAGAAACTGCTCGCTGAGCCCGCAATTGCCGGTCAGAAACCGATAAAAATCGCAGCAAAGCGGACGATCCAGCCTTTTGGTATAAAACGTGGTGAGGCAATCGCATGTAAAGTCACGCTTCGGGGCGCCCGTGCACATGATTTCCTGACACGTGTATTTAAAATACAGAATAAACTCTATATGAGCCAATTTGATACCTCCGGCAATTTCTCGTTCGGAATTGCAGAACATACCGATTTCGGTATTCGCTATGATCCAAATGTTGGTATCTTCGGTATGGACGTCTCAGTATCTCTGAAAAGACCGGGTTATCGAATAAAGGAGCGCCGGATACAGCGGAAAAAGGTACCTGCCAGGCATAGAATAACCAGGGATGAGTGCATAGCATTTCTCGAGAAGGAGTATGGTGTGGAAGTGGTGGCAGAATAAAGCCTAACCAAATGCACCATGCACCTTGGAATAATCACCTGTGAGATTTTGAGGCGTGAGATACATGATGTTATTAAATGGACAGGCATCAAGCGTGTATTCATCGTATTACCTGATACAACGAATCCCGCAATCCTTATGGCGAGCAGAGAGATGAATATGCGATTTCTTACCGAGCTCGCTAAAGAGGAAGAGATAGAGATAAAGGAGAAGCGTCTTGATGATGTCAGGCGTGAGATCAGGGCTAATAAGCTTATGGATTCGGTGATTATTATGGTGAATGAGTTAAGATTGCATGACCAGCCCTGGAAGTTACGGGCTGTGATAGAGGATGGGCTGAAGGAACTGAGTCCAGTGGTTGATCTCGTGCTGCTGGGATACGGGTTGTGTGGCTGCACATCAGACGAGCTGGAAGAGCTGATACGCAAAGCCCCTGTGCCCGTGGTGATACCGAGAGGAGCAAGAGGTGAGATATTGAACAATTGCATAGAGATTGCACTCGGCAGAGAAAGGGTGCGAGAGCTGCTGAGCGAGGAGGCTGGTACTTTCTTCATGACGCCTGCCGGTGCTTCAATAATAAAAGAGCCTCAGGTGATTCTGGAATCGAGCATAAATATAATGGCTGGCGGCTGGGGCTGCAACTACCGATGCGGGAATGCAACAGCAAAAGCAGCAGCGATAGATACCTCAAATATAATAAAACTGCTGAAGAATCATTATAAACGCGTTATTAAGGTATGCTACTCGGAGACAGATGAGAGAGATGAGGAATTTGAGAGGGTGGTGAGGAATTTCGCAGCTAAATTCGGGCTGATGATAGAATCGGTTAGGGGCTCTTCCCGCGCTATGACCGATGCCCTCTCCTCCTTCCTATCATCAAGTCATCAAGAACCACGAACACGAAGCTTAAAAGGTGAGAATTCGTGCCCGCCTCCCTCGTAAAATTTCGTGAACCACTCATAGAAATGCAACCTGATAGTGTGGATACCAGCCATTATCGCTTCAAGAACTATCACAAGTGCAGTTCCAAGCAGGAATACCAGCGCCGCCATTACCTGTCCTAACACCGGTACCGGCATCTTCAAGCACATAAAAGTGAAGATGATGAAGACCTCAATCAGAGCAGCATGACAGAGTGCGAGCGCCAGAATCCTGCCATAAGAGACGGTATTCGCCAAGAATCGGAAGAAATTCTCCAGCAGTGCATCTATTACACCATCAATGAGGATGATAAGATAATCCATGATGCTCTTCTTCCCGGCACTGCCATCGCCACCTTCCCCTTCACTGCCCTCATGCCTTAATTCCTCCACCACTTTGAGTATGAAGAGTAAAGCGATCGGTAAGAGCACGAAGATGGTTACATTTCTCAGCAATACCGGTGTGTTGTGCTCCTGGAGCTCCGTGAAATAGAAACCGAAGAGTACCAGTAAGAAGTAGAGAGCACCCGCTAAACACCATATCTTCACCAGCTCATTTATCATCCCATGTAGTCTCTTAGCTCGAACCTGATTTATCACATTCAATACCAGACCAAGCCCCATATGCACCGCACCTATCAGGAGAGTAATGACAAAGAAGAGCTTTACCTGTACAATGGGCTCCATCACTGGATTCTTGATAGGAATAAGCCAATCGGGGATGTGCATCTGTACTGATTCACTGACAAGTTCGCGAGCATACAAACTGAAGCCAAAGAATTCACCGAATAGCGCACCTGCCACCATTGAACAAAGCCCGCATAATAGTATGATGATGCCCATATCCTGCATCTCTTTTCCCAATCCTGTAAAACGTGTTAAAGCAAGACCCAGTAGCATCAGTATAAACCCATGACCAATATCAGGGAACATAAGCCCAAATAGTATGGGGAAAATGATAGCAGTGATCAATGTAGGGTCTATATCACGATATAACGGATGCCCATACATCTTGATAACCGATTCAAAAGGTTTTAAGAGCTTCGGATTCCGCAATAAGGAGGGCACCCGCGCATCTTCGCGCTCGGGCTTCCTCGCCTCTACTATGGAGAGCCCCCCTGTCTCCTCCCTTATGCCTGCTGTTACTTCCTCCACTTTGTCCTCCGGTGTCCATCCCATAATCACCCGCACACGCTCACTCTGTCCGAAGAGCGCCTTTACCTTCGCTTTGTTCTCCTCCATCTGTAAGGTCTCACGCATTGCAGTCAGCTCAGAGAGTTTTGTCGCTCTTATTTCCTCTATCTCACGCTCTTTAGCCTCTATCTCCTGCCTCAATCTTTTTATCTTCGCACTTGACTCTTCTATTGCCTCAGCAGCGTCATGACTGGAAATATCCCCCGGCGGACTCCACAAATCGAAGTCCATGCGTGTAAGCACCTTCTCCACTGCATCCCTATCGCGCTTCATAGCTACAACGATAGCAAAAGACTTGGACTTAGACTTATCTCCGGTATCATTATCATTATCATGCTCAAGCTTATGCGTGATGACAAAATGGAGCTTCCCAACAGCGTCATCAAGAGCTTTATCCAGCTCATCTATGTTCTCGGTTGGCACTCTGCCAGCGAAGACGGATATGAAATATTGGTCGCCTATAAAGCCCGGTTCAACCCCCAAATCCTTTAACTCCTTTAGTACCACCAGCAAATCCTCTGTATCCTTCAGCTCCACTCGCAATCTCGCAGTTTCATCTGTCAATCTGATTACAATCTTCTCCAGTTCACTGAACTCCTTTTCTATCTCTGTCAGGCTTCTATCCTCTATTGGTGTTATCGTTATCGCTTGCCCTCCCTCTCCTTCTCCCTCTCCCTCTTCTCGCGCTTTAAACAGCCTATCCTTCAGGCTCTTCTTTTTCTTTGCCTTTGCCTTTGCACCCCCCTGCGGCGGTTGTAAGAGCGAGAGTAAGTTATCCATACGCATCAGGAGTTCGGATATCTTAGTTAATACCGAATCTGCTTTTGCTGGCTCTATAAGCCCGACCCAGTCATCCATAAACTCCCCTATATCCGTAAGGTGAACAGAGCCAAGGGCGTCAATTCTCTTGATTACTCTATCTAAATGCTCATCCAGTGTGATTATACGCAACTCCCGCATCTCCACCGGTCTCAGCATGGCTTATCTCATTCTTATCCCTGAAATTGAAATACCTATATGGATTTATGGATTTCAATCTCTTCTTAATTTATTAAAAAACTTTCTATTTTTTAAGGTATTAAAAGAAGGATAAAAGAGAAAGAAGAAAAGAAGGAAATAAATTTGAGACAAGGGATACAATGACGATAGACAGCGCAACCGCAGTGGAACTGGTTGATCTGGTCGCAGGATTTCTTATATTAGCTGTGGCGATCTATGCGCAAAGGAAATTCCGGTTCCCCATATTCAAGCTGGGATGGGATATAATAGCAGCTTCTGGTACAATAAGCGTTGCTGGCTCTTTATTTCGTGCATACTACACTTATGCTGATTTATTGGGGCTTATTCCCTGGGGCAGGGCGTTTCTGGTGGTTGGTAGAGTCACATTGGTAATAGGGATATACGTGCTGGCAGTAGCAGGAGTAAAATTATGGGGTGAGGAACGAGAGAGGGAAAGGGGGAAGAGAAAGTGAACGCCACAGAACTTGAACTTGCGCTAAGGGATCTGGTAGAGACTGAGGGTGTGAACGCCGCCGCAGTGGTCACACGGGATGGAATAATGGTAAACTTCTTAAATAAGCATGCTCCGGAAGCGCTGTCACCATTGTCCTCATTGGTAGCAATGATGACGATAACCGCGGAGAAATGCACGAAGATACTTAGAAAAGGCGAGATGGAAGAGCTAATAACAAAGGCTAATGACGGTATGCTATTAACAGAGAGGTGCGGTGAGTTCATCTTTATTGTTGCAGTAGATAAAGGTATTGATCCGGGGTCAATTAAGCACCAACGTGAGAAGGTAAAGGCTGCTATTGAGAGGATGGTGTGAATGTGTGAATGAAACCCAGAAGAACCCGCTGATGCGGAGTTAGAGCTATAGCTACTCCTACTCTATGAAAGCTATATTATATATGATTTTGAACAGTTGAGTAATAATGATAATGAATAATGGACATCGGTATCGGTATTTATCTCGCTAAATCGGTGATTCTCATTACCATCGGCGTGATATTCGCGAATATTGTGCTGGAGAGCAACCAGATGAAGCGATTACTACCACTGATTGAGCCCTTTTGCCGCGCATCTAACCTGTCCAGAGAGAGTATACTTGCTCTCTTCACTTCGTTCTTCAACCCCACTGCCGGTAAATCCACGCTCGCTGGATTCTATCATGCAGGTAAAGTCAGTGATGATGAGGCAGTAGTCACAGTAGTGATGTCCACATTCCCAATAGTGGCAGGAGAATCACTGCTCAAGGTTCAGGCACCAATTGCGTTTGTGCTCCTGGGTCCATTCATCGGGGGCATTTATATCGCGCTCAATCTCCTATCCGCCTTCATTCAGAGCCTTGCTGCTCTATTATATTCTAAATTTCGCTATAAGCAACATTCGATGGCTGGCGGTATAAACATCCCGAATGCTAATGGTAACACATCGAGGCGTGAGATAGTGCTAAACGCATTAAGAAAGTCATTCATCGCATTGAAGAAGATAATACCGATTATGGTGGTGTCATTCCTTGCTATTGATGTGCTCCTCAAGTTCGGGGTTATGGATTATATCAGCCACTTCTTCGACCCGGTCTTGAGGGTACTGGGTTTGCCAGGAGAGTGTATAGCCGTGCTATTAGCAGATTTAGCTCATTTCTCCGCAGGCTACGCTACTGTTGCCGCGTTGTTGAGTAATGGAGTGATAACAGCGAAACAGGCTATCATTACTCTAATCACCGGTAGTATCTTGATAATATTCATGATATACCTCAAATATAGTATATCCATGTATGTATCGCTGTTTGGAAGACTTGGTGTGAAAATAACCATCGTCAATCTCGCATGCAGTATCACCTCAAAGCTGATTATGATTCTGCTCGTGATGGCATTGATGTAGGTAAGGATATTACTATTTCATATTTGTGTCATAAGCGCCACTACCGAGCCCACCATTATCAATGCCAGTATCGTTCCTATCAGAACTCTTTTCCATCTATCATCATCTCTCTTTCTCTTACTTCTACTCTTCACCATTTGCGAGCCTCACCCCCTCGTTCGTTCTTTCTTATTCTCTTCATCATATTTAAAGTTATTAAAAGAAAGAATTTATCCTTTATCCATGAATGAAGAGTGCAGCAATACAGAAAGGGATAGTCAGGGCATACATCGCCAGAACCGCCTGCTTCTCCCTCATAGGGAGATAGTACGGCAGTACCCATTTCAGGGTCAGCGGGTTGGGTACTTCCAGCGTACCGTCAGCGCGAACCTTACCGAACTTCTCCAGTCTCCACCTCCAGTCTCCGGGATGAAGCCGATGCATCACCCGCCAGTAGACGTACAGCAAGAAATTCACAGTATGTGGTATTAACATTACAAACCCCGAGATAACAAAGCCTGATACTACAATAGCAGCGCCAATAGCCGCCCCTATAGCTAAAGAACCTGTGTTACCAAGGAATATCCTTGAAGGGTATCTGTTATACCAGAGGAAGCCCAGCGTTGCCCCACACAGACAACTGAGAGTGAATATCGCACTATTGTAACCCTCAATAATGAATTTCAGCAGCAGAAATGCCATTATAATCGCGGACAATCCTGATGCAAGCCCGTTGAATCCGGAATGCATATTCACCAGATTCGCTGTTACCAGCACATATATCGGAACGATGAGGAATAGATAAACAGGACCCAGGTCCTTTATTCCGATGAGTGGGAACGTGACCATGGTTGTGTTTATCTCGAATATCAACCGGTAAGAGAAGAAGAAGAGCATGAATACCTTCAATGGTCTGCCCACATCCACAAAGTCGTCAACCAGCCCAAAAGCGCCAAATAAACCCGCTACTATTATTATTGCCCAATCCGTCCCGGTTACATGGATTGGTATACCAAAGTGTTCACAGAGTATTGCTATTCCAGCGAGCAGAAAGGTCACAGCAAGAATCGCAAGCCCTCCCCGTGTTGCCA
Organism: Candidatus Methanophagaceae archaeon; assembly: GCA_003194435.1. Taxonomy (GTDB): domain Archaea; phylum Halobacteriota; class Syntropharchaeia; order Alkanophagales; family Methanospirareceae; genus G60ANME1. Next base: position 216,755 of record PQXC01000001.1, on the reverse strand, counting down.
CCAGCCGGTTATCACTCTTGTACCGGTCTACGGTTACTGTTCCACTCTTCTCTAATCTCCGTATCAAAGGTGGCAATGCCACCATGGTAATCCCGAATGCTACTGATATCACGATTAAGCTCCGCATCAAGATCCCAAACGCTATCATCTTCACTTCAACTTAAGTAAACTATTTGTATCTATTCTGGTTTAAATATTTTTTCTGGTGGTTCATTGTAAGTAATGGAACCCCGCAAAAGGAACTGACCCAGGCAACTCTTAGAACCCATGAATGTTGCCCTTTTTATGGGCACGGATACCAAACTTACACTGTATAATGTTGCTTCACTCGTCTCAAAGAGGTAAATGTACAGGCCAAAAAGAGAGGAGGCAATGTTGGATATGTAATCGCAGAAGCATTGGATCGATGCATTTACATACCAAAGGAAAGATTTAATCAAAGAACCAAGGGTATTTTTTGCTTCGCAAAAAAGAGAGGCAAGCTTTGTTTTTTTATTTCCTGTCTTGCTAAGCGGGGAAGGTATCGGAAACCCCGAAGGGGGTTTCTGATTGTTTCAATCCTACCTTAGTCCGGGTTTAACACACTTCGTCGTTAATCTTTGCTACAATTTCTGTCCCCGCTGGCGCTGGCTTTCCGTTTAATCTCACGAAACCACAGAACTCCGCGGGTAAAGTGGGCAGATCGAATGCACTGGTTGTGTAAAGAAGTGCAAAAAATAGCATAAGTATCGCTAAGATTGAAACCAATCGTTTATTTCTGTTCATTTCTCACCTCCTCTTCTCCTATTTCTATTTCCATCTCCATCTTTAGACTAAACGCTAATTCCCACTAATTCACTATCCTCGGTTACGTAAATCCAGTAACCCTTCATTGGATACATCAAATTGTCTTCATCGTGACTCCCGCCTGTTTCGTCGTCGTTTATTATTACAGACTCATATCCCTGCTTGGCCGCGTCAAAACCAATTAAATATGCCCAGCTTCTCTCTATAGAAGTTAAAGCGGAATTCGCTGCCGCTGGTGTCGTGTCCGAGAACCCAATTGCATTCCAGCCTTTATATAGCTGCCTCGTCGGTGGCGTCCTGAGAGGATAAGTATCGTAAGTTAAATTCACTATGGTGTCCTCGGCTGAATAAATCCAGTAACCCCTGAGAGGCTTGACCTCTTCGCTTGCACTTACTGCTCTCCAGCCTTCTGTCGTGTTATAACAGAAAATGGAATGCCCGGCAGTGTCAACCGAGCCAAAAACTTGCTCGAAAGTGTTGTGCCCTTCTGCGAGCTTTTTCGGTACTGAAATGAAGTTCCATTTCTTATAAAGGCGTATAGATGTGGGCGTAATTGCGGGTAGTATTTTCACTGTTGCTTCATCTGTATTGCCATCACCATCGTCTGCTTCAAGCATATATATTCCAGGTTTCACACCCGTAGTGTCAATCGTAGCTTCGAACACTCCTTCTTCTGGAGTGGGCCATTCTACTTCCGCTATTCCTACAGGTAAGTCCATAGGTCCCGCGAAAGTGGAAATCGTTATTAGCGTATCAGATTCGCGGTTCGTTGTTCCACTTACGTACAATGGTTCACCAACTGTCACTGTCTCTACCTGATTAAACCGAACATATGCAGGCTCTAGTTTAAAGGACAATAGTACGAGTAGATCGTCACTTCCTGCCCTGCCAATAGTACGGTCCTGGATTATTGATAATATCTGTGCTTGATCTTTACCCCTAATATCGCCAAACATTTCGGCTTCGATTTCCCCCGCTCCAACACTTTCCCCCGAAGTTTTTCTTAAATCGCTGTACTCACCATCACGTCCAGGCGTAAGAACCAGCGCTAACCACATACCGGTATCCAGACCCTCGGTCATTGTTATATCCTCGTCGAATTCATCGTTTTTGTCCACTGACGATGTTATTATCTCAAGTCCGTTTTCAATACTTGGTTCATCCGCACCTCTGGCATATCCTTTGGGTCCTATAATGATTATATCCACATTGTCCACACCGGTTGCTGTACCCTCTATCGTATAGTCGTCACCTTCAGCAATTACTTTCCTCGGCTGTGTCGCCTTGAGTGCACCACCGACTAACCTTATACTCGTCTTACCGTCTTCATCTTTACCCTCATAGGTCTTTACTTTATCCCAGTTATCCTTCGTCACAAATGGTGGATCAATGAAAACATCAATTGTGTATGAGCCTGTGGTCAACCCTTCTGTCTTCCATTTCACCTCGAATTCGTTGTTCTCGTCTACTGCCTTCTTAAATACTATATTCGCATCTTCTATAACTATGTAAACCTTATCACCCGCGCTTATAGCTCCTTTTATCTCTACTTCTTCGCCGATTACCGCTGTTGATGGTATATCAAAAGTTACCTTTGCCTCTGTTACCTCCACGTCCACGTCATCATCGTCCTTACTATCCACTATCTCACTGTCTTTTACAAAATCTATTTCTTCGGTAAGTTCCTTGTCTTTCGTCTCAGGTGTATCATACACATGTATCGTATATGTCCTTTCATCTGCATGTTCTGTACTGATCTTGACGTCCGCGATACCATCACTACCTGTCTTTATCCATGCTGCCAGATTCGGCGCGTCTTTTGAAATCACTTTCTCTCCTGACAGTTTCTTAACATCGCCCGCCATTTTTATCTCCGGTGGTTCGTCTGTATCCACGCCCGTAACTGTCAGGTAATACCAGGCTGTTGGGTTACCACTGACCTTTAGAACGATATCCTCGCCTTTAACTACTTCTTCCACTGCCTCTATCGAAAGTTCCAAACTGCATAGCCTGAATTCATACTCCGGTGATGAGACATCCAGCAGATTACAACTTTCTTTATCTGTCTTTATTATAACCCTGTACTCGCCGATGTACATATCCTCTAAGTCTATTGCATCAGAATATGGTGGAGCTGTGGTAGTCCAGTTAGGAGTTAAGTCAGTAACAAAGAATGTTGTGGAAATTGCAGGAATATCACTGAGACTTACACCGTCTATGGATAGAACTTCTGTATCGTCCGGGTCATAAAGTTTGATATCAACTTTCGCGCCCGGAATCTTCCCGCCAAAGTTCGGCTCTATTTTGAATACTATCGCAGAACTGACTGGAACACTTTTTCCCACCACCGAGTCCTGCTTTCCACTATTTAATATTACATCACCCGTTATATCTGGTTCAGCGATGTATATGAATTTGCCATTATATTTGGCACCGCCACCAACGCACTTATATTTACCTTCTGTAACTGACGGAACAGTCCATCCTTTAGCATTTACTGTTATTGGAGACACACCTTCGGTAGCTGTATCTGGGACACCTTCAAGCTTGAAATCAGTGTCTCCGGCATCACCATATATACCATTACCATTTGTATCGAACTTCAGACCCTGTTCACCGATGAATACAGTATCATAGGCATCTATCTCGTTAGCTGCTTGTCTTCCCACCGCCACCGGGATTATTATTGCAAATACTAACGTCACTGTAATCGCCGTTATTGCAAACCCTGTTATCACTTTTGCTCTATCCTTAGTATCCATTTTTGCGTATTCACCTCCTGAATTTTTAATATTTAGTATTTTTAGTATATATAACCATAGCTTGTATTTTAAAAGCGGAGGTGATGATAATGGCAGAAGAAAAAGCGGCATTGAGACAGTTGTTTGTTTATGAACATGATGCAAGCCGAGTGGAACTCTTTGTTCGAATCGTTTATGCATACTTATCCAGTGGTTTGTAATATTGATACTGGGGCGAAGGAGTGAGGGGTTAAGCAACTTCGTAAAAGGGTATCTGGAGTATTATGTACATGTACTCAGCTATTATTTCCTTATGACCGACAAACGACCGGGGATATTGCCCAAAAAGGTTGAGATATACGAGAAGGAGGAGTAGAGCAGGGAATTTTTTAAAAAATATTCCTTCTCTCTTTTTATTTTTATCTTCCACTACTTCTTTTATCTTTAGAGTCAAAGTGTGTGTTAGTGTGAGTGTGTGAGAGGGGGAGTGAGAGTGATATGGGACTATTGGACCGCATGGGAGTGATAGTAAAAGCGAAGGTGAACAAGGTGCTGGACAAATTCGAAGACCCGCGAGAGACGCTTGAATATTCATATCAGAAGCAACTGGAAGCATTGCAGAAGGTAAAGAGAGGTATCGCCGAAGTAGCGACCTCAAAGAAGAGACTGGAATTGCAGAAAGTGAAATTAGAGCAGAGTATGAATAAACTGGAGAGCCAGGCGCGGGAAGCACTGGAACTGAACCGTGAGGACCTGGCAAGGCTCGCATTGCAGCGAAAGAACCAGCTGGCAGAGGAAATAGAGGGGCTGAATCAGCAAATAAGCGAATTACAGGCTGAGCAGGATAAACTATCGGCTGCGGAGAAGCGATTATCAGCGAAGGTGGAGGCATTCAGGACGAAGAAGGAGTTGATAAAGGCGCAATATTCGGCTGCTGAGGCTCAGGTTAAGATTAATGAAGCGGTTGGCGGTATATCAGAGGAGATGAGTGATGTGGGACTGGCAATCCAGCGTGCGGAATCCAAGACCGAGAATATGAAAGCACGTGCCGCGGCTCTTGATGAACTGGTTGATACGGGCACACTGAGCGACCTGACAGGGAGCAAGGATGATATAGAGCGTGAGCTATCGGAGCTGAAACAGAGCGGCGATGTGGAGCTGGAACTGGAGAAGCTGAAGCAGGAGGTGGGGAAGAGATGACCATCGTTCGTGTAATGGGGGAAGGGCAATTTGAAGTGGATGAAGCAGTTCTGGAGCGCCTGAACGAGCTGGATAACCAGATAGTGGAGGAGGTGGCGCGGGCTAATGAGCAGCGTTTTCGTGATTTGCTGCATGAGATGATTGAGCTGGTGAAGCGTGAAGCGAGTCCTTTACATCCTTCCACGATTGTGCCTTCGGACATCATAATCCCGCCCGCTGATCTGAGTCTGGAAGAGGCGAAGAAGATATTCAAAGGTGAGGGCATCATTCCTGACTGAGACTGATAATGTATGAATATAGTGGATGCATTGCTCGACGTGCGAAAGAAGAAGATAGAAGTATTCTGTAACGAGCGATTGGCGAATGGAACAAGTCCATATATGGTAATTGAGGAACTGACGAGCGGTCTCAGGGAGATAGGGCGCGGGTATAAGGAGATATATTTTGATGCCGAACTGATGGTAGCGGGCTGGAATGCGAAGAAGGCGCTGACGATACTGAAGCCACTGTTACAGGCTGAAGCTGAACAGGCGGGGCATAAGGAGGAACCGAAGCGTGCGAGAATAGGTAAGGTGGTCATGGGCACGGTGAAAGGAGATGTGCACGATATAGGCAAGGAGATAGTCAGTATAATGCTCACTTCCGAGGGCTTTGAGATTATAGACCTTGGCACGAACGTGAGTAAAGAGCAATTTGCAGAAGCAGTCAGGGAGACGGGAGCAGATATTCTCGGGATGTCCGCATTGCTGACCACAACGAGGGAATATATGCGTGAGGTGATAGAGTATCTCAAAGAAGAGCGTATCAAGGTGAAGATAATGGTTGGTGGCGGTGCAGTGACGGAAGAGTTTGCAAATAAGATAGGCGCTGATGCATACGGCATGGATGCGATTGATGCGATAAAGAAGGCGAAGATGCTTGTGGGTGCGTGAAGATGCGAATAGCGATACTGAAGCGAGATAGGTGTCAGCCGCGGAAATGCCAGTATGAATGCATAAAATACTGCCCGATGGTTCGTACAGGTGCAGAGACGATAGTTATAGGCGAGGATGGCAAGCCGATAATATCGGAGGCGTTGTGTGAAGGTTGCGGCATCTGCGTAAAGAAGTGCCCATTTGAGGCTATTTCTATAATTGGATTGCCTGATAAGCTTACAGGAGAAGAGACGCATAGATATGGCGAAAACGGGTTTGTGCTCTACGGACTCCCGATACCGAAGCCGGGTAAAGTAACCGGGCTACTGGGCGAGAACGGAACAGGCAAGAGTACCGCGATAAAGATACTATCAGGGCTGTTAGTCCGGGTTTAACACCCCCCAAAATCGCCCCTTTTATGCCTTCTCTACCCTCTCCTCGGCGCGCTTCACTACCTCCATCTGGGATATACAATAACCCTCTTTATATATAAAGATCCACGACTCATTTTTATAAAGGTATTTTCCGGGATAGAGAAAAGGCAAATTAGATAAAAGATAAAAGATAAGGAAAAGAAAACTTCTGTTATGTTATATTCTCTTCCTTGCTTCTCATCTCATTCTCATTCTTATTCCTATTCCTGTTCTTTCCTCCACAACATTATCGCGGGAATCCAATCGTGATGGACCTTCCCATTGACATCTACGAATTTGGAACAGGTAATGTTCCCGCCGATTACCTCCCGGTAGGGTGCGTGTATTATCTGAGGATAAGAGCCCGTTTCTATGATGTAAGAATAGATAACGCCTTCTCGCAGTGTCAGTTCTGGGCTAAGCGAGAGATTGTGGTAGTCACCGTCATAGCTGCCGTTCCACACTGCGACTGCGCTTTCATTTGTGGTTTCATTCCAGATCTTGACGAATTCACTGTGTCCGGCGGTTCCAGCGCAGGGATATGTGTATATTCTGTTCACGGTGATGTTCTGGTTGGGGATGATAGTGCCGTAATGCGTGCCTGATATGCTTGGATATGGACCTTCTGATTTTCCTGTGTCGAAGCTTTCAACTGCGTTTAGTGTCAAATTAAGGAAATTAAAAGCACCTGGTTCGTATTTCGATGTTTGTTCCGCTTTCAACCCATTAACCCAAAAAGATATATCTCTGCCTATATCTTTGTCATCGCCGCGAACCACGAGTTTTTCATCGAATTTACCCAAACTGCCATATCTCCCGCCTTCTTCGATTGTTATCTTACCTCTTACTTCGTCGTTAATCTTTGCTACAATTTCTGTTCCCGCTGGCGCTGGCTTTCCGTTTAATCTCACGAAACCACAGAACTCCGCGGGTAAAGTGGGCAGATCGAATGCACTGGTTGTGTAAAGAAGAGCCAAAAATAGCATAAGTATCGCTAAGATTGAAACCAATCGTTTATTTCCGTTCATTTCTCACCTCCTCTTCTCCTATTTCTATTTCCATTTCTATCTCCATTTTTAGACTAAACGCTAATTCCCACTAATTCACTATCCTCGGTTACGTAAATCCAGTAACCCTTCATTGGATACATCAAATTGTCTTCATCGTGACTTCCGCCTGTTTCGTCGTTGTTTATTATTACAGACTCATATCCCTGCTTAGCCGCGTCAAAACCAATTAAATAAGCCCAGCTTCTCTCAATAGAAGTTAAAGCGGAATTCGCTGCCGCTGGTGTCGTGTCCGAGAACCCAATTGCATTCCAGCCTTTATATAGCTGTCTCGTCGGTGGCGTCCTGAGAGGATATGTATCGTAAGTTAAATTCACTATGGTATCCTCGGCTGAATAAATCCAATAACCCCTGAGGGGCTTGACCTCTTCGCTCGCACTTACTGCTCTCCAGCCTTCTGTCGTGTTAGTGTTATAACAGAAAATAGAGTGCCCGGCAGTGTCAACCGAGCCAAAAACTTGCTCGAAGGTGTTGTGCCCCTCTGCGAGCTTTTTCGGTACTGAAATGAAGTTCCATTTCTTATAGAGGCGTATAGATGTGGGCGTAATTGCGGGTAGTATTTTCACTGTTGCTTCATCTGTATTGCCATCACCATCGTCTGCTATCACTGTGTAAATACCTGCCACTGCATTTGTAGTATCAAATGTAGCCTCGAACGTGCCGTTTTCTACTCTAACGAGCTGTGGTGTGAGCTCCACCGTGCCTGGACCTTTTACTGTGATGATTATCGTATGCCCCTCACCATGGTTTGATGTACCAGTTACAACCAGTGGCTCTCCAACTGTTACAGTCGCTATCGGGTTCAATGTTACCGTTGGCGTTCCCACGCGCACGTACGTCAACCACATCAAGTCACCACTGCCCACTGCATTAACTGTAGCATCCTGAACAATCGCGAGAATTTCATCCTGCGTCTTTGCAATGAGTGTATAATCACCCAATGCTCTTTCAATGCTATTGTACCCTGCTTTGCCATACCCATTATCCGACCCAGGACTGAGCACAATCACGAGGTAGCTGCCGTTATTTGCTTCAGCATCCACATTTATCTTCTTTGTGAATGTGTAATCCGTTTCTGAGACTGAAACAGAGGCGTGATATATATTTGTTTCTACTATTGGTGTTCCATCTGGTTGGGTTATCACCAGCCTATCAGCACTTGAACCGGTGATTACAGACCCGCCACTGCCCTTCGGCGCTATTATAAGTATATCCACTTGCTTTGTGCCTTTAGCCTCGCCAGTGATTGTGAAATCGTCTCCCCGTGATATATTCTTCGCTGATACCTCAGCAGTTAACTCTCCTCTCGTCAGTAAGATTGCAGTTGAACCGTCGTCTCTCTCACCTGACCGGATGGAATCAGGATAGGGGTATGCTTTCGGTCTATCAATATACGCCTTCAGGGTTACAGAACCCGGTACTTTAAATTCCGGTATATCATCCGCTGCAGTGTCTATATCCTGACTGAACTCACCGTTCGCATCTATCACCAGATGATCCAGCTTGTTATATACCTTATTCTCCACAGCTATGGTGACGAAATGTCCCGCATTGACATGCCCCTTTATCGTGAACTTCTGCCCGATAACGACCGTAGCGGGCACATCAAAAGTAACTGCTTTCTCACTCACCGATATATCTACGGTATCATAATCGCCTTTACGGGCACCACTGGTAACCTCCACTCTTATTGTATACGAGCCGGTATCGGTGAATTTTACCGCATATGTTCTTGTTCCATCCTCATCTATTGTGTCACTGAACTCGTAATACTTTTCAATCCATTTACCCGAATCACTGGCAGGTGTGTCATCGACACCATCCATGAATCTCACATCACTGCTTGGACCACTGACGGTTATACGGTCCCCTGGCACACCTTTTACAGTCAGTCTCACCGTCTCGTTCTCTATGCAACTGGTCTTATCGGCTCCTATGGATACCTCGCCTTTCTTTATCTTCAGACTCTTCTGAACACTGGGCGCATACAATCCACATGCATATTCGGGTTTGGTCTTCACATGGAATGTATAGTCACCTATCACCCATCCATCAGTGTCGATTCCTACTAATTTGTTACCGTATGTCTGTTTCAAATAGCTCACAGTTATGTTTGTAAATTTCTGGTTATTTACCGAATCATACTTTATTTGCCCGTCAGGACCGATTATAACAAGGTCTACTCTATCCTCAGGCAAGAGATTTATACCACCGACATCCACCCAGAAATTCGGAGTACCCGCTGCAATAGACGATACCTCTTTATCTTTTACTTTCAATTTCAATGGTATACAGGGATTTTTGACTGCAAGTGTTGTATTAATAGTTCCATCAGTCGCTCTTAAAGTAAACCGTGTGCCCCAATTAATGTTGTACGCTTTACCGTCAGCCCATGGTCCTGCATAATGATACCAGTGTCCCTTATCAAACTTCTCCACCTTAACTTTGGATGGGGCACTCCATGCATTTGGTTCACCAGTCCCATTAAACTTTACATTCTGCCCCACCAGTACTGTCTCATAGAGACCCGCGCCGATGTGATTGAAATTATCACCTGTGCTTACTGCCATTACTATTACCGGTGGCATAACTGCGAACGCGGCACCAATGATAATAGTAGCCATAGCAAACCCTGTTATCATCACTTTTACTCTATCCTTAGTATCCATTTTTGCGTATTCACCTCCTGAGTTTTTAGTATTTAGTATTTTTAGTATATATAACCATAGCTTGTATTTTAAAAGCGGAGGTGATGATAATGGCAGAAGAAAAAGCGGCATTGAAACAGTTGTTTGTTTATGAACATGATGCAAGCCGAGTGGAACTCTTTGTTCGAATCGTTTATGCATGGATATGCATAGCAGTAGTATTAACCATATATGGGCTCATAGCAGAGATATGCATACTTATCCAGTGGTTTGTAATATTGATACTGGGGCGAAGGAGTGAGGGGTTAAGCAACTTCATAAAAGGGTATCTGGAATATTACGTACATGTACTCAGCTATTATTTCCTTATGACCGACAAACGACCGGGGATATTGCCCAAAAAGGTTGAGATATACGAGAAGGAGGAGGAGTAGAGCAGGGAATTTAAAAAAATATTCCTTCTCTCTTTTTATTTTTATCTTCCACTACTTCTTTTATCTTTAGAGTGAAAGTGTGTGTGAGTGTGAGTGTTAGTGTGAGTGTGTGAGAGGGGGAGTGAGAGTGATATGGGACTATTGGACCGCATGGGAGTGATAGTAAAAGCGAAGGTGAACAAGGTGCTGGACAAATTCGAAGACCCGCGAGAGACACTTGAATATTCATATCAGAAGCAACTGGAAGCATTGCAGAAGGTAAAGAGAGGTATCGCCGAAGTAGCGACCTCAAAGAAGAGACTGGAATTGCAGAAAGTGAAATTAGAGCAGAGTATGAATAAGCTGGAGAGCCAGGCGCGGGAAGCACTGGAACTGAACCGTGAGGACCTGGCAAGGCTCGCATTGCAGCGAAAGAACCAGCTGGCAGAGGAAATAGAGGGGCTGAATCAGCAAATAAGCGAATTACAGGCTGAGCAGGATAAACTATCGGCTGCGGAGAAGCGATTATCAGCGAAGGTGGAGGCATTCAGGACGAAGAAGGAGTTGATAAAGGCGCAATATTCGGCTGCTGAGGCTCAGGTTAAGATTAATGAAGCGGTTGGCGGTATATCAGAGGAGATGAGTGATGTGGGACTGGCAATCCAGCGTGCGGAATCCAAGACCGAGAATATGAAAGCACGTGCCGCGGCTCTTGATGAACTGGTTGATACGGGCACACTGAGCGACCTGACAGGGAGCAAGGATGATATAGAGCGTGAGCTATCGGAGCTGAAACAGAGCGGCGATGTGGAGCTGGAACTGGAGAAGCTGAAGCAGGAGGTGGGGAAGAGATGACCATCGTTCGTGTAATGGGGGAAGGGCAATTTGAAGTGGATGAAGCAGTTCTGGAGCGCCTGAACGAGCTGGATAACCAGATAGTGGAGGAGGTGGCGCGGGCTAATGAGCAGCGTTTTCGTGATTTGCTGCATGAGATGATTGAGCTGGTGAAGCGTGAAGCGAGTCCTTTACATCCTTCCACGATTGTGCCTTCGGACATCATAATCCCGCCCGCTGATCTGAGTCTGGAAGAGGCGAAGAAGATATTCAAAGGTGAGGGCATCATTCCTGACTGAGACTGATAATGTATGAATATAGTGGATGCATTGCTCGACGTGCGAAAGAAGAAGATAGAAGTATTCTGTAACGAGCGATTGGCGAATGGAACAAGTCCATATATGGTAATTGAGGAACTGACGAGCGGTCTCAGGGAGATAGGGCGCGGGTATAAGGAGATATATTTTGATGCCGAACTGATGGTAGCGGGCTGGAATGCGAAGAAGGCGCTGACGATACTGAAGCCACTGTTACAGGCTGAAGCTGAACAGGCGGGGCATAAGGAGGAACCGAAGCGTGCGAGAATAGGTAAGGTGGTCATGGGCACGGTGAAAGGAGATGTGCACGATATAGGCAAGGAGATAGTCAGTATAATGCTCACTTCCGAGGGCTTTGAGATTATAGACCTTGGCACGAACGTGAGTAAAGAGCAATTTGCAGAAGCAGTCAGGGAGACGGGAGCAGATATTCTCGGGATGTCCGCATTGCTGACCACAACGAGGGAATATATGCGTGAGGTGATAGAGTATCTCAAAGAAGAGCATGTCAATGTGAAGATAATGGTAGGTGGCGGTGCAGTGACGGAAGAGTTTGCAAATAAGATAGGCGCCGATGCATACGGCATGGATGCGATTGATGCGATAAAGAAGGCGAAGATGCTTGTGGGTGCGTGAAGATGCGAATAGCGATACTGAAGCGAGATAGGTGCCAGCCGCGGAAATGCCAGTATGAATGCATAAAATACTGCCCGATGGTTCGTACAGGTGCAGAGACGATAGTTATAGGCGAGGATGGCAAGCCGATAATATCGGAGGAGTTGTGTGAAGGTTGCGGCATCTGCGTAAAGAAGTGCCCATTTGAGGCTATTTCTATAATTGGCTTGCCTGATAAGCTTACAGGAGAAGAGACGCATAGATATGGCGAAAACGGGTTTGTGCTCTACGGACTCCCGATACCGAAGCCGGGTAAAGTAACCGGGCTACTGGGCGAGAACGGAACGGGCAAGAGCACCGCAATAAAGATACTATCGGGGCTGATAGTTCCCAATCTCGGTGCCAAAACCGCCAGTTGGGATGCGATAATAAAGCGATATGCGGGCTCGGAATTGCAGAATTATTTCGCACGGCTCGCCAGAGGTGGGCTTAAAGTATCCTATAAACCGCAATACGTGAATGCCATTCCCGATTATTTCAGTGGCAATGTCCGGGAGTTGCTGGAGGGCACAGATGAGAGGGGGATGGCAGCCGAGCTTGTAGATGCTCTTGAACTCAATGCGGCGCTGGAGAAAGATATAAAAGAGCTCAGTGGCGGCGAACTGCAGAGGGTTGCGGTTATCGCGTGTATGATAAGGGATGCGGATTTCTACTTCTTCGATGAGGTCACACCCTATCTCGATATCTATCAGCGTGTGCGGGTGGCGAGAGTTATAAAAGAAGTCTTGAACGACCGTGCGGTGGTTGTGGTGGAACATGACCTCGCTATTCTGGACATGCTCGCAGATTATATCCATCTCATCTATGGTAAGCCCGCGGAATACGGCGTTGTGACAATGCCAAAGAGCACAGGCAGGGGTATAAATGAGTATCTGAGTGGATTCCTTCATGCGGAGAACGTGCGAATAAGGGATAAGCCAATAGAATTCACGGCACATCCACCGAGGGAGAAACAGGAAGAAGAGAGGCGCGTATCCATCGCGTATAGCGAATTTGAGAAGAGTTATGACGGCTTCGTGCTGAAAGCGAAAGCGGGAAGTATAGAATCGGGAGAGGTTCTCGGTGTGGTCGGACGTAATGCAATAGGTAAGAGCACGTTTGTTAAAGTATTGGCAGGAGAGATAGAGCCTACGAAAGGCAGGATTGAACTTGATATAAAGATATCATATAAGCCGCAATACATAGGGCTGAAGGAGAAGGGTGACATGAGTGTGCGCGAGTTATTCCAGCATCTGGATATAAGTGAATCAGAAGTTATAGAGGTATTAAAGCCATTGGGAGTGCCGGAGCTGGAGAATAAGTGCGTGAAAGACCTCAGTGGTGGTGAACTGCAAATAGTAGCAGTAGCTGCCTGCCTCTGTCATCATGCATCGCTGTATATGCTTGATGAGCCCTCAGCGCATCTGGACGTGGAGCAGAAGGTGCATTTGATAAAGACCATAAGACGGTATGCCGAGCAGAGGGATGTCTCAATGCTGATTGTGGACCATGACATCTACCTGATAGATTTATTGAGTGATAGATTGATGGTATTTGAAGGTGAGCCGGGAGTGCGGGGCGAGGTAAAAGGCTGCTTCGAGATGCGAGAGGGTATGAATATCTTCCTGAAGGAGCTGGGTGTGACCTTCAGGCGCGATGAGCTCTCACTTAGACCCCGGATAAACAAGATAGGCTCGGCGAAGGACCGTGAACAGAAACAGAAGGGTAAATATTATTATCTATAATCCTATTCTATTTTTATACCCAATTTCCTGGCTATTTCCTTATATCTCGCTCTCAGTGTCACTTCTGTCACACCAGTAGCTTCAGCAACGTCCTTCTGTGTCTTACGCTCACCACACAGGATCGCAGCGATGTAAATCGCAGATGCTGCAATGCCGGTTGGACCCTTGCCACTTGTTATATCGCGCTCCAGAGCCTCTTTTATTATCTCGCGAGCACGCTCTTCCACGTGCTTCTTCAAATTCAATTTCGTGCAGAACCTGCTCACATATTCCAGTGGTGAAGCGGGAGCAAGCTTCATTCCCAGCCGATTCGCCAGTAACTTACATGTCTTTATTATATCCTTCCTCCCCACCCTCGTTACATTCTCTATCTCATCGAGCGTTCGTGGTACATTGTGCTTCCGGCATGCCATATACATGGATGCCGCCAGTATCTTCTCAATCGAACGCCCATGAATCAGGTCCTTCTCCCATGCATCTCGATATATCCTGATACTATCTTCTCTCACATACTCAGGTATTGCAAGAGAGGAGGACAGCCGTTCTATCTCCGCCTGCGCCACCAGCCTTTGCCTTCTCAATGAGGCGCTTAACCGCCTCCTGCGCTGTAATTCACTCAATCTCTGTAAATGTTCCTTATCAGGTGTCCCATCTCCTCCATTCTCCATCCTTCACACCTCACACCTAACACCTCACACTCAGACGAGCACAAAAACTTTCTTATTCTGTAAATCAGACAGATTCGCGCCTGTGAAGAGCTTAACAGTAATATATGGATGGTCTACCGGTCCAAAAATATCATATACCCTGCCTATCTCCCTGTTACGACCATTCATGACCACAGAGTTGAGAAGCTCACCAACAGCTCGCAATTTCTTACCCCCCACTCCCACTCTCACAATCATAATACTGTTGAGTACATGCAGCACAGTACCCAGTGGTTTAGAGCCCTTTAGTTTTAACTTATCTTTGCCTCGCTTCCCTTTTTTCATACTCTTATAATGAACTACGAGTTATGTAATATATAAAGTTTACTGTTTTTTGTTTTCTGCTTGCCCACCTGCTACCATACCACCACTGCACTATACTATACTTTCCAAATATTTAGAAATCCACCAGCCAGAGCAGCGATTACAATAGGATAGAAGACTGTGGAGATGCCGAAGGTATCGCTCACCACACCGAGAATTATCCTTGAAGTAGAGCCGAAGCCAAACCCTGCGAACATCAACAGCCCAAACGCCATTCCTCTCTGTGAAGGTTCTACCACCTTGCTTATCGTTGTTAGTATAGCTGGAAGCACGGCTGGGAAGATCATACCGGCAAGTGCAAGTGTCAGGATGCACCAGAATAAGGGTAGCAGAGGCGCCATGAAGAACATTGGTGCAATGATGAAGAACCCTGCTGCCATCACTCGCCGTTCACCTATGATATCGGAGAAATGCCCGCCGAGAAATTTGCCTATCGCGCCTCCACCTGTGAATACACATGCCAGAATCACTGCGAACTGAGCTCCTACACCTTTGTACTCATTTAAAAATATCGGGATGAATGTCAATGCACCACCGATTATAAAACCAAATAAACCCTCTATCAGGTATATCCGCATTAGCACTACCGCATCTTGCCTCAAAGTCCGCATAGTGAAGAGTTTTATCGGGTGCTGGTGGTGAGGGTGAGGGCTATGGTCATCGTTTATCGTCCGCAGCAAGAGCGTGAAGAATAGCATTGGAAAGACCCAGAAGAGATACGCGAACCGCCAGTTGTGATAAAGGCTTATAATACCTGCCGCTAAGGGTGCTATGGCAAGCCCTATGCTACCTCCTATTTCATGCAGTCCAAATGCACGCCCGCGTCTCAACTGGATTGTATTTGAGATATAAGAGAGAGCAGAGGGGTGATACAGGCTGAGCATGAACCCCATACTGATGAAGACTGCACTAATGGCTAAGAAATTGCGTGCCAGGAACAGTAGCGCAACAAAGAGGGCAGTACCGAAGAAACCATAGCTTACCAATCGTAATGAATTAGAATTATATCTATCAGCTAAGAAGCCCGAGATGATACTGCCTGCTCCTGTTGCCATGGCAAAAGCAAAAGATAGCACCCCGACATAGGTGTTATTAAGCTGGAACTCCTCCTTCACCAGTGGCGATAGTGCAGGTAATGTGGTAGCCATAATGTGCATCAAAGCATGCAAAAATGTCAGAGAGAGCAAAGTCCTATCTTTTATTCCTGTCATATTGCTTATTTTATCGCTTCTAAGAAAGGATTTAAAGAGAGAAGTTCATTATTATAAAGTAAGGTTAGTTAAGGTGGCGGGAGGTGGGAGGATGAGAGCTTTATTAAGTGTCTTCAATAAGGATGGGATAGTGGAGTTAGCGGAAAGGCTGAAAGAGCTTGGGATAGAGTTAATCGCAACGGATGGCACTGCAAATGCGATATTGAAGCATGGTATACCTGTGAAGCGTGTCTCGGAATTCACGGGTGTACCAGAGATGCTTGGTGGCAGGATAAAGACTCTACATCCTGCTATTCATGCTGGAATCGCAACCGGGGACATCGGGCTTGTTGCTGTCAATCTCATACCCCTCAGGGTGCTCACAAGCATGGATATCGGTGGTGTGGCTCTGATTCGGTCGGCGCTAAAGAACTTTGAAAAGACCGCGGTGGTTGTCAATCCTGCGCGATACCACCAGATTATTGATGAATTGCTCCATAATGGACACCTCTCATACAATACGAGATTGGAGCTCGCATGTGAAGCCTCAAGCTATATAGCCGAGTATGATTCAAAAGTAGATAAGATGTTAAGAGAATTAAGGGTTAAGGAGGTGAAGAACGGATATGGGTATGCGTGAATGGCACGAGGCGATGAAGGACAGATGTAAAGAGATTCTGATAAATCATGGATATACCGTGAATACCACGAGCACGGATGGTGTGCGGATTTTTCGTGAATACAGCATGAACAGGAATAGGAACAGGGAGAAGTTCGCACTTGGTACAGTTGACCTCGTGGGGATGAAGGGCGGGAAGGTGGAGATAGTGGTAGAGATAGAGGAGGACGCTACACCGAAGAGTATACTTGGCGATGTCTCAGTTGTGGAGCTGTCAAATGTATGTTTGATACGTACAGGGTCAGATAGCAAGATGGTGCCTTTAGAGGGTGCTATACTCTTTATCATTACGCAGTTAGTGGAAGAAGAGCGTGCGAAGAGGCAGTTACAGTCAATGGCGATGATGCTGCGGGATGCATATAACCTCACTAACCTGAGTGATTTTATCATTACGAATGAAGCGGAATTCGAGGAAGAACTGAAAGAGGTGGAACTGTACATGGTGTGAGAGATATGAAAGAAAATGAAGAAGAAGGATTTGAATATCTTAATAGAGGAATTGCGCGTGATACATGATGATTTCAGGCTTATACCCGCGAAAGAGATTGTGGTAGCAGACTGGGTGAGGTGGAAATGCCGCTATGGGTGTCGGGGTTATGCAAAGCATCTGAGCTGTCCGCCATATACACCAGCGCCGGAGGATACACGAAAGCTGATCAGAGGCTATGATAAAGCCTTGATAGTGCGATTTGAGGATGTGAAGCCGAACCTGGATGTGCCACCACGGCATCTTCACCATTTCCTCTGGGATGCAATCAAGATGGTAAGCGATACGATGTACGAAATGGAGCGTCATACTTTCCTGTCCGGCTATTATAAGGCATTTGCAATGGATGCACTACCTTGCTCCTACTGCGACCCATGCATACCGGAGGAGAATAAAGACCTTGACCTGGCGCCGAAGCGATTCTGCCGGCATCAGGATAGGGTAAGACCCTCAATGGAGGCTTGTGGGATAGACGTATTCGCAACGGTGCGGAAGGTTGGTTATGAAGCGGAGGTATTCATATCGCCGTATCAGAAGATAACCCTCTTTGGCTTGCTGTTGATAGAATGAACACGCTCAGTTAGAATCCACGAATCCACTTCTCATCCTTCACCTCTCTCTTTTACATATTTCTTCTCACCAGCACGTATAGGCACTTTAAGCCAGTTCTCCGGCGGCACAAACGGACATACGTAGTTCTTACTGTATGCGCACCATGGATTATACGCTTTATTAAAGTCCAGAATCCATTTCCCTTCAGGTGTGCGGTCTCTCTCATATTCAAGGTCAATATACCGCCCCGCTCCATAGGTCTCCTTACCACTGGTTGCGTCTTTGAACGGGATAAACAGCCGTTCCTCGCGCGGGTCGCTTTTATATGCCTGAAGTATGCATTCCTCATTGCCCACCTTGAATCGAAATTCGCCCCAGCGCAGGAAGTCACGCATATTGCCACCTGTGTCTTCAATTTTCAGCATCTTCTTATCGCGGTGCTCATGAAGTTCAAGTTCGAAGCGGTAATCCGGGTCGGGGGGATAATACACAAGACCCCTGAATTTCGCTCGCTCTTCCGGCGGTATCGGCGATTGCCAGTGCACAGCAAAGAATTCATCCTTCTCTTTTCGCTCGCGCTCAAGCTTTTCCTTCCATTCACTAATTCCCTCCATGTTGTCTCCCTTTCACCTTTCACCACAAATTTTTCTTTATTAAAAACTATAATCTTCATCTCCTATCCAGGTTAAAATTTAAGTTGAGATAACCGGGGATTTAATTGGAAGAGGGAAAAAGAGAAAGAGGGAAAAATGGCACTTGTTGTAAAAGATGCGCTCATCCGGAAAAGAGATGGTGCTCTTCCCGCGGGTTCAAGTGGATTTTTTGTTTCCGTCCCCTCTGTCTTCCTGTTCGGACTTTCAGATGGTGATAAAGTCATAGGGGAGATAAAAATAAAAGAGGGTGAGGAGAAAGAAACGGGAGAAAAAGGGAAAGGAAAAGAGAAAGGAAAAGAGATAAAAATAACACTTATTCTTGAGAAGACAAGCGGAGACAGCTTCTTGCATATCGCCTCCGAGGATTGGGATACTGATTTCATGGGCAGAGCAGATTTGAGATTGGAGGAAGCCATTCACGGCGATAAGAGGAAGCAGTTATATCCTAAGAAGGATGTTACAACATCACCTGCCATAGGTTGCCGAATCTCATGAGAAGCCCCATGGTATTATTATTTTTATTTGAGTATCAAAGGAACCCTCTTCTTCAACTGCGGCACTACCTCATCAGATCTGAGAGGTGGCACCCTTATCTCTCTAACTGGCTTTAATAACTCTACTATCTCCGATGTTGGGGGCTCTTCTGCCTGTATTCGTATCGAAGCTTCAAGTTGTACCGCTGTGAGGTACTTCTCTGGTTCAAATACAAATATCTTGCCCGGTTTTATACCTATGACAGCATCCACGTCCTTTAATGTACTATATGGCAATGGCAATGCCACATCTGAATAGCTCTCAATGACTATGAGCTCATATTCCCTGCACATCAACATGAATGCCTGCTCGGCTGCGCGGTTATAATACTCACTTGTTAGCTTATTCAGCGTATTCAGGTCATGAACATGGAAGATACGCGATGCCCCGGAACATAAGTCATTGAAGAGAGCCTCGTCATATCTATACTCCGTCGGTAATGCATCATTCACAACCACTAAATTCGTGGCTTCTGATTTACGCCAGAGCGTTACGCGGTCAATGATGAAATAAGGGATCCGGGTCACTGGATCGATGTGTGGTGGCTCTGTCCATAGCCTGTGGAAGGGATTGACAAATTCCTCCTCTAATGCACCACTCACAGAGCATGGAGTAGAAGCGAGCTTCAACATCTTCGCATCCTTGCCATATAGTCTACCCCGGGATAGCGCTTCCTGCACCACATCATAATCATACCAGATGCTGTTCCCGGCTCGCGGCTTGAACCCGCATACGGAGTACCCTCGCGCTCTAAAATAATCTAACATCGCACATGCAAGGCTCGTCTTACCCGCATCCAGCTCCTTCAAACCCACAATCAATATCTTGTAGACCATCTATGACTATGCTATGATGACTTCGCTCGCTTCTTCCCACCCTTGCCCTGCTTCTGCTTTATGTACCTCTTCCTCTTCGACTCCTTCCTCTCTATATACCACCGCAATATACCTGCATTTAGCAGCCAGGTGTTCATCAGGTCCATAACAAGCCCGAACAGGAGCACGATTGATATATCCTTCAATATGGTAATATCAATCAAAAAGGATACAATAAACATCGCAAAGATTGCAACGATGGTGGTGGAGGTCATCATTAGACCTGTCTTCATCGCACTCCTGATATTATCAAACAGTTCGCCCTTCTTACGGAGCAGATTGGTAGTGAGTAAGATATCGGAGTCCACAGAATAGCCTATAAGCATGAGCAACGCCGCTACTGTCCCAAGCGATAGCTTCATGCCTATTATGTCCATGCAGGCGATGGCGATAGTAATATCAGAGAAGGCAGAGAGGACGACAGCAAAAGAGGGAACAAAGATTCGAAACACCACGAATACCACGATAGCCATCAACAAAAAGGCAGTTATCAGTGCAACCAATGCCTGACGCTGGTATTGTTTACCGAACACCGCGCTTATGGTCTTTATCTCATATCTGTCGCTGTATTGCATCTCTAACCTGTCGAGCAGTTTATGATACTCCTGTGATTCACTGGATATATCAAATTCCAGCCTTTTCTCATTGCCTATCCCCGTTTTAGCCACCAGAACCAGTGGCAAATCTGCAAATTCCGCTCTCAGGTCATCCGCGCTCTTGTCCGTTGATATCTTCACCATCGTACCACCGATGAAGTCCATTCCCAGACGCACCGGTGAACCCACACTCACCTGTGTATATCCAAGAATGATAAAAGAGGCGAGTAGCAGGATTAAGGGTATAAGAACCAGTTTCTTCACTTCGTACCTCGTTATATCCACCTTCTCAAACTGACGCTCTCCTATCATCTTCATCGTTTACCCATCCTTATCCTTTATCCTATATCTGAAGAGATAAAGTAAGTTATGGTTTGTTATGGTTTGATGTGATGAGTAAAATAACAATGGGATGATAATAATGGGAGGCGATGATGAAGGATGAAGGCTCTTCTCATGGTCAGTGGGAGCGCGCATAACGCGGATATGTATTACGCCACACGATTCCTCTCTTTAGACCCCTTCATCTTCATCCGTAACACCCGTGGCAAAGCTATCCTCATCGTATCGCCAATGGAGTACGAGAGAGCGAAGAAAGAGTCAATTTTGAGCGAAATTCGTTCCACAGCGGATTATGGCGGTGCCAGCATGGATAAGAGCCGTGATGAGCTGATAATATTAAAAGCGCTGCGGGAGGAGGGCATAGATGAGGTTGAAGTGCCGAAGTACTTCCCGGTCTATATCGCAGATTCGCTGCGGAAGGAAGGGATAACAGTAACTCCAGTGGAAGAGCTTGAAGTGACAAAAGAGCGTGAAATAAAAGCTGAATGGGAGATAGAATACATAAAGAAGGCTCAACGTGCTTGTGAACATGCAATGAGGGTAGCGATAGAGGCGATAAGGAACTCCAGAATTGATGGTGAGCAGCGTCTGGTGGCAAATGGCGAGATACTGACCTCAGAGCGAGTGAGAGCGTCCATAGAGCATGCTCTGGTCGATTCTGGATGCAGTTGTGATGGTGGCGAACCGATAGTGGCATGCGGAAAGAGGGCTTCTGACCCCCATTTCTCTGGGCACGGGACCATCTTCGCACACGAACCTGTCATCATTGATATCTTCCCGAGATTGAAATCCGGGCGATATTTCGCTGATATGACGAGGACGGTATCGCGTGGTGACCCTTCAAGTAGAATAAAAGAGATGTATGAAGCAGTTAAATTTGCACAGGAGTCTGCTGAAGGGTCTGTGAGGGAGGGTGTGAGGTGCAGCGATGTCCATAACCTGGTATGTGATATATTCGAGGATATGGGTTATGAAACGATAAGAAACCATGCTCACGCTAATAGAGGGTTTATTCACTCCACAGGGCATGGTGTGGGGCTGGATGTGCATGAGAGTCCAAGTGTTGGGGATAATGATTACGTTCTCCGGGAAGGGAATGTGATAACGATAGAACCCGGATTGTACGAGCCGGGGGTAGGTGGTGTGCGATTGGAGGATATGGTGCTCGTGCATAAGAACGGCTGTGAGAACCTGACCAGATTCGAGAAGAGACTTGTAATTTAAATTTAGGTGACGAAAGGCGAGATAAATACATGTAGCATTAGCATACAACTTGAGCCTCTGTCATCTCCACCTGAAATATACCCGAAAATTATATTAGTAGCCTCTACCATCTGTAGATTCTATATGGAGAAAGCATAAAAATGTATGTCCAAAAGAAGGGAGGAAAGGGAATCAGGTGGATATTCTTCACTGCAGCGATTTTGCTTTGCGCGGTGACCACTCTGATCGCTGTTTGCACTGCCGAGCAGGTGGATTTGTTTCTTTTGATGGATGGTTCAGGCAGTATAAGTGCTGCGAATTATTCAACGCAGTTACGCGGGTATGCCTGTGCGATAAAGGATCCGGAAGTAATCCCCCAGGATGGTTCTGTCCTGCTATGTGTAATCATGTTCGGATACCCGCCCACACATGAACACTTCTTTTATTACCACAAACCTGCTCCACCTGGCTACATACCCTACGCAAGGGTGATAGTCCCCCCCACTGTGATAACTAACCAGACGGTAGCAAATTCTATCGCTGATACAATAAATAATACGCCACAGCCAGGAGACCACACGCCCATGGCAGAAGCGTTCATATTGGCGAATAAGACTCTGACAGCTGCTATTCAGGCTGGTATTGCGCAACCTAATGCCCTTCATATAATAGACATATCCTCAGATGGACGTCCAAATTGGATACGTGGAGGTTTCAGAGAAGTACCCGAGGCTGCGGTGGATGCCACATTCCAGGCGAGGGATGATGCAGTGATGAAGGGATATTTTGACAGAGTGAACGTTCTGGGCGTTGATATCATGAATGAAGGACCTCGCCCATATCCATATAACCGGGATTTCCTGTATCTGCTCCTGTACCCACAGCCAGGAGCGGTATCACCGGGCTTTTATATGGAAGCAGCTAATTGGACGGTCTTCCCGGAGAAGATAAGGGAGAAGATTATGAGGGAGATACCCAAGCTCACCATCACCAAGAGGGTTGACAGGGCAGAATGCCACCCTGGCGACATACTGACCTACACGATAAATTACAGCAACACCGGGAACCTGAACCTTACAAAAGTTATTTTGACTGATGCAGTCCCTGCAGATACCACAGTGGTGAACGGGAGTATATCCGGTGGTGGTAGTATCAATGATAGTAACATTACATGGAACATAGGCAACCTTGGGATTGGTGCATCTGGAACGCAGTCATTCCGGGTGATAGTTCATGGTAATCTCGTGAATGGAACATTGATACGAAACGTAGCCACAATAGATAGCAATGAGACCTCTCCAATCAGTGATTTCGCAGATACAACGGTCATTGTGAAGCCGATTTACAATTTAGTTGCCTATAAGACTGTGGATAAGAAGTTCGCTGCACCAAATGATACTCTTGTATACTCCATACACTTCCGCAATGCTGGTACAGTCACACTTACCGGTGTCAAGATAAAGGATGGAATACCAGAGAACACGACGTATATAGGGGAGAGCATGAGCTTAAATGGAGTACCGCTGACCGATGCAGGGGATAGCGATCGTGGAACGTTCTTCATATCGAACAACACGCTGATTTGGGATGTAGGTACACTGGAACCCGGAGCAATAGAAGAAGCCACGTTTAAAGTCAGAATAGACCCTTTCGTACCTCAAGGCACAGTGATAAATAATACCGCGATGTTGTGGTCAAACGAGACACCGCCTATCAACCGCTCAGCTATAACGATTGTGAGAATCCCACCGGAAGTGCCGGTACTCATGCCTGCAGGTCTTGCTGTTTTAATCGGACTGCTGATTGCAATCGGATATCTGAAAGGAAGAAGTAGAAGTAGATGAACATCTTCTTTTCTTTTTACCATCCATCGGCAAACAGGCGGTAAAAATGAAGCGCGATACCAGAGATAGAGCGAGGGAAGAGAAAGGGGAAGAAAGAGAGAAAGAAAAAGAGAAAGAGAAGAGCAATACAAAAAAGTATGTCTTCTCCTTTCTGATGCTTTGTCTCGTCTTTTATCTCTTTTATTATCTCACAACCGGGTCAGGGTTAATGCTCCATGTAAGAACTGCCACCGCGTTGATCTTAGCTTCTATATTCTCATTAGCGGGCATGGATGTGGCGGTGAAAGGTACGATATTATCCGTTAACGGGTTTAGTCTGGACATAATAGATGAATGTACCGCGGTTTTTCCCGCGATCATTTATTGCTCCTGTATCCTTGCATATCCAGCGAGGCTGAAGAAGAAGAGTCTTGGTATCCTCATTGGTGTACCCGCCCTTTATGCGATTAACCTCTTCCGTATCGCTATACTTACCTTTGTGGGGCTCTACAATCCCAATATGATGGAGTTTGTGCACGTGTATCTATGGCAGGGTTCATTTATAATATTCGTGGTGGTACTATTCTTGATATGGCTGAAGATAGCGAATGAGAGTGGAGAGGGATAGGGATAGAAGAGAGGCGGTAGAGAGATGTGAGATATTGAATTTGAGCAGGAATCAGCTCTTGCTCTTCCTGAT
Source organism: Candidatus Methanophagaceae archaeon (assembly GCA_003194435.1). Taxonomy (GTDB): domain Archaea; phylum Halobacteriota; class Syntropharchaeia; order Alkanophagales; family Methanospirareceae; genus G60ANME1. Next base: position 192,358 of record PQXC01000001.1, on the reverse strand, counting down.
TGAGTTCCTGGTTGTTTCTGCTATCTTCTTAGCAGGTTGGTATTACATAGGGAGATGGTACCAGAATCTGGTCTTTAACTTCGCGAGGCTTGTTCTACTCGCTATGGGATATACAAAATTGGAAATCGGAGCATTGAATTTATCCGATGCTTATCTCGTGAATTTCAATCTGGTACCTCTGATCGCGTTAGCAGTGGTGACACCGAAGCTAACGTTGAAGAAGAGAATAGAGATACTCGTAATAGGAATCCCGGTCTTGTTTCTCCTGCATGTTCTGGACATAGTGGTACGATTCCCCATGTATATAAACCATTCGGAATTTGCGAGGATGGTTTATGCCTCAATTGGGGTTGCATGGATGGCAGTACCCTTTATCATCTGGGTTGTGATTGCTGTCTCCTTACGAACTCAATGACCCCCTTTATGCCGTCTATCAGTCCATGCGCATAGTTTATACAGCCGAAAGCGGTGAAATAATCGCCCTTCGCAAGGTAATAGCGTGCATCTTCACAATACGCCCTCGCAAGCTCCAGCACTTCCCAATCCCCTTCTCCAAGCTCCGTGATGCTCTCCTCAAAGAGCGCTATATCCTTCTTTATCCGCTCCTCTTCCTCTTCTCTCATTCTCATATCCTTTCTATTTTAACCTGTTTCTATCATTATAGGTAGGTAATAATGCTAATGCCCGAAAGGATTAGAAAACGTGATGGGAGAGTAGTAAGATTCGAGCGTATGAAGATTAGCTCCGCGCTTTACAGAGCGATGACAAGCGTGGGCATAGAAGCAGAAGCAGCCAGCGAACTCGCCGATAGGCTCTCGAAGAAGGTGGTGAAAGAGATAGATAAGCTATTTGATGGGCGTATACGTATACCAACAGTTGAGGATGTACAGGATGTGGTGGAGCAGGTACTGATAAGAGAAGGTCTGGACAAAGTTGCGAAGGCGTACATCCTCTACCGGCAACGTCATGCGGAACTTCGATACCTGAAGCACTTCATAGGCGTGCGAGACGATTTGAAACTCTCGGTGAATGCCGTTGAGGTGCTTAAGAGACGATACCTATTGAGGAACTCCCGTGGTGAGGTTGTAGAGAGCCCGAAGCAGATGTTGAAGCGTGTTGCGAGTGCAATTGCTCGTGCAGAGCGTGGCTATGGTAAGAGCATGGATGAAGTGAATGAGATAGAACGCGGTTTTCTAAGATTGATGCGAAATCTCGAATTCCTGCCAAATAGTCCCACATTGATGAATGCGGGCACAGAACTTGGGCAGCTTTCCGCCTGTTTCGTATTGCCCATTGCGGACTCGATGGCGAGTATCTTTGATGCGGTCAAGAATGCGGCACTGATTCACCAGTCAGGTGGTGGTACCGGGTTCTCATTCTCACGGCTGAGACCGCGAGGCGATGTGGTGAGGTCAACCGGCGGAATAGCATCGGGTCCTGTATCTTTCATGCGCGTCTTTGATGTCGCTACGGAAGTGATAAAACAGGGCGGTAAACGGCGAGGAGCGAATATGGGCGTTCTCAGGGTTGACCATCCAGATATAAAGGAATTTATAAGGGCGAAGGAGGGCGGTGGATTCCCAAATTTCAACATCTCGGTCGCCGTCACCGATGCGTTCATGCACGCGGTAGAGCGGGATAAGGATTATGGACTCGTGAATCCGCGAACGAACGAGGAAGTGAAGCGAATAAATGCGAGGGAAGTCTTTAATGAGCTCGTAACTTATGCATGGAAGACCGGTGACCCCGGTATCATATTTATAGATGAGATCAACAGGCACAATCCCACACCAGCAGCGGGCGAGATAGAAGCGACGAATCCATGTGGCGAGCAGCCTTTGTTAGCGTACGAATCATGCAATCTGGGCTCTATCAATCTCGCGAAATTCGCTAAGAGCGGTGATGAAGAGATAGAGTGGGATAGACTCAGGGAAGCAATCAGGCTCTGTGTGAGGTTTCTTGATGATGTCATTGATGTGAACAGGTACCCATTGCCGGAGATAGAGCGGATAACGAAGGCGAATCGTAAGATAGGGCTCGGAGTGATGGGTTTTGCGGACTTATTGATCAAGCTCGGGATAGCGTATGACTCAAAGGATGCGCTTTTGCTGGCTGAGAAGCTCATGCGGTTCATTACAGAAGAGGCGAGACAGTGCTCTGTTGAACTCGGTCGTGAACGTGGCTCTTTCCCTAACTTCGAGCTCAGCGTCTGGAACGCAAAATACGATGCGATGCGTAATGCTACGGTGACCACGGTTGCACCGACAGGAACAATAGGTATAATAGCCGCTTGTCTTCATGGCGATACTTTAATTTCTACAATAGAAGGCAAACAAAGAATAAAGGATTTGGTAGGAAAAGAACCTTATGTTTACTGTTGCGATAATAATTCCATAAGAGTCAGAAAAGCTTATGGGGTAAGAAAAACAAGAGAAAAAGCAGAGGTTTGGAGGGTCAAGTTTGATACTGGAGACGAGCTAATAGCTACCCCGGATCATCTGGTGATGCTAAGCGATGGGAGCTATGAAGAAGTGAGGAATTTGAAGATTGGAGCTTCGGTTAGGAGTTTTGAGAGGAGTCTATGGTTCCCTGAAGCAGAAGGTCAAGAACCAACTTTTGTTCTGCGGATGACTAATTTGCCAAGAAAAAGTGAGCATGTTGCAATAGCAGAATGTAAACTTGGAAGAGAACTAAAACAGAACGAAGTAGTTCATCATATTGATAGAAATAGATTGAATAATAGTCCAGAGAATTTAGAAGTGCTAACAAAGACCCAACATGCAAGACTTCATTCGGCTGAACTCGTTCGGTGGAGCAAGGAGGCGAAAGGTAAGACATATGAGGAATTATTCGGCGAAGAAAAAGCAAAAAAAATAAGACAGAGGAAATCTGAGCTTATGCGTGGTAATAAAAACCCGATGTATGGACGCAAATTATCAGAAGAGGAGCGAAAAAAGATTTCCGTGCAAACTAAGAAAGGTATGGCAAGAGAGGATGTTAAGAAGAATATCAAAATCGCAGTCGAAAAAAGACGCGAAGGTCCATGGTTAGAGAATATTATAAGAAGTAACAAGCAACGCTTCACCGGGAAAGCACCCTGGAATAAAGGATTAACCAAAGACACAGACCCGCGAGTAAAGAGATACGGCGAGAAAATAAGTAAAGCGAAGAGAGAACAGAAGAATCACAGGGTCGTAGATGTTTCATTTTACGGCTATACCGATACATATAACATGGAAGTTCCAGACTGTCATAATTTCGTTGCTAATAACGTCCTTGTCCATAACTGCTCCAGCGGGATAGAGCCTATATTCGCAGTTGCATTTGTTAGGAACGTGATGGGTGGTATGCTGGAGATAAACGAGTTGTTTGAAGCGATAGCGAAGGAGAGGGGGTTTTACAGTAAAGAATTGATAACCGAGATTGCAAAGCGCGGGTCAGTGCAGGATATAGAAGGTGTTCCAGCGGATGTGAGGAGGGTGTTTGTTACTGCTCTCGACATCTCGCCTGAGTGGCATGTGCGAATGCAGGCAGCGTTCCAGCGATATACCGATAATGCGGTCTCCAAGACGGTGAATCTACCTGCTGATGCGCCATGGCAGGCAGTGAAGCGTGTGTTCTCCTTAGCTTATGAACTCAAATGCAAGGGTGTTACTGTTTATCGGTATGGATGCAAAGAAGGTGTTCTATCGCCTGGAATACCGAAGTTAATGCTTGAGGAATATGTGAAAGCTGACACTGAATATACAGGTGAATGCAGGATATGCTCGGTATGAGCTATGAACTACTCACCGAATAGTATCTCGCATATATATCTTATATCATTCATGTCTTTATCATACCAGTGCTGGCGAACTGTGGTGATTACGTATGCGATACCGCCAATCAACAGACCGAGGACGGTGGTACCGAACGCATATATGAGACTGGATGCGAGTGTGTTTATATCGCCCTGCGTAAGTGCAAGCAGTGCGGGTCCCATAGGTATCAGCGTACCCATAAGCCCGAGCATCGGACCTATTCGCACCATTGTCCTCGTGCGTTCCACAGACTTTGTTATTGCGGCATTGCAGCCCTGAAGTAACTTCTCTAATCTTACTGCGAACTGCCTGGCATCTTCATTTTCATCTTCAATATCAGCGAGGCAGTTCAGGAACTGCAGTACGAACTTATGGGATGTGCATTTCTTCAGTATTGCACTTATTTCTTTGAGTCGGGGCCGGGATTCTGCACCACTGTCATCACCCTGTGCCTGTAATGCTGCAGCAGCTTCACGCAGGCACAGTTCTAGGTCTACCGATGCCGACCGCGACTGACTGCTGCGCTTGTGTCTTATTCTTATAATCCATTCGCATGTGAACATACCAATCTCAACAATCGCCCACAGTGTCAGTCCATATAAGAGGATTAGCACCGGTAGCCGGAGTAAGGAGGTGACCCATGCGAGGAAATCGGAACTGAGCCATGCAATAAAACTCTTCCCACCCATTGTTGAGATTATGAAGAGCATTTTTCCTCTTTCCCCCTGATTTGTACCTGTACTCCTGTATCTCCTACACCATAAACTGGTGTGCATCAAATAAAGTGAGTTTCGGTTTTCAAATCAAGAATAACAGTTATTACCTTATTTGTAGTATTTGTACAGATATTGCGTAGCAACCTGTAAATCGGAGTGGGTATTCACATTTATTGCGAGCAGAGGGTCATGGAAGACGAGAGGCAATGAGTGCCTCGAGTTCGTAACGGCATTGAGACCACAGGCGACCAGTTTCTGTCCATGATAAGAGAAAGGCAGGGGTAGGGGATTTATGCCCTCAGGTACCATGTTGAAGGGAACAGCTCCGGTAACACTAATACTATTATGATGTTCGGAATAGAAGTCTATCAATGCATCAATATGTTCACTCTGTAAAAATGGGATGTCACATGCCACAGATATAAATTCATGATAGCGATGGAGTAGATAGCGTAAATCTGCATGATAGCCGTATCCGGGTGTTTCGATCAGTCTGTAATTCATACTTCGGCAGTATAAAGCGGTCTGTGGCGTAAACTTCGTTACCGCCACGATAAAACTATCTGCTTTTGATGCGCCATTCACTGCCCCTATAACCAGATCTATCAGTCGTTTCTCGGCTCCTAACTTTATAATCGCTTTCTCCTTACCCATCCTGGTGGCTTTGCCACCTGCGAGGATTATCACCATCATCTCTTCATCTCAGGATTTAGAGGTACAGCAATCTTTCTCGTTCCTTCTGCTCTCTATACCGATGCCTCAGTAACGGGTTGCTCTTCATTCGCTCTATCTCACGGTCCAGGCGCTCATCCAATTCCGCCTGCTTATCAGAGATATACTCATTGCAGAGCTTATAGGCGGAATCGGAGGAATATAGCTGAATACCAGCCATAATAATCGCTAAATTGTTCTTTACCTGTGGCGATACGAGACCAAAAGGAACCGGTGCACCATGCCTGAATAGCTTTCTTATATCCTCATCTGGCTTCCCCACATCCAAGCCGAATCCAATTGCTTCGTTATTTCCCGTCTGTTCTATCTTCAACTGCCACACACGCTCTGGTGTGGAGATAAAAAGGTCATACCTGCCCCTGGGATTCCTGCCACTGAGCACTCGCCATTCATTCCTGTCTTCGTCCTTGCTCTTATCCCATTTCCTCTTCAATATCTCCACTATCTCCGCTGACGATTTTATCATGTTACCTAAGTTTCAGACTTTATATACTTGATCCGCAACACATCCATAATTTGCCTTTGTACCCGTGAAGGGATGGGCAACTTCGCCGTTGAGATGTCCCCCTTTGGATTAGTAACTACACATTTAATAGATATGAGGGGTAGCATATAAATATGTGGGCTTTAACCCTTCTACCCAACCAATGGCGTATCGGTCTGAGCCCAATCGGCTGTTTAATACAGCAAAACGCCTTTTCTATTCCATCCTTATCGTAGTACGCTGAAATTATCTCTTTCGCACGTCTTTTAAAATCGATTGTTATCCTGCCTCCTTCTAAGGTGTATGTGCATTTAAAATAGGTGCTCACGCCCTTCAATATCGCCTTGACCTTTGAAACAACCTTCGCCATCTCCCTGTAATTCCCTTTTGCCAATTTAGCACGGTACGCACTTAAACTTAATTCTGCCTCTGCCCGCTTTAACTTTTCATCCCTGTCACCGCTCATGCTCCGGTCAAAGATGAGCAGGCAATTGGATATGGCGAACTCCTCTTTTAGGCAATGATAAAAAGCTTTTCGATTTATTCCTACCTATTTTATCCATAAATTTATAAGGTTATTTGAGCTGATAGCGTTTACAAAAGGTACTTTCGTTTTCGTGACGATAATATTTGTTATTGATTACATATCGAATAGTTACTTAAATACCTACATTTACTGGGAATAGTGGAAAAGTTTTTGATAGAGAGTCTATAATTATTTATACTCTGAAAGTTAAGAGTTAGGAATACTGTGCTGTGTATGTATATAAAACAAAACGATAAGGGTGGTAATAGATGATAAGGCGTATCGGTGTGCTGACCAGTGGTGGTGATGCGCCGGGTATGAATGCGGCGATTCGCAGTGTGGTGCGATATGGAGTGTATCATAATTTAGAGGTGGTCGGGATACTCCGGGGCTATGCGGGTTTGATTAACGGGGATTTGATACATTTAGACCACCGTTCGGTTTCAGGAATCATAAACAGAGGAGGTACGATCTTGGAGACCGCCCGCTGCGATGAGTTTTTAGCGGAAGAGGGGCAGCGTAAGGCGGTAGAGACATTAAGACAGAATGAAATTGACGCTCTGGTGGTCATTGGAGGAGAGGGTACTTATCGCGGTGCGATTCAGCTCTGGAATAAGTGGCATATCCCCTGTGTGGGTGTGCCGGCAACGATAGATAACGACCTTAATGGAACTGACATTACTATTGGTGCAGATACTGCGATAAATACCGCCTTAGAGGCAACCGATAAGATTCGTGATACCGCAACGAGTATGGAGCGAGTTTTTGTGGTCGAGGTAATGGGTAGAGATAGCGGATTCATCGCCATTCAAGTCGCTTTAGCTGGAGGTGCTGAGGAGGTATTGGTTCCGGAATTGAGCTATAATTTAGAAGCGATGTGCTACGATATTATCGAAGGGAGTAGAAAAGGCAAGAACAGCTGGATTGTTATCGTTGCCGAAGGTGCAGCGAAGGCGGATAGGGTCGCGGAGAAGATTACGGAGATAACAGGGTTAGAGACAAGAGTGGTTGTTCTGGGTCATATACAGAGAGGTGGGAATCCAACCGCTCAGGATCGTATACTGGCATCACGGCTGGGTGCAGCTGCTGTGGATTTAATTTTAAATGGCGAATTCGGGAAGGCGGTGGGAGTACAAGACGGAGAGATAAATGTGGTGGATTTACATGTTGCGGTCAAGCAAAAGAAGCCGGCAGTAGAGCCTTTTTATCAACTGATAAGAATCTTAAGTTAAAGTAGGAATGAGCGAAAACGAAGGGGGAGCAGATATTGACGGTTTGGTCCCGGAATTGGTATTGAGCAATGATATAAAGGAGAAAACGGAGATTTTTGATGAGATTTTACAGCAGGCAGAAGAGAGAGGGATTTTCCCCGCTTCTATTCATCATTTTTATCGTGCACGTGGCAGAGGCGAATTCGGCGGGTTCACGGTGCCTGCAATAAATTTGAGGACGCTTACGTACGATTTAGCACGAGCAGTCTTCCGTGTAGCCAGAAGGAGCCGCGCAGGTGCATTTATATTCGAGATTGCACGTAGTGAAATCGGCTATACTGCGCAGCGCCCTGTCGAGTATGCTGGCGTTTGTCTGGCTGCTGCTATAAAGGAAGGGTGGAAGGGACCGGTATTTATTCAGGGGGACCACTTCCAGGTTGATGCGAAGAAATATCTTCAGAACCCGAATGATGAGATAGAGCTTTTAAACAGTCTCATCCGTGAGGCATTAGCAGCGAGGTTTTATAATATTGATATTGACAGCTCAACCTTAGTGGATTTGAGCAAGCGGGGAGTTAAAGAGCAGCAGCGGTTAAATTTTAGCGTCTGTGCCGCATTTACCAGGTTCATACGTTCGCATCAGCCGGAGGGGATAGAGGTTTCTGTCGGTGGCGAGATAGGCGAGATAGGCAGGAAGAACACAACGCCCGAGGAATTAGAGGCGTTTATGGAAGGCTATCAGGAAGAATTGGGCTCGTCCTCGTCCTTGTCCTTAGAGGGGATAAGTAAAATAAGCGTGCAGACCGGGACTTCACACGGTGGGGTGGTCTTGCCGGATGGCAGTATTGCGCGAGTAAATATAGACTTTGAGACCTTGAGGACGCTTTCGCGGTTAGCCCGTGAGAAATACACACTGGCGGGTGCAGTGCAGCACGGAGCTTCTACATTACCGGAAAATATGTTCCATAAATTCCCGGAAGTAGAAACGGCAGAGATACATCTGGCTACTCAGTTCCAGAATATGGTCTATGAAAGCCAGTATTTCCCTGATGAGTTGAGGAAGCGAATGTATGCGTGGCTAAAAGAGAATCACCGCAATGAATGGAAGAAGGGGGAGACAGAAGCGCAGTTTATATACAAGACACGCAAAAGAGCCTTAGGCAAGTTTAAAGCCGAAATTATGGGGCTTAAGCCGGGAATACGAGCAGCAATTGCGGCTGAGGTAGAGGCTAAGTTCGCATTTCTCTTTTCGCAGTTGAATTTAGCAAATACATTGACTTTAATTAATCGGTACGTAAAACAGGAATAGGAATAGTGAAATTATGGAAATCGAGATTGAGGATACCTACTGTGAGGCTTTTGACGGTTTATTCACGAGGATATGCGTAACCGCGCGGGACGAGAAGAGATTGAAACAGGCAGCTTATAACGCTACGGCACTGCCCTGCACGGTCTTTGGCGAATCCGAAGGCGGGATAGAGAGGTGGTTAAGTGAGCACGAGACGCCAGACGGCAGAAAAGGAGCGGTTATCCAATTCTGGGTGAATTACAGTGAGGACGCGCCCAAGAAGCTGGAATACGAAGTATCGAAACGGGTACGGCAGGGGATACTGGTCGTGCCCACGACTTCGGTCTTCAATGCGCTTGAGTCATCTGCTGGTAAGATAGATGTTATGGGCAGGATAGGGCATTGCGGTGATGGCTATGAGACAATTGAGCAGCGGTTTGGACGTGAAGTCATTGCAGTGCCGATAATGATGGGCGAGTTCCTCGTGGAACACTATTTAAGCTATAAGAAGGGTGTGATGGGTGGAAACGTCTGGTTCTTCTGTAAGAGTATAGAAGCGGCATTAGAAGCGGGAGAAAAGGCACTTGAGGCAATAAAGAGTGTAGAAGGTGCAATTACTCCTTTTGGTATCTGCGCCGCGGGTTCTAAACCGGAAACGAACTATCCGGAGATCGGTCCTACAACCAACCACCTGTATTGCCCTACACTGGTACAGAAACTAAGCGGGTCGAAGGTTCCGCGCGGCGTGCATAGCATCCCGGAAATTGTTATCAATGGTGTGTCGCTCGACACGGTAAAAGAAGCGATGAGCGCGGCGATAGAGAGTGTGCAGGATGTCGAAGGCGTGGTAAGAATCTCAGCAGGTAACTATGGCGGTAAATTGGGCAACTATAAGATCTTTTTGAAAGAGTTAGCGTATCTTACAAAACGCACTCTCGCAGAGCGGTTGTAAGACGAAGGATTTACTCTATTTTATTTTCTGGTTATCTTTATCATGTACCCTTCATCTGTATATTCAACGTCCAATTTCATGCCCAGTTTCTCTGCTCTTGGTCTGAAATAGCCCTCGATGCACCCTCTTTGGAATTCCTCTTTACTCATAGGCAGCAGTCCTTTCTCTCTTAACTTCATTGCCGTCATCAAGAATCCGTCCCTCTTCAGATTCAAAGTTGCTTCGTTGGGATTTCCATCAACTTCAACATCGCTCCCCATTAGATTCTTACGAACTATCGCCTCACTCATTGCAAACCCGATAGCATTATCTTTGCCCTGTGCCCGCAACATATCTGCATATTGCTGTGCAGTCATCTCCGAATATTCTCTCATTTTCTCTGGTCCCATTTGCATAATGAAGCCCAGAGCTGCCTGGTTGTTCATCACAAACATTTCCCGCATCATCTCCCATTTCTCTTCTTCCGATAAAGTTGGTATCTCCATTCTACTTCACCTCATTTCCTATCCATTGTCTCAATACATTATCCCCTATTTCATGTTAAAAATCGCTATTATTATATAAAAAGAATACCAATAAGATAAGATAAAATAACCATGATCATAGCTCATACTCCCGATGCTGATGATGCATTCGCATTCTATGGTATGCTGAATGGTAAAATAGCGACTAGGTTGCGGGTAGAGCATGTGGTGGATGACATCGAGGCACTGAACAGGAGGGCATTTGGTGGCGAGATAGATGTCACTGCTCTTTCTGTGCATGCTTATGCATTTCTTCATTCTCAGTATCGCATTCTCTCTGCCGGTGCGAGTGTTGGCAATGGATACGGACCGGTGGTGGTGGGGAGGAAGGATATGGAGTTAGAAGGTAAGAGGGTGGCAGTGCCAGGTAAGTACACAACAGCGAACATGGTACTGAAGTTGGCGGTTGCTGCTGCTGATACGAATATAAATACAGTTGAGATGAGGTTTGACGAGGTCGTTGAGGCATTGAAGCGTGGGGAAGTTGATGCCGGACTGGTAATACACGAGGCTCAATTGACCTACAAGGATCAGGAACTGGTAAAAATCCTCGACCTGGGTGAATGGTGGCATGAAAAGACAGGTCTCCCTCTTCCTCTGGGCATTAATTGCATAAAGCGAACTATACCAGAGGGTCAGCAACTGGAATTCCTCAATGCTATGCGTGAGAGCGTGGAATATGCGCTGAAGAATGTAGATGAGGCTTTGAGGTATGCAATGAGATATTCAAGAGGAGCAAATGAAGAGCAGTTGCGACGATTTGTATTGATGTACGTGAACCGGGACACGTACGAGATGTCAGGCAGAGTGATAAAAGCGCTCGATACGCTTTATGGACAAGCAGAGCAAGCAGGGCTTATCACCAAACCGCCTCTGGACATCCTTTTTTCATCTACATGAGGCTGAGTTTAATCAAAAGTGTTTCGCAATCCCGTCTCGCAAATTCGCCGGGCTGCTTTTCTTTTATTTGGAAGGAGCTATACGCCATTGCAAATCGAAGGTTATTTATATACCCCGTCTATCTAATCTAACTAAAGGTCAGGAATACGAACTCGAGTTCGGGTATGACGAAGTTTGACGAAGCTGTATGACATGCTTTATAAAAAGGAGAATAAGGAGGAGATATGATGAAACAGATTTTGTCAATTGAATCCCTGATAAAAGAAGCAAAACTTTTTTGTAAACAAATGTCTAACCAACCACATGAGCAAATACGTGGCGTTACGGATGGAAAATCTGTTGGAGATTATTTTGAGAAATTATTCAAGGAACACATATTACAAAAATACACAGCCGCAATAGGAAGCTCCGCAAGTGGAATAGATTTTCCTGATCCTGAAGTTAATACCGATATTAAGGTTACATCCATACGGCAACCACAATCTTCCGCACCATTCAGAAGCTTTCGTCAAAAGATTTATGGACTTGGATATAACATTCTCTTGTTTGTCTATGACAAAGACGATAATAAGACATACAATGTAACATTTCTCCACGCAAGATTTATTTACAATAGTAAAACAGGTGACTTTATCACTACAAAAGGTTTAAAGAGGATTCTTGAAGAAGGAGGGAATCTCGATGATATAAAGGCGTTTATTTTAGAAAGAGTACCTTATATTGATGATCTGGAGCTTGAAAATATTGCAAATGGGGTTTTAAAAGATCCACCCGATATTGGATATTTGACAATCTCACAAGCTCTTCAATGGAGACTTCAATATTCCCGCGTGGAAGAAGTTAAAGGGCATAGATGCATTGATGGGAAAAAGCAATTTCGACATTACGGAATATATAATCATACACCTACTTAAACGGTTTGACTCTTTCAGAGGCAAAATTGGTATGTTATGTAAGCTCTCAACAGCAGTTAATTTGCTGAAATACATAAATGTATTGAACCTCAACATCTCAAATATTCAATTTCTCACTATAGATTCAAAGCAGGAGTTTGATATAAATGTCAAAAGTGGGCTATTTCTCGCAGATTTAGGTAAAAAGGAAATTCCTGCTTGTGAAGTTCGGGATTTATATACCGATAAAAAAATAAACTTGTTTGGATGGATAGATTCAAAATTTGTGGCTAATTTTGAACTGTATGAAAAATACAAATTCCTTGAGGGAAATTTCCCTTTCGAGTGGCGACAAGGCATTAAACATGATGCTTCTAAAGTGCTAATTTTAAAGAGGACTGGCAGAGGGTTAGTTAATAGTTATGGCGAGAAAGTGGAAGTTGAGACAGAATTTTTATATCCATTTCTTAAAGGATCCCGAATAAGAAAACCCCAAGTTAATGACACAGATTATTTTATTATTGTGACCCAAAAGTATCCAAGCGATGATACATCTTACTTAGTTAAATATCCAAAGCTCTGGAACTATCTAACATCACACGCTGATCTTTTTGACAAACGAAAATCAAAGATGTTTAAGAGAAGGTTTTCAATTTTTGGAGTAGGTGATTACGCTTTTAAACCATATAAAGTTGCTATCGCCGGGTTTTACAAAGAACCATTGTTTACCTTGGTATCTCCTATAAACGGGAAACCAGTGTTCCTTGATGATACGACCTACTACATATCTTTTAATTCATATAAGGAAGCCGAGGAAGTCTGGAAATTGCTTAATTCGAGCGAGATAAAAAAGTTTCTAAAAGCCATATCCTTTATTGATTCAAAACGTCCATATACGAAGGAAATACTAAAAAGAATAGACCTATCTCAACTAAACTCGAAATATAAAACGGATACGCAATTATGTTTGCTATAAAAATAGGCACGTCGTACAACAAGCGGGCAGTACCCGGCTTCGGCTTACGCCTTCGTCAATTAAATCCGTTCTCGTGCGCTAACTTGTCAATCTTTCTTGAGGACCACACGCCATCGCGATTGCTGCATGTACCAGCAGTCGAAGCAGCATTCGACGCGGTGCGTTTGTTGAGAAAAAAAGAAAGAAACTAAAAGTTTTAAATAGTAACAAAACCATGTCTGAAACATGAGTGAAAAAATCGTAAGGGCTATTTTACGCGTGATTCCGACGTTTTTACTCATCACATGCATCGTAGCTGCTTTTGCGGTACAGGACTGGAACGTAGAAAGAACAATCTTCGGGGAGGAAGACCCGCTTAAAAAAGCCGGGGAACTATTGCCTTTTGAATCCGTGGCTGAAACAGAGCTTTTAGAAGATGTGAACTTAAAGTTTTCTGAAGACAGGAGCAAGCTTATTTTCGAAGCGGTGCTTAACTGGCCGTTGAATGTGCCATTAACAATAAAAGAGATGTCGGCTGAAGTCCTTCTGGATGGTAACGTCGTTAACATAAGCTTACCGAGTGAGGTAGATATCCCTGCGAAGGGGTCAGAGAGGTTAAAGATGGAAAGATCGCTTGCCGAAGCGGAAGTGCCCACGGAAATCTCAACGCAAAATATTCGCAACATGAAGATGATATTAGACATTAGAGGAATAGAACTGGAAATAGGAGAGTCAGGACTGGGAGGTATCATCTAATGCCTGAAGAGATTACAAAGCAGAAGCCGGAGGTGTGGCGTAGAATAAACTGGCCTGGTGCCATTGCAGGTGTGCTTACAATTGCATTGCCATTTATGGGAACATGGTGGCGGCTTACACTCGGCATGGATGCGGTAATCATGGAGATCTCGCCATTTGGAGTGGATATGAGCTTCTTCGGCGAGGAGGCTATAAGCACGCCACTCTTCTGGTGGCTCTGTCTCGGTCTTAAGCTCGGCGTTGTGTATCTCGGCGTGCTTCTCCTGGTGGGCTCGATATTGTCTATTTCGGATCGCCGTGCAGCGATTGCGGAGCAATTTGTGCGTTTCAGTGCAAGAAAACTCCTATGGCTTGTCGTAGCGTTTGTTGTTCTGTTGTTGATCGTCATCACGCTTGTGAATCAGTTACCGGGAATTTTCAGTTCTTTTATTGGCGATAGCTTCTTCCAGCTACAAAGTGATCTCCCCTACTATCTTTCCGGTGAAGGGACCATCTCCGGTGGGGCTGAGGGCGTGGGCATGCATCTTACCATCCCGGTCTTTATGAAACTCACGCGGGCATTCGCAGTAGCAGTACTCGCTGCTACGCTCGGTATCGTTTCGAGAGTTTATCAGAAAAGGGTTTCGATTTATAAGTCAAGAAGAAAGACGTGAGCATTCAATCACCCAGGCATTCTAAAAAAGGGTCTTCAGGCGTATCCTTCACTGTTTGATAGACGATGAACGTCTCTGTCCTCTCAACTGCACCAAATGAGTGCATTCGCCTTATGAACTCTGTCATCTCCTCTTTATCCCTGAACAGGAGCTCGAGGAAGAAATCAAACCGCCCAAATAGTAGCTGGATCCGCCTTACATTCCTACTTCGACGCAGGAATTCCACTAATTCTGTTCTCAGTCGCTCTTCAGGCTTCACTATCAGCAGTACGTAAGCCATAAACTCGAATCCCAGCTTATCTGCATCCAGGCAAACGGAGAAGCCTTTAATTATACCCTCTGAGCTCAACTTCTGGACTCGTTCAAAAGCTACCTGCCTGCTTATTCCGCATCTCCTGCCAACTTCTGAATACGATAGCCTGCCGCTCTCTATTAGTGCCCGTAAGATGCATCTATCTTTATCTCTCAGCTTCATCTTACCTTATCTGAATTTCTTTACTTTTATTTTATTAATTTAAAGTTCAAGTTCAATATCATAATAAAAGCTATGTTAGGCTTGAAAAAAATAAACAAATAAAATAAGAGCTACGGGTGTGGATAAATAATCAAGAGGGATACATCAAGAAGGGTTCTAAGCAATACGCGACAAAAACGTGGAACGAATCGAAGAACATCACTCTGCCTCACTTCGATGACATCGCTTTACTATTGATATTGAATATCTCGCCTACGATTCACGCTTCAGCCTCATATTCTCCAGTAAATGCAGTAGCACTGCCACAACTATTACAAATATCACCCACCCTAAATGCACGTGTACCGTGTACATCAAGTCTTCACCATAATAGTAACCAACGATATAGAGCGTTACAACACGCATAAGATTCGCTATATATGCAACTGCAATAGCGATAATGAGTAAAGAGAAGAACTTTCTCCGCTCTACATATTCTATCCTCGTGTACGCCACCATAATCCCGATGAGGAGGAACATGGAGTATAAGCCCGAGCAGGGACCACCGATGACAATGCTCATATCCTCCACACCATGAAACTTGACTGTCTCTCTCGCGACCACATGGATAGGTATCCCGACCGCTTTTATGATTGCTACAGAGGGTAGCAGTACGAAATAATGGTCAAACAGGTGCAGGTACTCATACAAGATGCTGAAGAATAGAAGAAAGAGCGCGATGAATGTCGCTGCCATGTAAGTGCCGAACTTGCCCATGCGACTTATCTCCTCGTTATTTATGTCGTATGCAATGAGCGAGACCCCGAGCAGGAAGGTCATGATGTCCAGCGTACCGAGTTTGCTCTGCATAACTACGTTATAGGCGATGTCTGCTATTACGATAAGAATACCAGCAAACATGTGGATTTTTGACCTGCTTATCACATACGACTTACCCACCTTTATTCTCGAAATCAAGAAGATAGCGAGTGTGAAGAGTAATATGCCAACGGGAATAGAACCCTCACTGATCTCTATCGTAGCTCCGAGGAAGAGTCCGAATATGAGCAGGAATACAATCAGGTTCCTGTAGTCTGTGCGGCTGCGCATCTTATTCAACAATTACTTACCTTACTTATATTATTTATGCCCACGACTGCTCCTATTCCATAACATGCAGTATGCAATAAGCGTGAGCAGTCCGAAAAAGAATAGCATAATTGTGTGGAGTTCTGGGACTGGATACCCAGGGTCTGATTCCGGTGAGGTGATGAAGCTCTTACCGGTCTGTACAACGATATCACTGCCATTGCTATTGCAGGTAGGATTTGATATGCGAAAAGCGAGGTAATCACCCTCGGGTACCATGAATGCGCTCGCCTGTATGTTCACCTCAAACATGGTCTTGTCTGTACCAGCAGCACCGGTGAAGTTCTGGCTGCCTGCAGCACTGAAATTATTATCAGAGCAGTTATACGAGCCAATCTCGGCTGTGAAGTTATCACCTTCAGGGAATGACCCATTTAAGATGAGCCAGCCGGTCCATCTGCCTGCTCTAAACGCCGCATCCACCAATGCGGGTTCGTTTGCAACCCACGTGATATTGTTACCCGGGCTTATGCTTACTGTATCTACTGGTATAGACAGATTACCTCTGTACATCACTCCATTGTTATGAAGATACCACGCCTGTGCGCCCGCAACCGTGAAGGTGCCATTCTTCGGTCTTGCTGCGCCGGGTTTCCCTGTAATATTGCTCAGAGTAATATTTGTGATGTTCAACCATGTCATTGTACCGGGCTCACCCAGAACCGAGAAGTTGAGCAGTGCAACCGAGCCACTCGAGTTTACCGGTATGTAGGGTCCAACACCTCCAATCGTATTCACCTGCTTTACCACTATCAACCAATAATCGGAGGTTAATTCACCATTATCCACTCCTGTAAGGTTTATTACATTGGTATCATACTGTATTGTGAACTCAAAACCTGAGATATTATCGTGAGTGTTTGTGATATTCACGGGCACAATTACGAAAGTATTCTTGTAACCGGTTGCGTTATCAACACCAAGAGAATCAGCGAAGAATAACTCATCTGCCCCAGCAAAAGGTACAAGCACAGGGTATGAGAACATAAGGAAGACCAATATAAGTATTACAGGGATACTCTTTGTGCGATGCATATCTTGATTCGATATATGAAGCGCTACTGCCATATAAATAAGTTGTGGATTAGAGTTTTGATCTTTGCAAATATATCGCCGCTACCGGCAGGTCCACCCTCATTGTTTAAATTCTCTTTCATCGGCGATGAGATTGAGATTGTATCAACGGTGATAGCAGGGGAAGCTAAGGATAATGAGGTGGAATTATTCAGGAATCCTTCCTTCATTACGCTCACTGTATAGTTACCATACGGCACTTCCGTGAACCTGTAACCACCATCGGAATCGGTGATTGTACTCTTTTTATAACTGCTATGCTTATCGGTTAGTTTCAGTTCGATATCTGCACCTTCAACTCCAGAACCATTGCATGCATAAGTTACAGTGCCGTGGAGGCAACCAGTGCTTGGGGCACAGACCGAGAAGGAACCGTTCCGTTGAGATACTGCTACTGAATTGTACCGGAATGTGGATGCGTTGACCAGTTTTATATTGGAGATATTCATCCAGGTCTTTTCCCCCGGCGAGCCGGTAACACTAAAATTGAGTAACAGAACAGACCCGCGGGAGATGTTTGATATCGCCTTCGAGCGCGTTCCTACCACTCCAATAACATGCTTACTGCCTGCAACTCTATCTCTCGGGCTATCCCATTCAGGCTGCGCGGTTAACACGCCATTCTGGACCCCCGTAAGGTTAATCACATGCTCATCGAAGGCGAGTTCAAACTCAATGCCCGTAATCGAGCTGTTATGTACGTCCACAAGCTCCACCGGTACCAGAACTGTTGTATTTTTATACCCGCAAGCATCACTGATATGAAGATAGCATGGGGAAGCGGTAGGGAGAGAGAATAATAGCAATAATAGAACTAAAAAGCCAGCACGCCATACCATCCTGTACATCTTACCTCCTCTTTCTTATATGTTATGACCACTATATAAAGGTAACGATCCCGACCCGATCCTGATCCCTACCCTGCCTCCCCGCACCTTTACTTTACCTTTGCACCTTCGCTTCTTTCATCTTCACTCAAAACAGTACTATCTCCCCCATCCATGCATTCCACATCAATGCTACATCTTCTATCTCCGCCTCTACACCGTCATGGTTCAGGTCGTATCGGAAATCTTTTGGGATTAGATTTGCCCATGCATTCCACATCAGTGACACATCCAGTATGTCTGCCGATTTACCGTTATTATTCAGATCGCCCACCAGCAACAGCGTTATATCCGCTCTTGTACTCTCATCTGGATTGATAGTAACAGTAGTGCGGTTGAGCCAGAAACGCTTCTTCGTGACGCTCAGGTTGTAAACCCCAGGCGGGAGTTCAGCGAAACTGAACCAATAGTTACCCCAGATATCGGTAGATGTAGAGGCGATGGAGACTCCATCCAAAGTAAGATTCACTGTTGCTCCTTCTATCCCGGTGCCCACAACATCCGTCACCCTGCCCTTCAGGCTACAGGGCACCACGGTGAAGATGCCGCTCTTCGCTGGTGCACTCCCGATCTGGTAGTCAGGAGGACCTTCGGCGAGTTGTATATCAGAGAAGCTCAGCGTGCTCCATGAACCGGGTTCACCGGTAACATTGAAGACCAGCAAAGCCACGGAGCCATTTGCGCCATCTGGTATCATTTCGTTCTCCGGAGGTTTGGTGACCATTGCTACCCTGGTGCCCCAGTTGAAGTTCTTGTATGTTGGATTCTCCCAGTTCGCAGTTAGAGCACCATTATGGACCCCCACAACCCTCATCACGCTGTTATTATACAATATATTGAATATGATGGCAGCCACTGGTCCGTTCTCTAAATTCGTGATGGTCACAGGTATCGCCACAGACATATCACAGCATGCACTTTCTGTATCATTAATAATACCGAAGTTCGTTGCTGTTGGTAGCGATAGTGCAGCAGCAGTAGTAGTAAATGCGGCGTGAAGCGCTATAATCGTAAAAATAACACATATTATGAGAACTATTGCCCTCATGTTCGCCTTCCTGACCCCCTCACTTGACATTGACATTGACGTACCAAAGAAAGAGGTAACTTCATTCTCTATATAAATGTTCCGATTATTTTCACGTTCAGAGCCAATCCCCACCATTGCTCGGTGCCAGTGATTTTTACATCTTATGGAGGCACAGGCACATTCTCCCAAACGTGGTTCCATTGATTATAGAAGCAAGACACGTATTGAGCTTCATGGGTTTGGGTGACCCAACAGCAAAGAGCTGGGGCACGATTCTCCATTATGCTTTTGTGTATCCAACTATATTATATTCATATCAGATTTGTGGAGATAGTATACTAAAACTATTTAATTAAATATTAAATAGTAAATGATTATATTATAAAGTATAGTGTTAAGAATTAGGAGGTGAAAAAAGAAACAAATGATGAATTGGAAATTGGCTGTGGCGGTTTTAGTTTTAGCGATATTCATAACCGGTGTGTTGGTTGTACCGGGTTCGGCACAGGATAGTATCATCAGTGATTATCCGGAATTAAAGCCGTTAGTTGACTTCGTTGGAGAAGAGGAACTATCAGTGATGGATTTAGTAGGGTGTAAAGCTGCGGAAAAGGCGATGGAGGAGTTAGGATTCAGCAAAGGCGACCCAAACATTCTGGCACTTACTGACGCTGGATATATAGCTAATATTGGCAAGTATAGCTCAGAAAGAGCCCTTAACGGTGTGATGATGACCGCTGGTGTCTCACGAGGTAAGGGGAATTTGGTGAATGTGCATCGCGCGTATAATAAACCACTTTGGTTTGCTTTCTTTGACAAAGAGACAGGCGATTGCGTCTATCTTGAGGTAAACAAGAGCTACCTTAAGCCGTGGTTAGATAAGGAAGCTGCAGGGACAGTTAATCTTTCAGAGTTCATGGGGGTCGGTGCAGATGCTTTGTTCTCGAAGATTTCCAGAGAGAATATAGACCCGGACAAACTCATCACCGAGGAAGGGGCAAAGGCATGGCATCACAATTTTGATGAGAAGACGTTCGGTGGAAATGAGTTCAGCATTCTCACCATAAGCGCTGTCTGGAGCAAGGGGATAAACAATGAATTCCTGAAGAGTGCAGAACTCCACAATCATATCTGTCCCGGACTAACGAGTGGTTACTTTATAGCAGAATACCTGCGCGAGCACTATCCGCTGGAGAAAGGCGAAAAGTGGATTGTTTGGGCTGTTCCACCGTGGTGCAAGGACGATGCCTTACAGCAGATATTTGACGCTACCGTGGGGAAGAGATGTATGGCTGTAATGTATATCCCGGACAGTACCAGCGAGAAGCTCCCTCCTGAGTACAGGAACATAGCGGGGATATACGTAAAAATAGGCAAGACAGGAGAGGCAAAAGCAATAGTCCTGGGTTGGGACTGGAATAAAGCCTGCTCTGACTGTGGATTCACCAGGAAGGACTTCAAAGATTTTAGCAGCTACAAATGGTGGTGGACCCGACTCAGAGCGGATGTAGTGCTCATGGAGCATAAGCCTGAGGAATACATCTCCGTGCTTATGGTAAAAGATTTGGGAAATCAGGGCTCGGTTAAAGCAATGAATGCCAGATGGATGGCAGTAGGCGCAAACCCGCTGGTTGAACTTGGCATCATGCCAGCGCCCGGAGCCACAGCGACACCGGTATCGACACCAGCAGAGGTAACGCCGTCAATTCCTGGACTCTGTGTCATAGCAGCCATAGCCATAGCAGGTGTTGTCGTGTATGCCGCGAGGAGAAGGAAGAAGATATAAGTTATAAGTTAAAAATCCTGCCCCCTCTCTTTTTTCTTATGTCTTATTCACAATAAATAGTCCCTTTAATCATACTAATCAATCTAAAATCAGAATAATACACAACTAAAAAGGGGATAAAAACCGAAAGTCTTAAATATATCAAAAATGTAGATAATAAGTGGGGTGATATAGAAAATATGTGTGCACCAATAAGTGTAACTGCAACGACGGTGGGTGGGGCAGTAGTAGCTCAGGCGATAGCGATGAGCCAGATTATAGGCGCTGCTGTTCTCGGTAGCATCTTCGCATTGAACTTCTTCCACCCGCTAAGAAGGCGAAATAGAAATACTGAGAAGATAGAGGAGTAGGAAAGTAAGTAAGCGGGGAATACTTTCCCCCTTTCCCTTCCCCCTACTTTTTCTTTTTTATTCTTTATTCCCGCACCTGAAGATGCTCAAGCGAATATTCAGCTATCTGACATTGCAAATAGAACCCACAAGGGAATGCAACCTGAACTGTAAAATATGCATGAGGCGGCACCTCGAAGAGAAGGAAGGTTCTCTCTCTTTTGAACACTTCAAGCACATACTTGACGCTTACAATTTCCGCTATGTCGGACTGCACGGCTGGGGTGAGCCGCTCTTAAACCCTGAATTGTTTGATATGCTGAACTATGCGAAATCGCGTGGCGTGATAACCAACCTTACAACCAACGGCATACTCGTTGAAGAGCACGTGAGGGACATCATCGCTTCGGGCTTGAATGCTCTCGCTTTCGGGATTTACAGCATGGATTCCCTCGATAGATTCAAGACGGGTCTGGAGAAACTCCTGAGCGAGCGGTCGCATAGAAATTTGGGTATCCCAAAGACGTATTTTGATATCACCATATATCGTGATAATTACGATGAAATTCCCGAGCTCATCGAAACTGCCATAGATTTGGGTATAGATGCAGTAATCCTCCATAGACTCTTTAATGTATATAAAGTGGACCCTGACGTGCGATACATAACGAGGGATGAGGAAGAGACGCTGTTCAGTGAAGTGAAGAAACTGAGCAAAGAGAGGCGATATAAGATTTATCTCCCGAGAGAGCACATATTACCCTGCATCTATGTAAAGAGGAGCATTTTCGTTGCCTGGAATGGCGAAGTAACACCTTGCTGCTATCTCCCGGATTATTCCCTTGGAAATGCACTCAATGACAATTTTAAAACCATTCTGAAGGCAAGAACCGCGTTCATCAGGAACATGCGCACACATCCCGTCTGCACTAAATGTATATGGTAGCATTCTTTTTATAATAGTTTTATATGTTTATACATTTTTGGAATGAATGCATAATAAAAGATGGGAGGGATATGAAAAGATGTGTGTACCAGTGAGCGTAACGGTGGGAGCGACAACAATTGGAGACTATCTGGCACTTGTATGGCCTGAGGTTCTGGCAGCGATAGTTTTCGCTATCGGTGTGGTCATGAGCTTCTGGAGCGTTAAAAAGGGTAAGGGTGGAGCATAGCCCTCACCATAAGGGAGAACAAGGAAAATGGTAGAGAGCAGAGCTAAAATTGTGGCTGCGGTCTGCATAATAGGGCTGATTATAGCTCTTGGAGCTGCCGCTTATGCACTGGCAACCGGTTCGCAATACATGCATTACTACAATCTCGGCGTGGAGGCGCAGGAAGCAGGGGACTACGATAAGGCGATTGAGTATTATCACAGGGCAATTGAGTTGAATCCCGGGTTTGTGGATGCGTATTACAATCGTGGCGCTT
>PQXC01000001.1:20310-166681 GCA_003194435.1 Candidatus Methanophagaceae archaeon | reverse complement strand
CTCTTCGGGATCTTAGCGAAGTACTCTCTTCCACTCTTTTCAACAATTTTTGTGACCTTTGAAAGCTCAAATAGCACTTCCTCGACAGAAATCTTGTTTGTGAGTCCCTTTTCTCTCAAACTCTTCAAGATCTTGAAGTATATCCGCATAGCAAGAAATGTTGCCAGGAAATACCCTCTTACCGCCTCGTCGGATCTCAAATACGTCTTATCTGACTCTAATCTATTTTTCATCGCATCAAATGCCAGTTCCACATCCTCTCTGCCCTTATACATATCGAACATATCGATTCCATCTTTATCCATGTCCGAGACCAAACATATGACACCTGCAAGTCTGCGTTTCTGCTCAAACATAGCCATCGTCAGTTTATTCGCTTCCACTTTCCTGAGGAGCGCCTGTTCTTCCTCACCTTTAAGCAGAGGGTCTTCAAAAGCGAATAAAGTGCCATACTCAGTCCCTTTTGTACCCCAGCGAATAGGTCTACCCCTATACAGGAACGACCCCTTCCACCGCATCCATCTGAGGTCGATGAGCGTTGAATTCTTCCTTAGAGGAACGATATAGTGTATTCCATCCTCCCTGAGATCATTCAACAGTCCATACGATGAGAATCCGCGATCAAAGATAAAACCAATGTCTTTCTTCGGGAATCGTTCAATGAAGTCTCTAACTGTTGTTATATCCTTCATAGAGCCATAGAAGACATCTACTCCAACGGGCAGCTTTGTAATGGATGAAAAAGCCATAATTACGCCGATCTGATCGATGTATTCGTGGTCTGCGTTGTATCCTCTCTCCGCGAGTTTTATGTTCTTTGAATAGGTAAAGACGGATGTTAAGTCATAAAGCAGAATATCTTCTTTGGTGGCAAGTTTTGAGAAGAGGTCATACCATATATGGACGTCCCTTCCCGTACTGCTTAAGACAGACGAAAGATGCTTTGGGGTAAGGCTGACATCGATCAGCTTGGAGAGATACAGCTTCTCCCATCTGGAAGCAAACAGCCTTAACGGCTTCGGATCAATCGCCTTGATTATAGCAGTGGCAATGAGTTCGTTGCAATAGGGCGTATTTTTAGCCAGGAGACCTTCCAGATCCTTTATCATATGATGGGCAAGCGCGCCATTCCCATACTCAAAAACCTCTCGTTCAGACTCTTGAATCCGTGACCTCTCCCTCTTCTTCCTGAAGATACCGCCGTGATCTATCGAGCCTATGTACTCGGTTATTTTCCTGACCTTCTTGCGCTCTTTATCCCATTCGCTCGTTGCACGATAGACATAGTAGTTGTTTTTGATGATTTTCAGCTCTATGTGAGATGGCTCTTTCTTCTTTATGCGTTCGAATGTCTTCAGGACCTTTGGTGGGATATTTCTCATATGGGTTAAAATATATGGGTTATATATTTAAATGATTTTCGGTTTTTACCCGGTTTAATTTACTTGGTTTTGGTAGAAGCTTTGCAGCGGGAGATAAAATTAAGAAAAATTGGCAATATTGTGCTTTCGGCGTGATTTGTGGCTACAAACACGCCAATTTTTGGCGCAACAGAGATGATTATGGGTTAAAAAGAAGAGTTACGGTAATCAAGTTATTTCACTTCTAAAAGAGAAATATGACATTGTATCGTCCTTTTTCAACGGATTGAACTACAAAGAATGGAAGAGGCTCTCTCCAGAAGAACTTTCAAAATTAACTGCTGAAGCTTATAACAGGATAGCAACTGAGGAAAAGAAGAAGATGTTTGTGAAGAACTTTGTTGCACTTAAAAAGCTCTATCTGCTCGCAAGTCCACACCCAGAAACAATTGGAATAAAAGATGAGGTGAGATTCTTTGAGATGATAAAGAAGATGGTTGTCAAATATTCAACCACTAAAATAAGAGCAATTTCAAGAGATTTAGAATATGAGATAAATCAACTCATTTCAAGGAGCATATCGGCAGAAAAACCCGTTGACATCTTTGATTTGCTTGAAAAGGGAAAACCAGACATCTCGGTCCTGGATGAGAACTTCCTCGCACAGTTCAGAGAGATGGGATACAAGAATTACGCTGCAGATTTACTTTTAAAAATAATCAATGACGAGCTCAGGGTGAGGATGAAGAAAAATCCGTTCAGATATAAATCTCTTTATGAAATGCTCAAAGAGTTGATTGAAAAATACAATGTCAGGCTTGTAACAACTGCTGATGTAATAGAAGAGCTTATGGAAATCGCTAAAGAGATAAGGAGAAAGCAAGGAGAAGGAGAAAAATTAGATTTAACTGAGGAAGAGCTTGCATTCTATGACCTGCTATCATCAAAAGAGAGAGTTTTTGAAAATTACGAAGAAATAAGGGCTATTGCTAAGGAGGTTATAAGGAACTTGGCTATTATGTGAAATTAGCTGATTGGAGCAAAAAAGACTACTTGAGGGCAAGAATAAAAATGGCTTTAAAAAAGATACTGGTTAATACAATAGATGCACGAATTAGTTATGGGGAGATTGATAAAATGGCTTCTGAAATACTTACACATGCAGAGACGGTGTATGTATACGGAGGATAAGAGTTATGCTCGTCGCCTGCACCTTCATTCTATTCACGATGGTTTATGGGGATGAGCGTATTTCTTGCTTTTGGGATTAGCAGGGTTGTAGCAGGAATAATTATATTTTACATAAGCATCATTTTCATTTCAGGAGCAAGATACAGATAAGATGGTAGCCGTGAACAACAACTACGGGGATATAGAAGAGAAATGGCAACGCAGATGGCACGAAGCTCGGATTTTTGACGCGGAACCAGGCGTAGGCGGGGGTAGAGGTGGAGATAGAGGCAAGAAATTCTTTATTACCGTTCCTTATCCCTACACTTCGGGACCACTGCACATAGGGCATGGCAGAACATACACCATAGGGGACATAATAGCGAGATTCAAGCGATTAGAGGGCTATAACGTGCTGTTTCCTATGGCGTTCCATGTCACGGGCACACCGATTTTAGCTATCGCCGACAGTATAGCGAAAGGAGATGCGGAAGTTGTGGCACGATACAGGGATTATGTCTCGATTTATGAGAGAGAAGAGCGTGTAGATGAGATAGTCAATAGTTTCAGTGATGCAGAAGCGGTTGCGAAATTCTTCGCTGGCAGGATTGCAGAGGACTTCAAGCGGATGGGTTATTCCATAGACTGGCGAAGGAAGTTCAATACCACGGAGCCGATGTATAACAGGTTCGTGGAATGGCAATTCAAGAAGCTATACGATAAGGGAGTAATAAAGAAGGGGAAATATCCCATAACCTATTCCATTGAGGATGGCTCACCGGTTGGCGAGGACGACATAGAGGGTGGAGATACGGACAAAGTATCAATAATAGAGCACACAACGATAAAGTTCAAATTGCGTGATGGCTCTTTTCTGGTTGCCTCCACCCTGCGTCCCGAGACCATATTTGGCGTTACGAATCTGTGGATAAACCCTGATGTAAGATACGTTAAGGTGAAGGTTACAGGGGATGGGGACGAGTTCTGGATTGTCTCGAAGGATGCGGCGGAGAAGCTGAGCTATCAGAAGAGCGGGATAGAGATATTAGAGGAGATAGAAGGCGGATATTTTGTGGGTAAAGTGGTTGAGGAGCCAGTGGCGGGTAGAGAAGTTCCAGTCTTACCTGCGAGCTTCGTTGACCCCGATGTTGGCACTGGCGTGGTCTATTCGGTCCCGGCACATGCACCCTATGATTATATCGCACTGGAGGACCTGAAGCGTAAGCGAGGGGGGTTAGAATCAGGAATAGAAATCGAGCCGATAAAGATAATCGAGATTGAGGGTTCCGATTATGAACTGCCGGCGAAGGATATCTGTCTGCGTATGGGAATAGAGAGCCAGGAGGACCCGAGGCTGGAGGAAGCCACGCAGCAGATATACAAAGAGGAGTTCTATCGCGGCGTATTGAATGACCGATGTGGCGAGTTTGCAGGTATCAAAATAGCGGAGATAAAGGATGAAGTGAAGGACTGGCTGAGGGAGAGGAATGTAGCGGGCATATTTTACGAGACTTCGAGGAAAGCGGTAACGAGAGGCGGCAGTAAGGTAATTGTGGCTGTTCTGCATGACCAGTGGTTTATAGATTACAAAGCGGAATGGTGGAAGGAACTGGGACATAAACTCGTTTCTGAGATGACGTTCTATCCCGATAGATATAAGGCGTATATGCATGACATCATTGACTGGCTGGCGTTACGACCATGTGCGAGGAAGAGGGGGCTGGGCACGAGGTTTCCATTTGACCGTGCATGGGTAATTGAGTCACTGAGCGATTCCACGATTTACATGGCGTTATATACCATAGCGCATTTATTGCGGGCATTGCCAGTTGAGAGTCTAACGGAGTCGTTTTTTGATTACGTATTCCTGGGGAGAGGTGATGCAGCGACGGTGGCGAATGAGACAGGCGTTGATACTGAGGTTTTGGATAAGATAAGGGCGGAGTTTGAATACTGGTATCCGAATGACCTGCGGCATACAGCACCACCGCACTTGAGCAATCACCTGGCTTTCTTCCTGATGCACCATGCAGCGATATTTCCACCGAATAAGTGGCCAGGGTCGATCACACTAAATGAACTGCTGATAAGAGAGGGTCGGAAGATGTCAAAGAGCAAGGGGAATGTGATACCACTGGCGAAGGTCTCGGAACTCTATGGAGTGGACTTATACCGGCTGTATTGCGCAATAAATGCCGATTTTGGTGCGGTAGTTAACTGGCGTGAACAGGATGTGGATGCATTAAGGCGGAAGTTCAACGCGCTGGTAGAACTGTTTGAAGACAGCATAGATGCGGGTGTAGAGGAACTGAAAGAGGACGAATTCACGCATATGGACAGATGGCTGCTGGCACGGTTTTATCGGAGGCTGAGAGACTCTATTGAGCAATACCGTGCATTCAGGATAAGGGAAGCGGGTATAAACATGTTCTTCGAGATGATGAATGACATCAGGTATTATGAACAGCGAGCGAGTGTAGCGAGGAGAAAGAGGATAGTAAGGAATGTGATGGATGCATGGCTGATAATTCTATCGCCAATTACGCCCCATATATGCGAGGAGATATGGCATAAGTTACACGAGAATAAGGCTAAGACGTTCATTTCGCTGGAGCGCCTGCCTGCGATAAAGGAAGAGCTCATTGATGAGCGTGTGGAGCGAGAGGAGGAGTATCTGACTTCATTAGTGAATGATATAAAGGAGATATTGCATGTAGCGCGGCTAAAACCGGGTAAGATTTACGTTTACACTGCGGAGAAGTGGAAGTGGGATGTGCTGCGAGCGATAAAGGACGTAGAGGATAGGGATAAGATACGGGAGGCGATGAAGTTCCGTAAGGATAAGACAACGGCGGAGTTCGTGAAACGGGCAATGAAAATACTCCCATTGAAGAAAAAAGCATCCTCAAAAGAGGGAGCGAGTTCATATTTTGAGCTGGATGAGGAAGCTGTTCTGGAACGCGAGAGGGAGTATCTAATGCATGAGTTCGGATGCGAGGTCGAGATAAATGGTGATTATGACCCAGAAAACAAGCGAAGGCTCGCAATACCGCTCAAACCCGCGATATATGTAGATTGATAAAGATGACGATTGAACAATGAGATAAGATAACCTTAAGATTTATTGAATTGAGAAAGGTAGAAGATGTTGAGTGGGCACTATTGAATAAAAACTTTACAGATAATAACTGAGTACGGAGCCCTTGGTGAGGGTGCACCCCAGTCATCGAAATATTTGCCGCGGTTCAGGCTCATTTCAGCATCACGATGAAATGCGGGGATGTGCGAATATCATTTTCACGATGAATCAGAATCACCCGAAATGTTTTTATATCCAGAACGTTAGTTCACATGTGAGGAGATAAAGAACAGCATGGGTTCAAACTCAGACCAGGGTAAACACCTGACAATTGCAACTGCAGCGGTAGTTTCAGTGTTTTTTGTGCTCGTTATATCAGTAGCAACGATCGGCGGTGGTTTAGAAAGACACGAAAGGTCAGCGATAAGAATTGCCGATATTGACATAGCCGCGGAAGCGCTTGGTATCGCAGAGGCATCGCTCAATGTAACCACGTATCTTGACAATGGAGGAGCCGCCCAATCAGGCGATATTAACATCGTGGTGAAGGCGTACGATGCGGATACGAATTTGCTCGTCACTACCAACCATACGGAAGTGGGGAAAATAGGGGGCAAAGCGACGAAATCTGCAAGCACATACGTGAAAGTTCCAAAGGCAGGCGGGTATAAGCTCCAAATAGTTGTTTTTGAGGATGATAAAGGTATCCAGCGTGCGGAAACCACGATTTACGGCTTAACAAGCTTAGAACCCCCCTCGGTCGCAAAAATCGCTATACGAGAGATTGATTTCTCCGTTGAAGCGGTAGAGGTAGAAGTTGAGCGTGAAAGAGCCAGAGAGTATGCAATCATCAATACCACGCTCTATATTGACAATCTCGGGAGAGACGTCAGCGGTCTGAGCGCATTTATAAAGGCGCGGGACAATGAAACGAGGTTAATAGCGGATAAGGTATGGAAAGACCTCGGGATGCTCAAAGAAGGCACTACATCGTTACATTACGCAGAACTGAAGGTGCTCAATGGCAGGGATTACATCATTGAAGTTCAGATATGGCAATCAAAACGGATAATAAAGGAGAGCAGTGGGATGGTCCTCTTAAGCCCGTTTGCAAATAAAACGGTGGTATTGAAGACGAAAGAGAAAACGGTGGAGATTTCACCTTCTTTCAAGATATCCGATTTTATTGGTCCCTCGGGAAGATATGAAGAAGGGGGTTACAAAGCACCAGTTCCCGCGCCTATGCCCGCCGCTCCACCGGCACCTGGCTTTGAAGCTTTATCCACAGCTTCTGTATTCCTCATTGCTTCACTGTTATTATTGAAGATAAAGAGAAGGAGAAGAAGGGGGTGAGAGCTGAATGGAAAAAGATAAAGAAGAAAGGGAAGGGAGATTTGCACACGAGGATATTTCCAGGTATTTCAGGTTTGGCGTATTTATCATCCTTATGCTTTTGCTTCTGGTAGCTACCTTTCAATTCTATTTCTTCGCTATGAGCGCTATCTCCACGCTCTTTAAGTACGAATACCGCTCTTTGGTGCAGGCAGGCTTCGCAGCGTGTGTCATCGCGATTGTTGTTTATCTTCTGAGAGTGGCGTTGATAAAGGAGAAATGAGAACGCAATCATCCTGTTCGTACATAAATGTCTGAATAAATTTTTAAAGGTTTAAAGTTTAAATCTTACACTTAATATAATAGTAAATGATAAGCGGGGTAGGGTAGTTAGGAGATCCCGTCGGGCTCATAACCCGGAGATCGATGGTTCGAATCCATCCCCCGCTATTTTTTGGGTAGTAGAGAGGAGAGTATATGAGATAATGATAATCAATTCTGACCTCCATATTCACTCACTTTATTCCGCAGCTACCTCTCCACGGATGGATTTGCCCACACTGGCAAAGGAAGCTTCTAAGAAGGGTATACAACTGCTTGGCACCGGGGATTGCCTGCATCCAAAATGGTTACGGGCTATAAAGGGATTGGAACTGGAGCCCGGGCATGGTGACGGCATCTTCGTGCATGGCGCGACCAATTTTGTGCTTACTGTTGAGGTGGAAGACGTGAGACGTGTGCATCATCTGCTCATACTGCCCTCGATAGCGAAGGCGGAGGAGCTATACGAAGCTTTCAAGCGCTATTCGCAGGATATAGACTCGGATGGCAGACCTTCTGTGAGACTCACCGGTGCGGAGATAGCGGAATATGCGAAGGATGCCGAAGCTCTCATCGGTCCCTGTCACGCTTTTACACCCTGGACTGCTTTATACGCCTATTATAATTCGCTCCGGGAGTGCTATGGTGAGATGGTAGATTATATCTCCTTCATCGAGCTGGGCTTGAGTGCCGATACATCCTATGCCGATCGGATAGAGGAGTTGCACAGGCTCACTTTCCTGACCAATTCCGATGCCCACTCGCCATATCCCATCCGGCTGGCGCGGGAGTTCAATCGTTTTGAGGTCTCTGATTTGAGTTTCGAAGAGTTGAAAGCGGCGATAGAGCGAAGAAGAGGCAGGAAGCCGGTACTGAATGTGGGTGTGCCACCTGCGGAAGGTAAATACAACGAAAGCGCATGTATAAGATGCTACAGACATTATTCGCTCACCGAAGCGATTGCAAGGCACTGGAGATGCGAATGTGGAGGCATGATAAAGAAAGGTGTGCGCGATAGAGTGAATGAGCTCGCAGATTGCAACAGCGGTATACATCCTCCGCATCGCCCTCCTTATCTGCATCTGATACCATTAGCAGAGATAATAAGCCTGGCGATACGCAAGTCAGTGAA
Source organism: Candidatus Methanophagaceae archaeon (assembly GCA_003194435.1). Lineage (GTDB taxonomy): Archaea > Halobacteriota > Syntropharchaeia > Alkanophagales > Methanospirareceae > G60ANME1. The sequence goes on along the minus strand of PQXC01000001.1, from coordinate 158,286 downwards.
TTCGAAATCGGTGGTTGGAATCTGGGAATCACTACTCGCGGAGTTCGGTACTGAGGTCAATGTGCTGGTGGATGTGCCCATAGACGAACTGCAGAAGGTAGCCCCGGGCGTGGTGGGAGCGATAAAGGCATTCAGAGAGGGCAATATCCATGTTAAGCCGGGTGGCGGTGGCAAATATGGCATCATCAGTCTGGATTCCGGCATGAATGAGGAAGCACAAAGACCGTGTAGAGGGCAGCTCTCACTCGCTGATCTAACTAACACTAACCTTTATTAATCCCACCAATGAAATGAAACAAAAAAACAAAATAACAATAACAAACAGTAGAGTTCTATTAGCATGCACGACATGATAGAAGCGGGAATAATAGGTGGAGCTGGCTACACCGGTCTGGAACTGCTGAGATTGCTATTGATGCATCCGCAGGTGAGAATCTCAGTGGTGACATCGAGGCGATATAAAGGCAAGAGGGTCAGTGATGTGAATCCGCACCTGGAGCGGTTCACCGAACTCGAATACGAGGATATAGATACACGCGAGATAGCGGATAGGAGCGATGTTGTATTCCTCGCTGTGCCACATGGTAGTGCAATGGATTATGTGCCCGAGCTGCTCAATGCGGGTGCCCGGGTGATAGACCTCAGTGCTGATTACCGACTGGACAGGAGGGAATATGAACGAATCTACAAGCGGCGGCATAAGGACACGGAGCACAGGAACGCCGTGTATGGACTGACAGAATTGCACCCCGAGGTGGCTGATGCTGCGCTCGTTGCGAATCCAGGGTGCTATCCCACCGGTGCTATACTCGCTGTCGCACCCATTGTGAGGTCGGGCATGGCGAAGCGTGTGGTGTTTGATGCGAAATCGGGCATCTCTGGTGCGGGTGCCGACCCTTCTGAGAAGTCACATTTCCCGAACCTCGCTGAGAATATCATCCCTTACGAACTGACTGCACACCGGCACGTCGCAGAGATGAGGAAAGAATTGCCACAGGTGAAGGTCTGCTTCACACCCCATGTTATACCTTCTATCAGGGGCATACTCACTACTGCGCATATATTCCTGGCGGAAGGAGAAGAGAGGATGACAGAGCAGGAGATTGAGGAGCTGTACAGGCAATTTTATGATGGTAAGAGGTTCATAAGGCTGAGAAAAGGAAAAGATATACCCTCTCTTGGTGCTGTGCGGGGCACGAACTTCTGTGATATCGGGTTCGAGGTGGAAGAGGATAGCGATCGGATAGTGATAATCTCGGCAATTGACAATCTGGTTAAGGGCGGTTCAGGTCAGGCGATACAGAATATGAACGTCATGTTCGGGTTGGATGAATGGCAGGGACTGTGGCATCCAGGCTTGGTTCCGTGATCCGTGACATATGAAACTACATCAGGAATACCCGAAGTAATCACGGAAGAACAAGCCAATACCGGTGGAGAAACGAGTCTCCTCTATCCACGATACCTCATAGCCCTCTTCAATCGCCTTCGATACATGCTTGCCCAGACTGCAGTGCTTCAACTCGTGCTTCAGTAAGCTCACCACATCGGTGTATCTCCGCTTTACTTCCACCACATATCTGCCATCTTCAATGATAAAAGGAGGCGAATGCTTATTCTTGAACTTCTCCGCATGTCGTCTGGCGGTAACGGGAGGACCAATATGTTTTTTAATAGCGGGAAGTTGCCAGACAAGCAGTTCAAAGACCATTATCGCCTCATCGGTATCAGTATCAACCGTCACGCCACTTCGATACACCACGAAATCGTTTCGCTCTATCAGTTTCCTGACCGATACCTCTGCTTTACTCAACTGCGGGAACAGGATGTCCTCTACCACCTCCGGAGCTCTGAACCGAACTACTACGAAAGCAGTGCCACGTTCCTTTGCTATTCGCCTAAATTCCGATTCGCTCATCGGCTTCGGCTCTTTCAACTGGAAGAACTCGTGTGAGGGTCTCGCAAGGAACTCGCGTGCGGCATCTATCAATCTGGAGAATGAATATAGAGATACAGCAGCGGCGACATTGCGCTTCGCGTCCACGGGGTCTATAACAATCAGTGGCTCATCACCCCTGTACTTACCATGCCCCTCTATATCTATCCTCTCACCATAACGCCATTCTGCTGCGTGCTTCAGGAACGATACGAAGGACCGGTATTTCAGTATGAGCAATTCACAGAGATAGCCGGAGAAGCCTTTTCGCCTCTGCTCGGAGCCATAAATACCCAGACAACGCAGAAACCGCTTCAATAATCGCACCTCGTCTTCGAGCCCTGACCCCGACAATCTCCGTATTACATATTCGTTATGGAACGGTGTTCTATCCACTGCGGACTTCAATCTTGAGGGGTCTTTCACAGCGAAACATGGCACAAGGTCCACATCATACTCCCTATCACCGAAATGGAAGTAAGCATGGATGTATGGATGCGATGCGTATCTCTCCTCATACCTATCACATACACTCTTCGCTAATGCGAGTCCTTTAGCCTCCAAATCCTGGTCGGATGTCGCCTCGGGGAACATGATGAATATATCTATATCAGCCTCACCACTCACCCATGTGTTCCTGGCAGTGGAACCGACTGAGATAGCATGGGCGTCTATACCCATCTCCATCGCTTTGCTATTCAAATTCGCAATTATCAACTCGGTCAGGGCTTTTACTTCCGCCTGCTCTTTAGCGCCAGGTCTTATCTGCTCTATAACATCGTTGCATATCGCATTCAGGACTTTTTCTTTTGCTTTTTCTTTTTCTTCCGCTACCGACACAGGCATACACTTACTTCTCTATCGCTCTATCACTGTTTCCTCTACTGCGGTGCCGAAATGCCGCGCAGACTCTGTGAGATGGACGAGAACTTCGTCGCCCTCCTTCAGTTCTACGACCGAAATCGGTCTGTCTTTGCCCACTAACTTTATCGTCTCCGCGTTTTGCAGTATAATACTGCATCGCCTCTTACCCTTACCATCAGGGGTATCAACCTCAGCCTCCACGAGCATCAGTGGTCGCTTCTCTATCTTCACTCGCCCAACCACCGCTTTCCTCGCTATCCCTTCCTTATTCACGATAAGCACATCCTCTCCTGAGCGCAATTCCGAGAGGTATCTCGTCTTCTCACCTACCAGTATGTAGGCATGCACAGCACCGGCATTCACCCTGAAGGGTCTCGCAGCCACATAAGGGCTCTCTTCAGATTCGGAATGCACTAAGAACAGTGCAAACGACTGGGAACCGATAAGCATGCCCTCACCAGGCGTCATCAGCGAGCAGGTATCTACACAGACGCGATCGCCCATCTCAAGCTCCTTCACGTTCGTCACACGCGCATAAGAGAGCGGAATCTTGCCCATCTCACTCGCATCTCTCACCTCCACCACACGCTTTATCTCCGATGGGTCACCGGTATCGAGTAGAACGCCATCTGCACCGTATTCTAAAGTTTCAAGCGCTGTCCTCGCCTCTTCCGCATTCTGCACGCCCGCTATCACCTTCACCTCCTTCTTCTGTAATTCCGCTATTATATTCTCCAGCGGTATTATCTTCCAGTCCTTACCTATTACAATAACATAATTGCAATAATCAGAGACATCCACTGCAAATCGTTCATATTTCTTACCCTTTATCTCCACGTATGCGGCATTTATTTGTGTACCGTAAGTCCTCTTTAACGCATTATAGACATCTGATTTGTTTATCTCAGGTGGAATAGGTTTTGTACCATCCCCTTCGCTCCTCTTGCCATAGACGATTATATCTGCTTCTTTTCCTACCTCAAAGGGAATCTCCTCAGGTACAATAGCAGCCACCTTAATCCGACCTAACTCCTTTACCTTACTCACATCGCTCTCTTCTACCAGCACTCCGTCAATACCCGACTCTAAACCGGCAGTGATCCGTGATTTCTTATCGTCCCAGGTTCCTTGCACACCGGCACGTTGCAGAGATGAGGAAAGAATTGCCACAGGTGAAGGTCAGCTTCACACCCCATGTTATACCTTCTATCAGGGGCATACTCACTACTGCGCATATATTCCTGGCGGAAGGAGAAGAGAGGATGACAGAGCAGGAGATTGAGGAGCTGTACAGTCAATTTTATGATGGTAAGAGGTTCATAAGGCTGAGAACAGGAAAAGATATACCCTCTCTTGGTGCTGTGCGGGGCACGAACTTCTGTGATATCGGGTTCGAGGTGGAAGAGGATAGCGATCGGATAGTGATAATCTCGGCAATTGACAATCTGGTTAAGGGTGGTTCAGGTCAGGCGATACAGAATATGAATGTCATGTTCGGGTTGGATGAATGGCTGGGACTGTGGCATCCAGGCTTGGTTCCATGACATACGCCCGCCATACAAATCAGCAATTTTTTATCGCCACGATTTCGTTTGAGGACTAACATAAAACTTAAAGTAAATTCAAAAATGCTGGAATGAAATCAATTAGGTGATTATAATGAATATAACGGATATAGTGGGATTTTTTTTCAAGTGGTTGTGCCATATCTGGAAGTGATAATAGTTCTGGTAGTCGCTTTTTTTTGTGATTAGTTTAGCTAATAGGCTTATTAGGAGATTCTTAAGCACTACTATTCTGCCTTTAGATGTGCAGAACCTCTTGCGAAGAATCATAGTATATGGTTTATGGTTCGCTGTTCTGATGCATGTCACCGCAGTGCTGAAATTAGGAGAAATTCTTTATCCTCTCATAGGCGCCTCGGTTTTGGTTGGGGCTGCTGTTGCCTTAGCCGTTAAGGATGCCTTAAGCGATGCAGTTGCGGGTATATTCCTCCTGTTAGACAGGCACTTTAATATTGGTGATGAAATTGAGACGATGAAACATAGAGGAGAGATTATTGATGTCACGCTCAGAAAGACGCGCTTAAAGACCAGCGATGGAACAATAGTTGTATTACCAAACGGAAAAATAGATTCTTCTGGATGGGTGTTACACAAGAAAAAGACTGAGGATGTTGGAGCTTCATCCCAGAAGTTAACGTAATCAGGAATACCCGAAGTAATCGCGGAAGAACAAGCCAATACCGGTGGAGAAACGTGTCTCCTCTATCCACGATACCTCATAGCCCTCCTCTATCGCCTTCGATACATGCTTGCCCAGACTGCAAGACCTCAACTCGTGCTTCAGTAAGCTCACCACATCGGTGTATCTCCGCTTTACTTCCACCACATATCTGCCATCTTCAATGATAAAAGGAGGCGAATGCTTATTCTTGAACTTCTCCGCATGTCGTCTGGCGGTAACGGGAGGACCAATATGTTTTTTAATAGCGGGAAGTTGCCAGACAAGCAGTTCAAAGACCATTATCGCCTCATCGGTATCAGTATCAACCGTCACGCCACTTCGATACACCACGAAATCGTTTCGCTCTATCAGTTTCCTGACCGATACCTCTGCTTTACTCAACTGCGGGAACAGGATGTCCTCTACCACCTCCGGAGCTCTGAACCGAACTACTACGAAAGCAGTGCCACGTTCCTTTGCTATTCGCCTAAATTCCGATTCGCTCATCGGCTTCGGCTCTTTCAACTGGAAGAACTCGTGTGAGGGTCTCGCAAGGAACTCGCGTGCGGCATCTATCAATCTGGAGAATGAATATAGAGATACAGCAGCGGCGACATTGCGCTTCGCGTCCACGGGGTCTATAACAATCAGTGGCTCATCACCCCTGTACTTACCATGCCCCTCTATATCTATCCTCTCACCATAACGCCATTCTGCTGCGTGCTTCAGGAACGATACGAAGGACCGGTATTTCAGTATGAGCAATTCACAGAGATAGCCGGAGAAGCCTTTTCGCCTCTGCTCGGAGCCATAAATACCCAGACAACGCAGAAACCGCTTCAATAATCGCACCTCGTCTTCGAGCCCTGACCCCGACAATCTCCGTATTACATATTCGTTATGGAACGGTGTTCTATCCACTGCGGACTTCAATCTTGAGGGGTCTTTCACAGCGAAACATGGCACAAGGTCCACATCATACTCCCTATCACCGAAATGGAAGTAAGCATGGATGTATGGATGCGATGCGTATCTCTCCTCATACCTATCACATACACTCTTCGCTAATGCGAGTCCTTTAGCCTCCAAATCCTGGTCGGATGTCGCCTCGGGGAACATGATGAATATATCTATATCAGCCTCACCACTCACCCATGTGTTCCTGGCAGTGGAACCGACTGAGATAGCATGGGCGTCTATACCCATCTCCATCGCTTTGCTATTCAAATTCGCAATTATCAACTCGGTCAGGGCTTTTACTTCCGCCTGCTCTTTAGCGCCAGGTCTTATCTGCTCTATAACATCGTTGCATATCGCATTCAGGACTTTTTCTTTTGCTTTTTCTTTTTCTTCCGCTACCGACACAGGCATACACTTACTTCTCTATCGCTCTATCACTGTTTCCTCTACTGCGGTGCCGAAATGCCGCGCAGACTCTGTGAGATGGACGAGAACTTCGTCGCCCTCCTTCAGTTCTACGACCGAAATCGGTCTGTCTTTGCCCACTAACTTTATCGTCTCCGCGTTTTGCAGTATAATACTGCATCGCCTCTTACCCTTACCATCAGGGGTATCAACCTCAGCCTCCACGAGCATCAGTGGTCGCTTCTCTATCTTCACTCGCCCAACCACCGCTTTCCTCGCTATCCCTTCCTTATTCACGATAAGCACATCCTCTCCTGAGCGCAATTCCGAGAGGTATCTCGTCTTCTCACCTACCAGTATGTAGGCATGCACAGCACCGGCATTCACCCTGAAGGGTCTCGCAGCCACATAAGGGCTCTCTTCAGATTCGGAATGCACTAAGAACAGTGCAAACGACTGGGAACCGATAAGCATGCCCTCACCAGGCGTCATCAGCGAGCAGGTATCTACACAGACGCGATCGCCCATCTCAAGCTCCTTCACGTTCGTCACACGCGCATAAGAGAGCGGAATCTTGCCCATCTCACTCGCATCTCTCACCTCCACCACACGCTTTATCTCCGATGGGTCACCGGTATCGAGTAGAACGCCATCTGCACCGTATTCTAAAGTTTCAAGCGCTGTCCTCGCCTCTTCCGCATTCTGCACGCCCGCTATCACCTTCACCTCCTTCTTCTGTAATTCCGCTATTATATTCTCCAGCGGTATTATCTTCCAGTCCTTACCTATTACAATAACATAATTGCAATAATCAGAGACATCCACTGCAAATCGTTCATATTTCTTACCCTTTATCTCCACGTATGCGGCATTTATTTGTGTACCGTAAGTCCTCTTTAACGCATTATAGACATCTGATTTGTTTATCTCAGGTGGAATAGGTTTTGTACCATCCCCTTCGCTCCTCTTGCCATAGACGATTATATCTGCTTCTTTTCCTACCTCAAAGGGAATCTCCTCAGGTACAATAGCAGCCACCTTAATCCGACCTAACTCCTTTACCTTACTCACATCGCTCTCTTCTACCAGCACTCCGTCAATACCCGACTCTAAACCGGCGGTGATCCGTGATTTCTTATCGTCCCAGGTTCCTTCATCTGCTTTTATCCATATCTCCTTAGCTTTACCCTTATCTTTACCTTTAGCCTTATCCCTGTCTCTCATTCTCACACCTCACACTTTATACCTCTCACTCACACCATTCTATTCCTTCTATTATTACTCTTATAACCCCCTCTTTAGATAAATTTTGGTCTGTCTACCACAACCACAGGTTGTTGCTTCTGCCACCTCGCCGAGCTATCCCTCTTCGCTTCGCTTCCCTTTCGCCCATCTCTCTTTTGTGATAAGCACTGATAAGCAAAATAATTCAGGCAAATTTGGACGTAGCCGAAGGCGAAGCCACATATCCTCCTGTTAGGTGTGGGCGATAGCACCGAAGCACATCCATTTTATTCTTTCCTGAGTCTTTCGATTTCTTTTTTAATTTCATCTACTACCTCAGGATTATAGATTACCTTTTTACCTTCTCTCTTTATAGAAAACACAATGAATACTTTGCCAGCTTTATCTTTTTCAAAATTATCATGTGTTTTACTGAGCCATTCTTTCCATCTATAAATTTCTGGAGTTTGTTCGTATGTTGTCGGCTTGATCTGCAATCCAATATATTTACTTCCAACTTGGATGTAAAAATCCACATTGTAAACTCTATCCCATTCATCCGGTGCTGGCTCTATTTTAACCCCTAAATCTCTCTGTAATTTTCCATATATTGTTTTGATTTCTGTCTGATAACCATCGAATGTCCTATTTATCACAAGATTGTAGATGTATTGAAGACAATCTTCTTCCGTTACCTCTTCTATTTCTGCTTGAATCACTTCTGTTATCTTTGTGTACAATTTTCGCCCCAAATCTTGGATATATTCCTGAGGAGACAGATTAATTCCTTTTTGCTTAAGCATTCCAGCAAGTTTTTTGTAATAGAAAGACTCCCAATCTCTTATTGTTTTTGGGTCACATTCTCTTATCCATAACGAGACAGGTCCAACACTATCTTTCTTATTCAAACCCCATCTGTTTGTAGCCATGTTCAGTATCCACTCCTTAGCCATTTTTCCTCTCCTTCCATAATTGGATAAATTTATCTTTATACTTATGATTCACAGAAAAATCAGGGACTGCTAAACCAGATTTTATAAGATAAGCATTAACAAAGATTTTATTTTTAAGATAGACATAAGCACTCACTGTATTCTCATTTATTATCTTACTGTCATGGAATTTTAAAAATATCTTCTTTCCAAGAATATATTTCCGCAAGTAGTGTATCGTATCCTCTTTTTTATCTATTTTTATCCCTGAGAATCTAACGATTAGCCCAGTGTTTAGCTTTATCGTGTTATCATTCCCAATATCAACGACTTTATATAACCTATCTCCTTTGAATTTGAACTTTTTGGGATCTATCTGTGGCTTCGCATCTTGAATTCTTGGAACATAATTTATTGGTGGGAGTTCCAATTTTTCTTCTTTTCTTTCTATTATCTGAATGCTATCATAAAACTGGAGTAAACTTTCTTTCATCCCCATTTTTTCTTTTATTATTTCGAGAAAATCTTTGTTTATTTCATAGCCAACAGCATTTCTTTGAAGCTCTAAAGCAACCTTCACAGTAGTACCACTGCCCAGAAATGGGTCCAATACAGTATCTCCGATGAAGGTAAACATCTTTATTAACCTTCTCGGCAATTCATCTGGAAACATCGCCTCATGCCCTATTTGCTTTGCTCCTCCAAAATGCCAGTGTCCTGAAAAATATTCCTTCCATTCTTCTTTTGTAAGTTTTGATGCCTCTTTGATCTCTTTTGAAACTCTTTTTCCCTTTCCTGGTTTTTTGAAAATATGTATAAATTCATAGTCAATTTCAACAATTCCATTTGGTGGATAAGGAAAAGAGCCCATTACTGTTGCACCACCTGTTGTGTTCATAGTTGTCTTTTTCTGCCAGATAATAGAACCCATGAAATCAAAACCTATTTCTTCGCATTGTGTTACGAATTCAGCATGAATTGGAATAACTTTGTATCGTCCATAAATGATTGACCTTGCAAACTGATCTCCAATATTAAGGCAGAATCTTCCACCTTCTCTAAGCACTCGGTAGCATTCTCTCCATACGTAATACAAGTCCTTTAAATATTCGTGAAGGGTTTGCCCGTAACCAATCTGTCCTGGAATTCCGTAATCTTTTATATGCCAGTAAGGAGGTGATGTGATAATCAAATCTATTTCTTCGTTTTTCACTTCTTTCATTTGCCTGCTATCGCCGATTATGATTTTTGCTTTAGTTTCCATCTTTATCTTTAACTTAACACCATATTATTTAATTAAAAATGTTTAAAGGCTTTATATACGTTCTCATAAGGGCTTCGGAACGTTCCGAGCGTATCCGAAGTTTGCAGAGCGACAGCGGAGCAAATTTGGGCGGAGTGCAAAGGCACGAATCGAAAAGCAGATTTAATTTCTTGTACAGCCTTATCTCGTTCTTGCTTCCCTTTCTCGCCCTTCAGTCTACGGCACGGGAAAATTTAGAAAAGTTTATATATGGCTTAAGATATACTACAATATATGGTACCCTATATGGATACCATCCCATACCATTGCCCGTCGAGATGAGGTAAAATGTCGCAGGTATTTATTAGGGCGGATACAAGGGCGGAAAGATTGGAAAGATTCAACCATAAGGAGCGAAGGGATAAATTTGAGATAATCGCAGATGTCCTCTCAATAGCAAGGAAAGGGGCAAGGAAGACTCAGATAGTATATAATGCGAATCTTAATTTCAAGATAGTGAGTGAATATCTTTCTTTCCTGGAGGCAAAAGGTTTCATAGGGAATACGGGCAGAAATTACACGACAACAGAAAAGGGCGAAAAATTCCTGCGGATTTATAAGGAGATGGAGGAGCTGTTTGCGTAACACTTTTCCTTTTTCTTTTTTATTTTTTACGAAGCTGTCTCACAATTGCTTTTGGCACTAAAAAAATCGCTTCTTTCTATTCTTATTCTCTTTATTCTTGATTCAGGTTCTTTTTAAAAGCAAGCACTGCTTAAAACACTGAGTTCAGTTTCTTAACTATTATCCATAGGTAAAATTCTTACACCTATTTATAATGCCCTGTCCAACATATTCCATTGCGGGTAACCATAAAAGATGCCCAAAAAGGATGCTTCAATGGGCGGGATATGGGGCGGGAAGTTAGGAGGTGATAAGGAAAAGAATGAGACCGGGAACACAAATCGCTACGCTGGCTGTGGTGGTGATAATAGCAATCGGCACAGCAGTCCTGCCCGCGATGGCTGATACGGAAGGTTCTTCAACCGGCAGTTTCAACCTGGGTAACGCCGCACCTTCTGTTACCAGTATTACATTGCATAACGCCGACCATTCCGATCCAACAATTAGCGATATGACTCCCCAGACGGAATATGCAGTGAAAATAGAGATCTCGGATGCAAATACGTTGAATGATATAAGCGAAATCCTGGTGATAATAAAGACAAACGGTACCGGCACAGGTGACTCAGATAGTGTGACCGATAAAGCGACTTACAAATGGATTCCTGAGGGAGGAGGAACATGGAGTAAAGTGGGACCCACGGGTACATGGGACATTGACGCTTCTCAGAGCAGTGAGCCAGACGACTTAGGAGCCACTGCAGGGACATGGTGGCTTAATTTTGTACCGGGAAAAGTAGCGAGAGAATCTACCAGTTGGGACATCTACGTGAACGTCACCGATAAAGGCTCGCTGACAGGCGATAAAATCGTATGGGGAAAAACAATGAACTGGTATGGTGAGATCAGTGCTGAAGATACTTCGTACTCGTTCGGTGATATAGGTCTTGGTGACACAAACAAACCCATTTCTACACCGTCGGACGGTAACATAAACGTTAAGACGATTTCCAATGGCAATTACAAACTCTCGAGTAAATCAGGAAACTGGTCGAAAGGTTCCGATTGGGCAGTCCTGGACTGGGATGGCACGCTTGATGCAGGGCATTTCGCACTGAAAGTCGATGGATCAGGAGATGTAAGCACTTCTAACTATGTAAGCACCTCATCCGAGCCAATAACGGATTACAGTAATGTGAACGCACCGACAGCCGAAACGGGAGACACCAAAGAGATATACCAGTGGATATCGGTGGCTACTTCGGGATTGCTACCCGGTACTTACAGTGGTACGTACTACGTGCAGATAGCCAACGAAGCGTAAATAAAAAGCCAGAATAAAAATAAAACAACTTCTTTTTCTTTTCCCTCTTTTTTTCTTTTTTCTTTTCGTGTGGAGGCGCGTGCATGTCATGATAAAAACGGATGTGAGGATGTGAAATGAGCATGAAAAGGTATATGGTATTGGTAATGGTACTCATATCAGCCTTGCTGTTCCCAATGCTTGCATTCATGTTTGAGGGTGGACGTGCCCTATGCTATGTGGAGGCGAAAGTGTTGGAAGTTAGGAGGTGATAAGAAAAAAAATGAGACCGGGAACACAAATCGCTGCGCTGGCTGTAGTGATGATAATAGCAATCGGCACAGCAGTCCTGCCCGCGATGGCTGATACGGAAGGTTCTTCAACCGGCAGTTTCAACCTGGGTAACGCCGCACCTTCTGTTATCAGTATTACCATGAACACAGGAAATGGCGTTGCTATGACTCCCCAAGCAGAGAGTTGGATACAAATGGATATCTCGGATGCAAATACATTGGATGATATAAACGAAGTCCAGGTGATAATAAAGACAAACACTACCGACACGAGTGACCCAGATAGCGTGACCGATAAAGCGACTTTCAGATGGACACCCGCGGGAGGAGATAAAGGAACATGGAGTTTAGTGGGACCTACGGGGAGTACATGGAGTATTGACAATACTGCGAGTATGGGACCACCCAAAGACAACCGCGGAGCTACCGTAGGGACATGGCACCTTCTTTTTCTACCGGGAAAAGTAGCGAGAGAATCTAACACATGGGACATCTACGTGGAAGTCACCGATAAAGGAGGGCTAACAGGCGATAAAATCGTATGGGGATACACAATGAACTGGTATGGTGAGATCAGTGCTGTGGATACTTCGTACTCGTTCGGTGATATAGGTCTTGGTGAGACAAACAAAAACATTTCTACACCGTCGGACCATAACATAGACGTTAAGACGATTTCCAACGGCAATTACAAACTCTCGAGCAAATCAGGAAATTGGACGAAAGGGTCTGATGTGGCAGTCCTGGACTGGGATGGCACGCTTGATGCAGGGCATTTCGCACTGAAAGTCGATGGATCAGGAAGTGTAGACACCTCTAACTATGTAAACAACCATATCAGCCTTGCTGCTCCCCGTGCTTGCGTTCATGTTTGAGGGTGGACGTGCCCTATGCTATGTGGAGGCGAAAGTGTTGGAAGTTAGGAGGTGATAAGAAAAAAAAAATGAGACCGGGAACACAAATCGCTGCGCTGGCTGTGGTGATGATAATAGCAATCGGCACAGCAGTCCTGCCCGCGATGGCTGATACGGAAGGTACTTCAACCGGCAGTTTCAACCTTGGTAACGCCGCACCTTCTGTTATCAGTATTACATTGCATGCCGCCAACCATTCCACCACAACAATTAGCGCTATGGATCCCCAGACAGAATATGCGGTGAAAATAGATATCTCGGATGCAAATACGTTGAATGATATAGAGAAAATCCAGGTGATAATAAAGACAAACACTACCGCCACGGGTGACCCAGACAACGTGACCGATAAAGCGAGTTTCAGATGGACAACTACGGGAGGAGGGACATGGGGACCTTGGGAGAGTACATGGGTAATTAATCATTTCAATTCCAGTAAGCCTGACAACTTTGGAGCCACCGCAGGGACATGGTGGCTTAATTTTATACCGGGAAAAGTAGCGAGAGAATCTAACGCATGGGACATCTACGTGAAAGTCACCGATAAAGGAGGTCTAACAGGTGATAAAATCGTATGGGGATACACAATGAACTGGTATGGTGAGATCAGTGCTGAGAATACTTCGTACTCGTTCGGTGATATAGGTCTTGGTGACACAAACAAAAACATTTCTACACCGCCGGACGGTAACATAGACGTTAAGGCGATTTCCAACGGCAATTACAAACTCTCGAGCAAATCAGGAAACTGGACGAAAGGTTCTGATAAGGCAGTCCTGGACTGGGATGGCACGCTTGAAGCAGGGCATTTCGCACTGGAAGTTGACGGAAATGGAACTGTAGACACATTTAACTATGTAAACGACTCGTACGAGGCTATAACGGATTACAATAATGTGAACGCACCGACAGCCGAAGATGGAGACATCAAAGAGATATACCAGTGGATATCGGTGGCTGATTCGGGATTGCTACCCGGTACTTACAGTGGTACATACTACGTGCAGATAGCCGACGCAGCGTAAACAAAAAAGCGAAGCTGCGAAAATAGAACTAAAAACTCTTTTCCCTCCTTTTTTCTTTTTTCTTTTCTTTCCGTGGGGATGCACGACGTGCATGCCATGATAAAAATGGATGTGGGAAGGTGAAATTAGCATGAAAAGGTATATGGTAGCGGTAATCATAATCATATTAGCGTCGCTGCTCCTCGTGCTTGCGTTCATGTGCACGGTAGAGAAGGAGAAGGAGTTACCCGACACAGAAGCAGAACCCTTAGCGTTACAAGAAATTAATCCTTCAACTTACGTTTTTATGTCCTTAGGTGGTGACGAGATAGAAATCGGAAGCGAGAGACATTCGCCACCGCAGCCGTATCTGAATCTGAGTAAATGGGACGGCGAAGTTTATTTGAGGGTAAACGTGCCCTATGTGGAAGCGGAAGTGCCGGAATTCTTTAATAACCGTTTGAAGTGGACAACCAGAAAATATGGGGTGGAGTTCTATCCAAAGGAGCCAGAGGAAATCTCTGAGGTCATTGCAGGCAAAGAGTTCTGGTTCAGGCAAAACGCGGAAGGTGGAGTGGAGTTCGACCTCGTGCTTAAAGAGAAGCCAGATACGAACGTGTTCCGGTTCCCCATACAGAGCAAGGGCTTGAGGTTTTATTACCAGCCGCCACTGCATCCCGAGCATCCCACATGGGCTGATACTGATGGCGATAGCGTACCCGATGTGTTCACTTCGGAGAATGTGGTGGGTTCCTTCGCGGTATATCACGAGACGCAGGCTAAGTTATGGAAGACGCGAGAAGAAGCGGAGAAGTACAGGACCGGCAAGGCGTTCCATATCTACCGTCCAAAAGTTAGCGATGCAGAAGGTAAAGAAATCTGGGGAGAGTTGAATATAGACGAAGAAGAAGGCGTTTTGACCGTTACTATTGACCCTGATTGGCTGGATAATGCGGTTTATCCTGTGACGATAGACCCGAAGTTCGGGTATGAGTCTGTGGGAAGCTACTATGGTGATCTGATGAATGACGTGATTAAAGGTTCCTGGTTCACCTGTCCGGAGGATGGAACGGCGGAGAGTTTGAGTATGTATATACAGAACGGATGGACCGACGAGCAAGTAAAGGGTGCTATTTATAAAAAAAGCGATAATTCTCTGGTGGGTAGCACAGAAGAGAAGACCATATCAGGTACTCCTTCGTGGACGCCAGCATGGTACACATTTAATTTTTTGGGCTCGCCTTCGCTTTCTGCCGGTGAAGATTATTTCCTGGTAGGTTGGGCAAATAAGAATACTTCCGGCTCTTTTAAATCTATATATTATGATGAGATGACAGAAGAAAAAGCGGGATACCAATCCAAAACATACGGAGCATGGCCTGATCCATGGTCTCCAACATTATACAAGTACAGATTCAGTATCTACTGCACTTATACAACACAGCCATCCTCTACTCCCTCTTCTGAGTCATCCTCAACCGGCAGTTTCGATTTGGAGAACGCTGCGCCCGCAGTGACTGACTTCACACTTTACGAATCGGATGAATCAGGCATGACAACGCAGATGACGCCTCAAACAGAATATGCGGTGAAGATAGAGGTTTCGGATGCGAACAAGCTCGAGGATATCGCACAGATAGAGGTGATTCTGAAGACCAACACAACTCCATTGACCGCAGGGGATAACGTAACCGACAAAGCCACTTATAAATGGACGGCATCAAATGGCTGGGAATTCGTTGGTCCCGGAGCCGGGGGCTCCACATGGGCTATAAATGCGAGTGCATGCAGACAGCCTTCTGACTTTACCGCCACCTCGGGTACCTGGTGGCTGCATTTCGTACCCGGCAAGGTGGCGCGAGAATCGCAGCGGTGGGACATCTACGTGAAAGCAATGGACACGCAATCCGCATCTGATGAGATGATAAAGTGGGATTATGAAATGATGTGGTATGGAGAGCTGAGCGCGGTGGACACTTCGTATGAGTTCGGTGATGTTCAGCTTGGTGCCGAAAACGTGACAATTACCGATTCTGATAGCGCTATTAACGTTACAACGATAGCAAACGGCAATTACAAACTTGCGAGCAAATCTACTAACTGGGTAAATGAGACTTTTGGCAGTACGGCAATGCTCGATTGGGATGGCACCCTTTCCTCAGGAGAGTTCGCATTGAAGGTTGACGGCTATGGTTCCGTTGATTCTTTCACCTTTGTGAGGGATACGTACACCACGATACAGGACTTCAGCAGTGTATCAGGACCAACCGCGGAAACAGGCGAGAACAGGGGGATATATCAATGGCTGTCTGTGGCATCGGAAGGTTTGCTTCCCGGTACTTATAAAGGCACGTACTATGTGCAGATAGCTAACGGGTGATGGGTAGGTAAATGAAACTGCGAATATGTATATGTAAGGATGTAAGGAAGTTATTTTATTTATGCATGTGTGGAAGTAAAGTATGGCATAAGGTAAAGGATAAAAAGACAAAATGAGACACATAAAAGCTAAAGCAGGAGTATCAAACATCCCAGGAGATAAACCCGTAAGGGTACTGGCAATTTTATTTCTGTTCCTGGTTGCACTGATAGTAGCAGTCCCGGCTTGCAGCGGAGGCGTTGCGATTTCCGGCTCCTTTTACGCGCATGATTACGTGTTGGCGCAGGGCGAAGAGATTTCAAGTAAGGACATTTATATTGTCGCATTTAACAAGGAGGACAAGCGTGTCCGTGTAGATATGGAATACGAATCGCCAGAGTTCATTGAAGTCAATCTTTCATCTAAGGGCTGTTTCTTGAACCCAGATGAATACAAGAGGGTCTACATCTCTCTGAAAGCGCGCGAGGATGCTGTACCCGGTAATTACACGGTAAAAGTTTTTGCGATAATAAAAGAGGTCAGAGGAGACCTGCCCATAAAAGTCCTCACTTCCGCAGCTCAGGAAGCGAACGTTACTGTTACAGGTGAGTATGCGGTGGTTGATGTCGTAGCAATAGACCCCGTGAAGAACATCGCTTCTACCGCTATCGTCAGGCTTTTTCGCAGCGGTTATGAGGTAGCAAGTGCAAAGGGCGAATTGAAGAAGCGTGTGGTTCCTGGAACATATACTGCGAAGGCATACCTGCTGGGTGAAGAAATAGCATCCAAAGAATTCGATGTAGCGGCTTATGAGGAGAAAAGAATTGAATTGCCCATAAGAGCAGTTTATTTTGAGACCTTCGACGCGCTGCCCGCGAAGGATGAATCGGGAAGGATTGGTTATGTTTATCTGGTCGCAGTGATTAAAAACCTCTATAAAGACTTGCCAAATGTCTCCGTCTCGCTTGAGGTGTCAGGAGCGAGTTCTGAGAACTTTACCATTTACTCCTCTCCCCTCCTTCCACTTAACCGAACCGAGATTAAATACAATTATATACCAAAAGAGGGGTGGAAGAACGGGAAGTATGTGTTCACCGAAAAGGTTATTGCGGGGGATACCATCTACGCCGTTTCACCTGTGAAAACAGTAGAAGTACGACCTCCAATTAGGGAGAGCCTCCTGCTCGTGCTGCCTATCGCGGTAGTAATAGCTGTGATAATCATTCTCTATCAGAAGAAGAGGAAAAGAAAGAGAAATAAGAAATAGAGCGGAACTGATATGAGCGGGGGCATTCACACCTGGCTTAGGTTAAGCAAAAGCTCTCGATTATCAGGATCAACATTAACGAGCCAAAGGGAATGTAGTGCTGAGAGATTGAGAGATATTTTACTGAATAGACTTGGGGATAAAGTTAGTTACTTTACTATCGAGAGAACCTTATAAACCACTATCACAATAAGTGCGGTTCCACCAAATTGTAGCGATGACAACCATGTAATCATCCTGCCGACTGAATAGGGTATACTATCAACTATAAATCGGTTAATAGTAATTGGAATTTTTGCAACGCCCTCCTCCTTTGTCCCGTTCTCGTAAACCACATCCATAATTATAAAATCCGTTACTTCTGACTTTAGCTCAGGTATTCCTCCTTCTTTAGGCTCAACATGGTGTATTTTTGACGCTGGAAGCTTCGTAGAGTAGGTATCATCATCTATTTCAAGTTTATCCTTGCTGTATCTCAATTTTATTGTGGCTCCTTTTATCTCCCCAGCAGGCACTAACTCATAACTGAATATATAACTATGAGCAATCAAAAGCCTATGGTACCCCCTTTTCATCATATAGCCTTTCCCTTTCCACTTATATTTAATGTACAACAAAAAGAACCAAGCCTTGAATCAGGTTAGCTAAAGGGTTACGCCATTTTATGCTTATCCTTCCTTCAAACCACGCCCTCTTAAAATCGTCTACACTCTCTATCTCGCTCAGCGTTTTCGCATCGGTATACACATCAACCGTGGTCTTCGGAAGTTCATCGCGAGTTACTCTCTCTACCATACCCTCACTTATAATTAAGCCGATTGTTTGGTCTTCAGCATGAACCGCAATCCTCTGATCTCCAAAAATCTTGATTAATGCATTAGAGAAGGGGTCCTCCTGCAATACCCCTACATCCTCATTGTAAATATCTACTCGTTCATCTACGAAATTGTATAGGTCAAAAGCTTCTGCTGCGGAAACAGAGACTAAAGCTGTTGCAAATATCAGAATCAGAACATATAATGGAATTCTCATCAAAATTCTCATCCCAAAATAAACTCTTTTACTCATTTCTTCTCTATTCAAATTCAAACTAAATTTCATCTTTTGAACCTTCCGATTTACTTATGTTAATTTATCTTATTTATGATAGAGCTTGTAGAAAAAATATTATCGTTCCTATTTAAAGTTATATGGGGGGAGGGGAAGTTACTCAGCAACCTCTTGGGCTATTTTCGCCCATAACTCCATCCCCGTACTTCGCCCATGAAATGATAATATGATATTTATACTCACAACTATTATTCTACAAACCCGATAAAGGATCAAAGATAAGGGGTGCGTATGAGTATGAGGGTACTGGTAACAGGTGGTGCAGGTTTTATCGGCTCACACGTGGTTGACAGGTTACTGGCATTGAGGAATGAAGTAGTGGTACTCGACGACCTCAGTAGCGGTGACAGAGCCAATATAAGTGCACATATAGATAGAGATGATGCTAATTTCCAGTTTCACAGGGTGGACATCCGCAATGACGAGATAGTGGATTTCTTCAATGGTATCGAGGAGGTCTGGCACCTTGCTGCGAATCCTGAAGTGCGGATAGGTGTAGAAGATACGAGAGTTCATCTGGAGCAGAACGTCATCGCCACTTATAACGTGCTGGAGGCAATGAGGCGGAGAGGAGTGAAACGAATTGTATTCACTTCCACTTCCACCGTTTACGGTGAGGCGACTGTGCTTCCCACACCGGAAGAATATCCTACTATACCTATATCTCTTTACGGTGCTTCAAAACTCGCCTGTGAGGCTTTAATCGCTTCCTACTGCCATACCTTTGGTATGTATTCCTGGATATACCGGTTCGCGAATGTAATAGGCAGGAGAGCTTCTCATGGCGTGATTTATGACTTTATAAATAAGATAATGCACAATCCAGACGAGCTGGAAATCCTGGGTGATGGTAACCAGACAAAATCTTATATCTACATTGATGATTGTATAGATGCGATGTTTGCAGGTTTTAAGGATACTGATACTGATACTGATGCAGATGCAAACGCAAAGCGAGTCCATATATTCAACATAGGCACGAATGATATGATCAGTGTGAGGCGAATAGCGGAGATTGTATGTACTGAGATGCATGTATCACCTAAATTTAAATTCACAGGTGGGAGACGCGGCTGGGCAGGTGATGTGCCTGTTATGCTACTCGATGCCACGAAATTGCGCAAACTGGGCTGGAAACAGCGATACAGTTCAGAAGAGGCGGTGAGAAAAGCCACAAGGGACCTGCTGGCTTATTCTCGATTCCAACACCTTCAGAGTGAAGGGGATGGTGAATGACGACATGAAACGAGCTCTTTCTCTTTTTACTATTATTATCATTATCATTACTACATCCGTTTTCCCGTTCCTGTTCCTGCAGACAAGCCCTACTCTGGTAAGTGTAACTACCGGTACGGGTACAGGTACAGGTACAGGTATACTGAGAGAGACATGGAACAGGACCTTCACTGCGTATCGGAATTACAATGATACATCATATGCGGTGCAGCAGACAGCAGATGGGGGCTATATCCTCGTTGGTGTAGTGCAATACAGCGACAAGAGCAGCGATGCTCTACTGGTGAAGACCAGCTCAAGCGGAGAGCAGACGTGGGCAAAGACATTCGGTGGGGTCTCCCATGATCAGGCGTATGCGGTGCAGCAGACGTCGGATGGTGGCTATATCCTCGCCGGTATCACGTTTTCACCCGGCAATGGCTTAGATGCATGGCTGGTGAAGACCGATTCAAACGGAAATGAACTCTGGGATAGGACATTTGGGCATTCTGATCAGGATTGGGCGTATGCGGTGCAGCAGACGTCGGATGGTGGCTATATCCTTGCTGGTGCAACTTTATCATATGGCGCAGGTAGTGAAGATGCGTGGTTGGTAAAGACCGATTCAGAAGGAAATGAACTCTGGAATATGACTTTCGGTGGTGTCGAATATGATGAAGCGCGGGCAGTGCAGCTCACCCCGGATGGCGGCTATATCCTTGCTGGTGTAACTTTATCATATGGCGCAGGCAAAAAAGATGCGTGGTTGGTAAAGACCGATTCAGAAGGAAATGAACTCTGGAATATGACTTTCGGTGGTGCCAGCAGTGATGCAGCACTGGCAGTACAGCTCACCCCGGATGGCGGCTATATCCTTGCTGGTGTAACTTTATCATATGGCGCAGGTAATGAAGATGCGTGGTTGGTAAAGACCGATTCGAAAGGAAATGAACTCTGGAATATGACTTTCGGTGGTGCCAGCAATGATGAAGCATGGGCAGTGCAGCCCACCCCGGATGACGGCTATCTCTTCACAGGACGTACAGGGTCATATGGTGCGGGCAATGCGGATGCGTGGCTATTTAAGACTGATTCAGGAGGCGAAGAACTCTGGAATATGACTTTCGGCGGTACCGGTTATGATGATTCACGTGCAATACAGCAGACAGCAGATGGGGGTTACATCCTTGCTGGATCCACTTTCTCGTTCTCATCCGATAGCTCTTCAGATTTCTGGCTGATAAAATTGGGTATTACTATTACTAATATATCCTTTGATACTGGCTCAGGCTATGGAACGTATCCAAGCATTTCTGGCATACATAAGGGGGTAATCATCCCCCGGCAGGATATGCACATCAGCAAACTGTACACCTATCCCTGTACCGGAACCGGGGGGCACACTGAGTCCATTGCGCTCTATGAGGATGATGATAGCGAACCCATAGCAACAGGGATCTGGAAAGGCTATCATAGTCATAGCGACTGGCATAATATAACATTGTATGATGCTGCTACCGGTACTCCCGGCATCAGACTATTAAAAGGGCATCAGTACAGATACGTCATCAGTACAGGGTCTTATCCACAGATAATTCATAAACGGGAGCATAAGACCCTGGATGGCTCAACCATCAAATGCATCGAATTTAAAGATGTAAACGGAAAGGTCTATCATGACTGGATTCCCGCCTTCAGGTTCTATTCGTGACATGAACGATAAAAAGCAATTGTCCCCCCAAAAACTTCACAAACTTACCATCTCCTCACTGTCTATTTCATTCCCCGGGTTGTAAACGGTACCGTTTCGTAGCTGTATACTCATACTCCTGCACATCTTTCACATACTGATGAAAAAGCTCCTTGTTCATCTTTTTGATTATACTTGTACTTGTACTCGTACTCGCATCGTTCCGGAAATACGTGCGCTGATTATAATTATTATTGTTATAATTGTACATCCGTGTTTTCCGGTATACATCAACAGAGGGATATGAGAATGACGGCTTTTTCCTGCTTGAATAGCTTTTAAAGCTCGAGAAGCTATTTGGAGAGGGTGGTTTATAGGATATATGGGGTATTGATATTGAGGGTATTGAAGATGAAGAGAAGGTGGAGGTGGAAGCGGCTACAGTAGTTCTTTTTGTCTTCACTGTTTGGTTCACCCATGTCTCGTTCACATTACCCGAGACATCCACTGTATGTGTACCGATGCTATAAGAGGTATCTGGTGTGAGTCCATAAGCATGATAGTACGTGTTAGAGGTGTTACCAATCCAGTTGCCATTCAGGAAGAGCATGGTATAGCCAAAATCAGCATCCTGGGGGTTCTCCCAAGCCCATCTTATCCATGTATCGCCAACAGATGAGGCTTCTAAATTGCTGATGCTCCCGGGCGGAGTAGTATCAGTATCTTGCGCTCTCACATAAGCTGCCTCTCCCGCATTCACCATGCCATATCCATACTCGTTATCTTTACCTTCCGGACCCAGGTCCTCTGCTGTATCATGTAATCGCTCTCTTAGCTGAGTATTGTTATATTCGGGATGTGCATACCACACAAGAGCAGCAGTGCCCGTGACATGTGGACAAGCCATAGAAGTGCCACTCTTTATACTGTATCTATCCCCTGGATATGTTGAATATATCCTAACGCCGGGCGCTGCAAGTTCAACCTCGGGACCGGTGCTGGAGAAGCTCGCTCGCCTGTTATGTTTGTCTATTGCGGCAACGGCAATTACAGAGTCGTATCTACCCGGATAAGTCACGGTATCCATATCCTTATCCCTACCATAGCCTTTATTACCTGCCGACGCAACAAGCAGTACCCCTGCTTTATACGCCTTCTCACAAGCCTCACGCAATGCAGTTGAGTCAGAAGTTGAACCCATACTCATGGAGATGATAGCCATTTTGTGATTCACTGACCACTCAATTCCCGCTATTACATCACTAACGTATCCTTTACCCTTACTGTCCAGTGCCTTAACTGCATACAGGTTCGCCTCTGGTGCTACACCAATGATCCCCTTCTGGTTAAACGCCGCTGCAATAATACCCGCACAATGTGTACCATGCCCGTTATCATCCATCGGGTCATCATCATCGTTCACGAAATCATAGCCACCCTTATAATTGGGTGCCAAATCAGGATGATTATAATCTATCCCGGTGTCTATAATGGATATATTGATGCCTGAACCAGCATCTCGACCTTTTATTACCTCTGTTCCACCATCAGCACCGTTCCATACCATCTCCGCGTTTATCCTATCAACACCCCATGGTAGAGTATCTGTATCTGTTATAGATATCTCATAATCTCGTTCTATGTATGCTATATCCGGGTTCTTCTTTAATCTCGTAATGGCATTCTCCGGTAGCGAAGCAGCAACCGCGGGAATTAGCTTGTACCGGTAGTTTACCCCACCCTGATATCTCTGTATCAATTGTGAGTCAGGTTTGTCCTTAAATATCACTATTACATGCACATGCGTCCTATCTTTTAGCCCAACAGCGGCAACGAGGGGAAGACTCTGGCTCAGTAATATAGCAGATGCTACTACAATAGCCAATATCTCTATCTCTCTGTTATCCATTATACTATCTACTGATATCTTATTGCATATAAAAAATAGAACTATCTCTAAATCTAAAAATTGAAAAAATAAAAACGAACTTTTTCTTCCTTTTCCTTACCTTACCCCTATACCCTTATGAATATAATCGAATATAATCAGTAATGATTGATTAATGATGGCAGAGCATTTGAAGAACCGGAACAAGAACCAGAACCAGTATCATGGGCTACTGAAGAAGGGCTTAGCGAACGAACTTGAGATAGCGAAGCGAGCGAGGAGTAAGGGTCTTGATCCTGCTCTGCAGCCCGAAATAAAGGTGACGAGTGACCTTGCAGAGCGAGTGGAGGCATTGATAGGGATAAAAGGTGTGGGTGCGCGCATAAGGGAACTGGAGCACGAGGGCTATGGCAGAGAGGAGGTGGCATTAAAGATCGCACTCGATTTCGCTACCGCTAAGTTCGGGAATTACAAGCGCCAAGAGGTCATTGAGAAAGCGGTCAGGACCTCAGTGGCTGTTCTCACGGAAGGTGTGGTCGCAGCACCACTGGATGGGATATCACGTATAGAGGTCGGGAGGAACGATGACTCCACAGAATACATAAAGATATTCTATTCGGGTCCGATAAGAAGTGCTGGCGGCACCGCGCAGGCACTCTCCGTGCTGGCTGCTGACTATATAAGGAAACGGATGGGATTCGCAGCGTATTCACCGCGGGATGAGGAGATATGGCGCTATGTGCTGGAAGTATCAGCCTATGCGCGCATAAGCGGGTTGCAATATACACCGTCGGATGATGAGATAAGGGAGATAGTGAGAAACTGCCCGATATGCATAGATGGTGACCCGACGGAGGATAAGGAGGTGGATGCCTATAAAGACCTTGAGAGGGTGGCGACGAACAGGATAAGAGGGGGTATGGTACTTGTACTCACGGAGGGTATAGCGATGAAGGCGCCGAAGCTAAAGCGATATGTGGAGAAGCTCGGCATTGATGGCTGGGAATGGCTGGATAAACTGATAAAGAGCAAGCGCGAGACCAGGAAGAAAGCGTTTCTGGACGATTTGATTGCTGGTAGACCGGTGTTTGGGCGTCCAGCGAATAAGGGCTCCTTTCGGCTTCGCTATGGACGTGCGAGGAACTCAGGCTTCGCCGCTATTGGAATGCACCCGGCTACGATGTCGCTGCTCGGATTCATCGCCCCCGGCACGCAGGTAAAGCCCGAGCTACCAGGCAAAGCTGCATGTATTGTGCCCGTGGATTCCATTGAGGGACCGGTGGTGAAACTGAGGAATGGCGACCTCCGCAAGCTTGAAAGCCATGACGATGTTGATGCCGATGAAATATTAGAAATTGTTGACCTGGGCGAGGTGCTAATAGATTATGGTGACTTTTTGGAGACCGGGCAATTATTAAAGCCCGGAGCGTATGCACACGAATACTGGCTGCGGGAATTGGAGTTGAAATCCAAGGATGAAGCGTCTAAATGGCGCTCGAAGATACCCACACAGGAAGAAGCAATTGCGCTCTCGTTACGTTACGACCTGCCGTTGCATCCCGCATATACATACCTGTGGGAGGATATAAGTGGCGAAGACAGGGAATTCCTATCCGACTGGGTATGTAAGAGCGGTGCGTTGCGGGATGGTAAACTGCTCATACCCGAGGATGAGAACGGCAGAGTGATACCGATTCTGGAAGACCTGCTTATTCCCTTCCACAGAGACAGAAATGCCCGCTACCGCTATATAGTAATAGAGGAGCCTGATGCTTTTCTTCGCGGTCTGGGCATTGGAAGGGGATTGAAGAAGGACGAATCCGTGCGATTGAAGCATAAGCCAAAAGCACCTACGAGAATCGGTATGCGAATGGGTAGACCGGAGAAATCGCGAGAAAGAATGATGACTCCCGCACCACATGCAATCTTCCCGGTAGGCGCGGCAGGCGGTAAGAACAGGTCACTAAAGGAAGCGTTGAAGTCAAAGGTGATAGATGTAGAGGTGGGAGTGAAGAGATGCATGGACTGCGGGAACGTATTACTATCTTGCTATTCCAGATGCGATAAATGTGGCTCCTCCAATCTCAAGACCCATGGGGGGAGTAGCAGAAGCAACAGCAGGAGCAGTAACAATAACAGGCGGAGTATGAGTATAGACCTCTACCAGTTCTATCATGATGCAATAAAGAGGCTCGGTGATGAGCACGAATTGACGAAGCATGATGTTAAATGTGTAACGGGACTCATCTCGGGCAACAAAGTGCCTGAACATCTTGCTAAGGGCATATTAAGGGCGAAACATGACGTCTTTGTCTATAAAGATGGCACGATAAGATACGACTTCACTAATTTACCATTAACGCATTTCAAGCTCCGTGAGATAGGATTAAGCGTTGAACGAGCACGAGAGCTTGGCTATTTGCATGATATAAACGGTGAGGAGCTGAGAAGCGATACGCAGATAGTGGAGTTGAAGCAACAGGATATCATCATCTCTGCTAATGCCGTTCCTTATCTCATCCGTGTTACGAAGTTCCTGGACGAGCTGCTGGAGAAGTTCTATCAAATACCACGCTATTACAATGTAAGAACTAAGGAGGACCTGATCGGGCAGTTTGTGCTTGGACTGGCACCACACACCTCCGCAGGAATACTGGGCAGGATAATAGGATTCACGCGTGCCTCTGCCTGTTATGCACATCCTTTCTTCCATGCAGCGAAGCGAAGGAACTGTTTGACGCCAAATACCGAAGTTCTGGTCACGGACTCTGCCGGGGGATTAAAAAGTATAGACCTGGAGTCGCTGTATAATAGTAATGGCGAAAACGCACATGAAGAGGTTGTTGATGATTTTGGTACAACACGAAGAACAATTGAAGGAATTAAGACGTATGCATTGAATCCAGAGAATGGGCAGTTTGAACTGAAGGAGATCAAATCAGTGATTAAAACACCTGCACCGGCACATCTCGTGCGTGTGAGAACCAGGTCGGGCAGAGAATTCGTCGCGTCACCCGAGCACCGAACTACGGTATGGTCCAACGCAAACACAAACGCAAACGCAAACGGTAAAATCCAGTACAAAAAAGTTCTGGAACTGGATGATAAAGATATGCTATTAGTGCCGGAAAAGCTCGAGCTTAAAGAAGAGGAGAGAGCAGAAATAGACCTTCTGAAAGAATTTTTGCACTTTGATGACCTTTATCGGGACGTGATGGTAAGAGGAGTGCGAGCAGTAGTAGAAGAGCTAATAAAAGACCTGGGAGGGCTCAAACGCGCTGCCGAGCAGATGGGAATCAGGAAAAAGACATTTTCAAATTATGTTTATCGTGATAGCATCCCGCTACCTATTTTGCATTCGTTACTCAAGCGGTCGCACCGCGATTGGACTGCAATCCCGCGTGAATGCCAGCTCGGTGTTAAAAGAGGTAATACGGCAATTCCGCGAATGATCAGGCTTGACGAGCCTTTCATGCGGCTTATTGGCTATTATCTCGCAGAAGGCTATGCAAGAAGCACTGAAAAGGAATTCTATCAGGTCAGCATCTCATCGCGGGAAAAGAAGCTCTTAGATGACATGGTGAACTGCGTCAAAGATGTTTTTGGTTTTTCACCGAGCATAAAAGAGGGAGAGGGAGTGCTCGTCATATCAAACCGATTGATATACCATCTATTTGTGGATGTTCTGGGTACGGGCAAAGGAGCAAAAGATAAGCGAATTCCACCGTTACTGTGGAATATTCCTCGCGATAAGATGAAGTGGTTGCTGAGTGCCTATTTCTCAGGTGATGGCTCTGTGGAAAGAAACAGACTTGTGGTCTCCTGTTGCTCAGTGAGCGAGAAGCTACTGCGGGACATCGGATTGCAGTTGCTCCGATTTGGTATATTCTGCCGCTTGAAAAGAGAGACAAAAGCTGCCGGAGGTGTTGCCAGACGATTCTACGAGCGAAAGGGTAAAGGTAAAAGTGGAGAGGAATTACCGGTCTTTGACCTTCATTATCTCTTTATAAGTTCGCGATATGCGCGAAAATTTGGTGAGGCAATCGGTTTCGTAGAGAAAAGAAAGAACGAAGCATTGAGAGCAGTATTGGCAAAAGAGAAAGCACCTCGTATCTCTTCGTTCGGCGATGCTGTTCTTGACGAAATAAAGGAGATAGAACCGGTTAAGTCGGAATTTGGGTTCTTATACGATATAGAAGTAGAAGGGCATCACAATTTTTTGGCAAATGGCTCTGTGCTGACCGGCAACTGTGACGGCGATGAGGACTCAATAATTCTGCTGCTGGATGCGCTACTGAACTTCTCGCTATCTTTCTTGCCCGATAAGATCGGGGGCAGAATGGATGCACCTTTAGTTCTCATACCGGTAATAAACCCGAAGGAGGTGGATAAAGAGGCACATAACCTCTCTATCATGTGGGAATACCCTCTGGACTTCTATCTCGCCGCCGAGTTGGGTAAGCATCCAAAAGAGGTCGCAGTAGAGACGGCAGCCACGCGAATAGACCACCCGGGCGATGTTTACGGGTTCGGCTACACGCATGATACAACGGAGATTGCAGCAGGTCCTTTGAACTCGCTCTACAAGACGCTGGGTACGATGATGGATAAGGTAGATGCACAATTGAGGCTGGCAAGACTTATAAGAGCGGTGGATGCACGTGAAGTTGCGGAGACGGTGATAAAGAACCATTTTCTGCGCGATATAAAGGGCAATCTCCGCGCGTTCGGCACTCAGAGGGTGCGGTGCAGTCGCTGCAATGCGAAATACCGGAGAGTGCCACTTACGGGCAGGTGCAGCCGATGCGGCGGGAAATTACTGCCTACGGTGCACGCTGCGGGAATAAAGAAATATCTATCGGAATCACTGCGCATAGCTGATGAGTATCACCTGAGTAAATACACGAGACAGCGATTGGAACTGCTGAAGCGAGACGTTGAGTTGCTCTTCCCTACTGCTGATAAGCAGAAGGCACTGGATGAGTTCATGTAGCATACGAAAGAAAGCGCAAGCAGCACTGCAAACTGCAACACCGAAAACAACCTGTCGTAAAATTCCACTTCTCCACGCCCCTCTGCGGCACCCTCTCCCTGTTATAGTAGGCTATGAGGATTCCTGATTGCCTTACCTGACCTCATCCGCTCCGTATCGCATACGGTCCAGCAACTCCTGCTTCTTACCCGCATTCCATCCACTCACCGATTGCAGATAGCCCGTTATCCTCGATATATAATCCAGATTACGGGAATGGCAGTTCTCACACTCTTCCTTCAAACCCATCGTCACATGCGAGCAATCCATGCATACGGTCATATCTTTCGTGAATGCGAAATAGCCCGTTTGCGTCTTCGTTGCTATCTTCATTGCCAGACTCTTTATACCCCGCCAGTCGGGATACCCCTCGCCGAGGAATATGTGCATGATGTCACCACCATCAACGATGGGGAAGAAGATATGCTCAATGCTTATTCGCTTGGCGAGCGAGATATCGGCATTTGGAGGCACATGAGTCCCGTTAGTGTAATAAATCGGTAAATCCCTCGTCTTGCCCATCAGCTCTAAAGCCCGTGGCAGGTCGCCCTTCACTACCGTCATCGCCTTCTCCCTGAACTCTTCATTCAGCAGATCGGCAACTGCGAATCGCTGTGCCACTGTCTCCGCGGGTGTGCGTGAGAAGCTGATCTCAAAACCTTCTCTTTCTGTTAATTCTTTCACATACAGTTCCATCTCCGTCATTGCACGAACTGCGAGCCGTAAAGCACCTCTATCTTCGTGCATCTGCTTCCCGTAGTGGTATTGCACCATCTCATTTATCCCCACCACTCCCACGATATACACAAGTTCGTCTAAATAGACAGCGACATCGCCCTTCTCACCCGTATAAGGGTCTTTTGGGCGCTGTGTGGCGAAAGGCATTCGCCCTGCTCTCACTATCTTATCCATCCATTGCTTCTTCACTCTGAATATCTCTATTGAGAGGTCAATCTGTTTCTTTAACTCCTCAAATAGCTTATCATCATCCCCTTCTGCACGATATGCCGCTCTCGGACAGTTTATTGTTACTACCTGCCAACCGCCCATCGAGAAATGCTTGCCATTTCGGAAATACATCTTATCATTGAACCCTTCATCATCCGGTGATGTCTTGAACGAATATGCACAGCACTGATAGCATGAAACACCCTCGCCTGCACCCCTATACTCCGGTATCTTATTATCGAAGTAGGGCGTGCCATACTCAGCCGCCAGTCTAAATGCGAGGTCATAGAGCTCACCCCAGGTGGGCAATTCTGGATGGTTCTTATTGAACTCCTCATCCTCCTCCAGGAATTGAGGCTCTATTGCCACCTCCGGCTTCGGGAAGTTGAAAGGTTTACCCCAGTAATCGCCCTTAAGCATGACATTCATGAGCGCTTTGAACGCCAGACGCACCTCACGCTCAAATTCGCCGTATGTCCTCAGTGGCGCCTGCTCTCCATTCCAGACCGCGCCTTTATAAACCACCGGCTTATCACGCCATATCTTCGGCACGCCGGGTGTGAGCTGGACGGAACTGAAGACCAGTTGCCCGCCACGTGCCACCTGCATCTGCGTCATCTCATATACAAACATCTGCATGAGCTGCTCTATCTCCTCGTATGACAGCCCTTCAAGATAGGGCGCAATAAATACGAGGAAATTGAAGAACCCCTGCCCACCTGCGAAATTCGTCTGTGCAGAACCAAGTATCTTGACAGCATGAAGGATAGCAACTTCAGGCTTCTTCGCCGGTCCCGCTACTGACGCCTTCGTACCCGACCCATCGGGCATCAGCCCGTAATAGAAGAAGTAGCGTAAATCCCAGTCCTGACAGAACCCGCGTGTACCAAAATACTCAAGGTCGTGTATATGTAAGTCCCCGCTCAGATGCGCATCCGCCAACTTCGGCGGCAGTAGCAACAGATATTGCTCCTTGCATATCTTGTCCGCTTTCTTCTTATGCGAGGTCTCCGCATTATCCTGTAGATTCGCATTCTCATTTGCTTCAAATCCCTCTCCTATATCTATGAGGTGCGCATCATAGACCGGCGTGCCCACACGAGTGCATACATTCCGCCATTCCAGCTTTTTGTAATCCTCCAGTAAGATCTGGTTCACTATCTCGCGCACGAGAGGACCCGATAGCTGTGTTATACCCATCGTTTTTATCTTCAATTCCGCCTTCTTCGCTATATCACGCGCCTCCTCCTCTGTTATCCCGGGGCACCCATAAAAATCCTCACTCAGTTTCGTCTCTCGTAAAAGCTGATTCACTATCGCCTCCCTATCCCAATCCAGGATATGCCCATCGCTGGTTCTCACCTTCGGGAACCGCAATGCCATACCATCCAGAGTCGTCTGTATCGTATCCTTATCCATATCCCTACCAAATCGTTTTCTCATTTCTATCTTCTATACCTCCTCTTTTCCTCCTCCTTCTTCCTTTTCCCCAATCAATTTTTTTAGCGTTTCCACCTTCAAATCCTCACCATCAAATAGCTCCTCATGAGTGATAAATGTAGAACCAACCTGGAGAACGGGAGTAATAAGCGTGAATACACCGTTCATTCTCAGTTCGGTAAGTGCTTCAGGAGTTGTAATATCCACATCTTCATATTTCACGCCTGCTGCAGCTAAAAAATCCTTCACCTGCTTGCAATGTGGGCAAACCTTCGTTGAATAGACCCTTATCATCTCCCCTCTGGTTTCTATTTATAGTTTTTATTTTTTCTCTTTATAATTGGATTGAATACCTAAATAAAGTTTTCTGATACCTTTCTGGTGGAGAGCAGTTCATAAATTTTGTGACCTATAAACTTTGAATACTGTACTGCGCTACTCAGATGCAAGAGCAAGAAGACTTTCAGTGAGAAAGTGAGAACCGGTTTTAAGAGACAACAAATTATTGAACGTATTGAACGGCAAGAGTTATACAAACAAAAAAGATTGCTGAGAATAAAGGTTATGTTTCATTTAGTTAATTTACTTAACTTTAAATAAGGTTTTCCAATCTCTATCCCCTCCTATATGCCTCCAGTTTTGCCTTAACCCAGGCATATGGAATAGCACTACCGCCTTTTAACAGCGTAGGCTGCTCAACAAGGTAATCCTCACACAGTCGTTCATGTTCATATACACTCACAGGCTGAGCCGCCTCGTGATTAAATATCTCAATGCACTCTTCTATTCTCCCCTTCCACAACTGGTCGAAACTGCATTCTTCTATGGGCTTATCCCACCTTAACCCCTTAAAACTCGGCGCCCTTAACTCACCGCCGCCAGTCACCTCGAGATACTGTATCTCGCCCACAAGATGCGGTTTGATCCATTTCATTCCCTTATGCTTAACTTTCTCCGGGTTAACTACCGGTGCTTTATCTGTTTTTAACTTTAATTCCCTTATCTCGCGCTTCAACATCTTTATTAAATTCTCACTAAAGCCCGTTCCCACACTGCCTATGTAAACCAGGTCAGCATCCTGATAGAGAGCCATTCCCAGAGCGCTTATCTCTCGTTTCTCAGTGGTATAACCCACGAGCACCACATCAATTGTCTTCAAATTTTTCAGCTTGAGCCAATCCCATTTCCTCATTCCGGGGTAATAAGCACTATCCACTCTTTTGGCAACCACGCCCTCCATCCCCTTTTTCCTTATCTCGTCCCAGAGCTTTCTACCATCCGCCTCATAATCAATTTTCATGATGTGCTCAGCATCTTGCACCGTTTCATCCAATATCTTCTTCCTCTCACCCAACGGCTTCTCTGATAAATCTTCTTCTCCTCTTGCCAGGATGTCAAATACCACATATGTTGCAGGTATCCCCTTTGCTCTGGCTTCTATCAGTAAATCCGAATCAATTTGCTCTCTTTTTTGTAATAGATTGAAATCGGGAACCCCTTCTTCATTAAAACACACGATTTCTCCATCTAAAACACAGTTATGTGTTACCCTTCCCAGTTCCTTCACTATCTCGGGGTATCTCTTGCTTATATCCCTCCCTCTTCTGTTGATCAGCCTCACCTCCTCGTACACCTCTGCTATACACCTCGTCCCATCCATCTTGGGTTCAAAAATATAGCCTTTTTCATCGAGAACCCTTTCTATCCCCTTTTCGCATAGCATAGGGAGGTATTCTCGGCTAATGCTAATGCGCTCCACCCCTTTCGCGCGCTCCTCCGGATACGCTATTGGTGTTGTTACAGGTATTGTTGGCGCTGGTTTTTCAATACCTTCCACACTCGCTTTTAATGCATCCACGAGGCTTTTCTCTTCTCGCTTCGGCAATTCACCTATTTCTATCTCTTTACCTTCCATCTTCCTCCTTATCAAATCTTTCAATCGTTCCATGAATGTATCCCTGAACTTCTCCAGATGAAGTTCTTTTTTGAGATGCTTCTCTATGAGCAGCTTGCCCAACTCCTTCTCCTCAGCACCTATCTCGGGTCGCTCTCCCATCACGATTTCGCCGATGTCTCTGACATACTGGTGATAATGGAGTGTAGATAAAAGCATACCCTCCCTAAAAGGCTGTAAAGCGCATATATACTCCTTGTTCCGCATCACAAATTTACCTATTGCGATGATTCCCATTTCATCCAGCAGTTCTTTGAGCAGGAAATACGCCTTCTCGCTCTTTTCCTTTGGCACTGCGAAATAGCTCTTATCATAGTAAATCGGCTCCAATTCTCTTTTATCCACAAATTCTAATATCTCCAGATTCTCCTTTCCTTCTGGTTTTAGTTTATCCAGTTCATCTTTTGTGAGTATAAAATAATTGCCTTTTTCCAGTTCTAATCCATTAACAATATCGTTCCATCCAACCTCTTCTCCTCCAGCTTCACAGACCCGCTTATAACGTATCGGCGATTTATGCTCCTTACACAACAACTTGAAATCTGCTCCCCTGGATTCCACTGCCGAATATAATTTTATCGGTATATTTACAAGTCCCCAGCTTATAGAACCGCTCCAAACCGCTCTCATTAGTTTATTAAAATATAATGTTTCCTCACATATTTTTTATATTTTGTTATGTGCCGAACGGTAGTTAGTGGTTAGTGGAAGGGGCTGTAATAAGTTTATTCTCTCCTGATTACCACCACATCACTGCTCTTTATAACTTCAAACTCGATATCAGCCAGGAATCTCTTCGTCACGTATATATTCGTCCTGAGATGTTCCGTCATCTCCCTGACCTTCAGCTCTGAACCGGTATCCGCAAGAGCAATATAGGGTATAAGCTGGTCAGCGAGGTGTATATCAACGGTGGAAGAGGAATTCAGTTCTTTTATTATCTCATGAGCTGCTTCTTCACCCACGAGTTCCGCTCTCTTTCCTGGCTTACCAAGTGCACTGCCGCTCTTATAGCCCAGCCATAGGGTAATGCCACTGCCAGTTGATGCTGCTCCTGATGGCGTTTTATCGCCCACATCACGCTCTAACTCTATTGCAGCGCTGTAGCCGTAATCATGCAATACCTGCTCCGCTGCTCTCGCCTGCCGCTCTGTTACATGTGCGGGCAGACCGCGGGAATGCGAGATGCCACTTACTACCATTCTGCTCTCTGGTTCTGGCCCCTGCTGCTCTGGTTCAGGTTTAAACCCTCTTAGCGTACCATCCAGAGGTGATATTCGCACTTCTACCAACCCTCCACCCCTTGGATAATAACCCCGCTGCTTCACATCAATCTGGATATCACAGCCCATAGCATTCAGAGCTTTCAGGAATACACCTGTGTAGAAATCAATCGGGGGAGCCCATCTCACATCTGTT
The DNA here is from genome assembly GCA_003194435.1 of Candidatus Methanophagaceae archaeon. Taxonomy (GTDB): domain Archaea; phylum Halobacteriota; class Syntropharchaeia; order Alkanophagales; family Methanospirareceae; genus G60ANME1. Next base: position 124,036 of record PQXC01000001.1, on the reverse strand, counting down.
CCACCTTTTACCCTCACCACACTCTCACAATCCGCGAACAATGCAACCGGGATAAGACATTGCAATAACAATGTTATGCTACCTGCGGTACCTATATCCAGCTCAGTATTGATGCACTTCAAATCGCCAGGTGAGAACTTCAGCTTCTGGGAATGCAATTGCAGCCCCTCAGTCTTACCGCCTGACAATCTCTCTACTGCTTTAACGGCATGTAGATGTTGTGCTGCAAGACCAGGATTGGGTCTATTAGCTCTTATGTTCCTTATCTCCACTTCCTGCCCGGTTATAGCAGCAAGAGCGATTGCGGTTCTTACTATCTGCCCTCCCCCCTCTCCTACTGAACCGTCTATCTCTATCATATGTATCACACGACATTCATGAGCGCATACTCCAGTATCTACTCAATACATCTCTCACCTCTTCTACTCTTCTCTTCACTACTTCTCCTGGTGTCACTGCTTCCCGATGCTTATCCTTATCATCAGTTCCGGCGAGCAGGGAATAGAAGACAGCAGAAGCTGATTCTGCAATTGCTGACAGATTATATCCACCTTCCAGAGTTATTGCGAGCCTGCCATTGCTGTTCTCTACTGCTATCTCCTTTATTACATCCGTGAACAATCCAAAGCCATGAGAAGTTACCTTCATAGAAGCCAGCGGGTCGTCAACATGGGGGTCGAAACCAGCAGACACGAGTACAAATTCGGGCTTGAACTCCCGTGCTACTGGCATCAGCAGATTATCCAATGCATAAAGGTATCCGCCATCATCGGTACCGGCAGGAAGCGGGACGTTTATTGTGTAGCCTTCTCCTGCTCCTTTACCCACTTCAGTCAGCCAGCCAGTGCCGGGATAATAGGGATACTGATGCAGAGAGAAGTAGAGGACAGAAGGGTCATTTAAGAACGCCTCCTGCGTACCATTACCATGATGTACATCCCAATCAGCAATTAAAATGCGCTTAATACCATATTCACGCTTTAAATGCTCAGCAGCAATCGCAATATTGTTGAATATGCAGAACCCCATACCCCTGCTCGAGGTAGCATGATGCCCGGGCGGTCTTATCAGTGCAAATATATGCTTCATTGTGCGTTCTTCCATTATTGTATCTACCGCTTTGAGCACACCTCCTGCCGCGAGTAGGGCTATCTCAAAGCTATCAGGGCAGATTGGCGTATCAGGGTCGAGCATACCCCCACCACGAGCACTCATCACTTCCACTTTCGATATATATGCGCCCTGGTGGACGTATCCTATCTGCTCCCTGGATGCTTTTACCGGCGATAGCAGTTCCACTCTCCCAGTTATACCCTCCGCATCCAGTTTTTTCATTATAGATAGCAGTCGTTCGGCTCTCTCAGGGTGAGTACGCCCTGTATAATGTCTCAAATAAGAGGCATGATAGACGAGACCAGTACTAGTACTTTTACTTTTCATCTCTACTCCTTCCTCTTCCTATTCTTTATACTCCTTATTATGTTATGCTCTCATTTTTAAACCTTTTATAGTAGTAAAGGGAGTATAATACCAGATAAATACAAATAGCAAACGAGGTTGAAAATATGGGAATGAAGGGGGCACTGATAGAAACAGGTAAGAGTCTGACGGAGGCGGTGTTGATTGTTGGTCTTATAATAGTGGTGGCATATGCGCTCACGGGTACGTGGCACATCGGCTATGCTGTTGAGTCCGGGAGTATGGTACCAAACATGCAGGTAGGGGATTTGATATTCGTACAATCACCGCATCGCACACATATCATAACGTACGAGGAGGGTATGCAATGCAATTATAAATCATTCAATAATTACGGGGACGTGATTATATACAGACCAGATGGGTTCTCCTCCGTAACACCGATTATACACCGTGCGATGTACTGGGTGAACAAGGGGGATAAGATGCCTGATGGTAGACCTGCGCCTCATGCGGGTTACATTACAAAGGGTGACAATAATAGTGCCTATGACCAGCAGTGTCTGGCTGTGAGGGTTAGTGATGGCAGGTGGGTCCGGATTGAGCCAGTGAAGCCAGAATGGGTCATAGCGGTAGCAAGGGTGCGTGTTCCCTATCTGGGATACCCCTCACTTATATTGAAGAAACCCGCACTCATAAAAGAGATGCTATAAAATGGTAAAGCCAAAGATAACACTACTGGACTTCCTGCATCTGAAGAAAGAAGATGATACTGCTGCTGCGGTGATAGAGGAAGATGTACCGGGCGAAGGAGAAGTAGGAGACGGAGAAGAAAAAGAAAAAACTCATACTCGTATATACTCTGTATGGGAAATAACGCGCTACATCAGGCAGAAATTGGATAGTGATGAGTTATTAAGGGATATTTATGTAAAGGGAGAGCTCTCCAATGTGAGTCAACCCACTTCCGGGCATGTCTATTTCACACTCAAGGATGAATATTCAGAGCTGCGGTGTGTGATGTTTCGTGATAGGAATGCATTACTGAAATTCACGCTTGAAGATGGTATGAGTGTGATAGTCCGGGGGCATATAAGCGTGTATGAGAAACGGGGCAGGTATCAGTTGTATGTAGAAGAGCTGCAGGAGTCGGGTATAGGTGCGCTATATCGAGCTTTTGAGCAGTTGAAGAAGAAGCTTAAGGACGAAGGCATGTTCGATGCCGCACATAAGAAGCCGATACCGGTTATTCCCCATACCATAGGCATTATCACCTCCCCTACCGGTGCAGCCATCCGTGATATGATAAACATCACGAGGCGGCGATTCCCGCATGTGCATATCCTGCTGGCACCGGTAGCAGTACAGGGCGAAGAAGCCGCTCCTCAGATTGTTAATGCCATCAAGCTGATGAATCGTGTGAATAGGGAACTTAAGAAGGTGGATGTGCTCGTGGTGGGACGAGGTGGTGGTTCAATAGAAGAGCTGTGGGCATTTAACGAGGAGAGTGTAGCAAGAGCGATATTCTCATCTGAAATACCTGTAATATCGGCAGTGGGGCATGAAACCGACTTCACCATCTCGGATTTCGTTGCAGACCGGCGAGCGGCAACACCATCAGAAGCTGCTGAGCTGGTCGTGCCTGATAAGCGGCAGATAGAGAAGAATCTGAGTACGCTTGAACTGCAACTGCGGCAGAACATCTACAAGATGATAGAGCAGCAAAGGCGGAGACTTGAGAGTATAGAAAAGAACGTCCTGTTCAGAAAGCCCACCGAGAGGATAAACCAATATCGGCAGATGGTGGATGAACTGAAGAGGACCCTGATTGCAGAGGTTATGCATCGTGTGCAGCTACACAAGAAGGGCTTACAGGCTCTTACCGGTAAACTGGATGCTTTAAGTCCGCGAGCAATCCTCGAACGGGGTTATAGTATCTGCTTGAAGGAACAAAAGGTGGTGAGGAGTGTGATGGATATCACGACCGGTGACATGCTAAGAATCTTATTCCGGGATGGGGAAGCGATTTCAGAAGTGAAGGAGAAGAAGCAAGAAGCATAAAATATAAAACATAAAGCATGACATGAGCCGATGCACCTGTTTATCCTATCTATATCAAACTAATATCTAAATAGAGTTTCATCCTGCTCATAACCCCTGTTAAGGTATAGTGCGAGCTCAGCCTTCATCAATTCCCTGCTCAGGTATGATGCATGCTCCAGCAGCGAGACCTTCTTCAGCCGCAGGATTGTATCCATCACTTCCTTCGCATTCAAACCCACTATCTGGATACCAGAGGGCAGGTGCTTAGCATATATCTTTCGTCTGCCTCCAACCTCACAGATACCGATTTCAAAAGACCCTGCGGGGTCGAGTCGCCATTTCTTCGCGCTCTTCGCTTCTATAACCTCTGCATCGGCGTCAGCGTCAATTCGCAATACCGGCTTACTTCGCTTCTCTTTCATGATGAGAAGATCGAGTCCGAGGTCCTTAGGTGTGCTATTACGAGCTTTCGAGAGCATCATCATCTCCGATGCCACTCGCAATTCCTTCACACTACCCTTCGCCTTGGCACTGTATTCGGGTGTAAAAAGGATATCAGCACCTATATCAGAGGCAATGCCAGCTAAAAGTGCGTTCACGCCTGTAGAATCAGCATCCATGAGCTCCGTTACGTTACCGGCACCGAAGAATAGTGGTGTACACTTATCCAGCAGCCTGAAGAGATAATACCGGTGCAGTGACTCTCCTATTCCGTAGCCGACGGCATCAAGAACAGGGTCTGCTATTATGCGCTTGATGCCCATCTCACGTGCGGTATTTATGTTCATAAACAGTGTGGATAATTTAAGACCGACAGTGGTATTGGCATTGGTATCGGTATCGGGTACAACAACTGCTACTATATCATTTCTCGCTATTGCATCCCCAACTGCAGAGATATTCGCACTGTTGAGGCTGAGCACCATATCGGCACCTGAGTCTATGCCTGCAAGTATGAGTTCCGGCTCCATGGTATCAACGGAGATGGGGAGCTCAGGTGCGAAACTGCGAGCAGCCTTAATCGTCCTTCTCACATCCCCAGGATTCGCACCTATATGAACGCCAATATCCACAATATCGGCGCCACACTCGATGAAATATCCCATTCTGTGTTGTATATCAGCATCATCCATCAGAGTTGCATCCACAAGCTCTGCACAGACCTTCATCCTCGCACCCCCTCCTATTTTCACTCCCCTCAGCCTGAACTTACCCTTCGCTCTTCCCTCTAATACCTGTAAGAGCTGTTTAGCATCCTCCTCCCTCTTCATTCTCAGTAATACATCAGCAGGTATCCGTGCAGAGAATTCTATTCTATCAGCGATTTTTAAAGTTTCTGCGATGTCGTATGCGTTCCGCGGTCCTAACCGAATTGGTGTCTTCAACTCTCGCTCTAAATGAGAGAAGTCGGCTTTGCAAAGCCCTGAGACCAGAATGAGGTCATACTTATTACCGTTACCATGCTGTGTATGTGTAGCGAGTGCCCTTCTCAAGGACCCTGGTGTTGAGAATGCTGCTATATCCAGGTCTTGTGTGAGTACTTCGCATTCACATTGCAGTGCAGAATCTGAACCACCATTTACATCTGCATTTATATCCTTTATCGCATCACGAACCATCCACTCTGCCTTCCTTCCTGTGGCTAATAGGATTCTCATCGGTAAATGTAAATCTTTTCTCATACACTATGGCATCTTCACCGTCTGCGTAATAGCCATGTATAACAAAAGCGGGTTTAAAACCCTGACCCTCATAGAACCTTATTGCTTCTTTGTTACTCTTCCGCACTTCCAGTGTAACTCGCTCAAAACCGTCATTGTAGAATTCCTCGTACAACCGCCGCAATAAGCTACCACCTATTCCCTGCCTCCTATACTCACGCTCCACGGCGATCCCGGAGACATGCCCGTGTCCATCTCTCACTGCTCCAGCAATAAAACCGATAATATCATACCCTTCTTCCTTTTCCTCTTCCTTGTGAATGACCGCAATGAGGAAATATTTCTTGAAATAGTGGTATAATCTGGCGATATCAGAAGCTGTATTTATCGTTTTTATATTCCTGCGCCATATATTTGCGATGTCCCATAAATCCGTGTTTTCTGCCTTCCTTATTTCTATCCTTACCATACCATAATGCCTCTTTCTACATAATTTAAAATGCTACTCCCGGTATTTATTGATATCTATAACTATAATCGTAAGTCATAAACATCTATGAATAGAAGAAGGTAGAGGAGATGATAAGCATAGCGATACCAAAAGGTAGTTTGGAGGCGCAGACGCTGCAGCTATTCAAACAGGCGGACCTGGAGATAAAAGTAACAAGTAGAGAGTATAATCCACAGATTGATGACCCGAGGATAGAGAAGGTGAAGATATTGAGACCACAGGAGATACCGGAGTATGTAGAGAAGGGGTATTTTGACATAGGGATAACAGGAAAGGATTGGATAGTAGAGAGGGGCGCGGATGTTGAGGAGATAGCAGATTTGAGCTACAGCAAGACCGCGGAGAAGAATGGTAAAGTGAGAATTGTACTGGCAGTTCAGGCAGATAGTGATATAAGAGCAGCAGAGGATATAAAACCCAATAGTCGGATCAGTACAGAATATCCAAACCTTACAAAAGCGTTCTTCGATGAACTCGGCATACCCGTCCAGATTTTCTTCTCTTATGGCGCTACGGAAGCGAAGGATATGATGGATGGGATAGTAGAGCTAACAGAGACGGGGGAGACACTTCGGAAGAACAACTGGCGCATTATTCATACTATTCTCGAATCCTCAACGAAGTTGATAGCGAATAAGGACTCGTGGCGTGAGCCGGGCAAGAGGCGTGAGATAGAGGAGATAAAAACACTGCTCAGTGGCGTGATAGAGGCACGGGGCAGGGTATTACTGAGTATGAACGTTGCAGAGGATAAGCTGCGTGCGGTCATATCTGCACTACCAGCGATGAAGAAGCCAACGATAGCGCAGCTCTATGATTCCGATAGTACGGAGCGGAGATATTACGCGGTGGAGACGGTGGTGAGTAAAAAGAAGGTGAATATATTGATACCGAGATTGAAGGCGCTCGGCGCTGAGGATATCATTGAGATTGATATAACCAAGATAGTGAAGTGATGAGCACGACGATGAAAGATGATGAAACTGGATTTCAGTAATATGATGGAATCCCGTATAGGGGAGCGGGGCATCAGTATCGGGGCGATAGAGGATATGGAGCACCGTATAAAGGAGATAGACAGGAAATTGAAGAGCGATAGAAGCGAAGGGCGGTTACAATTCATGGAACTCCCTTATAAGAATGTGGATGAGATTATATCCTTAGCGAATGAAGAAGCCACGAAATATGAAAATTTCGTTCTCATCGGGATTGGAGGTTCCTCATGGGGCAGTATTGCATTGCATACAGCATTATCTCATCCATATTATAACCTGTTACCGGCATCAAAACGGAATGGAAGACCGAGATTCTTCGTGATTGACAATTGTGACCCTGACGAGACAGCAGGGCTCTTCGATATTATAGATATGGAGGAGACACTGATAAATGTGGTAAGTAAATCAGGAACAACGCCGGAGCCGATGGCTAATTTCGTGAAGTGCTATGAGATGATGAAGCGTTCCGTCGGGAAAGCTTATGCGGAGCATTTTATTATAACCACGGATGAAGGTGATGGGGATGGTGTACTGAGGAGGGTAGCGGAGCGCGAGGGTATTCGGTGTCTGGAAATCCCGAAACGAGTAGGAGGTAGATTCTCCGTATTCTCGCCTGCTGGCTTGTTTCCTGCTGCAGTATCGGGAATAGACATTAAAGAGGTACTCAATGGGGCGCGGCACATGGATGAAGCCTGTAAAAAGCCTGATATATGGGATAATCCCGCGTATATGTTCGCGGTTCTGGAATATTTAGCAATTGATAAGGGATATAATATCTCGGTATTGATGCCATATTCACGTAAACTCCGCTATTTCGGCAACTGGTACATGCAGTTGTGGGCGGAGAGCCTTGGTAAAGAGCATGACAGGGATAATAATACGGTAAATGCGGGAAGCACACCGCTTAAAGCTATTGGCGCTGCCGATCAGCATTCGTTGCTCCAGTTGTTCAATGAAGGTCCTTTTGATAAAGTTATCACCTTTATCCGAGTGGAGAGTTATGAGAATGATGTGAGTCTACCGGCTGTTTTCCGTGGCTGGAATGAACTGGAGTATTTCGGCGGGCATACACTGGGGGAATTGATGAAGACAGAGCAATTTGCCACTGAGTTAGCATTGACCAATCACATGAGACCGAATAAGACAATAGTTATACCTGCGATAAATGCTTTTACTGTTGGCGCGTTGATGTACTTCTTCGAGCTGGTGACGACAGTGATGGGTGAATTACTGAATGTGAACGCTTTCGACCAGCCGGGCGTGGAGGAGGGTAAGCGACTCACATACGCATTGATGGGCAGGAGAGGGTTTGAACGTGAAAGAGAGGAGATAAGAGCTAAGATGGGTGAAGAGGAGAAGGAGAGTGAGTCGTTAGTTATTTATATGGAATAATTTGTAATTCGGTATCAAATTTTTACTTTGCATTACATTACTCTCATCTCTGTTGAACCTTTTGAATGCCCTGGTGGTTTGAATCGCTCCTTTTTGCCAAATCTGAACAGGATACGAGCTATCATTCCAAGGAGAATATTGCCGTTTCTCCTGTTCCAAATCCAAAACATGTCTCCACGTTCGCTCATTCCCGAATCATCATGATGCATCGCTATCATGAGCCTTCTTTTCTTGCCGACAGGGCGCTATGAAGTCTTCACTCCAGCTCGTGTCCCCTTTCGACTCGGTCGACTCCGACTCTCCGGAGCTGCAGAGACGTCTATCGCACGACACGTAAGAAGCTGGACACAGCAAGAGCAGTCCAGCCCACGATTCCTCCAAATACCAATAGACGTATCATAGCTGGATAGTAGGATTCCCAGGTCCACAGCCCCACCATGCCGGGGAGAAACAACACCCAGACGATGATCTGCGCGACCAAAGGCAAGCCTCGCACCCAGTACCAGACCAAGTCCAGCCACTCCAAGTTCACGACCAGTGCGACAATGAACCCGCTCCACCACATCGCGAAAATCACGACGGTGTAGGTGCTGAGTACTCGTGTAACAACATCGCTCCAAAACGATGGGTCTCTCATAATCACTCACTTATTCTTCATAGCTATCCCTCCTTATATACTTTCGCTTAACGTTTCGCGGATAGGATAAAAGACAAGTGAGTGTGGTGGACTGGATTTGGATTACGACACACAATTGTGGATGCCAAATCCAGATTTTGGAACGCCTATTTTAAACGCTCGCATCCTTTCATGACCGAAGCATAATAGCAGGTATCCAGTCATAATAAACTTTCCCGTTCGCATCTGTAAATTTAGTGCAGTTTATCCAGCCGTTTGGTGTGAGTAAGGATGTGTTATGGTGAATCTGTGGATAAGAGCCTGTGCGAATGGTGTAGTTGTAAACTTCGTCTTTTATAAGTGTGAATGGTTCATTAAAGGAGATGTTGTGCCAGTCGTCTACATAGCCTTCCCAGGTTGCGGTTGCGTTCCATGTTTTGTTCCAGATGCGAGCATATTCGATGTGCCCGCCTGTGCCTTCACAGGGATAAGTGTAAAGCTTAGTTGCAATAATTGTTTGGTTTGGTGTGATTGTGCCGTTGTGCACGCCTGCTATTGAAGGGTATGGATTTGAGGGTGTGCCGGTGTCGAAGATTGCTACTGGTGGATAGACCGTTATTTCTTTTGTAGTTGAATTTGTCACTCCATCATCGTCTGTTACTGTTAATGTTACCTCATAACTTCCTGCTTCTGAATAGGAATGATTTAGTATTTCATGCGTTGTGTTCGTGACGTTTCCATCGCCGAAGTCCCATTCGTAATTCGTAATGTTTCCGTCTGAGTCGTAGGAAGAAGATGCATCAAAGGTTATCTGCTCGCCAAGTAAAGGATTTTCAGGGTAGTATGTGAAACTTGCGATCGGCGGTTGGTTTAATGTTCCTAAAGTGGTAAAACTATATTCTGAGCTCTCTGCCGAATTCCCGCTTAGATCAACGCTCTTCACAACGAAATAATATTTTGTCCCCGACGAGAGATTGTATAACGAAACAGAGTGGTTCTTCACGAATAATTCGTCGTATTCCTGCTTTGTGTAAGCGCCCGAGGATGTTCCGTATTTAACAAGACTATCTGCGAACTCATCCGTATCCCATTTTATCGTTGCAGAATCGTCTGTTATGTTCGTTACGGTTATGTTTGTGATTATTGGCGGTGTGGTATCATTTATGAGCTCTTTTGGGAAGAGCAATTCTTCAAAATACTTTGCATCTTCGAGATGAATAAATATTTCTCTGATGGGTAAAGGCTCAGTGGGAATGCTCACCGTGAAAAGATTCTTTTTAAGCGTTGCATCTTCGTTGATGATGAAAATTTCTTTTAGTGGAGAGGGCTGGGTTGGAATGCTTACGGGGGATAAATTCTTGTCTGAAGATGTATCTCCGTTGACCACGAAAACGGTTTTAATTGGAACTGGACTTGTTGGAACACTCACGGTGGACAAGTTTACTTCGTATATTGCATCCGCATCGGTTATGTTAATCGCTGCTGATGCCGTGTTTACGAGAATCATCAATGTAAAGGCTAAGATAAAATAAGTAAATTCCTTAGATTTCATTTTAACCTCCTAATATATCCCTGATTTCCTTAAGCGTCTCTATGCCCGTTTTTAGCATTTGTTATCCCTCATTCCCCATCTCTTCATCCAGTCCTATATATCAGCACCGTTGCTACGCCGGCTGAACCAGAATAGTCAGAACCGTAAGCTATTTCTATTTTGTGCAGCGTTCCAGTAGTGATTGCTCCTTTATATGAGTCAAATGCTCTGCCCCATTTCCTTCCGCCATAACCTGAAATTGAAAGACTACTGATCGTTGCCCCGTCCACTTTTAACTTTGAATTTGTGCTATAGCTATACCTATAGTAGCCTGTGACATAGTGGTAATAAGAAGCCTCGAAGAGCATATAATCCGCTGGAATCTCAACCTGTGCGATATTTGTCCCCGCTGTTGCCCTTGTTCTGACAAACAAAGTCATGCTGTCCGCATTTGGAAACTCGAAATCGTAGTATTTTATTTTGCTTGCCACAATTCCAACGCCGGCAGCATCACCTGCTTTGTATAGCGCATCTTCAAGCGTGGTGGATTTTATTACGCCAATGGTTGGATTGTTCACATCCGCAGTTCCCCACTGCATTATCTTCGCCGCTGGCTCATCTGTCTCGAGATAAGCAACAATCCATCCGTCCGTGTCTGCATATACATGCACATCTATATCACCGCCGAAGTCGGAGATAGGTGTTATTCCAATGATATAGTTGTCGCCTACTTCTTCCACTTCAGTGAAAATCGTCTTTATTTTTTCGATGTCTATCGTCTGACTTGTGTTTATATATGCAGAGATTCCCGCTTTGTCTTTGGGGAAAGCGCCTCCACCGTTGCCACCCATCGCCTCACCCGCGCCGGCGACGCCGATAAAAGGCGGAGCCACAAGCGAGATAACGCCTTTTCCGCCTCCGCTTTCGCTTATCCCTTCTCCCCCTTCTGTTCCGCTATACCCATACATCGCCACGCTGCTTGCGACTATTACTAAGGCAATAGAGATTGCCAATACCTTCAAGCCTAACCTCTTTGCCATTTTTTATCACCTATTTACTTCGTTATAGAAGTTATATAAAATAATTTGCTATAGTTATTTGTTGTTAGTTGTTCTGAACACTCCTGTTTCCGAATGTCAGGATAGTTTAATAGCAGGAATCCAGTCATAATAAACTTTCCCGTTCGCATCTGTAAATTTGGTGCAGTTTATCCAGCCGTTTGGTGTGAGTAAGGAAGTGTTATGATGAATTTGCGGATAGGAGCCTGTTCTGATAGTGTAGTTGTAAACTTCGTCTTTTACAAGTGTGAATGGTTCATTAAAGGGGATGTTGTGCCAGTCGTCTACATAGCCGTTCCAGGTTGCGGTTGCGTTCCATGTTTTGTTCCAGATACGAGCATATTCGGTGTGCCCGCCTGTGCCCGCACATGGATAAGTGTAAAGCGTGGATACAGTAATTGTCTGGTTTGGCGTGATTGTGCCGTTGTGCGTGCCCGATATGGAAGGGTATGGATTTGCCGGCTTTCCTGTATCAAAAATATTCTCTGATGGTGCAAAGTAATTCTCCCAAGGCTCCATTAGTGGATGATTGTCTTTGTCTGAATCTATGCTGTAAGGCGTGTCGCCAATTCCATCTTTGTTCGTATCTGTTCCAGTATAATCGTCCCAGTAGTTACCGAGGTAGTTCTCGTAAGTTTTTCCTTTGTATGTGTATGTTATTTCTTCCGTCGAATTCCATTTATTTTCAGATCCATAAGTATAACCATAATAAGAATAAACGTTATCTGTGTTGTTTATGAAGTTGTTGAAGTAGATTTTGTTGTTGCTGGAATAATCCAGGGAGATGCCATCATCGTTGTTCGAGGCGTTGTTATTGTAGATTTTGTTGTTGCTGGAAAAACCCAGAGAGATGCCATCATCATTGTTCGAGTTTGCGTTGTTGTTATAGATAGTATTGTTGTTGCTGGAATCACCCAGATAGATGCCATACCCGTTGTTTGAGTTTGCGTTGTTATAGATATTATTGTTGCTGGAAGAACACAGAGAGATGCCATCATCATCGTTCGAGTTTGCGGTGTTGTTATAGATAGTGTTGTTGCTGGAAGAATACACATAGATGCCGTCATTGTTGTTCGAGGCATTGTTGTTATAGATAGTATTATTGTTGCTGGAATGCCACAGATAGATACCCCAATAGTTGTTCGAGGCGTTGTTGTTATAGATAGTGTTGTTGCTGGAAGAACCCAGAGAGATGCCATCATCATCGTTCGAGTTTGCGGTGTTGTTATAGATAGTGTTGTTGCTGGAAGAATACAGAGAGATGCCATCATCATCGTTCGAGTTTGCGGTGTTGTTTTTAATAATATTATGCGATGAGAATCCTAATTGAACTCCTACATCGGTATTGCTAATATTCAGATTCTCTATTCTCATTCCCGTACAGTTGGCAACGATGACCTGCCCTGCATCCTCTGGAACCTTACCTCCGATCTGGTTCTTAAAATAATAAAGAGGTTTACCATTGACGGTGTTGCCCTCCATTGTATGAGTGTTCCAGTATTGTAGTTGAGAGCCTCCAATGTGAATGCCATCGCTATTCATTACGTTGTTGGTGATGCTGTTGTTGCTGGAAAACCACAGAGAGATGCCATAATAGTTGTTCGAGTTTACGTTGTTGTTATAGATATTGTTGTTGCTGGAACCCCACAGCTCAATACCACGATAGTTGTCCGAGGCGGTATTGCTATAGATATTGTTGTTGTTGCTGCTGATGCTGGAACCCCACAGCTCAATACCACAATGGTTGTTTGAGTTTGCGGTATTGTTATAGATATTGTTGCTGCTGGAATCACCCAGAACGATGCCATCATCGTTGTTCGAGGCGTTGTTATTATAGATAGTATTGTTGCTGGAATCATACAGATAGATGCCATACCGGTAGTTCGAGTTTGCGGTGTTGTTTGCTATGGTGTTGCTGCTGGAAGAGTGGAGGTGGATTCCATCGATGTTGTTCGAGGCGTTGTTGTTATAGATAGTGTTGTTGCTGGAAGAACACAGATAGATACCCCAATAGTTGTTCGAGGCGATTACATTCTCTATCCTACAGTAATCCGAGTTATAGAGATAAATTCCAGCTTTATAATAGCCGGTAGCCCCGGTAACGGTGAAGCCTTTGATGGTAACATTATCTGCGGTCACATTGAAGACGTGGTAATAAGATTTGGCAGCCTGAACAACGCAGTTGGCAGACCCATTCTCAGACCTAATCGTTAGGTGTGGTTTGTTTATATCTATATTCTCAACATAAGTTCCATCCCTAACAACAATCGTATCCCCAACACTTGCACTATCAATAGCCCACTGAATCTTCGCGTAGTTGTCAGGCACGTATATCGTTGTTGCAGACGCCAACGTCACACCCACACTCACACCCGCGAAGGCACTGAATAGCACAAATGCCACACACATTCCAAACACGAGATATTTTATATCTTTATTCATTCCAATCGCCTCTTTATTTGGGTGTATTACCCGATTTTTATAATAGGAGGGAATAAATATAAAAGTTTTTGGTTTTTTGTTCGCTCATCCTCATCGCCCTAAACCATCGTGAACAAATACTTTGCTGCTCCTTTCTCTGTGTATCCATACAATGAAATGCGGGAATGAGCGTTTCTCTATAAAATCCTTAAATCCTTTTATTTATCTCATACCTCCGATAATTCATTACGAACACGCCAGAGATTCCGAAATCCGAGAGTAGAGCGATATCCTCGCCTGTAAGTGCTCGCTCCTTAACCGGAGGAACCGGTCTTGTCATTCTCATTCGGCAGATAATATGTCCACCGGTCATCTTAGCACCGACGTAGCCTTTGCATTTGCCAGTTACAAGCACAACCCCACTGCGCATCTCCACACCCGTGAATTCCGCTGCATCTCCCAGTATCACCACAGAACCGCCATTGAGTAACGCCCCCGTATTCATACCCGCATTACCCTCCACAACTATCGTGCCATTACGCATCAATATGCCTGTGCTTATACCTGTATCACCCTGCACACGTATTCTAACAGGGGCACGACATCGAGCTGCGAGTGTACTCCTCACGAGACCATCTTTAAGAACCAGTTCACCCCCTCTATACTCGTTTGGCTCCAGGAGACTTGCCTCTGGATGATGGAGCAGCCATGTGAGCGAGACGAACTTTTTATAACCCTCCAGATCGGATTTTACCTCTACCACATTACCCAGAGGCTCCTTTATCTCACCTCTAACGTATATGGCGCCCGAAACCATGCTCATACCCATATAGGAGCCCACATCACCATCCACTATTATTGAGCCTGTTTCGGCTATTTCCTTACCGTTACCGCCGAAATAGCAGAGGTCAACACCCAGACTCGAGCCAAGTCTGCTACCAACATTGCCCTTTATATGCACGTCCTCACCACTCCGCAGTGCCTCCACTATATCCTCATACGTATAGCTGGTTCCGACCTGAGAAGGAATCCTATCTGTGGGATTGAGCTTTGTACCCTTATGGTGCCATAAGAAGTTATAAGTGAAGTCGCCGATGCAGTCCACAGCTTTATTCAGCTTCAGTTCCATCATGCGTCACCACTCCCTACTCCCTGTATTCCGTACTCAATACCTCACGAATCGTCATCACTTGCATCTCCCTATACCCTATTTCTATATGGTCATCCATCTTCATTCAAACTTGACCTCTATCCTCTTACCTGTAATCTCTTCCAGTTCTTTCTGGAGCATTATCTCTTTCGCTGCCAGTTCTTTCTTCTGCAACTCTATGCCCCGTCTCCTCTTAGCTATTAAATCATCCAGGCGAGTGAGTTGCCCTTTAGCTGCTGTAATAGCGTGTTCGAGCCGCTCCTTCTCATTCGTTATCTCCAATGCTGATAGTTCACGCCTGAGCTCCTCTGCCCTTGATGATAAAAGCTCATACCTCGCCCTGATACCCGGCAGGTCGGTATCGGTATTCAGGAGATGGTCTATCCATTTCAGTGCTCTGTCTCGCGTGCGTTCCTTCAGAGCGTCCATCTCAAGGATTACTGCCCTTATAGACCGGAGATAATCCTCTATGTCCTCGTCCTCATTCAACGCTTGAACCGGAGATGACAGAATGGCTGTTACCGCCTTTCTTACAGCGGGTGAAAGACTAACCCGCCCGGACCTGTCCTGCTTCTTCAGCAGGCTGAGTGACTTCTGTAAAGGAGTAAACAGATTATTTATACCGTGACTTAGCGTGTTCAGTTCCTCCTCTACGGCTGTTAGTTCCGCTTCATACTCCTTTAGCCGTTTCCATTCCGATTCTTCTTCTATCGCTCGTAATCTCCGCTCTGATAGCTCTATTTCGTGCTCGATGGCTGATCGCTCCTCCTCTTCTGCTCGAATCTCCTCCCTTTCTGACTCTATCTCCGCCATCTGTTCTCTTATTCTCTGTATCAATGCATGTACACGACTCAAATCCATAATCTTACTCTCCTTGCCCTTCATCGGCGCTATCAGTCGGTTGAGAATGTCTCTCAGCTGATTGAGATTGGCTTCAACTTCCCTGGCTTCGTCAGGGAACAGCGAGCGAACATAATAAATATTCTTAGATAGCTTCGCCAGTACCGATTCTATATTGTGAGAAGCCATCTTATGGAAATCCAGAACAGTCTTATAGTCCGTTTGAGATGGTATGACTATCTTATCACAGAGAGAATAAAGGAGCTTTACCATTTTGTCACGGCTCAGAAGTCCTATTTTTGTAATCTGTGCAGGCATATCCGCCTTCGGCTCAGCATCACGCAATTCAGAGATGTATTGCTTGAGTTCCTCACGTTTATCCGCTATCTCTTCATACAGTGCCATCGCATTCGTGCCCAGACCACGGAATAACAACTCAGAAACCTTCTCCAGCCATGTATCTATCTCATGGAACGCTACAATAGAGGGTATTTCAGCTACAGCTCTGCCTCTGCCTGTGATTCTATTCAGCCACTTCATTCAACTTCACATTCACACTCCACCACACTACACCACAGCAACAGCAATGCCAACACCAACAAACATTACATATAAAATCCTAAGAGCTAATAAAACTGGCGTATATAAGGTCACCTTCGCCTTCCAGTCTGATGCCACTGCCACTGGCACTACCACCACTCGCAGTTACAGGTACAGGCACGAGTGCGGTCTCGAAGGTCTTTAATGGCAGTTTTACCTTTGCATCACCGACCAGAGTTACCTGCCCCCTTACACAGGTGAGGACACCCGCATTCTTTATGTCCATACCCATGTCTGTGCCCGGATTCATACCATTACCATTACTATTATGAACAGAGATAAGCCTCAAATCCAGATGTTTACCCTGCAGATGCCCTCCTCCATGCTTCAATCCCCGTAGCACCTCAAGTCTAATGACATTCATAGCATCATTCAGATGTAGCTCCCTGCCCCTGCCATAATCATAGACTCTGAATGTCCTTTCTGACGCGGTACTCACTTCATATACCTTTGTACCCGCGCCCAGGGCATGTATGACACCGGCAGGGATGTGGTAGATATCGCCGGGTTGAGCATAAAACGAATTCATGTAGTTCAATATCTTGCCTCTTTTTACCAGTTCCAGGAATTCACCACTGCGTAGGGAATCCCGGAATCCTAAATAAATCCTCGCATCCTCTTTCGCTTCGAGAACATACCACGCCTCTTCCTTGCCCATTACATCACCCATCTTGCGTGCATACCCGTCATCAGGATGTACCTGTACCGAAAGGTTCTCATCTGCTTTTATTATCTTCACTATCAGCGGGAATTCCTCCATCTTCATGCCGAATATCGCTTCTGAGAAGAAAGTATTGAGCTCACAGAGCGTAAATTCCTCACCTTCGATATAGTTCCGTGGTGAGGCACACCATAACTCATAGCCCCAGGGCTTGTTTATGATGAGGGGCTTGAGCTTCATCGGGTGCTCAATCATATCCCTCACCCTTTCCCTCTCTTTCACCCTCGCATCTGCCAGCCGTGCATGTCTTAGCCTGGTGGACTGCATCTCTTCATCAGTAATACCCCTGGTCATAGCTGCAACTTCGCTCAATGTATATTCGTTACCGGGCAGGCGTGAGGACCACCACTCCTCCTTAGGTCTGCTCTCCTTACCTATTGGGAACCTGAGTCTTATCCTTCCCCTGGCTGGATGAAAGACATCCACCAGCACACAGTCAGTAAGCTCCACCGAATCGCTATCAACGAGGTTATAAACAACACAGTTTTTACCGTTTATTCTGTTCAATCGGGAATTGAGCACGCAAGCATCTTCGAGTAATGCGGCTTTCGCAGTTGTATTCGATACCACACTCCTCTTTATCCGCCCTCTCTCTATTCCGGAATTCACATAGATTGAATCCAGAATCTCGCAGCCGTCAGTGTCGGAGCGGAGCTCGACATTCAGGAATCTCCTTAATTGCACAGCCTCAGCCCCTCCTGACAAAAGTCGCATCATATTCCTGTAATAGCTCTTATTCGTCCCGAAATCGAGCCAGATGCTTTGTTCACTTATTGCAAAGCTCTTTATCAAGTTCAGGTCGGATGTCATCGTCATCTCCCGCTTTAACCGTTCTGCACGCTCCCGTAGCCATTTGTTAGTAGTAACAGAGTCTGGAGAGCACCATAACTGCCATAACTCATCAGAATTGAACTCCCCGGCCCTCTCTTCAAGCCTATCGCTGAAAGCATCCAGCAGCCGTTCGGTCAAAACTCCGCTCAGCGTGAATAACCCCAGATTCAACAGCACCTCACTGCCTCTGTACCTCTCCATCTTACTCTTCACCACTTCATAGTTCCGTGTATCGTCAAAATCAAGCAGTTCACAGCCTTTACCTTTATCTTCACATCTAACTATCTGAATACCATATTTGGAGACAATCTCCTCTGTAAACTCTGATTTCAAGCCAAAGAGCATGACATGCGTAGAATGTGCGCATTCAATTAAGGATTCAGGAGTATCAGCGATGAAGAGGAACTGGTCACCCCATGTAACCATTATCCTGTGTGGGATAGAGAACCGCTGAAATTGCTTTATCACACCCTCAAGTATGGTCAAACCAGGAACATCTATGAATGCTTTCTCCTTACAGGTCCTCGTCAGTACGTTCCTTGTGCCTTTACCCGCTGTATGCACGATAAGGACACTCTTACCCTGTTTCACTTCCTCAACAAGTTCTTTTCCCGCTGCGTTAGATGCGTTTTTTATCGCGAATAAAGTACCAAGCCCATTGCCCGCTGGACCGTTCCAGCTACCTTCCGAGACGGGTATGAGAATAGAGTTCTGGAGTACACCTTCATGCCATGGGAAATGCTCCAATCGCTTTACCTCATGCTCTTCACCGACCACCACCACAATATAATCAAACATCGTTAGTCACACCACATCCTATATCCTGTATGTTATGTTAAGAGAGATCAACTGTATAATCGGTTGATACCTTTAATCATGGCATGCATTGATGCGAGGACTATATCTTCGCTTACACCACTCGCTGTTATCGTCCTGTCTCCTCTGCTCATCTTCACCACGACATTCACCAGTGCATCAGTGCCACCGGTGATAGCATCCACATGGTACTCCTCAAGTCGCAGATCGTTCATCTCCGAACCAGACATCGCCTTTCGCAGTGCATTTAGCGCTGCATCCACTGGACCCACGCCAACGCCCGCCTCCACTTTGTCCTCTCCGTCTATCTCCAATCTTATAGATGCCGTTGGATATATATTCTTGCCAGAGACAACAGACAGGTCAAGTAGTTTTATCCTCTCCTTTCGCTCTATATGCAGTATATCGTCCACAATCGCCTGGAAATCCGAATCAGTGACCAATTTACCTTTATCGCCGAGTTCTTTCACCCTTGACAGTATCTTCTCCATCCCTGAGTCATCAGCAGTGATACCCATCTCTTCCAGTGCCATCTTCACTGATGCCCTACCTGTATGCTTCCCAAACGCAAATCGCCTCTTCCTGCCTATTAGACCCGGGTCCATAGGCTCATATAGACTCGTATCTGCCAGTGTTCCGTGCACATGCATCCCCGATTCATGTGTGAATGCATTATCACCCATCAGCGGCTTGTTTGGTGCAACCGGCATCTTTGTCACGTTCCGTACCAATCGAGAAGTCTCATACAACTTCTCCTTCACTATCCCGCTCTTCACACCATAAAGCAGGTCAAGCGCAGTAACCACCTCTTCCAGTGACGCATTACCCGCTCGCTCTCCCATGCCATTTACCGTTACGTGTACGACCTGAGCACCTGCCAGCACAGCAGCAATCGAGTTAGCAGTTGCCAGTCCGAAGTCATTATGGCAGTGAGCCGAGATGGGCGTACTTAAATCGCTGAGAGCACTGAATATCTCCTTCGTTCGCTCTGGATACAGCACACCCACAGTATCACAGAAACACAGGCGGTCAACCACACCTGCATCTGAGAGTTCAGTGAATAGCGATTTCAAAAACGCCATATCGGCTCTTGAAGCATCCTCAGCACTTATTTCCACCTTCAAGCCATGCTCTTTCACATATTCCGCTGCATCCATCGTCATCCTTCGCAGCGTTTCCCGGTCTATCTTCAATTTCTTCTTTATGTGGTCGTCAGAGACCGGTGCGACTAAATTCACGGTGTCAACATCACAATCAATTGCAGCATCAATGTCACCGCGTAATAGACGAGCGAAAGAGCTTATTTCTGCTCTTAAACCTGCTCTTGCTATTGACTTGATTGCCCTTTGCTCACCTTCTGAGATGATTGCTGTACCCGCCTCGATGATATCAACCCCAAGGAGGTCAAGCTGCCGTGCAATCTGCAGTTTCTGTTCCGGTGTCAATGATACACCAGGAGTCTGCTCACCGTCACGCAACGTAGTATCCAGTATCTTCACTGTTCTTGACTCAGTTATAACCATAATGTTTAAGTTAAAATTCATATTATAAAAAGTTGAAAAAGTTGATAGATGCTGCTGAAGACGCTTACACTCCGAAATTATCGCAAATATAAGAACGCATGTATAGAGTTCCCTGATGGCGTGATTGGAATCATTGGACTGAATGGAGTGGGTAAGACGACACTGGTGGAGGCAATAGGCTGGGTTCTATTCGGGCATCATGCTGCACGAACAACTAAGGAGCTTATAAAACGCAGAGGTGCATCACCACATGAGCCATGCCAGGTAGAGCTGGAGTTTGAGCTGGGTGGCGACTACTATAAAGTGGTAAGAGAGATGGCGGGCAGGAATCTGATGCCAAAAGCGAAGCTTGTTATCAATGGAAAACTCATCACCAGCAATGCGGAGGAGGTGACGGAAGTGCTGGAGCATAAAATAGGCATGGATTACCAGTCATTCTTCACTTCCGTCTTCGCGCGACAGAAGGAGTTGAATGCGCTATCAACAATGAAGGCTGCGGAACGAAAGAAGCTCATGTTGCGTATGCTTGGCATTGAACGGATAGAGAATAGCATACAGGCGCTAAGGGAGGATAGAAGAGGCAAGGAGAAGAAGATAGAGGGTATAAAAGCAGCAATTGTGGATAAAGAAGGCAGGAAGAAGATAGAATTACTTCAGACAAAGAGGGCGGAGCTGGATAAGGATAAAGAGTCTATTATACCGCTTATAAAGGAGATAGAATCAGAAAAAGAGGAGAAGGAGCGTGTAGTTCTGGCAACGAAGCATGAGCTGGAACTCGCAACTGAGAAATATGAGAGATACGTGGAGCTGACCAATATGCTGGGCGAGCGAAGGAGCTACCTGGAGAACATCCGGAAGAGCCGGGAGGAGAAGGAGAAGGAGCTTGCTGCATTGATTGAGAAGCAAAAGCGGCTTCAGGCTATACAGGCAGAGGAAAAGCGGTATTTCGAGTATAAAGCGCGCAAAACCGAGCTGGAACAGCTACGGAATCGCTACCAGCATAAGATAGAGCTGACAGGGCGGCAAGAGAAGACTGTGGAAGAGATAAAACAGCGAAAAGCACTAATAAAGGAACTGGAAGCTAAAATAGCGGAGTTCAGGGGTGTAGAGGATTTATTCGATGCACAGATGCGTCTCAAGGACGAGCTGGAGCAGCTACGTGACCGGTATCACCAGAAAGAAGAGCTGATGAGGCGAAAAGAGCGAGCAATGCGGGAGATAAAGAGCAGAGAAGCTAAGATCGAGCGTTTAAAGGCAGATAGGCGCATGTTTGAGGATGCTGATGCGCAACTGGAGGCGGTGAAGGGTAAGATAGAAGAGCTGAGGCGCGATAAAGAGCGGTTGCATTCCGCAATTGGCGGTTATAAAACGAGAGCAATACAGATTAAGCGCGATATAGAGGCGAACAGGGAGAAGATAGAACAGATAGAAAGTCTGGGTCCTGGAGGCGAGTGCCCGCTATGCGAGCGGCAATTAGGAACCCATTATGAGTTCTTGATAAAGAAACTGAATGAAGAGCTGAGAAGCAGTAAGGAAAAGCTCTCTATGGTATTCAATGAGTACAAGAGCAAGAAACAGGAACTTATTTCAAAGGGTAAGCTTGAGGAGTCGCTCACAAAGCAATTGCAGGGGCTTGAGAAGCGTGTGAACATGCGAAGAGAGCTGGATACAAAGATAGAGCAGGAGAATCGGGAATTGGATAGCTGGCATGAGGAATTGAAGGAGCTTTTAGCCACTTTGAAGCCATTGGAAGGGGTTGAATTTGATGATAATCGTTATAAAGGTGTAATAGCGAAAATAAACGAACTTGAGAAGCGTGTGAGAGCCAAGAGGGAGTTAGAGGTGAGGATGGCACATGAAGAACGTGAGCTGCAACGCTGGCATAAGGAGTTGGAGCAGATAAAGAGCGATTTGAAGTCTGTTGCTGATGTTGAGTTCAATGAGAATGAATATAATACTGTTATATCGGAATTAAAAGAACTTGAGCAGGTATATCACGAGATAATAGGGTTAAAAGCCGAGATAAAGAGGATAGAGGTGGTGAAGTCCAGCATTCAGGAGTTGCGTGATGAGGAACGCGGGATTGTGGATGAGATAACGGCATTACAGAAGCAGGTAGAGGGGCTGGCATTTGATAAAATGGCGTATGTAGAGTTGAAATCGAGGTATGAACGCGAGAGTGAGGCTCTGAGCGAGGTGAAGTTAAAGCTCATGGGCAAGAAGCACGAATTTGAGAACCTGTGCAGTGAGAGAGCGCGTGTGCAGGCGGATATAGAGGAGCAGGAACGGCTAATAAAAGAAAAGGAGCAGGAAGAGGAGGATATAATGTATTTAAATCTGCTTGAGAAGATAATGAACGATTTCAAGGTGTATATGGTAGGTATGATCCGTCCATTGCTCGCAGATTATGCATCAGATATGCTGAGGCGGCTGACGGATGGCAAGTACAGCAGGCTCGAGCTGGATGAGAATTATGAAGTCTTCATCTGTGAGGATGGTACTGCGTATGAGCTGAACAGGTTCTCAGGCGGTGAGGAGGACCTTGCGAATCTCTGTCTTCGATTGGCTATTTCCGCAGTTGTATCGGAGAGGAGTGCAACTCAAACCAATTTCATCATCCTCGATGAGATATTCGGCTCGCAGGACATGCTTCGAAAGAGGAATATCATAACAGCACTGAGTGAGTTGTCAAAGAAGTTCAGGCAGATTCTGCTTATTACGCATATAGAGGATGTGAAGGATTATATGGAGTACGTGCTGAGGGTGAGTGAGGATGCGGACGGTGTGAGCTGGGTGAGGCTGGAGGGGTAATAACAATATAACAATGGAGAACATTGCCAATGTCACGGACGAGATGCCCTTATTGTGGTGCTTCAAGGATCATAAGGATGGATACACGGATAAAAGAGCAGCGAAATCTCACTGCCTGAACTGGGCGTGCTTATGCGGAATGGAAAGGTTACAAAGAGGACTGGATGAACATTTATTTCAATAAAACAGTGATATTAATGCCTTATGAGACATACAATATAACGATAGTGACGGGCTCTTATCCGCAAATTCACCACACTGATGCACTGCCAACAAAGAATGGCTGGATAAACTGCTCTGAGTTCGTGGATGCAAACGGGAAAGTTTATTATGACTGGATTCCCGCTATTAAACTATCATGACATTCGGAAATAGGGGTGTTCAGAACAACAAATAACAAATAAGCTATAGCATTTATATAGCTCTTTTATATAACTTCTACAATAAAGTAAATGAGTGATAAAAAATGAGCGGAACCGCCGGGCAATGCATCATGAGGAGGATGTAATATGGCAATAGCAGTCATAGACGAAAAAGGAAGAATTCAAATTCCAGAAAAGATAAGAGAAGAGTTATACCTAAAACCTGGAGAGGAGCTCGAAATTAAAAAAGAAGGTAAAAAGATAATGCTTTTGCCTTTAATCAGTCCAGAAGAGTTCGTCAAAAGAATGGAAGGAAAGATAAAAAGTGGCAATAAAACCATTACTCCAGAAGAGATCAAAAGTATCTGGAAGATGCGTTGATGATAATGATAGATAGCAACATGTGGATATATTATTTTGATGAAAGCTTAGAAGAGCACAAATATGTTAAAGAACCAATAAGAAGAATTATCATGGGAGAAGAAGGGATATTGGCAAATACAATTGTTATTCAGGAAGTAGCGCACTATCTTGTTCGCCATGAGCCAGAAAACGAATTTTGGGAAGACATAAACTATATTTCAAGGCTAAGATCACTGGAATTACTCGATTTTGATTATGATATGATGCAGAAAGCACTCAAACTGCTATCCAAATATTGGAATTATGGAATAGGAGGCAGAGATGCGGTTTTATTGGCTACAATGGTTATGAACGGTGTGAATGAAATAATGACGCATGACGGGGCATTTAAAAAATTGAGATCAAAGATTGAGGAAATAGAGAATTTTGATGTGATAGACCCAGTCCCAGAAAAGAACGAATCAGTCAATCGAGGTGAAACATGAAAATGAAGACCAAAGAACTCTTATTATTCATTCTATTTCTTTGCGTACAGGTCTCAATAGTTAGTGCAATTTAATCTTCCCAGAAACTCATAAACGACACCACACCCCGAGGATAGTTTGGTGAAATATGGCAAAGCATCGAGAATTTATACAGAAAGAGAGAAGGACTCACTATTTGTAGACTCATGTCATTGAATTAGCAGGATTGCTACCAGGCAACTGTTATTATTTCGTTGTAAACGGCGCAGACCAAAGTGGGAATTCGGCAGAGAGTTCAGAGTATAATATTTACCACTTCAGGAGCATTAAAAGTCTTCAACACCGGCACACCTCAAATCCATATCCTTCAATAGCAGGCACGCACAACGGCACAATCACGACAAACCAAACAATTATCGTAACCAAACTTTACACATATCCATGCGCAGGCACAGGCGGGCATACCGAATATGCTCGCATCTGGAACAAAACATGGAACGCCACCGCAACCTGGGAAGGTTACGCAAGCGACTGGCATAACATCACCTTCGACAAGACCGTTGTTCTTTTACCCAACGAAACATACGACTACACCATCCGCACAGGTTCGTATCCACAGATCCACCATAACACATCCTTACTCACACCAAACGGCTGGATAAACTGCTCTGAGTTCGTGGATGCGAACGGGAAAGTTTATTATGACTGGATTCCTGCTATTATGCTTCGGTCATGAAAGTATGCGAGAGAGTGGGAAACGCAAACGAAATAGAGTATACCAGATAGATCACGAAATACCCGGAAAACTCTTTAAAAATACCTGTGGCTTCATGGCACGATCATTCGCGGATTGCCGATTGCCGATGTCCGACCCGGTGGGCGTGGGTCATCTGAGGAGACCACACAATTGCGGCTACTGTTACTGTGATACAGCAGTGAAGGAAGCGATAAAGGAATTCAATCTAACACATGAGATTTGATGAGTTCCTAGTTCCTATTTGGCTCGGTCTCTGTCATTGAATGAATGATGAATATGAATATATGAATGACTGAAGTTTTTTAAAGAGATAAGGTAATGATATAGATATAGGTATAGATATGGAAGTGGGAATGGAAGGTCTGATTCAGAGCGAATACTTTCATTTCGCATTGATCATTCTTAGTTCACTTATTCTCACAAAGGTGGTGCATTTCATCATCGTCAGATACCTCCGTAGCATAGCTGCACGCACAAAGACCGATATTGATGATGTGATGCTGAAGATGATAACGAAGCCGGTATGTGGGTTAATAATCCTCATCGGGCTATATTTCGGGCTGCTTTCTCTATCTGCCCTTACGCCCTATTCGCGTTATATAAAGGGTGTTTATTTCGTGGTCATGATTATACTAATATCTTGGGTAATATCCAGTGTGCTCAGCATTCTGATAAGCCGGTGGCTGCGAGTGCAGAAGAAATTCGAGAAGATGCCGAAGTTGATAAGCAATTTAGTAGCACTGGGTATTTATCTGCTCGCAGCTCTTATGATTCTACGCCATTTTGACATAGATATAAGCCCTCTGCTTCTATCCTTCGGGCTCGGTGGCTTAGCTATTGGGTTGGCACTCCAGAACACACTTGCGAACTTATTTGCGGGGCTGCATCTCCTCTCTGACCGCCCGATAAATGTTGGTGACTTCATAGATATAGAGGGTGGCATATCGGGTTTTGTTGAGGATATAGGCTGGCGGTCTACAAGAATAAGGACTCTACCAAATACTTATGTCGTGGTTCCGAATTCAAAACTCGCTGATAGTACAATCGTGAATAATTCAATGCCGGTGCAGGAGATGTCAGTGGTGATCCAGTGTGGCGTGGCTTACGAGTCTGACCTGGACAAGGTGGAGCGAGTAACAAAGGAAGTGGGCAAGCGAATACAGGAGACTGTACCAGGAGCGGTGAAGACTTTCGAACCCTTTATCCGATACCACACCTTCGGCGACTCGAACATAAATTTCTCGATTATTCTCCGTGTTGAAGAACCGACAGCTAAATATCTGGTTATGCATGAGTTCATAAAGGCGCTGAAGAGACGCTATGATGAAGAGGGGATAGAGATTTCGTGGCCCGTGAGGAAGGTCTATCACAGGCGATGATGAACGATGCTGTACTCATCCCATACCAGCCCATACGGAATCAAATCAATGAGAGAGATTGAGAGATTAATACAGATATAGATATGGATACGGATACGGGCACAGATACAGATGTAGAGAAGGTGATACAGATATTGAAGAAGCGATACCGTGCGGGGAGCTCGTTACTTATGGCGCCTGCAACGAGGGGCGACCCGTTTCTGACACTCATTTCATGCCTGTTGAGTCTGAGAACCCATGATGAAGTGACATTAAAAGCGGCAGAGCGCTTGTTCTCGTTAGCGAAGACGCCCGAAGAGATGCTAAAACTCAGAATTGACGATATAGAGTCTGCAATATATCCAGTGGGGTTCTATCACCGGAAAGCGAAGCAAATCGTTGAGATCTGCTCTATTCTGGTTGAGCGATATAACTCTAAGGTGCCAGATGAGCTGGATGAACTCCTGAAGCTTCGGGGTGTGGGTCGAAAGACCGCAAATATAGTACTCACAATTGGCTATAATAAACCCGGTATCGCTGTTGATACGCACGTACATCGCATATCCAATCGCATGGGCATCGTTGCAACCAGGAACCCGAATGAGACCGAATTTGCATTACGCAGGGTTGTACCCGAACAGAACTGGATAATCCTCAATGAGCTATTCGTACTGCATGGCAGGAGCGTATGCACGCCACTGAGTCCCAGGTGCAGTATTTGCCCGGTTTATCAATACTGTAAGCGAATTGGTGTAACACGTTCAAGGTAACGAGACCGGGAAAAACTCCTTTACTGTTATTAATACTTTACCACCGGTGATTATATTGTATATCCGCCATAGGAATGGCGCTGTGCACTGCAGTAGTGATTCCAGCCGATGTTCACGCTCCAGATAGCCCACATCCAGTATCTCCCGCCGCGCTTCTATTCTGTACTTCTGCATTATCCTGCCTATCGGGATATCTGCTTTCATCATGTCTTCTTTAAACTCGGGCTTCAACCTCGATAGTGGTGTATAAGACCGTGCATAAAGCAGTGGCGTTCTATCGCTCTTCTTCATAATGATGATATCGCGCTCATTTGCCGCTACACCCGCATCAACACCGAGTAACTCTGCTGCGCCTTCCGGGCATGGCACCACCGTTTGCCTGATTGTAGCAAGTTCAACTTCACTGCATACAATTAACTCCAGCAGTAGCGTCATTGAACCATCATGCCCGAGTAATACCCTGTGTAGTGGCAGCAGCTCATGGAGCTCGCTGAGCTTCCATATCTTCTCCTCTATGGATAGTCCTTCGTTATGCTTATCGCTCATCACCAAATGCTAAATGAAGAGAGCCTGCCTTAATATTAATATAAAAATTCCAGGAGATAGGATGTTGAGCCTCAAAAGTGGGAATCGCTACTTATCATCTTGAAATCAACCACATAGCAGCCTTTACCATGCTCAAATACCTTGATTGGATTCAAATCCGCTTCCAGTATCTCAGGAAACTCCACACATAACTGCGAGAACCTGAGCAGGACATTGACGAGTGAATCTATATCGGACATGGGCTCGCCTCTTACGCCATGCAATATCCGGTATGCCCTGACATCCCTTATCATCTCCTTCGCATCACTCATACTCAGGGGTGCAATCCTGAATGAGACATCCCTGAAGACTTCCACATAAATCCCGCCCAATCCAAACATGAGCAGTGGACCAAAGTGCCTGTCACGCTTCATACCTATTATCACCTCCTTACCGCCCTCAACCATCTGCTGCACGAGAACACCTTCTATCCGTCTTGCAGTTGTGTATTTCTCACCCCTGCGCATAATCTCGAAGAAACTCTCTTTTACCTTATTCCTGTTCACATTGAGCTTCACACACCCCACATCCGTTTTATGAATTATGTCAGGAGAGATAATCTTCATTGCCACTGGATAGCCAATCCTATCAGCGATCTCAAGCGCCTCATCCGGAGTCTCCGCTTTACCGTAGGCTGGTACCGGAATGCCATACGCTTTCAGTAACTCAAAGCCCGGTTTATGCCGTATCTGCTCCCTGACACGCTCTGTATCAACATTGAAATGCGGAGGTGGCTCAGATACCCGTTCATGCCGCTCTTCGTAGTCCCTTACAGCCCTGAGGCTCTCCACCGCCCTCACGGGGTCGAAATAATTCGCAATACCGTGCTTCTTAAGCGCTTCAACTGCGCTCATTACCGTCTCGCCACCCATGAATACCGGTATGACCGGCTTTTTTGCATTTATCGCCACGACATAATCACCCGCTTTATCAAATTCTATCGGTGCAGTGGGAGAGAGGATAGCAATTATCGCACCTACATGCCCATCTTCTGCAACTATGTTCAGTGCGGTACCGAACTCATCGGTTGTTGCATCGCCACGCACATCAACGGGGTTATAAGAATTGGCGAGCTGAAGAGTGTGGAGTTTTTCCGTCGTCCCGCGTTCAAAAGTGGCAAGTTCGAGCCCTGACCCCTCTATTGCATCCGCAGCCATGACGCCCGGACCGCCGGAATTTGTCACTATTGCTATCCCACCTTTTATACTCCGGATTCGCGACAGTGAGAGCGAGAAATCGAACAATTCCTGGATTGATGCCGCTTCCACAACGCCTGATTGCGCAAAGGCTGCCCTGTATGCCTCCACACTGCCCGCTATGCTACCCGTGTGGCTGGAAGCGGCTTTTGCTCCTGCTTCTGTTACGCCGCTCTTCATCACCACCACCGGTTTCGTTCGCGATGTTTCACTCGCCACGCTCATGAATCTGCTACCTTCGCTCACATCCTCGAGATACATCGTTATTACTGCTGTATCGGGGTCTTTAGCCAGATATTCTAAGAAGTGGCACTCATCAAGCACCGCTTTGTTACCCAGTGATACAATCTTGCTGAAGCCGACCCTTGCTGCTTTCGCCCAATCAATAACTGCGAGTGCAAATGCGCCTGATTGACTGAGGAATGCGATACTGCCCCTATCTGGTGTGGTCTTACCAAAAGTCGCATTTAAATTCGCATACGTGTTTATTATACCCAGGCAATTGGGACCAACGAGGTTCAATTTATAGCGCCTGGCGAGCTCGATGAGCTCAGATTCGAGCACTGCACCTTCACGCCCCGCCTCTTTGAAACCCGCAGAGATGACAACCACATTCTTTATGCCACGCTCACCACACTGCTCCAGTACCTTGGGCACCCCTGCTGCTGGTATCGCAATGACAGCAAGGTCAATATCACTCTCCTCCTGCTCCTGTATCTCCTTCAATGACGGATAGCACCTCAAACCTTGAATCCTGTCGTATTTGGGATTCACTGCGTATATGCTCAACATCCCGGTCCCTGATGCGACTAAATTCTTGAGGATAGTATTCCCCACCTTCCCTTCTTTTGGTGTGGCACCAACCACCGCAACAGTCCTGGGATTGAAGAGTTTATCAAGCTCAAGCATTTCTTCTCTCGTGCTCACAACAGATGCCCGTGTTTATCTATCTCTCCAGCTTTTATCCTCCTCGATGCAATTGGCTTTCCATCTTCTGCCTTTGTATGCTCCACCTTTATTATCTCTATCGGCTTCTTACCTCGCTCTTTCCTCAGTTTGTTTATCTCCACTGCCACATCGTATGTCTCCGGGGATATCACTATATAATCAACATCCTCATCCAGGGTCACGCCGTATCTGTTATCTAATTCCACTGTTCGTACTCGCACCTGATATTCCCTATACATGTATTGAGCTATATTCGCAGCTCTTACTTTATATGGGAGAACCAGCCGTGCCTTGGTCGCTTCTGCCATCCGGTCTGAGGTTATACCTATCACTATCTCCCCCTTACCATTACCATCATCACTCAACTCATACGCCTTCCTCAGTAATTGCTTATGCCCGTCATGCAAAGGGTCAAAGGTACCTCCTACTACTACTCTCATCAGCCACTTCCGCAGAAGTTGTAATACTTACTAATACCAATACTATTGCTATATGATTACATCTATCTTTATCAAAAGATCCTGCTATTATAGCTATTATAGAATAGGATAAAATGGGCATGAGTTTTGGAGAGCCGTGGGTGTTGCTATTTCTGGGGATTATCCCCCTGCTATACTATTTTTACCGGATTTATTGCAAGAAGCGTAAAGAAGCGGCTCTGAAATTCAGTACCTTCAGTATTGTAAAAGAAGCAGAAGCTTCAGCCACAAGTAATAGAACCAAACGTAGCACCAAATTCAGGGCTCATCTGCCTTTTATCATCCTTGTCATCGCTATGGCATTGATTATCGTTGGTCTTGCCGACCCGATGATTCCTCTCAAGCGCGCTAAGAAGGGCGTTAACGTGGTCCTGGCAATTGATGATTCCGGGAGTATGCAGGCAACCGATTATAAGCCAACGAGATTAGAAGCCGCGAAAGCAGCAGCCAAAACGCTTATAAAGAGCTTGAAACCGAAAGATAATGTGGGTATCGTTGTATTCGAATCCGGTGCGACAACAGCCTGTTATCTCACCCCTTTTAAGGATAAGGCAATAGAGAAATTAGAGGCGATAGAACCGCGAACAGGACGAACTGCTATCGGTGATGGTCTCGCCCTCGCTATTGACATGGCTACTTCTATCCCAAACAAGAAGAAAGTAGTTATTTTACTGAGTGACGGGGTGAACAATGCAGGTGTTGTGAGTCCACAGGAGGCAATTCAGTTCGCGAAAACAAATGGCGTACAGGTTTATACCGTTGGACTGGGCTCTGAGAAACCGGTGGTCATTGGCTACGACCTCTTTGGCAATCCGCAGTATGCCGAGCTTGATGAACAGACGTTGAAGAAAATCGCCGCGGATACCGGCGGGAAATACTACAAGTCAGTGAATGAAAAGACGCTGGATGAGATTTACGCACGTATCAGCGGGCACATAAAGCGAGAGTGGGAAGAGACCAGCATAAAGGATTGGTTCTTTATCGCAACTTTTATAATGTTATTAGTGAATATTTATATTATCTATGGCAAGTACAGGGTGGTTGTATGAGATATGAGATGGGCATAAGCATAGAGAGAAGCAAAAGGAAGAAGGCGATAGTCTTGCTCCTGATTTCTGCATTTCTATTCGGTGTCACGGCAGCATCAACGTCAGCGGTAGCGGCAGCAGCAGCGACGAAGACGCTTGTCGTACATAAAGTCGTTGAAAATGCGGATAACATAAAAGTCGGAGATAAGGTTATCGTTAAGCTTCAGTTTAAGAACCCCTTTAAGCAGCCGATACCTCTTCGAATTGTGGATCGGAACGTTATCGGAAATAACGGGCTGGACATAAGATGCCTTGAATATACACTGCCCGCAAAGGAAGAATCGGTATTTGCATACAGCGACCCGATAGTGCCATTTAAACCCGGTAAATACACACTGGACGCGGCAAAGATAACTTACACCAATCCAGAAACGGGCAAACGCGAAACGGTAGAATCAAACACGCTGGACATTCAGGTGAAGGCTAATAACAGCCAGCAGCAGCTGCAGGGTCAGCAGACGCAGGGCATTACCACTATTTATCAATGCAATGGCACTTATATCCATTCCACTTCTTATTCCTCCTCCGGTGGCTCCTTCAATATCCAGATTGGCAGTTCCACTCACAGCTATGGCAACAAACAACAATCGCAATCAGGCTCAGGCGGGCAGCAGCATCAAGAGAGTATAGAAAAGCGCATAACGAACAATCAAATCAGTCAGAATGGGGGTAAATTGAAAAAAGAGCTGGAAAAGGAGATGCAGCAGCATAAGGAGCAAGAAGAGCAAATACGGAAGGAGCTTGCCAAAAACCCTGATTTCGTGAAATACGATAAACAATTAAGGAATGCAGGGTTTAATCAGACACCAGCTTCTTTTAATCTCGTATCTCAGAACCATACACAGGTAACTATACCTTACAGGAATGAGAGCACAGGTGCTGAGCGAAGAATCAAAGCGGATTATATCAACGGAACTATTCAGAATGTTACTCTGGAAACCATATCCGAGCATGGGCATAAGGAAGAGCAGCGCGGCAGTCCCTGGTGGCTACTTCTCCTCATACCCCTCACAGGAGTAATTGCAACCGGGTGGTTTATCTTTGATAAATATCTTAAAAAAGCGAGGCGAAAAGAGATACAGCCACAGCCCACCATTGCCGTAGAGTCTGCACAAAGTGTTGACTACGTGCGCGAGGCAAGAAGATTTATTGAAGAAGCAGAGCACTTATTCAGGAATGGCAGAGAGAAGGACGCATACGAGAAGGTATCAAAGGCAATCCGCTTCTATTTCTCGCACAAACTCGGTATTAAAAGAGAACTGCTAAATACTGAGTTGATGAATGCTCTGAAAGGCAGAACGGACACTGAAACGTATTCAATTCAAAGGTGAATAAATGCCTTGATCTGTGTGGAATGGTTGAGTTTGCGAAGTACAGAGCCAACCGTGAAGATTTTGATAAAATAGTGGGGATGGCTAAAGAGTTGATAGCATGACCAGCCACGGAAGAAGAGAAGAAGAGAAAATATGGCATAAAATCCAATGGTTATAGAGGTAGAGGGTTTTGCCCGCTGTGGGTCTGGTAGGGTAGGAACGATAGTGGCGTGGCTATTGCCCCTCTATATCAGCTCATAATCTGAAGATAATAAGGGGTAAATTGCGTGGAACTGTGGCAGTACCGGTAATATTTCGGCATCGTTAGCGAAGTGTTCTACGTGCTTGCGACGGCATAGGCACTAAATACATGCTTTTTGTTGGGTATAAATGAAAGGAATAACATGTTTGGAAATCGCATCAATAACAGCACTTACAATCCTGTTTTTGCTTTTTGCCTCTCTTAACATGGGCTCTGTCATGATGCCTTCTTCCTGCTGGCAGCCACCGTCCGCGGACAAAGAACCAGAAGTTGTTTTGGATTTCGGCAGTGTTCAGCAAATAAAAGAGGTTTATATTTTCCTGGCGGATGCGAAACGAACGAAGTTCGATATCTTTGGAGGGACACCACCGGATAACTGGTCAATTCTCGCATCTTATGACAATGACCCTGCAAAGCGTGTGCATTTCTGCTCCTGGGAAAGAATTGATTTAGGGAATGAAAGCACAAGATTTCTCAAGTTCGTGTTCAATATGACAGAATTAGAAGGTAAAAAACGATATAATCGAACTTTCAACCGAGTTGTGGTATCGTTCGATGTAGTGGAATCAAAAGGAAAAATAGGTGAG
Source organism: Candidatus Methanophagaceae archaeon (assembly GCA_003194435.1). Lineage (GTDB taxonomy): Archaea > Halobacteriota > Syntropharchaeia > Alkanophagales > Methanospirareceae > G60ANME1. Next base: position 90,565 of record PQXC01000001.1, on the reverse strand, counting down.
ATGTTGGTAATATCCGCGAATAATAAAAAGATAAAGCCGGTAGAGGTAAGCGGAGAAAATGCTTCGAGATTGGTTGATGAGCAAGACCTTGTGAAACTCCCGATAACGCAAAAATATGGCGCTTACTTTGACGAGATGTATTTTGTGCGAACCGCAAAGGAGCATTTAAATCTTGAGGAGCCTTATGAATGGACACATCCACCGCTTGGGAAGCTCATAATAGCCTTTGGCATTTTGTGTTTCGGGATGAATCCATTTGGCTGGCGTATTTTAGGCGTTTTAGCCGCTGCTACGATGATACCGATAATGTTTCTTTTTGGTAAACGCATGTTTAAAAGCTCAGCAGCAGGCTTCTTCGCTGCTTACCTCATGACCTTCGAGTTTATGCATTTCTCTCTGGCAAGGTTGGCGACTGGGGAAATCTATATCCTCCTTTTCTCTTTATTAATGTTTTATTTCGCCTTCGATTACTTCTCAAAGCGGGAAGAGGAAGGAGAGAGCGAAAAAAGGAGAATATCCACTTCTCTTTTTCTCAGCATCATTTTCTTCGGTCTTTGCTTCGCTGTGAAATGGACGGCGGTATTTGGTTTAGTAGCAATTTTGATTCTTTTATTGATTAGCAACTGTAGAAATAAAAAGCCGATTTTCGATGATTATAAAATTGTTTTAGCGGGACTGTTCGTTTCCGCTGCTATTTATATCACAACCTACATTCCATACATGCTTTCGGGTGGTGGACATGGGCTGCTGGATATTCACAGGTTTCCGCTGTATATGGAATACATATCCAAATACATGTCCGGATGCAATATGAGTATCACCCCTCCCACACCACTAACCGTCTTCGATCTGCAATTGGGCATGTTTGGATACCATGCAGGAAATACAGCGACACATCCTTTCTCTTCGCCCTGGTGGTCCTGGCCCCTTATGCTTAAACCGCTCTGGATGTATTCTTATTCTAATACCAATACTTTGGACGGAACAGCAATGGTTTCGACAATTGTTTTGCTCGGCAATCCGGCGATATGGTGGTGCAGTATTCCTGCATTGATTTTTATCGCGGTAAAGTTCGTAGCTGATATAATAAGGAAAAGGGAGTGTAGTTTTGTTTCCCTCTTCATTCTCATTCCTTTTCTGTTACAATGGATTCCTTATGCACTTATCACGAGAACCCTGTTCATCTATCATTTTGCGCCCGATGTGCCGTTTATGATATTTGCACTCACTTATTGGACAACTTTTTTAGAAAAGAAAGGGTTATCAGGGAGAAAAGGTCTCTTCTTTAAATGTGTGGTTATTGCTTTTCTTATTTCGATTGCGGTTCTCTTCTTCCTCTTCTACCCTGTAATATCGGGTTATCCCATAGCGTATAAGTATAAGGAAAGTTTGAGATGGTTAAGTGGGTGGACGTTTTGATAAAAAAGTGATAGTGCCATATGAACGTAAGCGAAAGTATCGTGAACGTAATGCACAATCCCGGCGCGGCGGAAGCATCCACCATTTTCACAAGTCTGATATGAAATTTCTGAGTGATAGCACCTCTGAGCGTATAATGCGGGCAGTGAATGGCCATCCAAATAATATGAATATAAATATGAGATTCCTGATGCCTGGTCCCTGGTCGGATGAATACTGCATCTACAATCCTCATGATAAAAAACCAACCCATTCAAAGTAGCCCGAAAGAAGACCGAGCGCTGTCTCTATAAGAGCGAGACGAGCGATACGAAAAAGGCGATGAATAAGGAGACCTTTGAACCATATATAAGTTCGCTCAATATACTCAATAATCCTGACCTATATCATTCGTGCCAAGCAAATGAGCAGAATTTGGATGCTCTAAAGGCTTATACATCTGATGCGGGTCGTATGGTGCGACGAGGGGTGCAAAAATAGCCAGCAGTGCGAAAAAGACCAGTATCCCAAGTGACTTATTGCCTTCTTTGAATATAACTGTTCCATCGTTTTGAATCACAAGAGATTTAGGGACACTATCATGAATTTACTATTAGGTCATATGACCTCCTCTACATAGCACATATAGAAACACGATATAAAGAGGCATTTCGAATTGAGAGGAGGCAAAATGAATGAAAGGGGATAAGAATAGAAGTGCATCTGAGAGGTTAAATGCAAAAACGCTCGACCAGATGTTCGTCAATATGGTGGAACAGGGATACGAATGCCCACCGTTCGTATCCAACGCCATATTAGAGACAGCGAAATCGGTATTCATACCAGAACAGAGCAATCCGACCGTGATGAATGTGGGGCAGTTGAAGGTTCTGGGAATTGCCGCATCAGAACCTGCAGGGAAGCCATTAGCCAAGTGTGAGATGAAAACGGCGGTGGTAACGCTCGATGCAGGGAAAGAAGATGAAGAAATCCGGAGTAAGTATGGGCTTGCTGCTCTTCGTCAGGCAAGGCTCGCCAGAGTTGCACATGAAGCTTGGGACCAGGGAGTCTCGCTCACACAGGAGGACATTGCAGCAAAGCTCTTGAATTGCGGTGTCAGAACGGTAAGGCGAGACATTAAGGCACTTGCAAAGCGCGGCGTGATCGTTCCAACACGAGGGCAGCAAAAAGACATCGGTCCAGGCGTATCACACAAGGTAGAAGCCGTCAGGCTTTTCATGGAGCGAAGAACCTACACTGAGATTGAAAGGAGACTGAAACACTCTTTAACGGCGATCAAGCGCTATATCCTGACTTTCTCCCGTGTTGCGTATCTTACAGAAAAGGGATACACAACGAAAGAAATCGCTTTTCTCGTCCAGGTCTCAGAGCGATTGACACGTGATTACCAGGCGTTATACCGCAAATACAAAGGTGACCGGGCGTACAAAGACCGATTAGACGAGATACTGGCGTTGAACTCCGTGGATCGTGAGCCGTGTAAAAGGGGGGCGACAAATTGAGCATGAATACACGGCAGAGCATCTATGCACCGCTGCTGGATAAAACGTTTGAAACCGCGGTATCCAGCTTCATATCGGCTGAATTCCCGAAGTTGGGCGGACCGAAGGTCATCGGACTGCTGGTCAAGGAACTGAAGTCCATCGTTGAGCAGTACTATCCACCGATAACGAATCTCAGAATGGGGCAGATGCTCTGGTTCGCAGTGGCAAAAGAGGAGAAAGGAGGGTATGGGAAGTGCATGAAGAATCTCCGATTGCGTCCCGTTGTCCTATCGGCGGTCACTTATGAAGACATCAAGAAGAGGGCGGAGAGCGTTCCACAGAAGGAGATTCGAAAGAGTGCTATTGCAAGGATGCTACGTGAAGCGGACAAGCAAGGTGGAACGCTGGCTGAGACTGACCTATCACTCATCCTCTCGTGCTCCAACATGACTATTCACGAGAATATCACTGAATACGAACGTGAGAACAACGTGGTGCTGCCACGCAGGGGCACCGTACATGACCTGGGTAGAAGCACAACGCATAAAAAGATCATCTGTGAAAAATCGCTCCGGGCTAAAAAAGCTACGCCGGACATCGCAAGGGAAACTCATCACAGTCCCAGCGCCGTCGATAGATATCTCGGCGATTTCGACCGTGTGCGATTCTGCCTTAAGAAAGGATTGTCGGTAGAAGAGACTTCATTCATAACGCAGCTTAGTAAATCGCTGGTTGTGGAGTACGCTGATTTGATCGAGGAACTATACGAAGGCGGAGGTGGTGAGAAAGAGAATGTTAATTAAGTATAGGGATGATAGATATAGTATGGGTCATATGGCACTATTTATAATTTAAAAATTACCTGGATAGCCGATTTCACTCTTCAGCTCAGCCCATCTCTTATCAGAAATCTTGAATAGTTTCTCTCTCTCCATATTTGAGTCCAGTATATCCCCGATATGCAATGCTATCAGCGTCATTACCAGTACCATAGCCAATACAATCTCTGGTTGCAGATATACAACCCCGTTCCTCAGATACAAATAGTTATCTATTGCCCCCAGTATCCCACCAATCATAAAGACCGACATGAAACCCGCGGTCATCCAGTGCTGTTCCCCCTGTCTATATAAGAAGAAGGGTACTGAGAACACCATTACCGCCGCGAATAGCTTGAATAGAAGAAAAACTACAGGTCCATGGCTATACATAATCCCCCGCCACAATGGATTTGATTCCACACTTATACCATACTTCTCCATCATCAACATGGCTGTAAACCCGTCAAAGAATCCAAATGTTAGAATCCCGGTGCCAAAGAGTATCGAATGTACGAGCTCCCATCTTTCTATTTTCTTTATATCTATTCTTCTTATTCTTCTTATTCTTCTCGTTATTCTCATCGTTTTATTTACATTAGCACGAAAATGTGTATAAAAGGGCACGCCTATGCTAAAGATTTCTTTCAATTTATCTTCACTATGCTCACTGATATGTGAAGAAAAGTAAAGCATTTCATTTCTTTTTCTTTATATTTATTTTATGGATAGCAAAATGGATTTCTTACCGCTTACGTTAAAAGTTATTTAATACCAGCTCTTATTGGTTAATGGTGATAGGATAGAGATGATAAAGGATGAGTTACCGCCAGGGGAAGTGCCGCCGGAGGAGATTCAGGAGACGAATATGATGGTTTGCGCGGCTTTCTCCGATATGTTCAAGCCGGTAATCGGTCCCTTTGGGTCCAAGATATTGATAACCCAGGGAGCAACGAAGGTAGAAGCTGCAGACCTTATATCAAGTAATGCTTACAGCCTGATAAAGGAGCTGAGGTACACACATCCAACCGCTGATATATTGATTACTGCCGGGCTGACGCAGGGCGAACGGGTGGGTGATGGTATAGCCACGGTGATGATTCTGATAGGGGAGCTGGTGAGGAGGGGATACGAGCTACGGAAAGCGGGGGTGCATCAAAATATCGTGGTGGACGGCTATGAGCGTGCACTTGGATTTGTGAAAGAGACATTGAAGGAGATGGCAACCACGGTGGATATAAGAGACGAGGCTGGCACTGAGATCCTGCACCGTGTAGCAAAGACCGCGCTTAAGAAGGGTGAGTTTTGTGACGAGGATATACTGGCAGATGTGGTGGTAGAGAGCATCAGGCGATTGAGCAAAAGCAAAAGCGAGAGCGAGAACAGGCATATAGATGTGGATGATATTGCAATAGAGGCAAAGAGCGGTGGCAAAGTAAATGAGACACGGTTCTTTGAGGGCGTAGTTGTGGACCGCGAAGTACTGGATGCTCTACCGAGCGATGTGAGAGATGCTAAGATAGCGCTCCTTGACTTCCCGATTGAGCACCCGGAGCCGAAGATAAAAGGCAGGAAAGAGTTACCCACCGGTATGCCTGCCCGAGAGCGAAGTAAAGCAGGAGAGACATTAGGTGCACTCGATTTCCATGTGAAAATCTCAAAGCCGTCGCATCTCCGTGAGTTCCATGACACAAGAGCGAAACTCTTTGATGAGCTTATAGACCCGATAGTGAAGTGCGGTGCAAACGTGATATGTTGCCGATGGGGTGTGGACGCTGATGCACTGCCGAAGTTCCGTGATGCGGGAATAATGCTGATAAAGCGTGTAAAATTAACTGATCTTGAGCGGCTTGAACGCGCTACGGGTGCCAAGATAGTTAAGGATGTAAGTGACTTAAGCCCGGACAAGTTTGGCTATGCGGGTAGAGTGTCGCAGCGAGAGATAGGAGGGGACAAATACGTATTCTTTGAGAACTGCCCACGCAAAGAGTCTGCAACGATTGTTATAAGGGGTACCTCACTCAGGGTTCTGGAGAGCATAGTGGGGGAGCTAAAAAGCGCTTTACACGCAGTTGCGCAATTATTCGAGGATAATAGAGTGGTACCAGGCGGAGCAGCAGTAGAAGTTGAATCAGCCCATCGGCTGAGGAAGTTTGCACGGGGGATACCGAGTAAGGAGCAATTGGTGGTAGATGCGTTCGCAGATGCGCTGGAGACGATTCCGAGGGCGATAGCGAAGAACTGTGGCATGGACCAGATAGACACACTGACGAGGCTCAGGGCGGAGCATTTCAGTGGTAATATGAACGCTGGTATCTCGGGTCGTGATAAGAGCATAAGGGATATGTTCCAGGTGGGAATAATAGAGCCGCTCAGTGTGAAGCTACAGGCTTTTATATCAGCAACGGAAGCAGCAACGGGGATGATAAAGATAGACGACCTGCATATAGCGAAGAGCGCAGTGGAGAAGGAAGCGGAAGACATAGAAGCCAGGATAGCGGGCAGGACGAAAGATTTAATAGAGACGGAGCGGAAACCGCCCGATTTCAAGTTCAAAGGCGGGAGATTGAAATATCCGGAAACCCGCGAGGAGCCATTGAAGTCAGTATATAGAAAACCCGGTGATAAGAGATGGAAACCGAGATAACCGTGATGAATCAGATGAGATGGTGAACCTGGATATAGCGCGTATCTTTGATGAGATTGCATCCATACTGGAGATTAAAGGTGAGAATCCGTTCCGCATAAGGGCATACAGGCGAGCAGCTCGCACAATAGAGACGTTAACACAGGACCTGAAGGTTATTGCGGAACGTGGTGGTGTGAGTGAATTAAAGAAGATACCGGGTATTGGCGAGGGCATAGCGAAGAAGATAGTGGAGATCGCACAGACCGGTGATTGCAAGAAGCACAGGGAACTGAAGCAAGAGGTACCAGCCGGCATGCTTGAACTCCTGAAGATTCCGGGTGTGGGTCCTAAGACGATAGCGAAGCTGCATGAAGAGCTCGGAATAACGAACATAGAGGAGCTGGAAGCGGCGGCGAAGGCGCACAAACTCGGTGTGATACCCGGACTGGGTCGCAAAGTGGAAGAGAACATACTCAAGGGTATAGAGCAATATCGCCGTTATCAGGGTCGTGTATTGTTGTCAAAGGCGCTTCCATACGCGGAATCGATAGTGAAGGAGTTGAAGAAGCTGGATGCGGTGGAGCGAATCACAATTGCCGGCAGTTTACGCAGAATGCGTGAGACAATAGGTGATATAGACATATTAGTGGTCTCGAAGCGTCCGTCGGAGGTGATGGATGCGTTTACCAGCCTGGAGGGTGTGGAGGATGTGATAGCAAAAGGAGATACGAAGTCGTCAATCGTGCTGAAAGGTATGGATGTGGACCTGCGAGTGGTGGAATCAGCGTCATTTGGCGCTGCTGTCCATTATTTCACGGGCTCCAAGCACCATAATATAAGGATACGGGAGCTTGGTGTGAAGCGGGGCTTAAAGATAAACGAATATGGTATCTTTCGCGGTGAAGAGCGGATAGGCGGTGAGAATGAGGAGGATGTATTCAAAAGTGTTGGTCTTGCATATATACCGCCTGAGCTGAGGGAAGACCGTGGCGAAGTGGAAGCGGCAAAGGAGAATCGGATACCGAAGTTGATAGAACTGAGCGATTTGAGGGGCGATTTGCACGTGCATACCAAATGGAGTGACGGAAAGAACAGCATAGAGGAGATGGCGAAGACTGCTATTGCGCTTGGCTATGAGTATATCGCCGTGGCTGACCACTCTCCCGCGGTTGGCATTGCGGGTGGTATGAACGAGGATAAACTAAGGATGCGGCAGCAGGAGATAGAACGAGTGAATGCGACATTTGACAATTTCAGGGTTCTGTCTTCTACGGAGGTGGATATAAAGTCGGATTTCTCGCTTGACTTCCCCGATGAGATATTGAAGGAGCTGGATGTGGTCGTTGCTGCGGTACATTCGAAGTTCACACAGGATAAGGATACGATGACAAAGAGGATAATAACGGCGATGGAGAACCCGCATGTGGATATAATAGCGCATCCAACGGGTCGTGTGCTGGGCAAGAGGGAGCCATACGAGGTGGATATGGAACGATTGATGGAAGTGGCACATGATACGGGCACGGTCATGGAGTTGAATTCTTTCCCCGAGAGGTTGGATTTGAATGATGTCCATTGCAGGATGGCGAAGGATTATGGTGTTCCCATAGCGATCTCTACGGACGCCCATGACGCGATGCAGATGCGGGATGTGATAAAGTATGGTGTGGCGACTGCACGGCGTGGGTGGCTGGAGGCGAAGGATGTGGTGAATACGAGAGGGTTAGAGGAGATGATGAAGATGCTAAAAGATAGAAGATAAAATATAAGATGTAAGATATAGTAAGAGAATTATTTGTTAATAGAGCTTTTTGTAGAGCTTTTTGTATTCATGATATTACCATTAATGGATACCGAACAATATCTTTTTATGTGATGCCTCTTCTTATTTTTTCATGACATGAAAGTGGAGGGGGAGATATTCAATAAGATCATCGCAGCCATTCAGGATATAGGGGATATTGGCGCCACTATGGATGAGATATCCAGGCGAGTACCTCTCGAACGCCATACGCTCTCCAAATACCTCAATCAGTTGCGTGCCGACGGGCGTATCTCATACAAGCAGATAGGGCGAGCGAAGTTATGGTACGTGAGTAAAGCACCTTTGCAGCACATCTTCCGTCTCAGTGAGGATGAGAAGACATATACTGAGAAGATATTCTCTCGCATACTCTCTGATATGCCTGAGGGCATTCTGATCCTCGACTTCGATTACAACATCCTGTTCATGAATCATTATTTAGTCGCACTCTACGGCAATTGTGTTGGCGAAAAATTCCACTACGCTTTCTTTGGCTCCTATAATGATAATGACACCAGTGGGATCAGGGAAGTAATAGAGGGGAAAGTGGAGGAGATAGAAACGCAGGTAGAGGATAAAGAGGGGAGAATCATAAATATAAAAGCGCGACAGGTGGAGAATCCCGATGGTTCCTTCTCCATCATCGCTATCATCCGCGATGTCACCGATAGAGTAAGGAACGAGGAACGTATAAAGAATCTCTCTGAACTGCATCGTCTGCTCGGAGAATCGGTTAACAGGTCTTATACAATTGACCAGTTGTGCTCCACGATACTGAAGAATCTGCAGGATGTTATTGGCTTCGATATGGGCGATATATTGATTTATGACCCTGTTGAGGAGACATTATCCAGCTACTCTACCCGCGAGGGTGATGACGAAGTGGAAGATTGCAAGAGAATAATAGCAAGAGAGGCAATCCAGCGAAAAGAGCCTTTTATGTTCTCCTGCTGCTCCGATCTGAACGCGAATACGAATACGAATACCAGTATGGATATGGATGAACTTACAGAGACCATGACTCGCATGGCTGAGGAATATAATCTTCAGGAGCTCCACGCAATCCCTCTGAAGACGAAAGGCGAGATTCACGGTGCTCTCCTCATCTTCACCAGGCAGGGTAAAACGCTCTCTGATGCTGATAGAAGTTTGCTTGAGGGTATCTCAGAATCAATCGCAGGTGGCATTGCGAAGATAAAAGCTGAAGAGGAATGGCGACTCAAGGCGAGCGTAATCGAAATCTCTTCGCATCCCATATTCATGACCAGCCCGGGGGGTAAATTCACGTATGTGAATCCGGCATTCTTAAAGGTCTGGGGCTATGATGAAGACAGGGAGGTTCTGGGGCGTTCATGGTCTGATTTCTGGGCTCGCGATGATATACCTGCTCTGGTACGGGAGCGAGGAAGTTGGCGTGGCTCACTTATAGCAAAGAGGCGAGATAAGTCAGAATTCACGACCCCCCTGTTCGTTTCTCTTATCATAGGTAAAAAAGGTCCTTTACAACTGGTTGGCATCGCCAACTCGGGAATAAGATAAAATGAGCACGCACACAGCTACGGTTATGGTTGTGGACGATGAACCGGATGTCCTCTTATCGGTGAATCAAATCTTGGATGCGAACAATTACAGGACGATAAAAGCGAGAGATGGCTATGAATGCCTTGCGAAACTCAAAGAAGAGGTACCTGATGTGCTCCTTCTCGATATCATGATGCCTGGCTTGACCACAAAGGAACTGTTGAACGAGATAGAGAAGGATAGCAGGTTGGCAGGTATGAAGATCATCTTCCTTACTGCGATTCATTCACTGGAGGCTGAAGAGATTGGATTACTCAACTCGAAACGGGTGGTGGATTTCATAGAAAAGCCATTCTCAGTGCGTAGAATGCTTGAAGCTGTTGAAAAGGCAATTAAATTAGAATGATTGGAAAAATCGCAAAACCTCGATTTTTAGATGCCTCCTCTTCTATTGCTATTATACAATAGAGCGAGATGGGAAATGGAAAAAGTGAGATCAATATTCATCGTGGAAGATGACCCGGATATGTGCATTACGCTGAGAAACATCCTATCCGAAGAAGGATACACGGTGAAGACTGCAGGTAGTGGTAGAGAGGCACTGGCACTTGCCAGCGAAGAGAAGTACCCTGTTTGTCTACTCGACCTGGAACTCCCGGACATCAATGGGATAGAGGTAATGAAGCACCTTAAGGCTTTTAACCCTGATATGTGCGTGATTATAGTTACCACATACGAATCGAAGGATAATGCGATCGAGGCATTGAAAGCAGGTGCATACCATTATATGTATATACACAACGAGAAACCCGTGAACAGGGATGAGTTGCTTATCACCGTAAAAAGAGCTTATGATGCTTATCAACTGCAGGAGGATAAGAAGCGAGTAGAGGATGAGTTACGGTGGAGTGAGGAGAAGTATCGCTCACTCGTGCAGTCCACAGGGGATTCCGTCTATCTCGTAGACAGGAATTGCAGATATCTATTCATGAATGAACAGCATCTATCACGATTGGGGCTCTCGAGGGAGCAATATCTGGGTCGCCCATATCAGGCTTTTCATACATCCAGAGAGTCTCGGTGGTTCGCAGAGAAAGTGAAACACGTCTTTGATACCGGCACCACAATACAGCATGAATACAGGGATGAGAATGGTAGATGCTTCTTAAAGACCATGAGCCCGGTTAGAGACCCTGAAACCGGAATGGTAACTGCTGTAACGGTGGTATCAAAGGACATCACAGATTTGAAACGCACGGAACGCGAACTGATGGCAACCAGGGATTATCTGAATAACATAATAGACAGTTCTGCGGATACAATCACCGTTGTGGACATGGAGGGGATAGTGAGGGACTGGAATAAAGGTGCAGAGGGCGTCATGGGCTACCGTGCAGAAGAGGTGATAGGGAAGTCGAACAGGAAATTCTTCCTCGACCCTGAGGAGGCAGAACGGATAATGGAGCAGGTACAGCGTGAGGGGGTAATCAGGAATTATCGAACAGTAGTGCTGAGGAAAGATGGCAAACCAATCCATATCAGCATGTCTGCTTCACTGCTGCGGGACAAGAACGGTGTGCCTATCGGGACTGTTCGAGTGAGCAGGGATATAACAAAGGAGGTAGAATTGGAGAGGCGGGTGAAAGAGGAACGGGACAACCTGAATTTGATATTTGAGAGCATGGTGGACGGCGTGTATGCGATATCGCGGACTTATGAAGTGGAATTTATGAATAAAGTCCTGCGTGATGAATTTGGCGACTGCGTGGGGGATATCTGCTATCGTGTCTTTCATAACAGGGATGAGCCCTGCCCGCTGTGCAAACTCCATGAAGTTGTGGAAAAGGGTCAGACAGTGAGGTGGGAATGGCACTCGAGCAGGATGAATAAGATATACGACCTGATTGAGACGCCTTTAAAGAATATAGACGGCAGTATATCGAAATTAACGATTTTTAGGGATATAACAGCGCGAAAGAAAGCGGAAGAGGAGATACGGAAACTGAACCGTGAACTGGAGATGAAAGTGGTGGACCTGCAGGAAGTGACGAGGATAAAGACCGAATTCCTCTCCATCACCTCGCACGAATTGAGAACCCCGCTTACGCCGATGAAAGCACAGCTGCAAATGCTGCGTGAAGGTTATAAAGGCAGACTGAACCAGCGGCAGAAAGATAGTATAGAGCTGATACTGCGGAATTTAGCCAGATTGGATAGGTTGATTAACGACATCCTTGATATCTCCAGAATAGAAATGGGACGAATAAAGATGGCTTTTCAGGTAATGGACCTGAATGATGCAGTAAAAGAGGCGATAAAGATGCAGGAACCTTTCGCCAGGCAGAAAGGAATCAAATTAAAGGTACAACTGGCAGAACTGCCTCTCATCATCGGCGATAATGAAAGATTGAGACAGGTGATGAGTAATTTGATAAATAATGCAATAAAATTCTCACCTGATGGAGCTGAAGTGATCATCGAGACCTCCACAGCCCATGAAGGCGAGAATGTTCTTTTCAGTGTAACCGATTTTGGGATTGGGATTTCAGAAGAGGGCAAGAAGAAGTTGTTTCTGCCATTCTCCCAAATAGATGCCTCTATGAGCAGGGAAAAGGGTGGTACCGGTCTGGGACTGGCAATTGCAAAAGGCATCATACGGGCACATAATGGTAAGATATGGGTGGAGAGTGCGCAGGGTAAGGGTTCAAGCTTCTATTTCTCTATACCGATAAGACAGAAGGTCAGAGAGAAAGAAGTACCCTATATCTGTGATTCTAACTGATGGTGATGGCAATGGCAATGGCGAAAAGTTTATAAGCTCATATCCCTTCATTATATTGAGTATGTAATGTATGATAGATTTGCTATCCTGGACCCGAGGAAGAGAATAAGAGCACTGCAAGAACTGGTATATCCTTCTATCATCCACTCGAAGTGGGGTGCGGAGGACAAAATTCGGGCTCTGTACCGCCATAAAATCAGGGTTTTGAGGACGATAGAGCGATTAGAAGACGCAGATGAGAAGAGGAATCTGAATAAAGACCTTGAGGAGCTATATTCGCAATATATAGCCCTTTTTGGATTTGAAGTGGTGGAGATAAGGAAATATGAGCTGGAAGTGGAGAGGGAGCAGGAGGATATAGAAGTTCAGCCACCTATCGCTCACAGCGAATCAGTACCAACCTCCACAAGATGGATTAAGGCTCGTGTGGGGATGATTATGGCACAGGTGTTGAAGATGTCCATCATGAATCGGGCATATGCAGTGGATGAGCTTGCAACGCTGGTGGATGACCTGTACACACTTGAAGGAAAACTGTCTCTGGAGCCGGACACGCAGGAAAAGGCTGATATATTCGAGGATATAGATAAGGTAAAAGAGCTTCTGTTGCATTGCCGGTGAATAAGTATTAGTATAAGGTGAAGAGCGGAGGCGATGAAGGAGAAGCAGGTTCTGAAATTCAAGGAGCTGCTCGGGGATGAGCTCTTCTGGTTTACCGTAGCACAGAATCTCGGGATGATAGAAAAGGTCAGGCGGAGATTCGAGGCGCAAGCGCAGGCGATACTGGAGTATTTCGAATGCAAGCGCTGTTGCAGGTGCTGCCGTGAGATGCCTGTTCATCTAAATGACGACGATATAGAACGGCTGGTGAGAATTGATGGAGACTCGCTATTCGATAAAATGAACGAGAACGAGGTGGATAACTACCTGAAGACACCGTGCCCTTATCTAAATGGTAACGAATGCTCAATTTATAAAGATAAGCCCACCGCTTGCAGAATCTTCCCGTTTGTTGTTATCAGACCGGTGCCGACATTGCTGCTATGCCCGCTGGGGATGGAGATATACGAGGAGTTAAAGAGGTTAACGAGGAAGTATGGTAAGAAGGAGATAAAGGAATATTGGTCAGAAGAAGAATCCGCTATAACTTCTCAGCGATTACCTGATTACAGTGGAGTGATAGACAAGAAAGCGGTTTATGTCGCATTATCAGAGAGCATCCTGGATGACTTCCTGAGATATCTGCGAGCTGATAGAGGTTTGAAATCATCAATTCATCAAATAGATGAATGATGGATGAGTAATAAACTATATAAAGATAGGATCCCAGCTATTATTTTGTGGTGATGGAGTTCAACAGGAACATAATAAAGTTGCTATCAGTACTATTGATACTATCCTGTTCTTTCACAGTAGCAAGTGGGGAGGTAAAGGAGTTGAGTGTGCCAGAGGAAGTGCTACAGGGCGATGAGGTTACAATATCGGGATTAGCAACGCCAAATGAAGCTGTGTGGATAGGTTCATCATTTACGGTCTCATTGCCTGTATCGAGTGACGGGGGATATAACCACGAGTTCAAGGGCATCAACTTCCCGGAGGGTGAGAAGAAGGTTACAATTCGCGCTGAGAGGATAAAGAATATGAAGGTTGTGATATCAGGGATAGAGGTTATCTGCGACGAAAATAATGTGAGTGTTATCACAAAGGTGCTTGGGATACCGGTAACACTGATGAAATCACCATCTGTGATAAAGAATGGGGTTGCCACACTCTCTTTATCGCTGCCAAGGGAGGTTCCTGGCGTTCCGGTTCCAATAGACCTTAAAGGCGAGCAGGATGTTAAGGTCTCGGGTGATGCCGCAGATGATACGACATCGGTGAATCTGGATTTTAAAATGGCTTTGAAAGTTATTGCTGATACCAATGGCGCTTTTCAGGAGAAGCTAAGTACCAGGGGAGTGCCAGTTGGTGAATTCCGAATTACAGCAGGCGAAAAAAGTGCGAATCTCAGGATTGTATCAGAGCTAACACCGGTAGCTACACCAACGCCAGCACCAACACCTACACCCACGCCTGCACCCACGTCAACGTCTACGCCAACACCCACACCCACTTCCACACCCACTGTTACACCGTCAGTTTCAGTAACAGTACAACAAGAAATAACACCAACTGCAGCACCTGCTACGCCCACTTTAACATCCACGCCCACTCCCACACCACTATTAACGCCAGCGGCATCACCCGGTACTGCCTCTCCCTCGCCTGTATTATCTTTCTCATCTCATAGCCTCTGTTTCACCATCATAGGACTATTTCTCGCCATTGCGTATCTATTGATAAGGAGACGCAGGAAGCTATGAAGGTGATCTCAATAATAGGGGAGAAGAAGTCAGGTAAGACGACCCTAATCGAGGATTTGATAATGAGGCTAAGAGATTATGGCAGCGTAGGTTGTATAAAACATGCGCAAGAGCTGGATCTGGATGAATCAAAAGATACAACGCGGCTATTCAATGCCGGTGCTGAGGTGGTTATAGGGTCTTCAGAGCATGTGACATTGAAGTTAAGCAGGAGTAAGAGTAAGAGCCTGAACTTGAAGGAACAGCTAAAAGATATGGCGGATTCAGGCATGGATTTCGTGCTTGTTGAGGGTTTCAAAAGCTCTGATTTGCCCAAGATTGCACTGAGTACCCTCCCGGATAGGGGTAGAGATGGGGATGAGGATGGTGGTGATGGTGAAATCACAAACGTAGTAATGAGGTTATCAGGTAATCCAAAGAGCTATCTTCAAGAGATAGTCGAATTAGTTCTTAAAATTGAGGATTATGAGGTATAGCAATGACGGAGGAAATAGAAGAGGAAGAGGGGGAGGAGGATAAGAAGAAGCTGGCTATGTTACTGGTATACTGGATTGAGCATAACAGGGAGCATGCACGCGATTTTAAGCGCTGGGCGGAAAAAGCCAGGGGGTTTGGAGAGAGAGGGGTATACGAAGCGATAATGGAAGCGGTTAGGCATACGGGAGAAGTGAATGAATACCTTCTTAAGGCTTTTGAACTTATAAGTAATAATCAGGAACAAAAGGAATGAAGATACTGATATGCGGTAAAGGTGGTAGTGGTAAGAGTTCCATAACTGCTCTGCTTGCAACCGAACTTGATAGGAGAGGGTATCGGGTTATTGTAGTGGATAATGACGAATCGAACTTCGGACTGCATATCCAGTTGGGAATGGAACTCCCGAAGGATTTCGCTATGCACTTTGGCGGTAAGAAAATGATTTTTGAGAAGCTATCGGAGTCGAAGAGGAAGCGAGAAGGCAAAGCCAGTGTATTTGGTGAGCGAATAGGAACAGATGATATACCAGGAGATTACCTGAGCAAAAAAGGTAGGATCAGTCTGCTCGCGATAGGCAAGATAAGGGATTTCGGGGAGGGTTGTGCATGCCCTTTTAACGCCTTGAGTGCGGATTTTCTGCAGATGCTTCAGCCCGCCCGGGATGAATTCGCGCTTGTGGATACCGATGCAGGGATTGAGCACTTTGGACGGGGTGTAGAACTCGGCTGCGACCTCATATTGATGGTCATTGACCCATCTCAGGAATCAATCAGGCTTGCAGATAAGGTGAATAAGATAACAGATAGAGCAGGTAAGCCGCTATATTACATTCTGAACAGGACAGATGAAGAGACCGAGAGTTTTATTCTCGATTCCATAGCTCGTGATAAGGTTGTAGCGGCTATACCAGTGGATGAGAGGATAGCCAGGAATTGTCTGGTTGGAAAGCCTCTGGATTTCGAGTTGGAAGGCATAAATAAGCTTGCAGAGTTCCTGACAGAGATGAAAGAGCAAAGTATGGGATGAAAAAATACGATATAGAGATGGATATAGAAACCCTGTTGCGGAATTTGAAACGCATCCACCCGGATTTTAAGCTCATCTCTGTTGATAAGGTGAAGATAGGAGAGTGGTCCCGCTGGAAATGCAGGTATGGTTGTAAAGCGTTCGGTAAGCACCTGAACTGTCCGCCCTATGTACCCTCACCAGAAGAGACACGGAGACTGATAATGTGTTATGAGCGCGCAATAGTTGCAAGATTTGACGCTAAACCGAACAAGGGAGTGCCACCATCCCATATACACCATTTCCTCTGGGATGCTATAAAAGAATTCTACGATAAGATGTATGAACTGGAGCGGTATGCTTTCCTATCAGGCTATTACAAAGCATTTGCAATGGTTGGGCTTTGCTGCGCATATTGCCCTGAGTGCATACCAGAGCAAGAGCAGGTAGACCTCATGGACCACGCAGTGAAGAGGTTCTGTGTGCATCAGCATAAAATGAGACCAGGGATGGAGGCTTGTGGTATAGACGTCTTCACCACGGTCAGGAATGCGGGCTATGAGGTAGAAGTGCTGAAATCACCTTATACTTATAGAGGGATAACCTTCTTCGGGCTACTTCTTTTAGAATAGAATATTAAAGAAAAAAGTGAGAAAAGCATGGTCCCCTTACTCTGGATATTATACCTCACTGTCAGCTTCCTCCTTGGGCTTATCATCTCCTCTATCCTGAGCATCAGGCTCTCCATGCTTGAACGCGCTTTCTTATCATTCGTAATTGGGAATGCGATATCCGTCTGGATAACATTCCTCGTCACCTCCTTCTCAGGTGCTCTATCTACCATCGGCATCATCATCAGCATCGGTATCTGTATCAGCATCATTATTATCATCGGCGCTATTATCACTGCTTATCTACGAAATACAAATATAACCTTCACCTTTGATGATAAATACACACTCATCTTCTTCGTGGGCATCATCCTTTATCTTGCATTCATGAATCTCTACGGAGTTTTGCGTCCGGATAATGCGGGCAACCTATATGCTTTTCATACCGTCTGGGCTGATTACCCGTTTCATACCTCTGTTATCACTTCTTTTGTCTATGAACCCCATTTCCAGTTCCCACCGTCATATCCGCAGTTTTTGCATACCGAGATGCATTATCCATTCCTCATGGATTTCTATTCCGCGGTACTGATGAAGGGAGGGTTGGACCTGAGGCACTCTATTATTATTCCAAACATTCTATTTCAAGCTTCTCTATTCGGGCTGTTCTATTACCTCGCATATCGGCTGACAGGTCTGAAGATGGCTGGCATGATTGGGAGTGTCATCTTCATCTTCGCTGGCTTCCCACCGGGTCTCCAGTCGGGAGGACTCCACTTCCTGAACCCCATGTATGCTGTACTCATGCCACAGCGGACAGCGATGTTCGGCATGGCGCTCTCTTTTGCAGTCTATAACCTGCTATTCGAGTCGCTCTTCGGAGCGGGAGGAAGGAGCGAGCTTTTTATTGCCGGGATGCTTACAGGCATGATGCCCTATATCCATGCGCATTCATTTATGGCAACCGCTTTTGTAGCACTATTCTTAGCACCGGCATCTCTGCTCCTCAGAGGGGATAGGGACAACAGAGGCAGGGCAGGACTGAAAAAGCTCATCATCATTTTAGTGCCTCTTATTGCACTTGCATTGCCACAGATACTGAGTATAAGAGCGGGAGTGACAGAGAACTTCTTCAATTTCTATCCCGGGTGGACAGACGAGAACAAGAATATAATAACCGCTCTGAACTGGTCTTCTATACCCGCAGTTATCTACTCCGCTGCGGATACGACCATCCTGCTTCTGAGTTTCTGGGCTGAGAATGCCGGTGCACTCATCATCCTGCTTTGTCTCGGCATTATTAAAGCGAGAGAATCCGCAAAGCTATTTTTTCTGCCTTTCCTCGCTCTATTCTTTATTACTAACTTCGTGAAATACCAACCATGGTACTTCGACAATTATAAGGTCTTCATACACTGGCTTGCGGTTAGTGCGGCAATTGCACCACTGTCAATCTCATGGGTGGTAGATGAGCTCAGAACCAGAGTTAGAGTCAGATATACCCATCTGGCTACACTATCAGTTTGTGTATTGCTCATTGCATGCACCGTGTTTGGGGTGATAGCCCATGTGAGGATGATAAAATATGATTACTGGGTATGGTCAGCGTGCGATAGGGAGATAGCGGACTGGGTACGTGATAATACCGTGCCCGACGGACTGTTCTTGACCGGCAGTGCGCACAATCATCCGATAACGGCATTGGCGGGCAGACAGCGAGTGATGGGCTATGAAGGCTGGCTGTGGTCGCACGGGTTGAACTGGACGCGGATAATGAAGGTGAAGCGAGATGAGATAGCGATGTATAAGGGCAACTACCGGCTTATCAAGGATTATGGGATTGATTATGTCTGTATAGGACCCTACGAGCGGGCATTTGCTAATGAAAACCACTTTGAGCTCAATTATAGTGCATTTGAGGATAGAGCACGATTTCGGTTGATATATGAATATGGGGATGGAGATAAGAATAATAAACCAGGGTGTAGATGTGGATGGAGGATATATAAAACGCAGTAAAGTAGGCGATTATGATTATGGAAGTTTTAGCATTTTAGCTTTAGCGCTTGAACCACCGTCGCCACTTCTCGCCCGGTGGCGGTGGCAGGGTATGCAATACCTTACGTTTATAAGGCGGTACTTTCTTCTTCCTCCTGACCGCGGTTACAGCCACGCCGGAGATAGCGGCTGCGAGCACTGCTGCGATACTCACAGCAGTTATAACTCCATGATTTTGTAGTGCCGCTGCGAGTGATACGTTAACCTTGCCTTTGCCTCCGGCTGCTGTTCGATTGGTGACGGCAGTCTGGTTGATGGGCATAGCGGCAGGTGTAGGTGTTGGTGTCAGTTCAATTCCCGGCGGTGGTGTTACGTTAGCCGGTGGCGCAACAAACTTCACTGTTTTTGTTGCCTGATGTCCATCACCATCATCAGCAGTAACAATGTAGGTGCCTATTCGCGCACCCTTAGTGGAGAAAGAAGCTTCGAAGTTGTTAAATTTGTTATTTTCTGTATCCCCTTCGACCTCAACAAATTGGGGTTTCAACTTCACCGGACCCTCTACTGTTACCACTACTGTTGTACCCTCCTTCCGGTTCGTTATGCCACGGACAGTGAAGTCAGACCCAAGCGGGACATCTTCTATATCTCGCAACCGTAAATACGGGTTCTCCACTTTTATCCGCGCCACTGCCATGAGGTCGTCACTCCCCGGCTGGTTCACTGTTTTATCTATTATGAGTTCCAGTATCTGTTCCTGAGTCTTTATCATGAGATCGGAGGTGTAATTATAGGATATAGCCTGTATCAAATCCGAGGTACCGGTCTTCGTGCCCCATACCCCGTCGCGTCCGTAATTGAGAACCACAATCATGTACATGCCAGTATCCGCGTCTTTCGGGACTGTTATATCGTCCGTTTCGAACTCCCCGTTGGTAACATCGCGAATGATATGGGCGACACCAGGTACATCCAGTTTGCCTCCTGTTTCATCAAAAATTTGGGTATAATTCAATCCGTGCCCGCTACCGCCTCGCGGTGCTATTATCAAGATGTCCACACGGCCTCTTCCCTTTGCTTCGCCACTTATCTTGAAGTCATCACCCTGTGCTACGAAACCACTGCTCACCTTAACACTCAAACCACTTCGCAGGAGATACACGATTGAAGAATCATCGGGCGGGTCTTTGTCGGGATCGGAAGCCGGCAAAACCCAGATTTTGATTTTATATTTACCGGGAGCCAGCCCGCTGGTATTCCACTTCTTTCCAGGACTCTTTTCAAGAGAAAATTTCTTATTATATTTTGGATCACCTGTTAATGGGTTCAATGACACATTCCCAATGAATTCACCGGAAGCTTTTATCACAACGCTTTTGCCACCATATGTCTTACCTGCGATGTTTAGTTCTTTCCCTATGGGATACCACTTTTCCTCAGGTTCTGTCAATTCCGCTGCTATTGGTTTAATTGTTACATTCACACTCGCTGTGGTATTACCAAAGAGTTCCGTTGCCGTAATCTCATAAGTACCAGTATCATAAAACTCGGCATTCACTTTAAAGATGCCTTCGTCATCTGATGTGCCATAAACTTTATGTTTATGGGCGCTTAAATTGGTTGTATAGGTTCCAATGGGTGAAAATTGCACATTTGATGCAATTCCGTGTGTGACTTCCAGAGTAACATTCGTATATGGCATGGTAGAAACATTAAACTCTATGTTTTCGGAGACGGCTTGTACACGGGGTGTTGCGCTTATTGAGATGACACCGCTGCTTCTCACCTCAAAAGTAATCGAAGGTCCTTCTGCATCAAGTCCATTGTTTGTTGCAGGGTCGGTTTCTATGCTGAGCGTATACGTACCAGTATCAAGGTCAGAGGTGTTTATCGTTAAAGGTTTGCTTTCTTCTATATTTAACATGGATACACCATTAACTTCATATAGTCGTCTACCAAGAGGGTCTATAAGTTTATAGGAGATAGTGTTTGGCAGAGGACCCGCAATAACCCATAAATTTGTGACGGCTTCAAAGGTTATATTACCACCTCTTATAACCCATTCGGAATCTTCACCATTTACTTTTGTTTTAACACTCAAAGCCGGTAATTCAAAATAAACATGTATAATTCTATTATTATCACCAACAACTTTATATTTACCTTTGGTCAGTTTACTTTTTACTTCCTCTGAAGTGGTATCAAAGGGGGTACTGAAGTGGATATTTATATTGCTGCCCTCCCATGTGCTCTCTAAAGTACCACTGCGTATCAGATTGCCATCATGATCAACAAACCTAATGTTCGTCTCCCCGATGATTACCGTTCCATTATCACTGACATTCCTCCCTACCGAGGGGCTGACGCCCGCATTCGCAGGTGCAGATAGAACAAATAGAGAGACCAGCGCTGCTATTAACACCGTTATGCCCCATGGCACTATTTTATTTTTGTTCGCTATCTCATACTTCATATCCCAAATTTATGGTATGAAAATTTACATATAAATACTTTGGGTTGAACCGTTGAACCATTACCGCCACCGTCTCTGATACCATCTTACGAGCTGGAAGATAACAAAAGAAGCGCAAAGAGTGAGTATAATGTATATGAGTTTGAGTTGCATTTCAATTTCAGGTGTCCTCTCTATCTCCCCCACCCTTTCGCTTCTCACCTTCAAGTTTTTTGGGGTAGAAGGCGGGCAAAAGTGAATAGTAGCATAAGAGAAGAAATCGAAAAGTTTTTAAGTTTTTAAGTTTTCAATCTTATAAAAATTAACATAATATAAGAGGTATAAAAGGTAAGGTAAGAGGGGGGCATGATGGAAAAATTATTACCATTTATGAAATTTCTTGAAAAGGAAGCAGGTTTTAAATTCGATATTGAAAAATTTGAGCACCGGCTAATGCTACAAAAGTATGTGTTCATCTCTAAGTTCTTGGGATTCAATCATGGCTATTTACATAGTATCTATCTTAGGGGACCTTATTCGCCAGCACTTGCTGATGACTATTACAAATTAGCTGACTACTATTCATCATATAAAGGGGATTATAAAAAAGAGCTTGAGGGATTTAATACCGAAAAATTTTTGAAAGTGATAGAAGGGAAGGATGCAAAGTGGCTTGAGATAGCTGCAACTATCCTCTCGGTCTATGATAGGTATCGGAAAAAATTTCATGGTGATGAACTAATAGAAAAGGTCATATCCACATCGTGTGATATAAAGAGTGCTACCGACGTTAAAAAGATTCACCGTGTGTTTGAAGAGTTAAAAAGAGTTGGACTGATTGTCGTTTAAACTCAGAACTCTTCTCAGGGTTCCTCCTAACATTTGATTCTATCTTTGAAAGAATATCTTTTGCGTTCTCTTTTTCATCCTCTTTTCCCCATAGATAGCCCTGAAAGAAGCAAGTATCAATGTATATTTTTGAATATTTGTTTGCATTTGCATCAACATTTTTATAGGCAGTCAAATAAAAGTTGTGAACAAAAGCAAGGCATACCTTAGCAACTTCATCCGCTTCCTCGCATGTGGTAATTTACGCCTTTGATCAAAAACCGGTGTACCTGAAGGCACAAACCTTTACTCCGACACTTATTACGAAGCGCTAACCTTAAGTGCTTCATGAATGCTTGATACCCGATAATTACCATCACCATTACCGCCACCGTCTCTGATACCATCTTACGAGCTGGAAGATAAGGAAAGAAGCGCAAAGAGTGAGTATAATGTATAGAACTTGCATTTCTGGTGTCCTCTCCCGTGCATGTTCATGCTCATTCGTGGAAGAACAGGCGTTCCAATCGTAAAGGAAGACCCTGTCATAAAAGGATGCGATAGCACTGTTATCTATTATCACGCCCGCCTCACGGTTATAAATCGAGTGTGCATTCCAGTTCAATGATGTTATAAGCACCTTCTTGCCATCCACAACCAATCCTTTATTGTGCACCTTAGCCAGACCAAGCGAGTCCAGATCAGCTAATTTAGCCTCAAGACTCAAATTTGACGAACGCGCTATCCTGTTCAGTGCGGATACCACTTCATCATTGTTGTTATCGTTCTCTAAATATTTAGAATCCAGTAGAATCTTCACGTCACAGCCCCTCCTTGATGCTTCTACGAGCGCTGATATGAATGGATTCGGCTCATCTCCCCAGTACATCGCCGCAGAGAATAGCTCTACGTGTATATACCGCTTCGCATTCCTTATCATGTCCAGTATCGTCCCCGAGCTCAAAGCGGAATCGGGCGCCAGAACGGGTATCACTGTGAAGTTTGTTGTCATTGTATGCGGTTTAAATACGGGCGTGTAATAGCCCCCGGCGGGTATTTCTTTTTCCATCTGGCTTTTGCTATTCATCTTCATCCCTATCCCCATCCCCCGGGATAGAGATGCGTCAGTCTCAGTATTAGTATCAGCTTTTGCACGCTGAAGGTCATCGAGGAATAAATCCATGAAGTAATGCGCTATCTCCCTGTTCCTTATCACAATGCCCCAGCCACGATTGCCATAGGTTCTGTCATACGGTACGCCGGTGTATTTCCAGTTCTCTGACATTAAAATCAGTGTCTTATCATCTATGATTGCATATTTAGCGTGATTTAAGAACCTGTCATGAGCGAACCGAACAGTGCCACCATTGCTCGCTATCTGCTCTGCGATATATCGCTCTTCGTCTTCCATACCTCCCACCGGGCGACCCTCCAACAGGAGATAAACCCGCACACCTCTATGTAGGGCATCTAAAATAGGCTCCAGAAGTTTGTTATTGTCAAATTCGTAGAGATTGAGGTATAGAGAAGAGGAAGCATTATCTAATTCGCTCTTCAGGGCTGTGAAGCTGCAATCAGGTGATACGAAGGTGGTAACACTCGTGTTGGTGACGGAAATTAGCTCTGGTGGGTGATACGAAGCACCAGGAGGTAGAATAACCCAGTCAGAGGCGGTATCGGTATCTTCATAAGCTTTTCTGTGGAATACCATTCCCGACAGCGGCTTCTTCAGTGGCTCACCGCGCCAGCCAGGACCATTATATGGAGAATCGCCATATATCAGCACGTCTGCTACCCTACCATGATTGTCACGCAGAATGACCTCATCACCACGATCGCGCAATGCAAATGCCGTACCAGGCTTTAGCTTTAAGGTGGCAACGATAACATCAGCATCAGGGCGGGCATATACGGCGGTCTTCCGCGCGAGGTATATCTCTCTGCCGGGTGGTATAGAGACATGAGGGAAAGTGAACTTTGCTTCATTATCTGTTATGCTCCAGTTCGCAATGTCCACCGAATGGGCACAATTATTTATTAGTACAATGTATTCGTCCGGTTCGCCCTTCACCATCGTTTTTGGATAAACCTCGGTTATCAACAGTGAGGAATATGCACAAACCGGGACGAGCGATATGAATATGAAGGTGATAATGATACCAGTAATCAGTGCGATCGAGGTTGAAGTTGAGGTTGCTCTAACCACTCTCATCTCTCTAAAAAATATAATAATCAATCATAACACTTACCTAATATCACCTCATATTAAATGACGAAAGTAAGAGTAAAAGTAAAAGTAAAAGTAAAAGTATCCGAGTTAATGCAGTATGTAATATGTCCCAGACTGGTGTATTTCAGAGTCAGAGCGCAAGGGCGGGGTTATGAGTCATATGCGCATACACATACACAAGCACAAGCACATACAGTGACAGCGCGAGAAAAGAGCATGATAGAAAGTTTCATATTGAAAGAATTTGCATTTAACCTCCATAAAATCACTGGCTGTGAGGACACCGCAGCTATAACAGCTATAATAGGAGATATAGTGGAGTCGGTACCACGGATATACAGGGAGGAGCTGGAGGGGCTGGGGTTGGTGCTGGAGCTGGATTTGATAGAGGCGGTGAAGCGTGATTTTATTCAGGGTATGAATGATGAGTGGCTGAAGAAGTTGATGACCGAGAATGAGCTGACGGAACTGGAGCGTGTGCATGGATATGAGCGTGAACGAATGATGTATTCAGAAAAGCTGAACCTGAGTGGTAGTGTGGACAAGTTGATAATAGCAGATGAAGAGGTGATACCGTGCATGATAAAGACGGGTAAATCACCGGGATACGGCGTGTGGCGAAGTGACCGTGTACAACTGGCAGCGTATGCAATGCTGATTGAGGATGAGTTCGGGAGCATAGTGAAGAGAGGGTTTGTGGAATACATAAGAGAAGCAGAATTTCGGGTGACGCAGATAAGAAGAAGTGACCGTGCAGAGGCATTGCAGATATTGAAGCAGGTGAGACGGATAAAGCAGGGCGCATTCCCTGATAAAGGCAGGAATGCACCATGTGAAAATTGTGTATATTCAAAATACTGTGATACTGATACGCGAAAGACGCTTCTGTCTAAATTGCTGGGTAAATAAAATATTGCACTGCGCAAATAGCCCATTCGGGCGGTGCGATAACCTATAACAGCACCTAATGTTTCTCCAGACGGCCTAAATAGCAGGAACACTAAAAAAGAAAGCGTGTCTGCGTCTGGCAATACCGGGTCAAGATTGCAATTTTTATACGAGGCAAAACCATTGTGCAACAGCGCTATTAGGCGTACTAATAGAAAAATTTTTATATACGCTATATGGTAAATGGAGAACATAAGGTGAGAGATGAAGGTAGCGTTTTATTATAGAAGTGTAAACGGCGGTATAAGAACGCATGTAGAAGCTCTAACGAGGGAGTTTATGCAGATGGGCATTGAAGTGAAGCTGATAAACCAGTATGCTCTCGGCTCTTTCATGCTTGGTAATCCCTCAGGCGGTATCTCTTACGGATTTGACTTCTCACTGGGTAAGATAAAGAAGGAAGTGGAGGATTGTGATATCCTGCACATACATCACGCCGCTACATTCTCAGAATTCCTGCTACCTTTCTCTTCTATATGCTCCGAGTGTAATATCATCAATACATTTCATATCCCGGCAGGTAACAATTTTGAGGGTGAATTTGCAAAAGCGCTCATTGCAACACTTGCATCTTTATACGAGGGGCGTTCAAAGAAGTTCATATCCGTAAGTTCGGAGATAGCAGCAGACATTCAACGGTATTGCATCGAGACAGAGACGGTGGTTATACCAAATGGCGTGGATATAAATCATTTCCGTCCGCGTGATAGCGATATTGAGGGTAGGAAGCGTAAGAGGGGCATATATATCGGCTATCTGGGACGATTATCGCCGGAGAAGAACATAATAAATATGATAAAGGCAGTTAAAACAGTGATGTCCGAACCGGTCTATTTGAAGATCGCAGGTACGGGACCACTATATGACCGTATAAAGAGACTGGAAGACGAGCGTATAAAGGTTCTGGGCTATGTTGATGATGCTGCTTCGTTCTATCGGAGTCTGGATATATTTCTACTGCCCTCCAAGCTCGAGGCACAGCCGATTGCACTGCTTGAAGCGATGGCTTCTGGATTACCGGTAATTGCCACTGATGTAGGTGATAACAAGTATTACGTGCATGGGAATGGCATTCTCTGTGGTACCACAGTGAAGGAGATAGGAGGGGCAATAGAGGAGATGTTACATTCAGACCTGGAGAAGATGGGTAAGGAGTCGAGGAGGATAGTGGAGCAGGGGTACTCATGGGATAAGATTGCTACACGGACACTGGAAGTCTATAAAACGATAGTTTAGTTTATAAAATCAAAGACATCGCGAATATGAGGCATAACACACCGACCACATCTGTCAAGCTCGTTATCAGTGGTATTGTATCATTATCAGGGTCCAGTCCGAATTTAAACGATAGTATAGCGATATAATAAGATGCAAAGTTAAGGAACGTTGAGCAGAGAATCCCTCCCAGCATAGAGATGAAGAGCAGTCTCAATACCAATACTCCGTTTTTTCCCCCTATCACTCCTGATATTATACCAACCAGAGCGAATATGAATACAGATAAGAGATATATAACAGTGAAATTCATCACTACCGATTTAGGTGGATATAACTTCGGATTCAGGGTACCAATATGAAGCATAGAAGAAAGTCGTGCACTCAATATACCGCCCAGGGCATTACTCGCACCCAGGAAGGGTGGAATCATCACCAGTATCGCGGGAATGGCAATTATACCCTCCAGTCTCCTGTCCAGAACCAGCCCGGCGAAGATACCAAGAATTCCACAGATGATGAGCATAGGAATACTCTCCTTGATTATCCGTCTCACAACTGTATCACTCGACTTTAAGCCCTTTATCGTACCAACAACCGCCAGTGCCATGAATAATAGCGATGACGTGTTGAAGTACACAGGCGTAGAATCGAGCTTTAAAAGGAGCAGAGTCGCCAGCATTAATGAGGGAATGGTGACCATATCGCCAGCGGAGGTTATTATCGGTGACGATACATTATCCAGGTCCCAGTTCCTGTGATAACCAATAATGGAAACGAGAATAGCAATACCAAGCAGCACAAACCCGGATATCAAACCCCCAATCACAGATATGAATACAAACCCAAAGATGGAAATCCGCGACATACCAAAGGCGAACGCGACCAATCTCGCCAGAACACCGAGGATAACAGAGAGTGCAAGTGTAAGCAAAAGCGATGAATATGCGTTTTGATATAAGACACTGCCCCTTCTCATACTCTTTGAGAATAGCCCGAGGTGCATGGATGTGCCCAATCTGGATACAAGCGCACTGTAAACATTGCCACGCATATCAATCGCAGGTGGAATGAGAATCATGAGTTCAGGTAACAATTGCAGTATATCACGCATGAAACTCAGTCCAAGTCCCGCAAGAAGACCCGTTAGCGTGCAGAATACGAGTGATAGAGGTGCCTGTTTAAACACATCGGAGTATTCGCGGAAGAAGGAAGAGGTACGATTGAGTATGCGTATGCTCTGCTTGCTTACATCTATATCCATATCTCGCTCTCGCGTTCTCATACTCACCTCTACCTCCTCCTTCATTACTGCTACTACCCCACTCTATCATAGCCTTACCCGCCATACTATTCGGGGGCTTAGTTTCTGCTTCACTATCGTTATCAGGCAGAGACATCTTCACGCTCTTTTCTTATTTTACCCTTAATCTTATAAATTAATAAAAATGCCACATCGAGTAGAGCGATTACAGGAGATAAGGAGGAAGATAGATGAGATAGACGATGCCATTGCCGAGCTGCTCATAAAGCGAATGAAATACGCAAGGCAGGCACGGGCTGAGAAGATGCGAATGAAGATGCCTGTTACAGACTTACAGCGAGAGAAGGAAGTGATAGAAAGATGGCGAGCACATGCACGGCGGGGTAATAACGAAGTGAGCGAGGATTTGTTGCAGCGAATAGCGGAGCTTGTGACCGAATATACGAGGAGAGAGGAGTTGAGAGATGCGAAGAAGATGGAGATAGAGATAGAGACAGAATGAAACCTATGGTTATAAGCACGACGAAGGGGCTTGAGATAAGAATAAGGAACTTTGAGATGGCGGACATAAGGCGAGTGATGGAGATAGAGGAGGAGGCATTCCTGGAAGGTGATGCGGACCTGTATCTCGAGTTATACCGGGAATGGCCAGAGGGTTTCATCGTAGCGGAGCGAAATGGCAGGGTTATAGGGTTTGAAGTATTGATATTAACGCCGGAAGAAGAAGGACGGGTATTTGCAATCGCGGTGGATTCCCGTTTTCGAGGTAAGGGTGTGGGACGTGCATTACTAAAAACTGCTTTCAATCTGCTGCGTAAGCATAAGATAGGGTTCGTGCGGCTTGAGGTCCGGGTGAGTAACTGGATAGCACAGCGGTTATATAAAAGTATGGGATTCACTGAGATAGGGTTCGTTCCCTTTTATTATAAGGATGGAGAGGCTGCGATTTTAATGCGGAAAGTGCTTTAATCCAGGTACCCATCTAAATCTCTGTAATTAAACTCCTCGGTCTGAAGCACGTTCTTTATGAAGTTGAATAACTTCTTTCTTGTAGCCATTGAGATATTTGGATACCATATAGGAGAAGCGACCACAAGCCCTCTGAATGCATAAAACGGCTGTAGCACCTCCAATAGCTCGTAATCGTTCGTCTTTGCCAGATATACATCGAAGAATAGCTCATACAAACGCTTGAAATCGGCATCAATCACTGCTCCATCGGTCTTCAGTAGCCCGAAGAAGAGATAATTTATCGTCATTGCGGTAATATCATCCGCGGCTTCGCCCCATTCACCCCTGCTCCTGTCCAGTAATGTGAAATCCGTTCCAGTATGAGTATGGAATATAACATTCCAGGGATGGAAATCGCCATGTACCATGCAAAGCCGATTCGTTTTGCTCTTAAGCTTCCAGCGCCACCCAATGCAGAGCTCCTCTATCTCCTTCAGTTCCGCCTGCGTTATAAACTCACTCTCCGATGGATAACTGTCTGTGAGACCGAATATGCACTCACTATGCCCTAACAGCTCTCTTATTCGCCTGATATACAGCTTTGCATCTCCTCGCCTGTGTGAGTGGATATACGCGAGATAAGAAGCCAGAGCCGATGCCCGCGCCTCGTCTTCTTCACGCAGCCTTGCACCATCTCTCAATCGCTCCAGGTCGTGCACGTACTCCTCACCCTCCACCTTCTCGCACACAATGAAATATTCCACAGCGTCACGTGTGGAGACCAACCGCCCGTCATTCGTGAAATAGCCAACATCGAGCGCTTTTACATGCCCCGGTAGCGAATTAAAAGCCCTGTACTGCCATATCAATATCTGTGCGCGGTCTGAGGGATACTCATGCCCGAAACCATCACCTTTCAGCGACGATATGACAACTTCTTTCCTCTCGCCTTCCGCGGTCTCAAAAGTGACGAAGTAAGGTTTTCCATACCCAAATCCCTTTATCTCCTCTTCCTGTTCCGACTCCAACCCCAACTCTTTTACGCTTAATAACCGTAGAGGTACACCCAAACTGTGCTTCAAATATTCCTCTATTCGCTCTTTAAGAACCATCTTCCATGTGTTCCATGTGCTGACACAATATTTATATGCTTTCTTTTAAACTTGTTTATGTGGATGTGGGAGAATGACAGGGATAGTCTCGTACGGTGTGTATGTGCCATCTTATAGAATAAGGGTGGAGGAGATAGCGAAGCAATGGGGAGAGAACCCCGATATTATAAAATCCGGACTGATGGTGGAGCAGAAGTCTGTGCCGGACATGGATGAGGATACAGCAACTATGGCAGTGGAGGCTTCACGGGCTGCTATCCTGCGTGCAGGTCTCGACCCCAGGGATATAGGTGCTATTTATGTGGGTTCTGAGAGTCATCCTTATGCAGTAAAGCCAACAGCAACGATTGTAGGTGCCGCAATAGGTGCATCGAACTCTATCACCGCTGCGGACTTTGAATTCGCATGCAAGGCGGGAACAGCAGCTATACAGACCTGTATAGGGCTGGTTGCACTGAAGAAGATAAGATACGGGCTTGCAATAGGGGCAGATGTATCGCAGTCCAGTCCAGGAGATGCCCTGGAATATACTGCGGGAGCGGGTAGTGCGGCTTTTGTCATTGGTGATGATGGCGTAATAGCCGAGATAGAGGGTTTTACCTCCTTCACTTCTGATACACCTGATTTCTGGCGTCGTGACCTCCAGAAGTATCCATCTCATGGCGGGCGGTTCACAGGTGAACCTGCATATTTCAGACATATCATCTCAGCCACGAAGGATTTGATGGATAAGACAGGGCTTCAGCCTGCTGACTTCGACTACGCCGTCTTTCATCAACCAAATGGTAAGTTCCCGTTGAAAGCGGCTAAAAGTCTCGGGTTTAACACAAAGCAGTTAAAGCCCGGTCTTATCGTGACACATATCGGGAACACGTACTCGGCATCATCGCTGATAGGGCTCTCTGCGGTTCTTGATATCGCATTGCCCGGACAACGAATCCTGATAACCTCTTTTGGCTCGGGTGCAGGTTCTGATTCCTTTGCTCTTACTGTTACCGATGGCATTGACGAAGTGAGGGATAAGGCTCCGCGGGTAGAGGATTTCCTATCCGGCTGTAAATATCTTGATTATGCACGCTATGTGAAACACCAGGGTAAAATAAGGTTGTAAAAAATGAGAGAAGTAGCGATAATAGGCATAGGAAACACGAAATTTGGTGAACTCTGGGATAGGTCTTTTCGTGATATAGCAGTAGAGGCGGGCGTGAAAGCGATAGAGGATGCAGGCATAAGTGGCGATGAGATAGAAGCGCTATATGGAGGTAATATGTCGGCAGGGAGGTTTGTGGAGCAGGAGCATATAGGTGCGCTGATCGCCGATTACGCTGGTCTGGCAGGTCTGCACATCCCGGCGACGCGGGTAGAGGCAGCGTGCGCTTCTGGTGGACTTGCACTGCATTTAGCCATCCTTGCGGTCGCTTCTGGCTGGTATGACCTCGTGATAGCGGCGGGTGTGGAGAAGATGACGGACGTTGGCGAGGATGTAGCAAACGACCTGCTCGTTTCCTCCGTAGACCGCGAATGGGAGGCAATTTGCGGCGCCACTCTACCATCTCTATTCGCACAGATGGCAAGAGCACACATGGAGCGTTATAATACTACGGTGGAGCAGATGGCGAAGGTGGCGGTGAAGAATCATTCCAATGCCATCCACAACCCTATGGCGCAGTATCGAAGGGGAATACCAATAGATGCAGTACTTGCTTCTCCGGTTATTGCAGAACCACTTCACATGCTGGATTGTTCGAGCATAGCGGATGGCGCTTCTGCGGTCGTCCTGTGCCCGGCAGAGCATGCGAGAAAATATACAGATTCGCCGGTCTATGTGAAGGCATCCACGCAGGCGAGCGATACCATAGCGCTTCACGACCGTAGAGATATAACAACGATGGATGCAACGGTGTTTGCGGCGCGTGAGGCATATAAGAGGGCTTCTATCGAACCTTCTCAGATATCGCTCGCGGAGGTTCATGACTCATACACGATTGCGGAGATAATAGCCATAGAGGATTTAGGGTTCTTTGAGAAGGGTAAAGGTGGCGTAGCTACATGGGAAGGTGAGACAGAGATAGGGGGGAAGATAGCGATAAACCCGTCAGGTGGCTTAAAAGCATGTGGACACCCACTTGGCGCGACCGGTATAAGGCAGGTAACGGAGATTGTGACGCAGTTAAGAGGAGAAGCAGGGAAGAGACAGGTGCCCAATGCCCAACTCGGACTGACGCATAATATAGGTGGTACTGGTGGAACAGCAATCATACACATACTATCGAATTAGGTTAGTACCTTAAGTACCTATTACTTTTATATGTAAAGATTACTAACTGAAGATACATCACCTATTTTAACATCGGTGCACCTTTTAGGAAGTAGAGATGGACAATCTGTTCGAGGACCTGATAAAGAGAGGCAGAATATTTGCAAACAAGGAAGTCCTTCGTCCCACTTACATACCTGAGAATCTACCCCACAGGAAAGAGCAGATAAATAATCTCGCGGACATCCTATCCGCGGCGTTGAAGGGTGAGACGCCTTCCAATATATTGATCTATGGTAAGACCGGGACCGGTAAGACGGCAACGGTGAAGTATGTGAGTAAGGAGCTGGAGGATATGGGGCGGAAGATGGGGAGCAAGTGTTCACTGATTTACATCAATGGTGAGGTATTTGACACTCAATACAGAGTATTTGCGTATCTCGCGCGGATATTTAATAAGCGTGTGCCCATGATAGGCTGGCCCACGGATATGGTCTATTCAGAGTTTAAAGCCGGAGTTGATACAGAGAACCGGTGCGTGATAGTGATACTGGACGAGGTGGACAAATTAGCGGGCAAGGGTGACGGTGCATTATACAACCTCTCCAGGATAAACAGCGAGCTGAACAATGCGAAAGTGAGTATGATAGGGATCTCAAATGACCTGACCTTCACTGATCTTCTGGACCAGCGTGTGAGGTCCTCTCTCGGAGAAGAGGAGATAATATTCCCGCCTTACAATGCCGAGCAGCTACAGGACATATTAAGTGAGCGCGCAGAGATAGCATTCAACGAGTCTGTACTCGAAGATTCCGTAATACCGCTATGTGCTGCATTCGCTGCTCAGGAGCATGGTGATGCGAGACGAGCACTTGACCTGCTTCGTGTGTCCGGTGAGATTGCCGAGCGAACGGAGAGTCCAAAGGTGACGGAAGAGCATGTGAGGCAGGCGAGTGAGCGGATAGAAGCAAACAGGATCGTGGAAGTGGTGAAGACACTGCCACTCCAGTCGAAGATCGTATTGAACAGTATACTGTTACTGAGCAGGGAGAGGAATAAGAAACGGTTCTCCAGTGGTGAAGTCTACAACATGTATCGGCGTTCCTGCAGTTTCCTCGGTATGGAACCGCTGACACAGCGCAGGGTCACTGACCTCGTCTCTGAACTGGATATTCTGGGTTTGATAAACGCGGTGATTGTGAGTAAGGGCAGATATGGGCGTACAAAGGAGATATCACTGAGTGTACCGGAGTCGTGTGTGCTGCCTGTATTACTGGAAGATTATAAACTTAAGGCATTAGCAAATATAAAAGTAAAAACGCAAATGACATTGTAAAATGTAATCGAATGTAAATGAAAATGTAGGGGGATGAAAGATGAGCGAAGAGGGAAAAAGGCTATATGTCAAGTTTGAAGTGCCAGAAGAACTGCAAAGCAAGTCGTTGGAAGCTCTGGAGATAGCGCGTAGTACCGGCAGTATAAAGAAAGGGACAAATGAGACGACGAAGATAGTAGAGAGGGGGATGGCGAAGTTGGTGCTCATTGCTGAGGACGTCAATCCAGAGGAGATAGTGATGCACCTTCCACCGTTATGTGAAGAGAAGGGTATACCCTACTCCTATGTAAAGAGCCAGCGCAATTTAGGGGCTGCCTGTGGAATAAAGAAGGGTTGTGCCTCTGCAGCCATCGTTGACCCCGGAAAAGCGGAGGAAATGGTTAATGAGATAACAGAAGAATTGGAGAAGATAAAGCAAGCATGAGTGACGAGAAGGGTACCCCTGCGGAGGTAATAGAGATAGTTGGCAGGACCGGGATGCATGGTGAATCCACGCAGATAAAATGCAGGGTACTGGAGGGCACCAATAAAGGGCGGATAATAACGAGGAATTGTAGAGGACCGGTAAAAGTGGGGGATATCATCGTGCTTCTGGAGACGAACCGGGAAGTGAGGAAGTTGTCAAAACGATGAATGTGATGATGGGGTGATGATAAGATAATGGAGAGGAGATGTTCGTTCTGTAATCTACCGATAGAACCGGGTAGAGGTAAGATGTTCGTGAGACGTGACGGTACTGTATTATACTTCTGCAGTTCCAAATGCGAGCGGAATATGATAAAGCTGGGCAGGAAGAGTAGACGTGTGAAATGGGCACAGAAGAGGAGCTGAAGCCGAAGCAGTTGAGTTGAGAGGCTAAGGCTATGACCAGGCACCAGCTTGTCATACTCGATATGGATGGTACCTTCCTGGACTCCCGCGGCACTGGCAAGATAGAGCATGAGTGGGCGTATGAAGCATTCAAGAGGACACTGAGCAAATATGGGCTGCAACTCAGTATAGAAGAGATAGATACCTATTTCTTGATGCCCCTCCACTCTGATGGTGAAAAAGGGGTAAGGCAATTCTGTGATAGATTCAGCCTGGACTGTGAGGACTTCTGGGCGATGAGGGAGCGCGATGTGATAGAAGCGAAGATAAAAGCGATAAAGCGAGGAGAGATAAACCTCTGTAAAGGTTCTGAGTCTGTGATAAAATATCTCAGCCGGAAATACCAGCTTGCAGTGGTGAGCGATTCGCAGCAGGCATGTGTGGATTTCGCTCTTGAGTACTTCGGGTTGAGACCCTATTTCAGGATATGGTATGGAAGAAGGAGCGACTTGAAGAGTCTGAGCGACAGAAAGCCAAGTCCATTTTACATAAACAAGGTGCTGGCAGAGCTGGACATCCCGAGAAGAGATGCGATACTGGTGGATGATAGCCCTGTAGGGGTACTGGCTGCGAAGCGTGCAGGTATAGATTCGATACTCATCGGTAATGATGGGAGAAGCGGAAATGAACCTGAATCTGAGCTTGAGCCTGAACCTACATACATGGTGAGGAGTATAACCGATTTGAAACGCGTTCTGTGAGTTTGGAAAAAGTGGGGCTTAAAACGAAATGGAGTAGCCGACAAGACTTTAAAGTCTATTTTGGACTTGGACTGACAAAAATTTCAATTGCCTCACTAAGGTTTCATTCACAGGCGTGGGTATATTATGTTTTTCCCCTAAGCGCACAAAAATCCCATTAATATAGTCTATTTCCGTCCTTTTCCCATTTTCTATGTCCTTTAGCATCGAAGAACGATGTTTTGCCGTTCTTGGCAGTTGTACTTTCCCAAGATATTCCAGATATTCTTCATAAGACCCCCAGAGGAGCTTTACATGTTCCGCTTTCGCAACTGCAAAAGCCTCTTTTACAATTTCCCTGATGATTGCAAATGTATAAGGGTTGGCAAGTTCACCATAAGGCACCCTAAAAATAGCACTAAGAGGGTTCAAAGAGGCATTAAAAAGGGCTTTAGCCCAAATATGCGATTGTATATCCGAAACTGCCTCCGTAGGCAAGCCCGCAGTGCTAAAAGCATCAGCAATTTCGAGTAAACGGGGCGTTATTTCCCCATTCAACTCCCCTATCTTTGTTTTATCACCGGAAACCGTAACAGAGACTTCCGCATCTCTTACCCATTCAAAGCCCGTAATAATCATTCCCCCGAGAGTTCTTTCCTTACCGACAAGCTTGGCGATCGTTTCTACATTCCCTATACCATTCTGCAGGCTTAAAACCACTGAGTCCTCTTTCATTAATTCCATTACCGCTTTAACCGCCTCCTCAGTGTCGTAAGCCTTTGTCGTAAGTAAAATGATATCAGGCTGACTTTGCACTTGCTTTACACTTGATACTGCTTTTAAGCGGAGAATACGCTCACCTAATATGCCGGTAATTCGAAGACCTTTTTCGCGAATGGGTTTCATTATTCGCTCCCTACCAACAAGTGTTACATCATACCCTGCGGACGCAAGTAGCCCTCCAACGCCACTCCCTAAAACGCCGGCACCCATTATAAGAAAATTCTTTCTCCGCCTCGATTTCATTTCCCTCTTTCAACCTTGATAAGCGTTTTACTTTAGACTTTATCCGGTATTCAATTAAAATCTTAGAGCTATCTATGATATGAAGTCGAAAAAATAAAATAGATGGGGTAGGGTAAAAGGTGTGTAGAAGAATTAAGAATAGAACATTCATGTATTTATATGTACAATATGCATTATTATTGTACAGCAATGATAGATGAGGAATATATCACCTGCAAAGGTGGTGAGCGATTCAGGCGGATAACGAAAGATATCCCCTACAGCTCGTTTGAATCCTTCTTTGATAGGGTAGAGAACCGGGGAATCGTGTTGGAGTCTGCGGAGGTAGCGCCGATATATGGGCGATTGAGTCTTATTCTGATTGACCCGCCACTACAACTGAAGGGTAAAGATGAAAGATTTGAGATTAGAGCACTTAATAACCGGGGTAAGAATATATTAAGACTGTTTGATGATTCACATTTCAGTTACGCAAGCGATTTGAAAGTGCGTGAGGACTCCATCACGGGCTATGTCGAGCGTGAGAACCGATTGGTAGAGGAGGATAGGAGATTCAAGCAGCGGAATATTTCATACGTTATAAGGACTTTTCTCGATTTCTTCGCATCTGAAGACCGTTTTTTAGGGCTCTATGGCGTCTTCTCTTACGACTTCGTCCGACTCTTCGAGGATATAGCAGACCTTCATGATGATATGGGGATACCGGACTTCAATCTCTTCATGCCGGACTTCATCGTTTATTTCAACCATCTCAAGGAGCATGCAGAGATAATGTTATACGATTTCCATGATTTTGATGTCCCGGCTGATGAATATTTCGTGTTGCGGTCGGCGGAAGCGGAAAGAGAACAGAGGAGCAGGAGTAGAAGCAGTAGAAGTAAAAGTAAAAGGGTAAGTATCAGGAGAGGTAAGCCGCTCACGAGGCGTGAGTATGAGGAGATGGTGGAGAGAGCGAAGGAGGAGATGCGGAAGGGTGAGATATTTGAGATTGTGCTCTCACATTCGCGATATTTTAAGGTCAGCAAAGCGCCAATTGAGATATACCGCAAATTCCGTACGATAAACCCCTCACCGTATTTATTCTACGTCAATTTCGGTGATGAGTGCCTTGTGGGTGCCTCGCCTGAGATGTTCCTCCGTGTGGAGCACGGGCTGGTTCAGACGAGACCTATTTCTGGTACTATTGAGAGGGGTGAGAATCCGATAGAGGACTATGAGAAGATGATGCAGCTCTTGAATTCCCTGAAAGAGAAATCTGAACTCGATATGCTGATTGATTTAGCACGGAATGACATTGCAAGGGTCTGTAAGCCGGGCGTGGAAGTTCGGGACTATCGGTTCGTGGAGAAATACTCGGCTGTGATGCATACGGTGGCGCATGTAGAGGGTATGCTGGATACTGCCAAATTCGAGCCCTTTGATGCTTTCATCGTGTCATTAAATGCAGGTACGCTTACCGGTGCGCCAAAAATAGCAGCAATGAACCTGATTGAGCGATTTGAGCACACAAGAAGGGGTTATTATGGCGGCAACGTCGGCTACATCACCTTCTCCGGTAATCTTGATTTTGGTATCATTATCAGGACCGCATATATAAGGGACGGCATTGCGGAGATCCGTGTTGGTGCCACGATACTGTATGATTCACAGCCCGAGAACGAGTGGAGAGAGACGATGAATAAGGGCAAAGCATTCTTCAAGATCATAGAAGATACAGGAGGGATTGAAGATGGAGATGGAGACGAAGACGGAGACGAAGAAGGCGCTCAGAATATTCATGGTTGATAACTATGATTCCTTCACATTCAATCTCGTGGATTATTTCCGGAGATTCAATTGTGAGGTGATTGTATACCGAAACCGACTGGATGTGGACATAATAGAGGATATAGACCCGGACTTGATTGTGCTATCACCTGGTCCTTCAATACCGGCTAATGCGGGCAATCTGCTCAGGGTGATTGAACGATACCACAGGAGTTACCCCATATTTGGTATCTGTCTGGGTCATCAAGCGCTAATAGAATTCTTTGGTGGTGAACTGGGTCTTTTAGCTTATCCCTGCCATGGTAAGCAATCCCCGATTCGGCATGACGGTAAGACGATATACAGAGGTATACCAAACCCGTTTATGGGTGGCAGGTATCACTCTCTTATCGGTAAGGTCATACCGGCGAGTCTGGAGGTCACAGCCACTACTGCCACTACCAACGGTGATATAGTCATGGGCGTTCGCCACAGGCGCCTGCCGATAGAGGGTGTGCAATTCCATCCAGAATCTATCCTGACGTTCCCTACCGGGTTGAAGATAATACAGAACGTGATCGAATGGGCAAAGGCTATTGCTATTTAGTCTTTAGAGACCACATACGTGCTTCATCGCTCTCGACACTGACACTGCATCAATCAAATCGTGCTTCCTGTGCTCTTCAAATTCTACGCCAAGTACTGGTATCCATGGCTCGATGAAGATAGAAATGGCAGGGCAATAGAATCGACTCTACCTGGAGCCTGAAATAAGTGTCCTCTATCGCTGCCAGATTCTATCAGCTTGCCCAGAGCGATGAGATAGTTTGTTCTCGCTGACAGCACCTGCACCGCTAAGGGATTCAGGTCAAAACCTACGATGTTCTTCAATATCCCTTCCATAGTTTCTGTTTCATCAATAAAATGGTCAGACGCATATTGTCTCGTCTCTACGCTCGACCACAAGGATAATCTCCTCAGTGGATGCGATTTTCGCCAGTCCCAGTCGCAATCTTGTTTAGCGTATTTGCTGTACATGACGCAATAACATACCTGATCCGTGATCCGTGACTTCTTCGCAGGGCTTAATACTTTTCTACAAAATTGAGACACGCCCAAATAAAAGGAAAATGATTAAAATTTATTATCACGGAAGCCTCTTTTCCTTAAAAGATTATTGAGAGTCCATGAGACGTGTAATCTGGTGGCTGATTGTTGGCACTAAAGGCGGTGTGAATCGTGCACGTATAATCAGGGCATTAAAGGAGAGACCATACAACGCCAATCAGTTAACAGAGTTATTTGGATTGGATTATAAAACAGTAAGGCATCATCTCAAGGTTCTTCAGGATAACAAGGTAATTACGTCTACGGGTGATAGATATGGCACTGTGTATTTCCTATCATCGGACATGGAAAAAGAGTATGAAGTCTTCGAGGAATATTTGGATAAAATGTGGAATAAATTTAAAAGCGAAAGAGATATGAAGGAAAGTAGAAGGTGATAAAGATGCCACCAGTGGTTATGCAGGACATGTTACTCGTCAATGTCAAGGCGTTGGTAACGTTTGGAAACCTTATACTACTGTTATGTTTGCTCTTCATCTATGCAAAAAGTTATGAGCAGATAAAATCGAAATTCGCATTGGGGTTGATTGCCTTTATTATTCTTCTGATTATGCAAACGGTCACATCGAATCCGATTTTTCATTATACGTGCGGCTGGCGTCGTATATATGCCCTGGGCTGGTTCTGGATATTACCAGATTTGTTTGAATTTGTAGCGTTGTTGATATTGCTGTATATAAGTAGGAAATAATTTGGGTGAGATTTGGGTGTAATCTGGGCAAAAAGAAAAGCTTATAACGGTTTATTTTGTATTTATAACCAGGATATAGGAGATAAATAAAATTAGGAGGTGAAGCGACAGGATGAAAATAAAATTGATTGCTGTAATATTGATCGTTGCACTGGTAACGACTTCTATCGGAGTTGCTGCTGCTCGATACGGTCAGGGAGCCCATGTACGATACGTGGATGCCGACAACGACAACGATGGTGTATGTGATAATCGCGGTATCGGCGGACCTGGACCTATATGCGGTGGTTGTGGCAGGTATTTTGTTGATGCAGATGGTGATGGTGTATGCGACAACATCGGTATAAACGGTCGGGACGATGATGGAGACGGCATACCAAATGGGCAAGACGACGATCATGTGCCGCTGCGAGATGGTAGTGGCAAGCAACGCGGTAAGAGATATGGATGTGCAATCGTTGGACTCAGGTAAAATTTAAACAGGATATGTGCGTGGGCGGGCACCACGCACTTTTTTATTTTTATTTATTCATCACGGTTGACTTGTTTTCTGAACTTTTATATCCTCTTATCTTATCTGTGCCAATCTAAACATTCCAAAAGAACTAAAAGCGAACAGATACACTCGATGCAATACATCTCATTCCACATTCTGACATGTTCAGTACCCGCATTCTTCTTCGCTCACCTCACATCCTCCTCAGCTTTTTTACTTCTTATTTAAAGTTGAAACGGGGTTAATATCATGAGGCGCGGCTACAATCAATGGTACCCTCCCCACTCCTCTGCTTCCTCTATCTCCTCTGCTACCCCTGTTCCTCAGATGCGCCTGGTGGTCACCGCAGATGAGTAATAGCCCTTCTCTTGCTGCTACCGCATCCGCTACCTCACTGACATTCCTGTCCGTAACAGTAGCTGCGAGGTGCAAATCCCAGCCCCGGTGTGCAAATCGGTCAATAGTGCGAATATGTGAAAATACCATCTGCACAGACTCTCCATTCCTCAAAATAGATATCGTGTGCTCTTTTATTATCTTATCGTACTCTATTATATCCATACCCTCACGGTCTTTAACGCCATATACATAACTTAGCTTTCCAATCAGTGGTTCTGCACCCTTTCTCTCTATTACTGCCCCCGCTTGCTTCCCCTCTTCTTCCATAAGCTCCAGAATTGACTTTATCTTCGATTTACCAACATCGTCAGATGTGAGGATGCCGTGCGATTCAGGCTCCAGACCTGTGAGAATAGAGGCAATTGCCGGCGTTGTATGGTTGCTTACTGTATCACACTCGAATAGAAGCCCGCCCTGCTCTACGAGTTCGTGCAAGGTTGCCAATTCATTACCAAGCCCATAATAAAGCTTGAGATCCAGACTGTCTATCACCACCAGTGTAACTGTATGCGGAACAGGATAATGAGAATATGCGAATTTGAGTATCTGCTCAATCGGATGGGCGGGCGATACAAGGTGGACACCGAAATACGAAGCTATTGTAGGAGCTATCTGTAATAAAGAAGTCATAACGTAATCTCTTTTGTGAGCCTCCGGTGCGTGAACCGCCTTGCACCCCTCCCTATATAAGGTGCTACCACATGCCCGTTGCCGAGTAGCAGATATTTGTAGATGACCAGCCCCTCCAGTCCAACGGGACCGCGAGCATGTACTTTATTTGTGCTTATCCCTACTTCAGCTCCCTTGCCATATCTGAATCCGTCACTGAACCGTGTAGATGCATTATGCATCACAGAAGAGGAATCAACGAATTTAAGGAACTTACGTGCTGTGTCATCATTTGAGGTCACTATTGCATCTGTATGCCCCGAGCCGTATCGGTTTATGTGCTCAATTGCTTCATCAACACCGTTAACCACCCTGATTGAGATGATCAGGTCGTTATATTCAGTACGCCAATCCGCATCAGATGCAGGCTTTATCCCTTTCTCTCCCATATCCATATCGC
The DNA here is from genome assembly GCA_003194435.1 of Candidatus Methanophagaceae archaeon. Classification (GTDB taxonomy): domain Archaea; phylum Halobacteriota; class Syntropharchaeia; order Alkanophagales; family Methanospirareceae; genus G60ANME1. Next base: position 48,956 of record PQXC01000001.1, on the reverse strand, counting down.
CAAGAATCCGCAACGTCTCTGGACACCCCCTTATCTCCACGCCCGCTTCATTATACCGCAATGCCATCTGTGGCAGGAATTCCTGTGCAATTGCCGAGTCAACGAGCAGTGTCTCCATCGCATTACATACCGCGGGATATTGAACTTTGGCATCATAGCATATCTCCAATGCCATATCCAGGTCTGCATCGCGGTCCACATAAACATGGCATATACCCTCTGAATGACCGAGTACCATGATGCTGGTATTATCCTGTATATATTTCACAAATTGCTCACTCCCGCGGGGTACCACGAGATCTATATATTCATTCAGTTTCAGCATTTCACGCACATCCTCACGCGTCTCCAGCAGTTGAATCCATCCATCTGGTATTTCGCTCTCCGCCGTTGCCGTTGCATCTGCAACCACACGAAACAATGCGGCATTTGAATTGCGCGCTTCAGAGCCCCCTTTCAGTAATACCGCATTACCGGTCTTTAAGCACAGGGACGAGATTTGAACCAGAACATCCGGTCTCGACTCGAATACCGCACCAATTACGCCGATAGGACATGACACCTGGAAGAGTTCCAGACCATTATCAAGCTCAATCGCCGATAACGTCTTACCTACCGGGTCATCCAGTTTCGCTACATCCCTGACACTCCTTATCATCTCTTCTATCTTCGCATCGTCCAGTTTTAAACGTTCGAGTAGCGGTTTTGAAAGTTTACCCTCCTCCACTGCCACCTCTGCTTCTTCTATGTCCTGTGCATTCGCAGCGAGTATTCGCTCTCTATTAGCGGAGATAGAATCAGCAATTCTAAGCAGTGCTTTATTCTTCTCTTCCGTGGCTACATTTGCCAATTTAAATGAGGCTCTTCTTGCCAGCTTCGCCTTCTCTTCTATCTTAGCTCGCCCTGAAGCTCCCATCTTATGCCCCCCATACACCTCTTATTACACCTTTTTATACTTTCTCTCTTTATAAAATATGAGATTGAGATGACAACGGTATATGATGTACCGCCGGATGAGCTGGTGAAGAGAGTGGCGGAGAAGTTAAAGAAGAACAAGTTCATTCATATTCCAAAATGGGCTATGGAAGTTAAAACAGGTGCTCATAAAGAATTACCACCCCTGGATCGTGAATGGTGGTATGTGAGGTGTGCATCTGTGCTGCGGCAGATATACATAAATGGACCGGTGGGGGTATCGAGGTTGCGTACGTATTACGGCGGTAGAGTGAGGCGAGGAACGAAGAAGGAGCGGTTCAGAGAAGCTTCCGGGAAGATAATAAGGGTGATATTATCGCAACTGGAGCAGGCGGGCTATGTCCTGAAGCCTGAGAAGGGAAAAAAAGGACGGATGATATCGCCTCGAGGGCGTTCCTTCCTCGATGAGGTCGCGCATGAGATAAAGATTGAAGGAGGTAAGGGGGATGGCGAGTGATGAAGAATTGGAAGCGATAAGGAGGAGGAAGTATGAACAGATGCTGCAGGCACAGGCGGGAGCAGCGGCAGAGGAGGAGAGGAAGCAGGAGTTAGAGGAAGCGAAGAGGAATATCATCCGGCAGATTCTCTCTTCGGAAGCACGTGAGCGGTTAAATACAATAAGGATGGCAAAGCCGGAATTTGCTGAGCTACTGGAGAATCAGCTGATTGCGCTCGCTCAGAGCGGGCGGATAAAAAACATGATAACAGATGCCCAATTGAAGGAGATTCTACGGCAGATAATGCCAAAGAAGCGTGAGATAAAGATAAGAATAAGAAGAATATGACTACATCTACATGAAAAACATGAAAAAACCTGAGTTACATCTTTAATTTAATGAATTCCTTGTAGGATGGCGATGGATACCAATACAGAGACTATAACTATAACATCAGCGGAGATGGCTGCTCTGGATGCGAACTGTGAATTCTTCGGGCTCACTCCTTTGCAGCTCATGGAGAACGCAGGTGCGAGTATTGCGAGCGAATTGAAGAAGCGATTCGCTGAGGATACAGAGGTGGTGATAATAGCAGGTAAGGGCAATAATGGCGGTGATGCTCTCGCTGCTGCACGGCATCTTCGCAACGCCAATGTGAGGGTGATACTCGTGGGGCGTTCAAAGGACCTGAGAACAGAAGCGAGCAGGAGGAACTGGCGGATTTTAAGCGAATGTGGCTACCGCATGGAGGAGATAACCGATTCCTCAGCTTTGAAGGCGCTAAAAAAAACGCTTAACCCTGATGTAATAATAGATGCACTGCTCGGTACAGGAGTGAGAGGCAGGATAAGGGAGCCTGAATCGAGTGCTATTGAGCTCATAAATGAATCAGGAGCTTTTGTACTCGCAGTTGATGTGCCTTCTGGCTTGAATCCCGATACTGGCGAATACGATAAGGCTGTTCATGCCGACCTCACCGTGACATTCCATCGTGCCAAGCCTGGCTTGTTGAAGAAAGAAAGCAAGAGCTATGTCGGCGAGCTTGTGGTTGCTGATATAGGGATACCGCCCGGCATGGAGCGGCTTGCGGGACCCGGAGATGTGAGACTGGTATTGCGGCGGCGAGAGAAGAGCAGTCATAAGGGCGATAATGGTCGGATATTGATAGTAGGTGGTGGTCCCTTCGCTGGTGCACCCGCTTTGAGTGCTCTCGCATCACTCCGCACCGGCGCCGACTGGGTAACGATAGCAGCACCCAGGAATGTAGCATCAATCATCGCTTCTATATCGCCCAACCTCATTGTCCAGCCTCTATCCGGTTCTGATTCCGGTTCTATACTGACTGAGGATGACGTATCACTGGTATCAAGCTTGATGCGGATGCATGATGTGCTGGTCATAGGCATGGGTCTGGGTGCAGCGGAAGAGACGAAGCGAGCAGTGAAGTCAATAATAGAGGACGAAGCGGTAAAGAAGGCGGTGGTGGATGCCGATGGACTATACGGGTTAGACCTGCCACTGAAAGCATCAAAATCAAAACAGGTGATCATAACGCCACATGCTGGTGAGTTCAGCAAGATGGGCGCCCCGAAGCCACCACCGGATGGTGAAGAGCGACTGGAGTTTATACAGGAGTTCTCATTACGCAACCGCGTTGTCACGCTCTTAAAAGCCGCTCATGATGTTATATCGGACGGTAAGAGAATAAAAGTGAATGTTACAGGCAATGCGGGAATGACAGTTGGAGGTACAGGAGATGTCCTGAGCGGTATAACCGGTGCTCTATTTGCAACCTCCGAAGATGCATTTGAAGTGGCAACGGCAGCTGCTTTTATTTCCGGTTCCGCAGGCGATGCAGCGTTTCGGGATAAAGGGCTGAGCCTCCTTGCAACAGATGTTGTGGAAGCAATACCAGGGATATTAAGAGCGATTGAAATTGAGCTCAAATCCCTGAAACGAGTGTAGCGATACCAACAGCTCCCGCGTATTGCGAATTCTCCGGCACTATCACCTCAGTACCAAGTAGATACTCAAGTTCACGCTGCACTCCTTCCACCAGTGATACGCCACCGACGAAGATAACGGGTGGTCGCATCTCCATCTCCTGTATCTGTGTTTCATAGACCTGCTCTGCAACCGAACGGCATGCGGCAGCGGCTACATCCTCACGCTTTATTCCAGAAGCGAGCGCAACAACAAGGCTCTGGATACCAAACACCATGCAATAGCTCTGCAATTCATACTTCTCTCTCGATTTCAAAGCGAGCTGTCCCAATTCCGAGATATCCACATCCAGGCGATGAGAAGCTACCTCAAGGAACCTGCCCGATGAACCACCGCAGATACCACCCAGACTGAAACTGTTGGCGATCCCATCACGCATGAGGATCAACTTGTTGTTCATACCCCCTATATCAATCACCGATGCTTCACCCTTATGCCGTTTTGTGAGCAGTGCCGCGCCTTTAGCAACTACACTCACCTCCTCTAAATTCAAGTCCGCCTTCACACGCTCTCCTACCAGCTCACGCCCGTGACCTGTTACACCAATAGCTTCTATATCGCTCTCCTTCAGTCCAGCATCCTTTAATGCCACCTCTATCGCAGCATCTGCACTCTTCACAGGGTCCGTTGTTGGTAGCCACGCCTCTCCCTCTATTACGTCATCCTTCATTACCACCACCTTCGTGGTAGAAGAGCCAGAATCTATGCCCATTGTTGTACCCTCCTGCTTCTCTCGCATCAGTAATGCCTTCTTCGTTATCAATGTCTTCAATGCTTCCAGTCGTGAGTATATCTCTATCTCCTTCGGCTTCTCCACATTCGAATACGCTATGATTGGTATATCAGTCCTTTCATGGAGGTATCGCCTGACTATGTCCTTTACGATGACGCCCTCAGAGCATTTGAAGCATGTGAGGAGGAGCGCGCCTTTTATTGAGGGGTCTTCCAGCATTGAGACCGCTCTCGCCATCATCATGTTCAAACTCGGACTCTCCGCCTTCATGCCTATCTCTTTACATGCCTCTTCCACCCGCGATAACTCCATCTCGGGATATACCAGTTCTATACCCACCTGTTCCGCTATCTCATCCAGCTGCCATTGAATACCACTGTATTCCGTGCCACAGGATATCTGTGCTACACGCACACGCTCTGCCATACCCCACTTCACCTCCTTTCCGCTCCGCTACGTACTTTCACCTTTCGGCAGCCCTTTTAAAAACTCCATTATCTCTTTCACCATCTCGTCCATTCGCTCTCCACCCTCAAACTTCACCTCCAGCGTCGGTATCTTTCGCTTCCGTATCAGGAACTTGAAGAACTCATCGGAGACGGCGCAACCCATACACCCATAGGTTGGTGGTGCATCAGTGAGGATTATCGAGGCTTCTGCCTGCTCTAATAGTGGCGCTAACAGTCCTATCCTACCCTTTACACCCGCTGGCTCTTCCACCGAGACATACCGCAAAGCCCTCTTCAGGTCGTCCTCTGTTACATTCAAAGGTGGTGCATCAATCTCCGCATCACGCACATGCTTGCCTATCTCTCGCATCAGTACTATCGGCTCATGCCCTCCCCTCTCCACCAAATCCGCTAATATCAAACTATTCGGCGGGTATACCAATACTTTCATATTGTATCTCCTATCTTTAGTTCATTATATACCTTAAACCTTCATGAAGATATTTTTAATTATTTATTTCTGAGCTAAGATGGAAGTGAGGAGTTCGTTCTTCCCTTTCCCTTCTGTGCGAGAAGGGCAGAGAGAGTTTATGGCTGATGTGAAGCATGCAGTAGAAGCTGGTGGTATCCTCGTTGCTCACGCACCTACCGGAATAGGTAAAACCGTAGCAGCTCTCGTTCCCGCTCTTCAGTATGCCATCGAGAATGAAAAGACCGTCTTCTTCCTCACTTCCAAACGGAGTCAGCATAAAATAGCCATTGATACTCTCAGGCTGATAAAGGAGCGCAACGGGCTGGATATCACCGCTGTTGATATCACATCCAAGCAATCCATGTGTCCAAGGGCGGTATCCATCTATCGTGAGTTCTATTCCCTCTTCAATGAATTCTGCAGGAATGAGCAGAGGAACAAAAGATGCTGGTATTACATGAACCATGATGCAGATGCCCTCGCTCGGATAAGAAGCGAGATAATGCATGTGGAAGAGCTGTGTGAATGGTGCAAAACGAGGCAGGTATGCCCCTATAAGGCGGCGCTGGAGGTGGGTAAAAGCGCAGATGTCATCGTTTGTGACTATAATCATCTCTTCTCTCGGGATATCGCATCGAAGATGCTGGAGAAGATAGAGAAGAATCTTGATGAGCTTATTGTTATCGTTGATGAGGCTCATAATCTCCCGGACCGCATAAGGAACAATCTAAGCAGTGAACTACGTCTGAAAACCATCTCAGAAACAGCCAGGGGCATCAGGAATATAGACAGGGAGCTGTATAACAATCTTTTACAGATGGAGATGATACTCAAAAAACTGGTGACGAATGCGGCAAAGGCGAAGAGAGCGGAGATAACTGTGGACCGGGATTTCCTGATTGGCGAACTGGAGAAGATGCTTAGACGGCGGATAGAAGTATTGAGTTATAAAGAGTTCATAAATGCAATCAGGAGCAGAGCAGAGGCTATCCATGCGTCCACGTCCAGGTCTATGCCCATGTCCATGTCCACAGGGGGTGAGTCTGAGACCAGAAAGGAACGGGATATATTGCAGAGTAACCTGGCTTCCATTTCTGACTTCCTCGATGCATGGACCACAGAAGAGAAATGCCTCCGTATTCTCTCCATCAATGATAATCCCACACTCTCACTCAAACTTCTTGACCCCTCAGTTCTGAGCGAACCGGTATTCCGGCGGGCGCATGCCTCCATAATGATGAGTGGCACGCTATACCCGGTGGAGATGTATGCCGATGTACTGGGTGCTACACGGGTCAATGGGCGTGAGATAATTTTGCGTGAGTACAAATCTCCATTCCCACGTGAAAACCGGCTGATCGCTGTCACCAGAGGGCTCACAACTAAATATACAAAGAGGGGTGAGGCGATGTACAGGCGAATAGGCGAGAAGATAGAGGCAATAGCAGAGAATGTAAGAGGTGGCATGGCTGTCTTTTTCCCTTCTTATGCACTTCTAAAAGCCATTTTAGCTTATTTATCGCCACAGATCAGGAGAAGAGTGATGGTAGAGAGGCGAGAGATGGGGAAGATGGAACGGAACAGGTTATACGAGCAGTTAAGAGATGAAGAATCAGGGATTTTATTTGCCGTTCAGGGTGGCTCGTTCTCTGAAGGTATGGATTACGAATCCAATACGCTGAAGGCGATCATCGTTGTTGGTCTTCCGCTGAGCCCGCCTACACTGGAGGTAAAAGCTACGCAGGGCTATTATACAGGCAAATACGGCGCGGATAAGGGGCGGCTATATGGCTACCTCTATCCCGCGATTACAAAGGTTCTGCAAGCCGCGGGTAGAGGAATAAGAAGCGAACATGACCGCTGCATCATCGTTCTGATGGATTACCGGTTTGCTCAGTTCCCATATAAGCGATGCCTGCCGCCCGATTTTGATATGATATTCACAGATAGAGTGGAGGATTTATGCAGGAGCTTCTTCAACAGTGGTTCCGAAACTAACTAATTTCAGCTTTATGATACCATAATTTTGGCAGCAGGCGTAATTAAGATCTTTGGGATTCCCAATCGCTTTTTTTTAACTTTATAGCAGGTATCCAATCATAATATACTTTCCCATTAGCATCTATAAATTTAGTGCATGTAATTTCCCCGTATGGCATTGTTAAAGTCTTATTATGGTGAATTTGAGGGTAAGAGCCTGTTATTAACGTTACATTGTATTGCTCGTGAGGCATTAAGACAACAGTAGTATTGAATACTATCTTCTCCCGGTCCCTTTCATATACGCCCCACGGGGCTTCTGCGCACCATGTATCATTACATATAAGCGCATATTCGGTGTGACCTCCCGTCCCAGCGCATGCATACGTGTATAATTCGTCCGTCACAATCTCGCAATTCGCCTCTATCGTGCCTACGAACTTGCCTGAAATGCTTGGATATGGATTAGCTGGTTGTCCTGTGTCAAATTCAAATGTTGGCACCGCGAAATAAATCTCAAATGGCTCCATAAGCGGATGATAATCTTCGTCACCATCTATGCTGTAGGGAGTATCGCCAATTCCATCGGTATTTGCATCCGAACCAGTGTAATTGTCCCAGTAATTACCCATGTAATTCGTATATGTTGAACCTTTGTATGTGTATGTTATCTCCTCTGTTGAATTCCATATGTTTGCTAAACCAAAAGAATAAGCGTTGCATGTGTTGTTTATGAAGTTGTTGCCGTATATTATGTTGTCATTTGAATCTATGATGATTATGCCACTCCAGATGTTTGAACTGATATTGTTATTTGATATTAAGCAGTTATCACTCCCAAATAATTCAATTCCAACATTTGTATTTGTGAGTTCAGAATTCATGACCGTGATGTTTGTGCATCCAACGAGTATTACCTGCCCGGCATTATGAACGAGTTCATCCGCTTCATCCTCAAGATAAACAAGCGGTTTTCCGTTTACTGTATTATCTTCCACAATATTCCCGTATGAATAATGGACGAAGAGACCGTCGTTTATGAATTTGTTGTTTCTTATCCTGTTTTCGTATGAATCATAAAGCTCTATGCCAATTCCGTTGTTTGTGCTGATAGTGCTATTTGATATGCGGTTATTGTTTGAACTCTCAAGATATATGCCATCCCAGTTGTTTGTGCTGATAGTGCTATTTGATATGCAGTTATTGTTTGAACCCTTAAGACATATGCCATCCCAGTTGTTTGAACTGATGTTGCTATTTGATATTAAGCAGTTATCACTCTCAAGTAATTCAATTCCGACATCTGTATATGTGAGTTCAGAATTCATGACCGTGATGTTTGTGCATCTAACGAGTATTACCTGCCCGGCATTATGAACGAGTTCATCCGCTTCATCCTCAAGATAAACAAGCGGTTTTCCGTTTACTGTATTATCTTCCACAATATTCCCGTATGAATAATGGACGAAGATACCGTCGTTTATGAATTTGTTGTTTCTTATCCTGTTTTCGTCTGAACCCCAAAGGTATATGCCATTACAGCCCCCAGTGATTGTGAATCCCTCTATCCTTATTCCGTCTGCAATCAGCACAAATACATTGGAACCTGTGCCATTAATGATGCAATTCGCATAGCCGTTCTCTGATTTTATCGTCAGTTGTTTGTTCACGATAATATTCTCATAGTAAGTTCCATCTCTCACAATTATTGTACCTCCATCGCTTGCGTTATCAACTGCCCATTGAATCTTTGCGTAATCATCAGGAACGTAAATGGCTGAGGTTTTGTAAATAGACGAGCTCGGATCACCGTATAGATTGAAGTCAAACTTGTTCATCCACTGCTTTGCATTCCAGCTGAGGAGACTGTTCTTAGCTTTATAAAGTGCGTCACCCGCATTCATTCTGCCCCTTATAAGGTTCCTAAAGTAACGGTACCCAATTTCCACATTATCTGCATCTCCAGTGGGTCGCCAGTAGCCAGTAGTGTACCAGCTACTTCTTGATGCTGACACTGTTGCCACGGCACCCCGCTTGAGTAATGAGTATCCGAGGTTGCTCGAATATTCCGGGTAACCGTTGAGACAGGAGCACTGATACGTGAAGGCAGGTCTTGAATCATTCAGCGAATCTGTGTCTTGTGATGTAAAGAAGAAGGGCAAGCTCATCTCATCACTTTCTGGAATGCCATCTCCATCATCATTAACCCAAACTTTCCTGTAAGCTCCTTCCTTGTTCCCGTGAGCACGCCAAAAGACTGCTCCATAGCCCTTTGACCACTCGTTTATAACGTTGTACTTTGTGAGAGACTTGTTGTAATAAGGTGCATACACAGGCACAGGATCCAGTCCCGCCCTCTCATATAGAACAAAATGGTTCCACGGCGAGGGTAGAATGTTCTCAATAACATATGTTGGAAGATACAACCCATCGGTCCTCTTACACTTACTGTTATCTTCATTTCTATAGTTGGTAATGGCAACCGGCATGAGAATTCTGTACCTCCAGTCCTCACCGGAATATCTATCTCTATAGTTCATGATTTTGGTCAGGATACTGTCAAGAGTGTCTACATCGTTGTTATAAACCGGGATCCTGCCGACGTAAACCTCCGGCGCAAAATCAACGTTGTCCTCTTTATACTCTCCAAAGAATCCGTCACCGTCACTATCCCAATCTCCCGTCAAGTCCGCATAGAAATAGTCAGTCGGTGCTTCTTCATCCTCTTTTGAACCATGCCGTGGCCAGCACATCATCATTGGGATGCTTCCATAAGTGTCCAATGCAGTCGGGTCATCAGGATCGGGATCACCTATCAAGAGAACGTATTTTATTCCATAATTGATATAATGCTCTCTGAGCCAATTTCTTATGTTTATCGCTCTTTGCTGTCCTTTATCGTTTCCGTAGTCATCTTCTGTAACGATTTTAACACTAAACTCCTTACCATGGAGATAGTTAACGAAATCATCGAGTTTGTTGCTGTTATGTACAATGTATTTTGTCGTCACTATTATGTAATCATACTTTACTGCCTGAGAGACCAATGCCCCGGCTTCGTACCATTTTTTCGCATCATTCCAGTTTATAAACATTTCCGCCGCATCGTCTCGCATCACCGGGTCAGATACATATACAAACTCTGAATTTGAAGACATCTCAGGAACATTAACATTGTATAGAATTCTGAAACTAACTTCCCTGTGTATCTTTAGAGTTCCATTAATGGGGTTGTATTGAATGGGATAGAAATAGAGCTCAACGAACCTATACTGTCTCATCTGGGATAATCTCTCTGCTTCAACGACATTCTCTGGATGATACTCATCCGATCCGTAAATATTCATATTCTTCCCATTGACTATTTCCTTTCCCTCCTCCCACTCAACAACCAGACCAGATTCGGTAGCCATTGGAGGGGCTGGCTCTATAGGTTTTGAAACATTTATTTCATAGAAATCGTCAGAAGAGATAACCAATCTGATGCTCCCATCATCCACATTTGGCGGTAAAAGTACACAATAACGCTTTACAGGTAGCATTGGATCCCCGGGTGACATAACTGTATCGAATCCTTCAACGGATACTTTCAGATAAAGATGATTTACTCCGTCAATAATTTGTGGTTCAGGACTTGAAAAACTCAGGTCTACACTACTACCGTCTGCAAGACCCACAGCTAACACAAAGGGGGCGAGCACAAAAATAAGGAAGAGTTTCAATTTCAAGCTATCACCTCCTAAAATACCGCAAATTCAAGTTTTATATTCCCGCTCATCTCAATTCCCTCTTCTCCCTTTGCCACTTCACTCTCACTTCCGCATGGCAATTAATTACCTGAGTTTCAGAGTAATCAAATGTAAATAATAAATGTAAATAATCATGGACTTTCTATAAAAAACTTTGTGCTTCCCACTATTTCCAGTAAGAAAACAGAGGTATTTGATTAGCTTTTCGCACATGTAAATTGATAATAAAAGCGGCAAAAGTTCCAGAAGTCCTGGATTATGGAGACGTTACCGCACTTTATAAAATTTGTGAAGCTATCAGTTGAAAGCGCTGAAAGAGAGGATTGAAGAGATGGAAGCTATTTTGAAGGAGAGAGCGAAGATAACGGATGAAGCGAAGGAAGTGGCTGATGAGCATCCCCTGCATAGGATATACAACAAAATAAAAGCGAGGAGAGGGGAAAAAGTGGCAATCGTTGCAACAGCTCGTCACCTGGCGGAATCAGCATACTGGGTGCTGACAAGGAAGGAATACTATAAGGAAAATAGGGCAATAAGAGCCTCGTCTTTTTCATGATCGTATGGGTTCACGAAAAAGAAAGGAGTGGGACATAAGTCAAAAGGAGGAGTGGACGGATAAAGAAATAAGTTTATAAATCAGGATGTGTATAGGTAAAGTAGGTTGAGGTGTTTTTCAGAGATGCAAAATACGATGAGCAAAATGGAAGCGCTGAATAAAGCTCTAAAAATACTGCCCGCAACCGAGGAAGATATTATTCTCAGGGGAATAATATCAAAGATTACGGAGAGAATTGCGGAGCTTAAAAAAGCCGAAAAAAAACTGGTTGCGAAATATGGATCCATTGAAAAATTAGAAAATAAAATAAAGGAGGAGGGGGTTCCCCCGGATGACCATACCCTCTACAATAACCTGCTGGAATGGCGAGCGATAAGATATGAGTTAGAGGAACTTACATTCCTCTTGGAGAGCATATAACGGTGAACGATGATTTGGTATCGAGAGGTTATACAAAAGCTAAATGCTACGGGGATATTTAAAGAGTGCTTGGTCATCGGTGCGAAAGTTCGGGCTACGATAAGTGAGACAATGTTCCTTGACATTTACTACGATCCAACGACAAAGAGCTATTCATACGGTTTGGTTGATTTGGAACTTCCATACAAGGGCGACAGAAGAATTTTTGGTTGGGATGATTACCCGCATGAGGGAGTGGAGAAAATGAAGAAACTCAAAAGTTATCCACACCATTTTCAATCTCGCAAAGGCGATAAATGGGTATACCCCTATTAGATTATGCCGTAACTCAGTGCATTTTACGTAATAGGTAGATCTATTTTTCTGGATATGCGCCATTACTGATTTGGATGAATATAAATAGAGAAATCGAGATGTGCTCTATTACGTAGTATATACGTAATATGTTGAACATTCTTTTGCTCTAATCTTCTCGCTCTTTTAGACGAAAAAGACTCAGAAAACCTCTTAAGAAAAATCATATTACGTAAATTAGGCGGAGTTACGGATTATGGTAAGAATAGAGGGGAGGGTTCCAGTGTATTAGTTATTCCTGTTTTGCTCAAATAATTCTTATCTAAATGGGTAACATATAAAAAAACCAAAAGCTTTTATACTTATTCCCCTATGATACAAATCAGGTAATGTACCCGACTACGCCCGATGTGCAAAAAGAGGATAAAAAGGGAGGCGAGGAGAAGGTAATACCCGGATTTGAAGCTGTATTTGCAATTGCGGGATTGTTAGCTGTGGCTTATTTGATTAGAAGGCGGAAGGAAATGAAAGGGTGATTTAAATGGAAAAGAAAATGTTTAAACCGAATGAAAAGCGGGTATGTGTGTTGAGAAATGTCGGTATAATCTTGGTTGGTGTGGTGGTATTGTCGCTACTTGTCTGCGCGGCATCAACTGCCACATGGACAGTGAGCGAAGAAGGCGGTGCGGGGTTTATGAGGATAGAAGATGCAGTAGTTGCCGCGAGTAGTGGGGACATAATCGACAAAGACCTTGCACAAACTGACGCAAAATTAATCACAACATTGAGTGGAGAAGCGATGGATGATAGACTTCATATCACTCCCTCGAATGTCAATGGCGATGTCAACAATGACGGATACGATGATGTGGTATCGGGAGCATGGGGGAACGATGCCGGAGGGACGAATGCAGGCAGGGTATACATCTACTTGGGCGGTAGCACCATGGATAATTCTTCAGACATCATATTTACCGGTGAAGCAGCAAACGACGAACTGGGCGACCCGGCAGCATTTGCTGGTGATGTTAACAACGACGGATATGACGATGTGATAGCTGGAGCGCCATACAATGATGCCGGAGGAGCGGATGCTGGAAGGGCGTATATCTTGTTTGGCGGCAACCCAATGGATAACATCCCTGACGTGATTATTACCGGTCAGTCGCCGGGTGACAATTTGGGTGCCTGGGGAGCCACATACGCCGGTGATGTTAACAAAGATGGGTTCGACGATGTGATCGTGAGTGCATGCTACAAAGGGCCAGGCTATGCATACATCTATCTGGGCGGAAACCCTATGGATAATGTATCGGACCTTGTGCTAAGCGGCGAGTCAACTGGTGACCAATTTGGATACTGGTGTGCTTATGCAGGAGATATAAATAAGGATGGATATGACGATGTGATCGTTGGCGCTCCGAGGTACAATGGTGATACTGGCAGGGCGTACATCTACTTTGGTGGAAAACCGATGGACACAACGCCAGACGTTATCCTTACCGGCAGCGGAGCCAATCATAAATTTGGGTCGGTTGGTTCGGCAGGCGATGTTAACAATGATGGATACCCTGATGTGGTAGTCGGGGCACATCGCAGTGATATGGCATACATCTTTTTCGGCGGTGACTCGATGGACAACACAGCAGATGTAACAATGAGTGGTGAGAGTTCTGGCAGTTTCTTCGGCTACGGAGTAAGTAGCATTGGTGATGTTAATAAAGATGGATACTCTGATGTGATTATTGGTGCACCATGCTACTCAGATTCTGGTAAGGCATATATCTATTTTGGAGGGAATCCTATGGATAATAATCCTGACATAACGATAACGGGAAGCTCAGGCGATGGATTTGGCATGACTGTTGGCTTTGCTGGTGATGTTAATGGCGATGGAAACAATGACTTTACCATAGGTGCACCGCAGAATAACATCAATGGGAAAGGGAGGACGTACGTATACACGGTCATTTCAGAATCAACATTCCCAGTCCACAACCTCAACACAGGCGAAGATTTTGAAACAATCCAAGAGGCAATAGATGACCCTGATACTAAGAATGGACATACGATTATTGTGGATGCGGGGACATATTATGAGAATGTGGTGGTGAATAAGTCGCTCACTCTTAAAGGAATTGGTATGCCAGTTGTGGATGCTGGGGGAAGTGGCAGTGCGATCACATTAAGCGCGGATGGAATTACTCTGGAGGGATTCACTGCAACAAACTCAGGAAGTTCGTATCCCGATGCAGGAATTAAAATAAACTCAAACAACAATGCCATTATGGACAATACGGTGTGTAACAACAATTATGGAGGCATCTGGCTCTCTGAATCCAGCAACAACAATCTTCAACCAACTTCTGGAATACCACTATAAAAATAACCTACACCTACAACGGAAGCATATACACAAACTACTTAGGCAACTACTGGGATGATTACATTGGAATAGATGCAAGTGGTGATGGAATCGGAGAAATACCCTATAATATAAACTCAGATAAGGATAATTATCCGCTGATGGAACCTTGGGAGAATTACTTTGCGCCAACAGAACCATATACAAAAATAGACGTAGGAGTTACGTCTACTATAACCTTAGCCAACTCAAGTGATTTAGCAGCATATCTTCCACCAGAATATATTGGCACCGATATAAGCGATGCGATAGTATTTAACGTAAACGTAACCGATAACACGCCTGACAATTCAACTGATGATGCATACTCTGACATTACGATAAAAGTTGGCGAACTCGATATAGAGACATGCAAAGTATTCAAAACGGGAATTGGATTCTTACCGGAAGTTGACGATGTAACCACGCGTCCAACGGTATCTGGCGAGCCTGCATTCTCAAGAGATTTGGTTAATAAGACTGTTACTGTCAGGCTCTATGTGGGCGACCCGCTTCTCGGTGTGATACCCCCAGCTGCTAAAGCAATCTTCGATACCGGCAAGGGGACTTACCCGAGCATAATGGGAACACACAAAGGCGAAATAAAACCATCATGTAACATCACTGTTAGCAAATTGTACACATATCCATGCGCCGGTACTGGTGGACACAGCGAATCTATTAAATTATACGAAAACGGCGAATTGATAGCGAACGGCACTTGGGAAGGCTATACAGGCGACTGGCATAACATCACATTGCATAACGTAACTGGTGCTCCTTACGTCAGACTGTTGAAAGGTCATAAATACAATTACACCATCGTAACAGGTTCTTATCCACAGATAATACATAGGAAGGAGTTCAATGCAACCGGAGGCGAAATTACCTGTACTGAATTCTTTGATGCGAACGGAAGAGTTTATTACGGCTGGATACCAGCGATTCGACTAGAGTAAATTTCTTTGATAAAACTTTCTTTCTAAGAAAGTTTTACTGGATACCCACTATTATGCTGTGCTCATGAATCGTGATAACAAACAAAAATAAATAGTGCGGGGGCTCATAGCCCCAGCACATCCTTCAATCTGAGCTGATACTTACCCAGTTTGCCACCGAAGTTACCCGCAGTTATCTTCACCACATCCGGAACTTTCACCGCAGCCTCTATTCCCGCACGCATCGCTTCCTTTACCGCTTCTTCACTCACCCCGTTTATTACTATTTCGTATACCGAGTTCACACCCTCCGGTATCTCTGTATCTTCAACTTTATCCCTCAGCGTGGGGCAGAACTTCTCATTCGTCGAGGCATGCATGAACTTGTACTTATGCGAACCCGGTTTCGAGCCCGACGCCACGATACCCCCGGGGAACGGTGTTATTGTACCCTCTACACATCTGATTGCGGAAACTGCATTCTCAGCAGCTGCAAGTGCCGACATCTGGTTCTTAGCGAGGATGAAGAGATTACCACCCGCAACTCCGGTCTTCACTCCATACTCCTCCTCACAGATGAATTCGCCTTCCATCATCGGTATCGCCCAGACCTTACGCCCGCCTATTTCCTTCTCGTATTCAAACCCGTCACCGAAGAAGTGCAGTTTTACAGGTAGCTTCTCTTCCGCTTCGAGCCCGTTAAACATCGCAGTTGTTGGTGCAGTCAATACACACTCACCCAGTCGCTCAATCAATTGTGCCTTCATCCCGTCCTTCTTGAAGTGACATATCATTATCGCCACTCCTGGTCTACCATCCGGCGTATCAGCACGTGAGAGCATCATATCTATCCCTGCTTCTGCCGGGCATCCAATGACAGAAGTGGCAAACCCGGTAGCCTCTCGCGCCGCTTCCTCCGCCCAACGCTCGGTCACCGCTGTTATCACTACCCTTGCAACCTTTATCGGGAACGCCTCCGCAAATGTATCTTCTATCTCTACTCCGTTCAACTCCATCTTACTTCTCATCACTCCCTAAGCTAAGCCTTAACATAGAGCACACCCTTTGCTCGCTTCTCTGTCATTGCGAGGTCGCCACTGTATTTCTTGTATTGCGCACCATCATCCAGCGTTGAGACCTCAACGAAGCGGAACGAGGGCATCATGTCCTCCACTTTACCCTTTACTATTATCTCACCGCCGGTCATATCTGCACCAGGCATCACTGCATTACCCTCTATTGTTATCCTGCCGCCCTTCATGTTCAAGCCTGCGAGAATGTCCGCATTACCTTTTATCAATATCTCACCACCTGCCATATACTGCCCGACACATTCGCCTGCATCGCCCTCCACGACCACTTTCCCGCCGGTCATACCAGTAATCTCACCTCTATACATCGCACACAGATTGGCTCCCGCATCACCTTCTATTATCAGTTCACCGCCGTGCATCTCCCGACCCGCCCAGCAGTCGGCATTTCCATGCACCGTTATCTTACCGCCACGCATCATTGCACCGCAATGCATGTCCACATCGCCATTCGCTTCGATTTCACCCGCTGTCATACCCGCTCCTATATACTTCACCCTCGACAAGTCGCCATCCAGCACTATCTTCACTTCCGAGGCACTGCCCGCTTCTCCATCAACCCCAACCTCAAATAAGTCACCGGTATTCTCCTGTCGGTTGCCCCACCAGACCTTCTCTGCTTTTATCTCCGATTCGCTCTTACCAAAGAGTTTATCAGGCGTCAGTGAATCCACCACGATGGGTATCTTCGCCACACCTTTCATCACTTCTTCCTTCAACTTCAAGCTTATCTGCTGCATTTTTATCTTTATACCTCCTCAGTTAGTTAGCTCCTCCATGGCGCTCTTATTTCGTATGGATTCGGCACGTAAGCATCCTGAACAGGATAGTTCGCAAAACTGACCGAGTAGTAATGCTCGAACGTGTCCTTTAATTTCGTCAGCATCTCATCCATCAGTTTTTCATCGCATTCCGGTGTTACAAAGAAGGTTTTACCCTGGGGAGCCGCTACCACCTCGCCATCTTTTACCACAATTTCACCGCCCTTTATCGTGTATTTCGCGTTCAGGAACGCTTTCTGTATCTTACCTGTATCATCGCGCTCCTCTGGCGTGATATCGTAAATCGCAACGTCACCATCGGCACCAACGCCAAGATGCCCCTTGCCATGCTCCGCCAGTCCTAACGTCTTCGCTGCCATTGCTCTTGTTATTATCGCTATCTCATAGAAGTCATACTCACGGTCTATAGAGGGCAACTCCGCCCGGTCGAATATTGCAGAATGCATCTCCTCCGCCGATTCATCCCGCCTGCGCTTGTTCATCAGCATGGAGATAAGGATTGGATATCCGATGAAGGGACCGGCATTGGGATGGTCGGTTGTGAGTGCAACCTTCCATGGGTCTTTGATGAGCAGTGCAAGCTCCTGCCCTATTGCCCACTGGATTGTATGCACGCTCACCTTACCGGAATAGAGGAAAGGCGTTATCCCTGATCCCGTCTCGAGCTCGACATCATGGTTCGTCCATTTACGCCCTGTTATCTGATACAAACTGTACTCCATAGGACCATCAGCAGTCATCGTGGTTGTATCACCCAGTATAACAGAACCGATGTCAATGCTCACATGCTCGTTACTGTTTACATAGTCAGCGATTGCTTTCGCCTGGGACTCAAAATCACCCCATGTTGTACCCCCGTACGAATGGAACTGCGTGTGCGTTCCATGCAATACCGGTCTGTCCCTGTAAGGCTTTGTGCCCTTCACCAGGTCAAAGGTCTTCATCGTCACTACATAGTTGCCTGGATGTCCGAGCATATTGCTATGCACATGTATAGAATGGGGCATCTCGAACCTCTCGTTCGCCTCCGCTAAACTCTTCACTATCTCCGCAGGTGTTACATCAAAATAAGGCACTGCATCATTCAGGTCGCAGTTCTTCGCCCATGCCCACGCTTCTGTTCCACCGGGATTCACTATCTTCACGCCGTAGCCCTTTGTTGCCTTTATCATCCATGCGATATAGGCAGCCAGCAGGTCTATATCTCCACTCTTCACGTATTCCATCGTCATCCAGTTGTTGTCAATGAGTGGTAGTGCAGCATTATCCAGTATGGGGATATCAACCAGCTCCTCATGCGTGTGTCTCGCAGCAAGCGGTGGCATTGCCGGCTCCATCACGAATGTATAACCCATACGCGCATAGCGATAGCCAGTAGCGAACGTATTTGGCACGGAATAGCCCGATTGAACTCTACACACCTTCGTCTTCGGCTCTGCACCCTTCCTGCCGTCTTCTGGTCTGAATAACCTGCCCGAATTGACCTTACCGCCGGCGATATGCGCATGTATGTCCACACCACCGGGCATCACCACTCTACCTTCGGCATCTATAACCTTCGGGTTCTTCACCTCTTCCACTATCTTACCATCCCGGATACAGATGTCCTTCTTCTCACCCTTCACTCCGTTTATCGGGTCGTAAACCACACCATTCCGTATCAATAATTCTTCAACCATCTCATTCACCCTCCTTAGCCTTTATCGCCTTCACTTCTTCGAGTATCCGCTTCATCACCTCTTCATCGCTCATGTATTCTGTATCCACCAGCTTACGCACTCGCAGCGGGATATTATCCATGCGATATACACTCCCTTCCGACTCAATCCCACTTATCGCGGTGGGAATGACAACATCAGCGAATTCAGTTGTGGGATTCGGGAACGGGTCTATCTGAATAACGGGTATCTTAGCCAGGTGCTTCACAGACTCGCCCGGGAAATGCGCTCCCGGGTCCGATGCGATGATCAATGCCGCATCACACTCCCTCCGTATCAGGAGGTCGGTAGAAGAAGTTTCTCCAGGATTATACCATGGATAACCAAGCGATAGGTCAACTGCGAACGGGAAACCCGTCTCCCAGGTGCATACCTGATTGAAACCAGCCACGTTGTAGTGACCACGCATCGGCATTATATTGAACTTCGTATGTGTATGTGCTGCTCGTGTCGTCTGTATCGCATTTACAATATTGTTATGCCTGCCACGTGAGTGCGTCACACCCATACCGAAGAAGATAATCCCAAACTGCACCTCTTTCATCATACTCGCAACTTCTAACAGGTCTTTCTTCGATACGCCTCCCACTTCATCCGGTACCACGTCCTCATAGCCATATAAAATGGCTCTTAATGCAGAGAATACCAGATAATCCTTACCAGGCTCCACACGCAGGAACTTATCTGCCATCTTCGCCGTCTTCGTCTCCCGTACATCCACCACCACGAGCTTCCGGTCCTTCTTACCTCCGGGCAGGAAATAGCCCTTTGAGATATACGAGTAACGTTTCATGTGGTTACCATGTGCAGAAGTGGGATTTGAACCCCAGTAGATGATGAGGCTCGCACGGTTCTTCACTTCACCAAGCGTGCAACTTGGAAGACCAACATCCTGAATCGCCAGGACTGAAGGTCCATGACAGACCGAAGCAGTATTGTCAATAACCGCGCCTATCTCCTCCGCAAGTTCCACGCCCACTTTCACCGCTTCACAAATCGTAGAACTCCATCCATACAGAAGCGGTCTCCTCGCTGCTGCGAGTATCTCCGCCGCCTTCTTTATCGCTTCATCATAAGAGCAGTCCTTAAGAGCGCCATTCTCCCTTATCGCCGGGCTCTTTATCCGTCCATGCCCCATCAATTTGCTCTTTCCCACTGCACACGCACCTCGCACCTTTGTCACCCTGTTATCTTCCACTTCCACCACTATATCATCGCATACACACCCGCACAAAGGACATACAACATCCGTAATTTGCACCATTTTCCTTCTCACCTCCTATTTCACTATCTCATATACTGCCGCATCAACTCTCTTATTTGCAGTACCTGCTCCTCTGTCTTCTCTATCTCCGCATCTATACCTTTGTATTGAGGCATTCCCGCACCTTTTGTATCACCACTGACAACTGCATTTGCCCAGGGACCCATGGGAATGAAGGCAATACCCTCAGGGTTCCCTGCTCCTTGCTTCGCTTTCACCACCACCTCGCCATACTTCGTGCTCACTTTCACGTTCTCACCCGGAGAAACCCCTATCTTTGTCATATCTGTCGCATTCAACTCGCAGAACGCTACCGCACTGAAGTACTCATCAGAGAGCTTGTTATCCAGATTTTGACCCTGTGCAACCGTTCTCCCACTAATTAATTTCACTTTCACACCCATTTTCACCTGATTATACCTCAGGCACATAAACATTTAAATCTTTCGGATTTTTTCCGCTCGTGCAAATTACAAAGCCCCGGGAGGGATTTGAACCCTCGACCTATTGATTACAAGTCAATCGCTCTGCCGGGCTAAGCTACCGGGGCTGGACTTATGGCTATTATTATGTATTAAAAGTTTAAAATACTACACCCAAACCCATCTGTTAGCTTAGCTTGAATGGCAAGAGTAAAGTTTGAACCTCAATAAAGCAGCGATTCCACCAAGTGCTTTCAATCTCCTGCCTGGCTCGAACTCGGTGCTGAATACAACTATCTTACCGCCTGTCCGCTCCACACCTTTAAGTATCTCCTCTATCCCTATCCCCCTGCTCCCCTCTCCCTCTGCCATCAGCTCATCATCGCAGACCAGCAGGGTCTCTATCGCGCCGAATTGTAGAGCTTTTCGCACTTCCTCCTCGCCATATACCGCCTTTCCTCCTTCTTCTCTGCTTATCTCCGCCATCAATCTCTCAAACAGCTTCACTTCACTCGCCAGTCGCTCAGCTTCTCTCAATCTCGTCACAGCGCCTCTTTTCAATACCTCAATGAAGCCAGAGAGCCCGATAGATGTGGTCTGTTCTATTATGGTCTTCTTCTGCAGTTCTGGCGCTTTATCACGCAGTAAAGCATAGAAATCGCTCTTTATGAACCCTGGACCCGCAATGATGATAGCATCCGCATCGTTGTTGTAATAAGCCTGCTTCAATAGTCTCAATACCTCACCAAAGAAGGCTTTCATGGCTGTATCTCCCCCAGACATGCCTTTTCCCGTGCCATATCGTATTGAGAATAGCTCGTCCACACCATACTGCCTTACTATACCTGCAACTGCCTCGCCCGCTTCTATTGTGAGCACGATTATGGGCGAGCTGTTAGAAGCCCGCTCCGCTTCTCTTAACCGTTTCAGTTGATGCTTCTTCCAATCCTTGATGATTGAGAGCTCGGTATTGGGCTCGATATTGAAGGTATGATAAGAACCCACCTCGGTATCCGGACCAGTCTCTATTATCCCCTTTATACGTAACCGATGCGAGAATTTATGAAACTCTACATTCTCTACCCGTAAGCCCAACCGAATGCGTTTCTTCTCCGTCTTAGCTGGTCTGATTTTATCCGTTGCTTCTTCTATTCGCCTGTAAGTGAATGAATAGACCGTGTCTCCCGGTTCTATTACATGCTTCAGATGCCAGAGGTCGTCCACTGATTCTGGTATTAAAGAGATTTCACCAGTTTCTGTTTCTGTCTCTGTCTCTCTCTCTGTGCCTCTGCTATGACTGTGTTTCAGTCGCGTCTTCAGGAGTTTCATAATAAAGTCTCGCTTCTCTCTTATTCCTTTTCCCTTACCCTCTTATCTTACATACATATCGCTATGCTATTATAATATGGTATGAGATTGTGATTTGCGATGAGACTGGAGATGAGGGAAGCGGCGCTGATAGTAGAGAATAAGAAGAGAACACTGGTGCTTGCGGACCTGCATCTGGGTATAGAGGATGAGTTGCGGCAGAGAGGGATAAACATCGGTAGTCAAACCGATAAGGTTCTGGAGCGTGTATTGACCTGTATCAGGTCAACCGAGCCCGATGCGATTGTCCTGCTTGGCGATATAAAACATGCGGTACCTGGCGTTTCATACCGGAACAGGACAGAGGTGCCTCGCTTCCTCGCTTCTCTCGCTGAATACGCACCGGTATATGTGGTCAAGGGTAATCATGACTCGCACCTGGAGGGACTCATGCCTGAGGAAGCAATAGCAAGTGTGCAGCTGCAGCATGAGGTAAGTCTGGAAAGAACGAGAGGGTTCATCTTTGACGGCGTGGGCTATACGCATGGGCATACATGGCCATCACAGGAGCTCTTCTCTGCTGAATACATTATGATCGGTCATAATCACCCGATGATTCGACTTGTGAGTAGAGGAACTGGGTATACAAAAATGATGAGCGTTTTGATTCGAGCTAAATGCACTTATAATGCCGTTACACAGTACTATAAGGATATAAATATAGACTGCTGGAATGACCCATGGGTAATAATAATGCCAGCATTTAACGAGATATGTGGTGGTGTAGCCTTTAATTCACCTGATTTGAAACTTATGGGACCCATAGCGTCAAAACTCATTCTCAGAGAGACAATGGAGGCATATCTGCTTGATGGTACATATCTGGGGAGGGTGGTAGACCTTGAAGATGAAGAGCCTGACCTGACCAATGAGAAATAGTAATATATATAAACAGTTTAGCTCTTTATTTATTATATGGAAGATAAAGAAGAAGTGGAGGAGATAAGAGGGAAGACAGCGGAGGAATTGCTTATTCTTGGTGAGGAATACCTTGCAGAGGGGAGATACGAGGATGCAATAAAGGTGTATAAGGAGATAGTGAAGAAAGAGCCGCTTATGCCGACTCTGGCTAAGACGTGCAACGATTGCGGTGTTGCCTATGCGAATTTGGAAGATTATGAGATGGCAATAGGATTCTTTAACGCAGCATTGAATCTCAGAGATTATCTCATGGATGGCGGGATATCCACATACTACAACCTCGGGCAGGTTTACAGGCTCATGGGTGATGAGGAGAAGGCAGATGAGAGTTTCAGACGCGGTGACAGGATAAAGCAAGAGCAGGAGGAGCGAGACGAAGCAGCAAGGCGTGTATTCTCATCTGTTTAAAAGCATACTATATTTGAACCAAGGACAAGGAAAAGTAAGGAGTGATAGGATATGGAGAAGGAGAAGATAACTGTGAGTTTGATAAAGGCAGATGTTGGTGGTTTTCCCGGGCATTCGACCGTTCGAGCGGAGTTGAAAGATAAGGCGAAGGAGCGGATGGAGAAGGCGAAGAGAGAAGGTCTGCTTGTCAGCTATCATGTTCTGAATGCGGGCGATGACCTGCAGCTGCTTATGAGTCATCGTAAAGGTGTGGATTCACCGGATATACATGGGCTGGCATGGGAGACCTTTGAAGCAGCTACTGAAGTAGCGAAGGAGTTGAAGCTGCATGGTGCCGGTCAGGATTTGCTCGTGGATGCGTTCAGTGGAAACATAAGGGGTATGGGACCCGGAATAGCGGAGATGGAATTTACGGAACGCGGCTCTGAGCCGTTAATCGCGTTCATGATGGATAAGACAGAACCGGGCGCGTTTAATTATCCCATCTATAAGATATTCGCTGACCCGTTCAATACAGCGGGGCTTGTTATTGACCCTGTGATGCATGACGGGTTCGTATTCGAGGTCTGGGATATAAAAGAGAAGAAGGAGGTATTTTTGAGGTGTCCGGAGGAGTTATATGACCTGCTTGCTCTGATAGGGGCGAAGAGCAAGTATGTGATAAAGCGTGTGTATCCAAAGGAGACGAGTCCATTGCCGAAAGATGAGCCGGTAGCAGTTATAAGCACAGAGAAACTATACTTCACGGCGGGTAAATACGTGGGTAAAGATGACCCGGTTGCACTGGTACGTGCACAGAGCGGGTTACCAGCAGTGGGTGAGGTTTTAGAACCGTTTTCATTGCCTTATCTCGTGAGTGGCTGGATGCGTGGTTCGCATAACGGACCTATCATCCCTGTGCCTTTTAGATACTCCCAGTGTACACGGTTTGATGGTCCCCCGCGTGTGATTGCAGCAGGATTCCAGATAAGCAATGGCAAGCTGGTGGGAACAGCAGATATGTTTGACGACCCTGCATTTGACCTCGCACGGCGCAAAGCGCAGGAGATTGCCGATTACGTTAGAGCACATGGACCTTTCGAGCCGCACAGGCTGCCTGTGGAGGAGATGGAATACACAACACTGCCCGATGTGCTAAAGAAGCTTGAAGGGAGGTTTGAAAAGGTAGAGTAAATCTTTTGTGGAGACACATGGGTCTCATACTCATAGACTTACTTTATAGAAGAATGTGTGGTTAGAGGACACTGTAAATTTCATATGATTAAGAGGATATGAAAAAGAAAAGAAGATTCACAAAATGCCCTGTTTGCGGCGCGAGTGTTAAAATGGATAATTTGGCGGAGCACTTGCGACGTGTTCATAATAAAACAATAGATGGCAAAGATATTCATGAGCCGGCAGAGAAACCAATGAAGGTGGACACCGAAAATGGGCAGATATTGAATATAACTGCCTGTGAAGAGACGCTTGAAAAAGGCGTAAGACTGGCTGCATCCAACAGGTTTAGGCGTGCAATTGAGGTCCTCAAGACAATACCCGAAGAATACCCTGACATTGACACCGTGTATATGCTCATTGGAACTTTGTATACTCAGTTGAACCGTCTTGAAGATGCATTTACATATTTTGAGAAAGCGGTGAAAGCGGATCCTGACTATCCTGCTCATTGGTATAACCTCGGAGCCACATATCTCCATAGAGGCTATGTTGCAAAAGCCCACGAATGCGCGAATAAGGCACTTGCGTTGAATCCAGATGAAGAAGTGAAGGAAAAAGTAGAGAATCTATTGAGCGCGATTAATGAGCTTTTAGACCTTGAATTGGCTAATAAGCCTGATATTGACCCGGAAACGTATCTCAAGCTCGAAGAGAGGTTCCGTAGAGGTGTGGAATTTATGGAGAATGAGGATTGGGATGCAGCAATCGAGGAGTTCAAGTACGTTACGAGCATTGATAAGAATTCAGCAAAGGCTTATGGAAATTTGGGTGTTATTTTTCTCCTCAAAGGTGAGATTGAGGAGGCAGAGAAGCACCTTAAGAAATCGCTTGATATAGATCCGTCATACATTCCTGCATTAAGGAATTATCAGATGTTAGATGAGCTAAAAGAGAAAATAAAGAGAGACCCCGGATGTTTAGCGGAGTTGAAGGATAAATTGGAGATGGGGCATTTTTAAAAATGTGACTCCAGCAGCAGTAGCATATAAGAGATGGGATTGAAGGTAAGGGATGTGGATGCATACTATGGGAGTAAGAAGGTGCTTGCCAGTATTGACTTCAATGCGGCTCACGGTGAATTTCTTGGTATTATAGGACCTAATGGGTCAGGTAAGACGACCTTATTGAGAACAATCAGCCGGATATTGAGACCGAGGAAGGGTACGATTCTACTTGACGAACGTGCGATAGAAGAACTGAATGAGCGAGATTTTGCATGTAAATTCGCACTGGTGCCGCAGGAGACCGCAATCAATTTCGAGTTCTCTGCGCTTGATATCGTGCTCATGGGCAGGAATCCGCATTTGGGGAGATGGGAACTGGAGAGCCAGAAGGATATAGAGATAGCAAAGAGGTGTATGGAACTCACAAACTGCTGGCATCTGGCAGATAGGCGTATTACAGAATTGAGTGGAGGAGAGAAGCAACTGGTATTAATAGCAAGAGCGCTGGCACAGGAGCCCGAGGTATTACTGCTCGATGAGCCCACTTCCCACCTGGATATAAACTATCAGATAGAGATAATGGAGCTCTTGAAGCGATTGACCATGCAGGAGGGCTTGATAGTAATAGCAGTTATCCACGACCTCAATTTAGCCGCGCACTATTGCGACCGGCTGGTATTGCTGCACCGCGGTAGGGTCGTCTCCATCGGCACTCCCGAGTCAGTATTGAACCCGGATAATATAAAAGATACTTTTGGTGCTGATGTTATCGTGTGGAGGTATGCTGTAACCAATCACTACTATGTATCACCCGTGCCGGTACAGAACCGCTACAATGACAGGGATAAGGACAGGGAGAGGGACAGCGACAGCGACAGGGGCACCAGAATTCATCTTATATGTGGAGGAGGAGCTGGTGCGTCATTGATGCATACACTCACAGAGAGGGGTTACAAGGTGACAGTGGGCGTGGTGAATATGCTGGACACAGACTGTGAGGTTGCACAGCATTTGGGCATTCCTGTAGTGACAGAAGCACCATTCTCACCGATCGCTGATAAAGCTCTACATGAACTCATGGTGATGATTCAAGATGCAGATGCGGTGATAGTCTGTGATATGCCAGTGGGTTTTGGCAATTTAAGGAACCTGGAGGCGGCGAAGAGAGCATCTGAATTGGGCAAACCTGTGCTGATCTTCGATGGAATCGAGGAGCGGGACTTCACGGGTGGTGAAGCTACAAAGTTGTTCGTCGGGTTGAAGAGCCGGGGTGCAATAGTGGTGAAGGATAAAGAGGAGCTATTCAACAAGCTTGAGTTTATAGTGGGAGGTAGAGGTATTCGTAGTAGTAATAGTAATTATAATTGTAATTGATGATGCAGCGCGAATATAAGAAACAGGGCTTCTTCAGGTTCACTCCCTCTGACTCTGAGGGTGGCGGTGCGAGGGAGCTGTGGTGCCTGAAGCCCGGGGAAGGGGGTATAAATACTATTTGCAGAGTTCTTGAAGTATCACTGCGGGAGCTCACGATGAAGGATGGCAAGCGAATAGAGATTCTTGAAGGTGTTATAGCAGATTACACAGCAAAAATGCCGTTCTTCTCGTGGGTTGCAGACCAGGAGGAGTTGAAGCAGGACAGGGTAATACAGATAGGAAATGCATACGTGAGACGCTGGAGTGGGCTGGTTACACTTTATATTGGCAGGAATACGGAGCTGCGGGAGAAGAATATTTATTTTCCGGCGTATGATGAGTTGAATAAGCCTCAAAGGCGAGATATCGGTGATATAATCAGGTGTCAGGGTGCATTTGATGTGATAGTGGAGGGCGATATAGTGGGAGTGGCGGGAGATAAGGTGCTTGTGGATGATGGCACGGGTGCGTTATTCATGGTGTTAAATGGAGATAAGGATAGTAGTGTTAAGCGATTGTCATTGTCATTCTCATTTGGAACGCCGGTAATAGCGAGGGGGAACGTAATGTTGAGGGGCGGTGAGTATATATTAATGGCGAGTGAATTAAAGATAAAGGACGATAAGGACGTGCTGGAGGAGCTGATGGGGTTTATGGCGCGATATACATGACATGTAACATGTATTATGAGGATGTGGTGATAGAAAAGCGATGAAAGTGACGATAATAGGCGGAGCAGGGGGTATGGGGCGCTGGTTCGCTAAGTTCTTTAAGAAGAGTGGTGCTGATGTGACGATAGTGGATAAAAGTGCCCGAACTGACGAGATAGCAGCCGAGATGGGGGTCAGGCATACGAAGATAGACATCTTAAGAGATAGTGTTGGTGATGTGGTGGATACAGATGTGCTACTCCTGTCGGTACCAATAGACATAACAGGGGCTGTAATAGCGCGTGTGGGACCTGAGATGCGAAAGGGCTCGCTTATGATGGACATAACATCGGTGAAGAAGGTGCCGGTAGAGATGATGTCAAGGGTTACAGGTGAAGAAGTGGAGATATTGGGCACGCATCCATTATTTGGTCCGTCTGCAAAGAGCATTCGCGGTCAGACGATTATATTCGTGCCAGTGTCAGAGCGAGTGGGCGCGCTGTACAGACAAGTTTATGAACTATTTGAGCGCAGTGGTGCGAGGATAGAGATTCTGAGTGCAGAGGAGCATGATAGACTGATGAGCGTCCTTCAGGGGCTCACTCATTTCGTCCTCATTGCTCTTGGCATCACGCTGAAAGAGCTTGATTTCGATGTTGAACGAGCGAGAGCGGTAATGAGTCCGATGTATGAGATTTTAATGGACTTCGTGGGCAGGATATTACATCAGGACCCGCGTTTATACGCTTTGATACAGTTGAATTTCGAGATGGGTGAGATACATAAAACTTTCCTGGCGGTTGCGAACCGGCTTTATGAGCTGATAGCAGCCTCTGATATGGAGGGGTTCATTGCTGAGATGCGTGATGCTAAGGCACATTTCGGTGATACAGAGCGAGCGATGCGTGATTCGGACGATGTGATAGAGGCGAAGATAGAGAGGGGTAAATGAACAGGGATGTTTTGAACGTATATACGCTATGCTCATGTAAAATAGAGCAATCAATAATATGGAGATAGAGATATTGAGCGAAGC